>CBFIII010000069.1:0-18127 GCA_965662645.1 Bacteroidales bacterium
TAATTTTTCCGTCTGCTATGAATTTACCCCAATTGGGGTTGAAATCGTTTTTAAGTGCTTCTTCCGTTAAGAGATTGGAAATGTGCATCTCTTTTAGTTCTTCTATTGAATAGTCTAAAACATTGGACATCGCTTTATTAATATCGGTTAATTGCCCGTCTTTATTTGTGATACACATCAAGTCGGATGCCGTATTTACGAATGTGCGAAATTTCTCTTCGTTTTCTTTCAGTTTTTCTTCAGCCAGTTTACGTTTCGAAATATCGAGAGAAGTGGTGGGATATATTTCATTACCGTTTTCATCGTAGTCTAAGCGGGCATACATCAACGCATCAAAAATACTTCCGTCTTTTCGCTTTGCTTTTATTTCAGAAATATATTCCCCATTTTTTTTTATTTCTGAAATAATACGATCTGCTAGGTTTTGGTCAGCAAAATGACTGGCTGGAGATAGTCCGATAATTTCATGCGTGGTTTCATATCCCCACATATCGGCATAAGCTTGATTCACATATATAAATTCACCTTTGTGGTTAACAATATCAAAAGCATTTAAGGAATGATCAATAACGCGATTAAACATTTTCAATTTGTCTTCTGCCTTTTTTCGCTCGGTTATATCCTGAAAAACACAATAGGTTTGTTTAAAACTTCCATCGGGCAAATAACCGATACATCCTTCGAATGAAATGTCGATATAATGTCCTTTTTTGTGTCTAATTTTAAATTGTACATCGTTTACATATCCTCGTTTTTTGAATGCTGGGAAGTTATTTTCAAAATGAGTTTTCCAATCGGGATGTAGAAAATCGGCATAATTTTTTCCAATTACTTCATTGCGCTCGTAACCAAGGGTTCGTAACCACGACGGATTAATATCGATAAAAAAACCTTGTTCATCGAGGGATTGATAGGAGAGCGGAGCATTATCGAAAAGAGCCCGGTATTTTTCTTCGCTTTCTTTTAATTCTTGCTGCACTTCTCTTTGCTCTGTGATATCATGCATGGCTACTACAGCTCCCAGTGTTTTTCCATCAATGTCTTTTAATACCTTTCCGTTGGAAACCAGCAAACGCTTTTTGCCATTTTTAGGAATGATCATCATTTCAACATTTTGGACAATTCCCTCAGTCAATGCTCTAAATAGAGGAACATCTTTTTTTTGCATCGGTGTTTTACCATCGGGGAAAAACATATCGTAATGCACAGCCCAACTATCAGCAGCAATCGGGATGTCAGGTAATCCATGAAATTTTTTTGTTGCTTGATTAAAGCGATTAAGAACACCATTAGCGTCGCACGAAACTATGCCATCGGTGATACTATCGAAAACAGTTTCTAAAAACTTTTTTTCATTTTTTAAATCCTCAACGTTTTCTTTTTGTTCGGTAATATTGCGAATAACGCTTGTGGCGCGTACCATTTTTCCATCTTCTAAATCGCAAGTAACCCTTACTTCGGCTGAAAATATTTCTCCATTTTTCTTTTTAAATAGTTGTTCTGTTATAAAAACAGCTTGGCCTTCTTCTAATGACTGCTGTAGCTTGATGGCAAAATCCAAATAATTCTCTTCATCGATATAAAGGAATGCTGTTGTTTGTCCAATAATTTCGTCGGGCTCGTATTCTAAGGTCTGAATACTGTTATTACACCACTCAATCACGCGCTCGGGCATTTTTACCGAAAAAACAATATCTGTTAAGGAATTGGTTAAGTTTTCGAGCGCATCTTTGCTCGCTCTTAATGATTTCTCAGCTTTTTTTCGCTCAGAGATATCAATAAAACTAATGACTATTTCTGTTATTTCACCCTTATTATTTAGCACAGGAAATCCATTGACAATAACCCAAACAATATGATTTTTACCAGAATGGTGAATGCCAAAGATTTTATTTTTGATAGACTTTTTATTTGTTGCAATGAGACTAACAGGGTACTCTTCAGGAAGTAAAGGGGTTTTGTTGGCGCTTGTAAATTCCCATGCTGGATCAATTGCAGTTATGCCTTTCATTTGGTCATCGCTTAACCCTAATAATTCTGCTGCTCTTGAATTATTCATTACAACAGAAGAATCTGGCGCATGAACGATTATCCCTGCTTCGATATTCTGTAACAAACCCCGATATCTAGCCTCACTTACTCGAAGTGTCTGCTTTGCTTGTTCTTGTTTCGTTATTTCAAGACCTTTTGCATCATTAGAATGCAAGTTGCTTTCTTGCAGTTTGCGAAGCCTGTTAACTTCTACTTCCAACTCCTCGTATGTGGGTTTTTTAATTTCCATAATATCAAAATTTGAAGATTCAGTATAAGTCTGAAAGATGTCTATTACAATTAGATTTACAGCATTTTAAATTTATAACTACTAAAAGTAGTCATTTTTCAGTAATGCGTCAACTTGTTTGTAAAGGCTCCTCGTTTACACGAGTTAAAGATTTGATTTTACGCTATGTTCTGGTTTAGCTTTATTGATAAATGGATAGTGTGGTCTGTGAGGTTGTAAATGTTTATTTTCTATTGACTTAGTCGGATCTGTGGGGGGTGTCTGAGTTTGTAAAATGTATTTAATGACTACTAAATCATAGATTTTACTGTGATCTTTAAAATTCAGACTTTGTTAATTACCAATTGGCTTGTTGCTTGTAAATTCAAAAGTTTGTGTGGTAGTGGAGTTGTAATATTGTCTATATCGTGTGCTAGTGGTTGTATTTCATTAATCTTTTTTATAAGTTCTAAAATTTAGGTGTGACTTTAAAAATTATAAATGTTTTTGCTTCACTATTAGCATATTCGGCTGTGGTTGCTGAGCTGACCGAATGTATTCTGTGAAAAGGTGGGGTTGTGCTAAGCTGTTAGTCTTTAGTTGTTTGGATGATTTCGATTTTGTATCCGTTGTCAGTAATTGTTATTATTGCAGAGTCTCCTTTTGTTATTGTCTTCTCAGAATAATAGTTATTATAACTATCAATTTGTGCTCCCTCTTCATTTTCAACACTAAAATCTGAACTGTCAATAGAATATGTTATTACTATAAAAGGATATCTGTTTTCCATACCTCCGCCTATGCCCCAGCTTTCTCCTATCCAATTAGCAGTGAAAGTTTCAACATCAGAAGTATCTAATGATTCTATTGTTTTAAAGAAACACACACCTTCTAATTCGAAATCGAAATTTTCAACTTTTGTTTTTGCATTATTTATTACTGACACATTTGCAGCATATTCTATTTTGTCTTCACAAGAGGAAAGTAAAATCATTTGTAGAACAAAAAACAAAAATCCAATCTTTTTCATATTTCTAACCTTTTATATTTATACATCTGTTTTTTTACGATTTAGTTTAAAACAAACTTCACACTAAAGATGTGTTTTAAATATAAAAGGTTGCATAGAATTTCGAGATTTGCAGAATGATTTTCAAGTTAATAAGTTGTTAACTACAGTAATCACGAATCTTCGTAAAAATGTAATATTTGTTCGTAAATCTATGATTTGGCGTGCTGCTAGAAATTGCTAAAGATTGTGTGACAGCTGCATCGCCACATTATCTATTTAGCGTGTTGTGTGTTCGGCTTTATTTTATTTAACTTTATGAGCTTTGTCTATTTTTAGATGTATTAAGAATACTTAGTTAACTTATTATTGAATTTCAATTTTTGTTAGATTTTTCAGGTTAATTGGGTCAACAGTCAATGTTATAAAATGAGACTTACTTCCATAAACTAAGCTATCTCTCAAAAAAAGCGAATCAAAATATAATGATTGCTTTTTTCCAGTTTTATCCGTTAATCGAATTCCTGTATTTGTCGTAACAGTAATATTCTTTTCCTCTCCATTCTTATCGGTACATTTTACCTGATCAATTCCATTGTAAAAGTTCTTTTCTCCTTTTAATGCGACACCGATCAGTCCTAGTCTGAAATCATAATTATCCTCAATCTTGTTAGGGTCAATTGCTTTTAATTGATCTTCTAGACTTTTTGTTGTAAGATAATATGTTGAGCAAGATGTCATCAAGAGTAATGATAATAATGCTAATAGTGAATGTTTTTTCATCTTGTTAATGTTAGTATTTATCAATTTATAATCCTTCGGATTTACCGTTTCTAGATTATGTTTTGCGTATCTTTTCATTATGGAGTCGCTATTTTTAGCTGACACACAACGATTGCTATCGAGTAGGCAAAGGGAGTCTCTCCCTAAGCCTCTCACAGAATACTTCGACTGTGCTCAGCAACCGCCGTGCTTGATAGTCTCCCATCACACAGCCTGCCCCGATGCCTATCGGGGGCTCTTATTATACAATCAGCGCTACAAAGTTATTAATAATAACCCACTTGTCAATGATAAAACAGCGTCGGATATTGTTTCCTTATTCTGATTAGACAAGCGTAGGCTTTATTTAAGTTGCATCTGTAGCGTTTATTACAGTTTTATATCCATCTTACTAGTATGCAACGTAAAAGATAAAATAAAGGCAAGAATGAGTAAAATACCCGATCCCAATAACGATTGGAGCTCATAAAAAAGCGATTGAAAATACTATAGTGAAAATCTTTGAAGGTTAGACGATTATCTGGTAGCGGGAGTTTACTCACGAGGGTTTATTTTTATGGTGTTTGTGATTATGTTAGCATAATTGTTCAACACTAGCTTCAATGTGTTGAGTATGCAAGTAACTCAACATTGAAAGCTAATTGTTGTAGCCTGTTATTATTCATTTTTTAATTTTCGTATAAACTCATCTTTCTTAATAATAGAATTAGCTTGATAGAAGTAAATGTAATCATCACTTATTCCATTTAGATTGTCGATATAAACTGGATGTTTCATTAAGTCAATAAATTTCCGCCAATACTTTTTTGATAATTTAACGTTTTTAAAATAATCTTTATCAATGTAATTGTGTGTTATGATTATTTTATTCATAATTGACTTGCAATTTTTTAAGCCAAACAATTTATTTGTGATATTGTATAATGAGTCTCTTAACAAATCAATTAACACATCAAACTTAATTTCATCATAGAATTGAATACTAAAATTGTTTCCATTAGGATTGTCAATAAAATTGTAATTTGGGTGTTTAGCTATTTGATTAAAAACTTTGGATTCATATAACTCTTGCGATATGTAATCAAAGCGATATTCTTTTATTTCAGGCAAGTAATCAGGTAAACTAAAGTCAACAGAAGCTACCTTTCTAATTTCGTTGTAAACAATATTTGATTTTTTTAAGAGGTTTTCTCCATTAAGAATCCACACCATACCTTTCCTACCATAAAACGTTTCTCTCTGTGCTATTTCATCAACGCTAATCGGAGAGTTTTGAACTTCTATCACAAAGCCATTATTTGTGCATACGTCCGCTCGATGAGTGATATTTGTTTTTTCATCATAAAGTGTGACTTCTTGTTGTTCTTCTGGAAAGAAGTTTTGCCATTTGATATGCCAATCTGTGGTTGGTTCATACCAGCTATCACATTCTTTCTTATTTCGATGTTTCCAATAATCTGTTCCTTCTTTATATATACGTCCAACAACAGTTTCTCCACAATGCGGACAGATAGCTTCTTCACAAGAATTTGAAACTTGAATCCGTTTTCCGTTTTTATTTTCTGCGTATCTCATTTTAATTGGCTACAACATGTTTATCCCCGCAATATTGCGTATATATTTCATGTACCAGAAGGTGACTTTCATTGCATTTATCAAAGGAAAGACAAAAAAGTCCTCATAATTGCTGAGTTGTATTGATTAATCCACATTCGTGAATGCTCTCATTGCCAAAAGTATAAATAAAACAGATGAATGCAAGGTGTTTCATTCTATTAAATTAAGAAAGGATGGGGGGGAAGTCTGTTTTAAGAATAAAACATAAAAAGGATGAATACATTCTATAATGTTCAGTGATCATGTCCGAAGTTGGAGAATTTTAAAACAACTTTTTTCACATCAAGTGAATTAGCATATCTGGATTTCTATTTGTGCCAAAAAATTGGACTTCAGAGGGGGAATATTGATAAGATAAATTGAGTTAACTTTAGCTTTTACCTTCTATTTTTTACTGGAAGAAATTCTACTCATAACTCTTTATTAGTATTCTTGTTGGGAGTTAGAAGGAACAGTGGTATAGTAACCATTAAGTTAATAGTATTAGCCCTATAAAATTAGAACTGAGAACTTGACATGACATAGATAGCAAGCCTTTTCAGCTGGTAGAATGCAACTACTTTAATAATTCCAGAGCCTCCTGAGCCGAAGCATCGTTAGGATAAAATAATAAAAGGCTATTAAATAGCACTTTAGATTCTCGTGTTTTTCCTAGTTTTAGTGCGGACCATCCATGCATTAATAAAGCGCTATAGTCCGTTGGATAAAGGTTATTTAATTCCTTGAAAAGCTCGTAAGCTTCACCAAAGTTACTGCGATTATAATAGATGAGCCCCGCATTATATAATGCTACATTATTCTTTTTATCAATACTTAAAACATCCTTATAGAGTTGCAAAACGGCATCCCATTCATTAAGTGCTGCCTGTGGTAGTGTAGCTCCCAATTTAGCTTCCACAGCATAAGGCATAAGCTTTATCGCTATAGCGTAATACTTATTTGAAGCTTTTAGATCTTCAGCCTTATAGTACAGCCATCCTAATCGTAGATTCATTTCATAACTACTTTCTCCATATTGAGTTAACAGAGTTGCTGCAGCCTTACTATAATTAGCGGCATTTTCTAATGTAAAACTTTCAATAAAAGCAGATTGCAAGAGCGTTCGATCTTGAGCTTGAGATAAAAAAACACTGCTTATGAATAGCAATAACACCAATTTAGTTCTTAAAAATACCATGTTAAACCTCCTGTTATTGAATGATTATTATGATTAAAATTATCTTTTTTCAGTACTAATTCATCATCGATATAAGAATAGACCGATGCGTATGTTATATAACGATAATAAAATGATAGCCAGAGATGATCTAAACCGATAGGGAAACTTACATTCGCCCCAGTTTTCGATTCAATATTCTCGTATGTGTTATAGATGATTTCGCCATTGGACTCTGTAAAGTTATGCAAATCCCCTGCAGTATGATTAAGTTCTACCCAAGTTTTTTGCAGTTTAAATCCGTAATGTAATGACCAAACATTAGTCCATTCATTCTTTTTATCATTAAGCATATCAAAAGTCGCAGAAACGTACTGTGACTTATCCCGTTTCAAGTAATACCTACTTGCCAAGCCCATTTGCCAACGCTCAAAATGCTGATCCCAGAAATAATTAGAATGTGATGAAATCTCTAGATTTTGAGATACATAACTCAATTTGAGAGCATATAGTTGCTGATGATCAGAAATGGACTTATCATTGAATTCATAAAGTCCTTCATCCGTATATTTTACTTCTACAAATTCTGATTTAAAATTAACGTAAGAAAATGCAGGCGTGATAAATAGCTTATCCTTGATGTTAATGACACCATTAATATGATACTGCTGTTGTTCTGTGCTTATAGGATAGGACTTGTTTATCGTTGAAGATGTGCCATATTCTGTAGCATAAATCTGCTGTTCTTTATTCAAATGTAGCCATTGAAATTCGTGGTTAAGTGTCAACCAAGGCAAAATGCCGTGACTCATCTTCAGTCCATTATAACTTAGGTTTTTAAGCAAAACACGTTCTCCATAAACCTTATATCCATTGTCAATTTCTGTTTTTTGTAAATCTTTAAAGTTAGCATTATTGTTAAAACCACTCTCTACAGTAAGCGTTTCTACAGCCTTTCGCTTTGGATTCTTATAGCGATTTTTGGCTTCCACCGAAAGGTGGGCATAACGTTCGATCATCGCTAAACGATGTCCTGCATACAGTGTTGATAAATAATGGTATTCATTAATAAGATCACTAGCAGCTTGAAGACTTTCTGCACTATTAAAGTAATCTTCTGCACGCGCGTAACGTTGGGTGTGAAACGCCGCAAAAGCCACACGCAATTGAAGATAATAAAAATCGATACCTTCTTTTTCTGCCACTTTTACACTGTCATACAAAGCTTCCCAATCGGCTGACAAATACTGACTATAGGTCAGCGTATCGGTATGATAATCATACCTGCCTTGTCCAGCAACGTTTATAAATACATTGATGCCCAACAAAATGATACCTAATTTTACCGTAATTTTCTTCAACATCAATGTCCTTGTTTAGTGCATATAGCCTGAAAATAATGACTCCTCATATTCACATCTATCTTTTGAATTCCTTTATTATCAATAGTAATATCAAAGCGATAGTGATTCAATGGCTTACTGCCTTGTGCAGATACAATTTCTGTATTTACCAATACTTTCTCTGGAGATAATTCGTCATCAATGTGCTCATATTTCATATAAAAATAAGATTTCAAATAGCGCTTGAATGGTGCTGCAAAATCCTGCAATAATAAACGCATTCCTGAAAATGTAAAATGAGTAGGTATTTCATCCTTTACTATAATGTCTTCAGAGTAAGCTAATTCTACCTTAAACAAGGATAACATAAAGTAGAATAGGAATGAATTTTTGTCTCCATTATAATTTGAAAAGCTAAATAATTGACCATCAGTAGAAAACCAAGCTTTAAAACCTGTATTCTTACATTCGAAATAGAGATTCTTGTAGATGTCTGTCTTTACTTCAAAGGTATATTCTTCATCAAGGTGACGATAGACTTTATCACGCCCCGAAGGATAACTGATCTTAAAAGTCAGCTGTTGTCCTGGCATGAAATTAAACGCATTAGCAACAATAGGTGTAGGAACCACATTACTCATTAATTCTCCCTCTTCTGGCGTGCCGTGAGCATGATAATAACTTTCGTTCTTCTGATAAACAATGTAATTACTCAATGGGTAATCCAAGGTTGCAGCTCCGACTATAGGGGCAGATTGAATCTGAAAATGTAAGTGTGGGTAGGGTGATCGACCAGAGTTTCCCACTTTGGCTATGTATTGTCCCTTTTGTACAAAATCGCCTTTTTTGACCTCAATAGAGCCTTTCTTAATATGACTCATTTGTGAACATAAACCATATAAATGCTGTATAACAACTGTGTTTCCCCAGTTATGTATCATGTCCATTTCGCCCACTATATTATCATCGATTGTTTCAATAATATCAACTACATAACCATCAGCAGGAGCTATTATATTCTTTCCGTAACAGTAATAATCTTCGACTACTAATCCCTCACCAAGGTATTCCTTAGTACTGCCATCTGTAAGAACAAAATCTAAACCATGACGCCAATCGTCCTTGTGCGTATATTCTCCATCATAACCTTGGTTGACCGTCCATTTTCCCATAAATGGTAATGAAATTGACACAATACCTGCCGATCGCATCCGATTAACTGAGTTACTCTGAAGGTAAACATTCTTCTCTGGTGTCTTCTGTTGTACCAAAATCTCCAACAAATGTGTAGGCCGATGCATGCGAAATCGTAGTGTGTATAAAAACATAATTACCAATATATTGAATGGTAATGAGTAGATAGACAACTGAAATACTTGGAAAACACGATCAAGTCCAAAAGACATCAATATCACCATTGGTAATATGAGTAAGGATGCCAAATATGAATAAGTGTTGGGCAGTAAAAAATAACCTCCAATAGCAATGGAAGTTAGGATGTAGTTGAAGCCTATGTAGCTATAGCTCAACTGACTAATGTCAATACCGAAGAGCTTGTAAACCAATACTGCTGTTGCAAAACCAAAGATTGATAAAGAGAAAATAATACGCGAATAATAGAGTAAACCAAGACTAATAAGAATGCCTGCTAACACATTGTACTGAAAAAAGATAGCACCTAGAGATTTGAGATAAGTGAGAACAACTAGTGGCATGCCAGTTTCTATATTTTTAAAAAACTCAAGTAGTGGTAATCCACCAAAAGCATAAATCTCATTCTGAGTATAAATACCACGAAGGCTAAGACCTAGAGCACCGAAGTTGACTGTGGCCATTAAACTAATCCATATAGCAAACAAAAAAGGAATACTAAGATAAGGCAATTTATACTTCCCTAAAACCCCTTGCAAAGTAATGGTGAAAAATGATGTGAGTACAGACGCAAAAACTACGACAATCAACAAAATAATGGAGAGCTGAAAATATAAACCAATACCTAAACCGACCAGCAGATTATTGAAACTAAACATACCAAGACGAATCGATGCCTTGTCCATATCCATAGTCTGAGCCAGAAAAATACCAACCATGACAGCCAACAATCCACTGATGCCTGCAGTATAATCAAAAAAGCTGACCAACAGTAAGATACTCGCCAATACTGTATTTGAAGAAAAAAATACCTGTGAATAGCTGTTTAACACCGCTGTTTTTAGGTCTGATAGGTTGATTTTACACTTCATCATAAGCCATTATGTATAAGTTACACGTCTGGTAGAAACAGAACTCTTAAGATAATAAATTAAGCACATCACAATTCTTCAAAATTTACAACTAAGCATTATAAGGTGTGTCTTCTTGAGTTTTGAAGGTCTCAAGACTTTCCTTTTTGCGAATGAGATGCATCTTTTGATCTGTATCAATCAATACCACATTGGGGCGATAAGTAATAAACTGCATCCACTGTGTCATATTATAAGCACCTACTCGCTCAATCACAACATGGTCACCACATTCCATAGGTGGAAATTGCACAGCATCACGTATCACATCAATGTTCATACATAAAGGACCATAAATAGTAGTATTCTCCATTACTTGTGTATTTATATGAGCCGGATAGACATCATGATTGTACCAGAATGAAGTAAATAAGTTATTGATTCCCATATCTAACACCAATGCTTTTCGTCCATCAGATAGTCGCTTGTTAGCTATCACTTGTCCAATCAGGTAGCCAGCATCATCAATCATGGCACGACCAGTCTCTAAGAACAATGTCGGTAATTCATTAATATCAAGACCTGAAGAAAGTATGGCATCTGTAATTGCTTCAGCATATTTATCAAAAGAAGGACAAGTATCACGACCAGGTAGATAAGCCCCTTTTAGTGTGTTTTTAGACGCAAAACCACCACCTAAATCAAGATAATTTAAAGTATGGTTAAACTTCTTTTTGATCTCTAACATAAGATAAGACATCTTACTCGCTGCTGTTCCATAACCACTAGGCAATGTAATGTAAGTACCAATATGCGTATGAAGTCCTACCAATTTAAGGTTCTTCTGTAACATTATGCGGGTAATGGCAGTCCAAGCTTCACCATTTTCGTAATTAAAACCAAAACGATCCCACTGTGGATATATCCCCGTATCCATATTGATACGGATAGCTACATTCGCTTTTTTATCAGAATTTTGAGTGACCTCAATAAGGTTGTACAATTCATCAAAATGATCAATATGAATGTAGGATCCATTCTCTACCGCAATGGCTAAGTCTTCTTTTGACTTATCTGGGCCGTTAAAGAGAATGTGCTTACCTGAAACGCCGTTTTTCAAAGCTTTCTCATATTCAAACATAGAAACTACTTCAGCCCAAGATCCTAAATCATGAAATACATTACAGACCGCATCCAGATAGTTAGTCTTGTAAGACCATGCAAATTGCACTTTAGGGTAACGCGTAGAAAAAGCACGATATACATCCTGATAGGTGTCCCGTATAGTACGTTCTGACACCACAAAAGCAGGAGAACCAAATTCAGCGGTGATTTCTTCTATTTTAACGCCATCAATATGACTTATTTCACGAACTCTGCTAGGCATTCCAAATTTGTCCGGAACACCTGCATTGATTTTGCTTATAACGGGTTTCTGATATATTAACTTTGCCATAATATTTGTTTTTAGTACTGAATAATAACACTAACTGTTTAACTGCTCAATTCCATCACGTGTAAAAGGGTTAAAGAATAAACTCGTTTTACTCATATTGAGATTACGAATACTTTACATTATTTTAATATGCAGATGTATTTATTTTATTATTAGCTGTTTAGATTTGCTTCTTTGTCCTTCAGACTCTATATTATAAAGATAGGAGCCTGGTAATAATGTGGCAGCATCAAGGCGCAAAGATTTAAAGGTTTTATCAACATTGTAGCTTTTTATTAGACTACCGTTCATAGTATAAATCTTAAGACTAGCTGCACTTACCCCCTCAGGTAAAGAATAGTCAACGGTTACAAAATTACTTGCAGGGTTAGGATAGGCATCACCAATACGCGCAGACTTAGAACTTATTTCATCACTCTTTAATAAGTAAGGATATCCTGATAATTTAAAGATACTCGTTTTCATGTCATAAGGCCAGCTAGAATAGTCATAAGAATAGATGAACATTCTATAATCTGTAACATTAGTGCGGTACATATAGGAATATAATCCTCCTTCAACAAGAAAAATTTCGGTACCATCTTCCTCTATGGCTTTAGTGTAATATTTATAATAACCATCTCCTGTAGTAGCATCGGTTACAACATATTCATAATAAACATATAGGAGCTCTATACCTGCATCTAAATCAAATAAGTTTTCTGTAACGAAACGAATATCATACAAGTACATGCCACTAGGAATGGTGAGACTAATTGTTTTATAAATACTGTGGTCAGTATTATATATACGACACTTATTTAGAGTGGCATCCATTGCAAACAATTTAGAATCTGTTTCATTAAGCATTGTTGATGAACAGATATAATTATATGTTTTTTCTGGCGTGATAGTAGCTTGAACCGACAAGCCAACTAACAATAGTAAAAGATATAAAGTTGTTTTTTTCATCGTAAAATAGTTTTACAGTTCACCAAAAATGGATATTTTCTCAAAGTCGCTAATATTCTTAATCAAATCATAACTGTAGCGGATAAACATTGTTCCTGACTTGTAGCTATCATAAGGAATCATTTCTTCTCCGAGAGCTAAAGTTACCATTGCCTCTGGAAGGTTTTGTCCCGCGCCAACTGCTAGATACACCCATGCTGGTAGGCGAGGGTTGATTTCTATAAGATAATATTCCCCTTTAGACGTCAGAATAAGTTCAAGTTCCATACCTCCGCGCCACTTGGTTTTACTGATCAAATCTCGGGTTATTTTAAGTAGTTTTTCATCATTTATCACAATGCCTCCCCACGCTTTTCCCTTGTCAGTAATATATTGTTTGCGCATAGGTACAGCGCCAATAGTATTACCATTTCCATCACCCAAGGCTACCACATTAACTTCAGTGCCTTTAATAAACTCCTGAATAATAACAGGCAATCCCCACTTGGATGATATTTTATTATAATGAGTGATGATTTGATCCGTGTTATAAGCAACATAAGCATCGTAGTATTTACCTTTTACCAATACGGGGAAATCAAGTTCATCTTTAAGCTTTGCCACCTCATTAAGGCTGCCAAGTGCAATGCTTTTAGGAATATTAATACCATATTTTTCTCCATAAGTATTAAGATTAGCCTTTTGACGCTCTTCAAACTGCTTTTCAGTAGGGAGAAACATATGAATACCTTTTGCTTTTAGATCATTTTCCAGAAGCATAAAAGTAAAGAGTTCAGCATCAAAGTTGGGAAAGATGACATCAAGATTTTCACGTTCATGAATTTCCATAATACGATCCCAAACGACTTCTTTCCCAGAAGATGGATATGGAATGAGGTAGGCTTTATCTACTATTCCATCCATATAAATACCCGGTTCTAGATTCTCATAAACGAGACCTATAATGCGGACATCGTATATTTCCGATTCTCTAAGACCGCGAATTACAGGGACACCCGGTCCTGGATTGTCGGTATTATTAAGTCCAGTAATTGCAATGGTTATTTTTTTCTTCATCTTATTGTCATTTAATAAGTTATGCTTTATATCTAACTTCCAACAACAACATCCTAATTAATAAGGCCTAGATGTTGAAGTAGGTTGGTAAATTCAAAATAGTGACGTTCTACCATAAAAGGTTCTACCTCAAATTTGCTAACGATATGAGCACAGATCTCTTCTTCGCTCTTACCGGCTTTGATGAGTTGCATCATTTCTGTTGCTGTAGCATTAACAGAGTAGGAATCACCAGTGGTACCATCAAATAAAAAGCCATTTTCACTGATGGTAATGTTCTTTTTTAAATTCATAATGATAGGATATTTGTAGGTGTGATTAGTATGATGCAAATATAGCGTAGGACGATTCTGCATTTATCATACAATTTTGACTAAAGTTTATAGAATTTAGAAAAATAAGAAAATAAATAAAGCAAAAAGAGAGGTAAGATAATCTAAAAGAGGAGTTTATATAGTCACTTATCAAGTCCTATAGCGAGATTTATAGGTCGTATAAATCAAGCTGTCAAATCATGAAATAATGATTAAAGTTCCTTTAAACATCCTATTCATACTGTTGATTACCATAGTGCTATATGTTTTAGGTGCTAAATGTCACACAATTGATCTAGTGGGATGCGACCACAGCTTTCACAATTTTTATAATCGCTGACAGTAGTGCCTGTTACTTTCTTGAACTGGGACGAGAGGTGCTGAACACTGCTATAGTCCATAATATAAGCTATCTCCGAAAGAGTATAGTTATTATTCTCTAAAAGCTCTTTGATACGTTCAATCTTGACTCTAATAATGTATTTCTCTAAAGTAATAGCCTCGTGTTTACGAAATTCACGTGATATCTTATCGTAGTTCATATTAAGCATTTCAACCAAATACTCAGACTTCTGAACGATAGAATTCATATTATTCATATGATAAATAAGATCTATTACAGTATGCTTTATTTTATCTACCAACAGTTCTTCATTGGTCTTTATAAGGGTAAAACCATGAGGAGCAAGTAAGATTTCAATATCTGCGATTGAATGCAACTGTTCATCAAAAAGAATATCTGCACTACCTATCTGCAAGCGATTGAACTTAATTCCCTCTGCCTCAAGTATAAGGCGAATCAAGCTCTGACAGCTGCTACATATCATTCCTTTTATATGTATAGTTTCAGTTTTCAAGACCTAATGTTTTTCGTATATCAAATAAAGCGATAATTTAAATGAATTAAAAATATGCTGTATTATTACAGTTCCAAAAGGAGAAATCAACCAAGCACCCAGTTATAATGTTTGATGATATTATCATTAGTCACAGCTAGTAATCTTATCATCTTTTCTATTGTATTGCTTTTTCAATTTCTTCATTATTGAAATTATAAAAAAGAGGGTTTCCTGTTGGTATTTCTACTTCGAGGATTTCTTCTTTCGTCAGCTTTTCAATGTGCATAATAATAGAACGAAGGCTGTTGCCATGTGCTGAAATCAAAACGTTGTGTCCCTGTTTTAATTGCGGTAAAATACTTTGCTTAAAGAAGGGAATGGTGCGTTCTGCCGTGTCTTGTAAGCATTCTCCATGAGGAGGTGGCGTGGCATAACTTCTGCGCCATTGGTGGACTTGTTCTTCGCCGTATTCCTTGGCTGTTTCCGCTTTGTTTTTTCCTTGTAATTCGCCATAATAACGTTCGTTCAGATGCCAATCGGAATAAACAGGAATCATATCTTCAGCCATTTCTTTATTATAAATGACGGTCCATTCTTTCATTTTACCTTCGGCATGTATGACGACAGGACTTTTATCATTTTCACTTTGCGCAAGTGCAAGCATAGCTGTTTCTATAGCTCGCACTTGAACAGAAGTAAATACCACATCAAAATGGATATGAGCTAACTCTTCTCCCGCTTTTATGGCTTCTTTGATGCCATTTTTTGATAGAGGCACATCCACCCAGCCTGTGAATACATTCTTTTTATTCCAAACCGATTCTCCGTGTCTTAATAAAATTAATTGTGCCATATTCAGTGATGATTTTTTAGTGAATTTATTCATCTGTAAATAGATAAGGGCTGTATTGTTACAATGCCTTATTAATTCTCACTATTTACTTCATGTACTTTTAATAGCATCTCAGCATTTTTAAGAATGATTTCAAACGTGTTGATTTTAGCTTTTAAAGATTCTATTTTAGGTGTAATGTCCGCATTGAGTATCTTTCTTGATTCAATGGTTGAGGTGTTCATGTTCATTTTCCCCTTATTGACTTCCAGATTTGTTTTGGGCTTAGGATTGTTGTTTTTGTTTAATAACTTGCTGTTGTTCTTTTTCGATTTCTTAATAATCCTATTCGATTTTTTCAGCTGTCTTTCTAAGTTCGTTTGTGCCTTGTTTAAATCTTTTATTTTTTTAGGTAAATACTCCGTATAATAAAGAGAGATAAAACGCGTCACAAAAGCATTCGCTTTCGTAAATTCTTCGGGGTAATCTGTTGAGTTTAAATAAATGTCATAACCTAATTTCAACGTAAAATTGAAAGAAACTTTGTTGTTATACGCATAAATGTAGGCGAGGAGATCCGCTCGTTTATTGATGATATTATTAACTTGAACTTCTTTCAGCGTGAAAACGCCATCTTTTTCTTTCATATTGGCGTCCAACTGATCTTTAATATAAGATTTCCATTCGTCTTGAACGTCTTCTGTGTTACCAAACAATTCTGACGAAATAACATTGATGGCTATTCCATCAATTAATATTTGTGTTTCAGAATTTTTAATATAATTTGTTTGAGCACTTGCATAAAGAGAAAAACAAAGGATGACGATTATTGTGGTGATTTTTTTCATTTGAGTAATTTTTAGTTTATTGTAATCCCACATAGTGGGCTTTATTTTCAGCAACTTGCTGTTAATGAAAATTGTTTATACAAATATAAGCTAAAAAGAATTCTGTGATTGAGATAAAAGTCACGTTGTGTGTAATAGGTCGATTGTAAGGTAATGGTGGTAGAGGGTTGGTTTTTGTAACTTGTTGATTTACATTGGTTATGAGTCGAGCTGTAAGAGGTAACTTTTGAAATTAGGGTGTCATTAATGAGATTCCAATGCTTTCTCCTTCTTTGATAGCTGTTTCATAGCCCTTTAATGAATGAGTTAACAAATCGTTATTGATGCGAATTTTATCTTTTTGAAATAGCAATACTACGGTGGATCCGCCGAATTTGAAATAGCCTTTTTCGTCTCCTTTGTTTACAAAACCGCCGCTATAAGTCTGTATGATGCTTCCTACCATGGTGGCACCTACTTCGGCCATCACAACATCACCATACAAAGGGTTTTTAATGATGGTATATTCTCTTTTGTTCAGGCATAATATTTCAGCCTTTTGGCGCAAAGCAAGAGGATTAACAGAATAATAATCACCGTCAATGTGAGTGTTGGATGATACGCTTCCGCTAATGGGAAAATGAAAACGGTGGTAATCGGAGGGCGCAAGTCGCACGATCACTAAGGAGCCATTAAGGTAATCTTGAGCAAGATCGGCATTATTCAAAAATGATAAAACATTGAAACGGTATCCTTTGATGATAAAATCGCTGTTGGTGATATCGGCATAGGCCAATAATTTTCCATCGGCAGGTGATGCTACAACTGTTGAGGTGGTATCTATGGCTCTAGCATCAGACTTTAGTTTTCGGGTAAAGAAGTCGTTGAAAGAGCTGAACTCTTCCTTTTGTGCGGCGTTCATGTCGATATCAAATGCGTCAACAAAAGGCTGTATCTTTTTTTTCGATGAAGGACTATCCATCATTTTGCCATAAATAGACGACATCATCTTCCTTTTTGCGAGTGTTCCTAATGTTGCTTTGCCTATTGGATTGTTATACAGCCAAACCAACCACTTTTCTGCAGCCACTTTTTCCGTTTTAAGCACGCCACTTTCCCTATCGTAATAGTGGATGGGCGTTTGTGCTGGTAAGGGGTAAAGTGCAAGTAGGACAATAGCTGTTAGTGATATAAAGATGATTCCTAGTCTTTTATTGGTTTTTGTGATTTTCATGTTTGCTTTGTTTGCCTTGAATGGCGAATATAGTAAAAAGTAGGCTTTATGTCATATACTGTGTGTAATCAGATATGTTTTTCGTTTGGGGCTTATGCAGCCCCATACCCTGCACTTCCTTTTTGCAACAGCGCAAAAAGGAAGCAAAAACGCCGCCGCTTGAGAAAATATGCTATCCCGATAGCTATCGGGACACTTTCATTTCGCTAAATTTTTGAAAACTCGGAC
>CBFIII010000070.1:0-17664 GCA_965662645.1 Bacteroidales bacterium
AAGCAGGTTTAATATTTAGTATAAAAATTATGAATAATTACTTGTTTAGCCATATGGCTTTATCAGCGGAGCGAAGTATTTCGTTATATAAATATACTTTATCTAAAAGTCTAACTATTTCGCTCTATAAACCAAGTGAAAATCACATACAGACACTCTGATTTAACAATCTTAAATCGTCCATTCTAAATAACAAAACTTGTATATAAATTTGTGTAAATGTATTTGCCATAATATCCTCACTTTTCACTTCGCTCCGCTGGAGCTTCTATTTGATATTTAACACATTGCTATAAACACTATGCTCCGCTGGAGCAAGTTTACAATTCATTCTAATAATAATACACTTATAATTTTTCATTCATTCCTTTAGAATTCTACCTAACTTAAATACTGTATTATCCCTTTTATTGAAGAAATTGGTTCATTATATCTGCGTATTACAACTCCAGAGGAGTTGTGTGTTTATAGAAAATAATGAACGCCAAAACACAAGCTCCAGCGGAGCGAAGTATTTCGTTATATAAATATACTTTATCTAAAAGTCTAACTATTTCGCTCTATAAAGCAAGCTCCAACAAAGCAAAGACTCTAATGAAAGATCACGATCGTAAGATCGTACTACGAGTCCTAGCTTAGTTGGGCTTTACTATGTTTATTGATAGGGAGTGTAATTATTCCTTAATATAAGTTTTATTAATCAATCGCTTACCAACATTACAAATCAACCAAGGATAATATATTCCAAGAGTAATTATTGTTAAAAGGATCTGTCCCCAGAAGAATAGGAAATCCTTCAAGTTGTCTTTATCAAATCCAAACCCCTTTTTAATTTCGTCTGATTTCGCAACAGTTTTACTAACGAAATATTCATAAAGCTTAATCAATGCCATAGGAAAGTAAATACCTAAAGTAATAATACTTAAAAATATTTCAAGAAAGATTTTCCCAATAGAATTCCAGAATTTCGTTTCCCAAGAAATGTTATAACCCTTGTAATCGAAATTTACCATCCACTTATAGACACAGTATAGATAAGGAGGAAGAATTATCAAATATGTAAACGAAAGAATTATAGGTATAGAATTAGCAGGAATAGTTCCATTACTACTTAATATTCCCAAAACAAAAGCCAAGAGAAACACAGGAATAATTAAGGTCAGTAATATAATAACAAACAGCTTTCTTCCAGTGCCTTTAAACTGTAAGCTGTTAGAATTATAAGATGACTCTTCAACAAAATAAGAATATATTTTTTTCACAAACCAAGGAAGATATATTCCTAAGGTAATGACTGACAAAAAACAACCTAATAGCAATTTGCCTGCAAAGACCTTGAATTCTCCACTAAAAATAATTGAAATGTCTTTAAAAGCAACTCCTTCTATTAACAATTTAATGATATAAAACATCAAAAGATAAGCAATAAATATCAGTGCAAATATTGAACCGAGCGCATAATATGAGGATGTTGAGCCTGGTTCAAAATTAGACATTTTAAAAGATAAAAATGCATAGGGAATAATAACAAGGATATAGAATAACACCCAAATTGGGAAGATTTTTTTCCCTGTCAAATTAAAAGCAAAAAAGTTTTTCATTTTGTTAATTTTAATGGTTTATAATTAATACTTCTCTAAATATATGATGTAAAATAATCTTATGCAGTCTAGCCTATTGCTATATACACGATGCTCCTCTGGAGCTATTACCAACTTTACAAATCAGCCAAGGATAATATATTCCAACAATAATTATTGTTAAAAGGGATATACTTTTATTCATTAGAAAGAGGTTCAAAAATAAGATCCACAATATCAGCACCTTTAAATAGTGTACCCATTGCTTCTTTTAGCGTATCACAAGTCAGCGACTCGAGTGGCTGATAGAAATTTTCCTGACTGTCAATATTTACGCCATTGTAGTAATACTGATAAAGAGCATCTTTCCAAAAGAAGACATTCTGCTTTTGCTCATTACGTTTCTTTTCAAAGAGTTTTACTACTTTATCTTTCTCTTCTTCATTGGGCCCATAAGCTAATAAATCATCTATTTCTTTATAAACAAAAGACTTCAAAGAATCTACTCGCGATGGTTTGCAGTTAAAAGCTATTACACAGCTCATTTCATTACGTGGAAATTGCGACACATCCATTTTTAATGTCACGCCGTAAGTACCACTCTCTTCCTCTCTGATGATTTTGAGGTAACGCATCTTTAGTATCTGACCAAGAATGTCACTGTAAAGTTTTATAGTGTAAGAATAAGGCACTTCTTTCTGAAATGCTACACATACTATGGCTTTTGGGTCTTTCATTTGCACAGCCACTCTTTTGATGGTGGTGTCCGAAGGAATCTGAAAATGATGGTCTATCCATCCTTCTTTTCTACCCTTATTTTTAATTGTCCCAATATATTGTTCTATTAAAGGCATCGCTTGATCTTCTTCTATGTTGCCAACAAACATAAACGTAAAATCGGAAGCATCAGAGAAGCGCTCTTTGTATATTTTTTCAATCTTATCTAATTCTATTCTTTCAATATATGCGTCGTTAATGAGTGGAGTACGTTCATTATAATTAGTCATAATTTGCATAACAGAATCCCCAATGGCCATTTCAGGACTATTCTTTTTAAATGTAAACTGCATTTTCACACGGTCCATAATAGATTGATATTGTACCGAATCAAATCGAGGTTGCTCAAATTTCAAATAGATAAGTTGCAACATTTCTTCAAAATCATCAAGACTACAGTTGCCTTTCATCTCTTCACTTATCTCTCCAATCATTGTATTAACGGACACACTTTTCCCTGAAAGAATTTGTTTTAGCGTTACAGGATCATAATCGGCCACACCAAACGCTGACGCGGCATTGGCCATATCAGCAGAAGGCAAATCTTTTAAATCAACCAAAGAAAAACCGCCATCACTAAAGGCTCTAAACTGCATTTTATTTTTATTCAAATCAGAATGTTTATAAATAACTTTTGCGCCATTTGACAGCAAATATTCAGAGGCATCAAGTGCTTCATTTTTCTTTGTTTCTATTATGGTGGCTGGTGATCCTAAAGAATAAGGAATGAGTTCTGTGGGAACATTACTTTCTTCAATATTCGAAAATTCACTGGTCTTTATACTATCAATTATTTCTAGTAATTCGTCCTCCTTTGGTAAGGAATCTCTGTATTCTTCGGGAGCCGTGAGAATGAGTACTTGGTTTTCACCATTTAATGAAGGAATGACCTTATTAAGATCTTCTAATGTAATGGAAGCTATAATGGCTTTGCCCTGTTCTATATGTGTGGCAATGTCTAAGATAGGACTCTGATCCAAAAAGTTATGCTGCATTTGTAAAGCCCAAGCATCGTGCGTTTTTAAATCTCTGTTTTCAAAAGAGTTATCAAGTGATTTAATCAAATTCTTTTGAGCCCTCTCCAGTTCACTTTCATAAAATCCATGTTGTTTCAACCTATAATTCTCCTCTAATACCGATTGAATACCTCGTCGTATCTCTTTAGGATTAAGCACCGCATTTATGGTATAAGATTTACTGTCTTTGGCAATAAAATCTTCAAATTGCGCAGCACCTGCTATAAAAGGTGGATTGCCTTGTTGCACTATGCGCTGAAAACGTTCCTTCATTATCTGCTGATAAATATTAAGCGTCTTTTGGTGTTTGTAATAAGCTGTACTACCCACAAGATGAGCGATACTGTCTTTTTGTTTTTCTAAAAGAATGAAGTTGATACTTAACTGTTCAGGATCTGTAGCAAGGACAAACAATGGAGCGGTATTATCGGGAATCGTTGCATAGATGCGCTCCATCTCTTTAGCGGGTGCAGAAATATCACCAAACAATTCTTTAATTTGTTGTTCTACTTTTGCAGCGTCGAAATCTCCCACAACTACAATACCTTGCAAATCGGGACGGTACCATTTCTTATGAAATTCTTTTAATGTCTTGCGCTTGAAATGTTGGACGATTGTGGTATCGCCAATAATGTTTCTTTTAGCATAGATTGAACCTTGCGTTAAAATCGGAAAAAACTGGTCTCGAATTCGAGTAGGTGCATTCTGTCGCACACGCCACTCTTCCATTATTACTCCGCGCTCTTTCTCTATTTCTTTTTTATCTAATAAAATAGCAGAAGACCAATCTTTTAAAATAAGTAAACAAGTATCAAAAACCCCGTCTTGATCGGTAGGAGCATTACTAATTTTATATACCGTTTCATCATAACTGGTAAAAGCATTGAGGTTTTCGCCAAATTTTACACCATACGTTTCAAGGGTAGAAATTAGCGCATTGCCCTCAAAATGTGCCGTGCCATTAAATGCCATATGTTCCAAAAAATGGGCTAAACCATTCTCATTATCCTCTTCCAGAGCGGCTCCTGTTTTTTGTATAAAATAGAAACTTGCGCGTTCTTTTGGATAAACATTAGAACGAATATAGTAACTCAAACCATTGGACAATTGTCCTTTGATCACAGCACTATCTTCTTGCAATGGCGTTGCAAAAACACCATTTACAGACATTAACACACTAATAAAAAGTAATACGAACGACTTCATAGATTGGGATTATTGAAATAACATGCCCTTTGCAGCAAAAAACTGCAAAGGGCGTAATAGTTGGATGCTCTTATTAAGTCAACAAGCTCGGGGCAAGCGATAAGGCATTTAGTTGAAGAACATTTTATTTTTCGCAGCAAGCTACGGCAAATAAAACCCACAATGTGGGATTAAAGCACTTCTTTAATAGCCTTCGTTAGTTAGGTATTCATTCATCTTACCCATAAGTCCCATCGCCCATTGCTGACTCATTTGAGTTGCCTCTTGAGTTATTTTTGGCGTTTGCTCGGCTAACTTCGCACCAACAGTGCTTTCGTAAAAGGCAATGATCTCTTTCACTTCGGCATGTGTCAAGTGTTTTTTATACACTGGTACCATTTTAATATTGAGTTCTTCAATTTGTTTATCAAACACCTCTGTTTTAATTTTATCCCAAGTGGTTTGTGGCACCCCTGGCTTTTGCATTTTCATACCAGAAATTATCTGTTTGTAAACGACATCATAAGTACCACTTGATCCATTAATAGATAGCATTTTCAAAATATCATTTGAATACTCATCCTCTTGTGCTGATACAGAAAAAGCACATAGTGCCATTATGATCACGGTAATTGTTGTTTTGATTTTCATTAGTTTATATATTAATTGTTAAAAATATTAGGCAATAATGTCATCTTAAATGTTAATAATGTAATTCATTTTGTTGTCCACGTCATTTTCGTAAATCACAATATCCACCGTCACTCCTAATTCGTTAGTATCCTTGCGCACATCCATCACCGCTACTTATATTGCTGTATATAAAACACTTGCAGATTCAACAGCTTTATCTTCCAAGCCATAAAAGAAAAGAAATACAAGAACAAAAGATATAAGAGCATGATAAGATCCTCTTGAAAACGATACGATAAGGACTAGAATAATAACTGTAGTACTAACAACATTTATCCATTTAAATAAATTATTCCATGAATGAATAAAAGCAATGACAAGAAAAGGCAAAAAAAGTAGCAACTGAAAAATCCACAGATTAGACAACTGACCTAAAGGATGATAAAAATTAAGAATATCTATAATCCTTCATATTCTACATCAAACTTGAACATAGAGAAACTGAATAGGCTAAAACAAACCTAAAAACAGAATAGCTAAACCCTAAATAAAGTAGTGTATTTGCTCTCGCTTAAGTAAACCACAGGATCTCAATGCACAACAAAGAAAAAGAACGGTCACAAAAGTACAGAAAACCTTCAAGACTATTAAACAATATAAAAGAAAAAAATAATATAACACGTTGATACAAAAGACAGCTACCAACAATACAGCCTATCGGGAATAGACTTTTGATAATTAACAAACGATTTCACACCTTAGCAAATCAACAGGCCAACAACAGCACAAGTGAAGACCAGCCAAGGGAAAACCTACACATCACGAACTATCAAGTAGAATAAAAAAGGACTGCTAGAGCTATAAAACGAGGTATTTCTATTTACAAAGAGTGGACTTTAAACATCAAAATAATGCTCTAATTCATTTAATGTATCTTCCGTTATCTGCACATCCTCTATGATCTTTCCATTCTCTATCAGCAGGGTGCGCTTGCAAACATCAGTAATATGGTTAAGGTCATGACTCGAAATCACGATGGTCACACCCTTATCATTAAGAACTTTTAATTTCTTTTTCAACCACGATTGCGAACTTGGGTCTAAATTAGCAAAGGGCTCATCCAAAATAATGATTTCAGGATTGATTAGAAAGGTAGCTAATATACCTAGTTTATTTTTATTACCTAATGATAAATTACGGATATACTTTTTCTTCTCTATGAACTCTGAGAAAAAAGCTTGATGGGCATCAAGAAATAATATACAATAGTTAGGGACTAACGCTTTTTATAACTGCAATTAGCACAAAAAAACCATTATTATAGGAACAAAAGCCACTTGTTTTTTGAAATAGTTTAACGAACCAGTGGAATAAATAACGTTCAGTAAAAACCCATCAACGAATAAGACGACTTAAATTAAATTCCTTTAAGATAGAAAGAAGCTTGTGTGATTTAATAATAGATTATTTCACGACTAAGCCAGAAAGCAGGACGTTCATTGATATACTCTACCCGTTTCACCCAATTATCCTTGCGGTCATATTCATATTCAAAACGGGTTACTTGTGGTTGCAAAATGCCAGAAAATGATTCACTAACACTTAAACGATCTCCTTTAGCATTATAAGTATAAGCGCGTTGAGAACTTAATTCTCCACTTCCATTATATTGCACATCCAATACTTTACGTCCCTTATTATCATAAGAATAAACAAGACGTTTATCAAAAGAATGTTGGGCATCTTTTGAAATTTCTTCCACCAATCGACCTTTACGATCATACACATATATAATAGTAAAATTAAAACGCCCATCTTCTTCATCACGCACCTCTTCTATAACTTGTCCGTGGGCATTATAAAGGTAAGAATATTGCCATTTAAGACTTCCGTCGGCACGAAAGCCACACTCCACTATCTTCTGATCTTTAGCATTATAGGTGTAAGTAAAACGCTCTAAGAGAGCATCATTAGCATCATAAACATCCGTTTCTATCAATTTATTCTTCGCATTATAGGTAAAACGGCGTTGCGTATCGTTAGCAACATTAGAACTCTGAGCAGACTGTCTTATCTTAGACCCTGCTTCATTATATTCTAATTTGCTCTTGTATATAAGGTTACCATCACCTTCAGTATATTCAGCATATTCAATAAGACGTCCATCTTCATCAAATCTTTGGACATAATTAAGATTAATACCTGATTTACGAGCCGATTTCCCTTTAACAATTACCCCATTATCCTCTAAGGCTTGATATGATTTCTCATACACCTCTTTCACTTTCCCATTCAGGTGTTCCCCACTACGGCTGTCTTCTACCCCTGCAGAAAACCGACAGGCAGATAAAAACAGCAAAATAGAGATGGAAAAAAATAACCGTCTGCACATAAAACCTTAATTTAAGTATTTTACAAAATTACTAAACATTGCATAAAGAAACACCTCCATGAATGGTTAAAGTTAAGTATTTTTGCATAAAATATGATATAATGGACAAACAACAAGAAATATATAGCAAAGCAACAATTGAATTTATCACAGTAGCCAACGAATATTGTGGATTTTTAGAACTAGAGGGAAACTTCAGCACACCCGACTTTGTGGATAAAGCCACCAAACTATTGCCTTTACTTTATTTAAAAACAAGTTTATTGCCGCGTTTCAGAACAAGATTAGAAGAAGAACTGGAACAATTTGTCACAGAATACGACTATAATTACATCGCAAATAAACTGGCAGAAAAGTTAGAAGCCAAAAATGATTATTTAGAAGTCTTTCACGAAGAAATACAATTTAGCGACACACCAATCATTGCCTATGTCTCTGAAAATTTGACCGATATATACCAAGCATTAAAAAATACACTTAACAATTTTGAACTAGCAGCTGAAGATGTAATGAATGATGCGATGGCGCAATGTCAGAATGAGTTTGAGACTTATTGGGGACAACAGTTAGTCAATGCACTAAGAGCATTACACCAAATAAACTATAGTGAAGATTTAGAAGAAGAGTAAGGCAAACAGAGTTTCTCTCTTAAAAAATAACAGTCAAAAAACAGGTTAAAAATAAAGGAGTAGCCGATTAAAAGCTATCGGATAATAAGTGAGAAAACTTATGATTATTAGCAACAGATGGCAGGAAATAAAATACACGACGTAAAATTCAGCACAAATAAAAACCAGTTAAAGACAGGTTTAAAAGTCGGTACTTATATTACTATTAAGCATTTCCATTAAGGCGTTTTTTAGTTCTGGCTCATTTAAAGTCAAACCATCTAAGGCCTCTTTCACCTCGTCGGTATCCCACAAAAAAGTATGACCATCTAGAGTAAAGGTAAAAATAAAACGCACATTGACATGAGATGATGCTAAAAAATAAATGGCATCAGCTACATCACCAATAGGAGGACGGTCGAGGTTGTTTTTCTCAAAAGTAGCCACCACGATCGTGCCTTCTCCAATCTCAGATTGAACGATTACCTCACCACCAGACATCTCACTATTCTGAATAAGCAAAGGTATTCCCATACCAATACGCCGTTCTTTTCGGGTGGAGAAAAACGGATCTTTGATACGCTCTATTAAATCATCACTCATCCCATCACCATCATCAATAAAGCTCAATTTAATAAAATTAAGAGCTGAATTTACAGAAAGTAATATTTCTACTTTTGTAGCATGAGCGCGAATCGAATTTTCAACAATATCTAATATATGATCAGCAAAATTTTTCATAAAAAGTAGAATACTAAGTAATATGAGATATTTAATATCGCATTAAAAGCACTTAAAGTCAAACATTTAACTTAAGATATTTACTAAAAACCTAACAATAAAGTTTTTTTTAGAAACGAACGCCCCCGCTGCAAGCAGACGAAGTAACAATTCAAAACACTTTTTTACAGCAATCTGCTGGGAATTAAATCCACAATGTGGGATTAAATCCATTTCACAATTTCGCCTCTTGTTTTTCTTTTTTTCTCTTTGATGCTTAAATCTTTATCTTCTGAAGGATAACCCAAAGGCAATAAAGCTATAGGTTCCAGATATGTGGGCAATTGAAACAACTCTTTCACCTTTTCCACTTCAAAATTACACACCCAGCAAGTACCTAATCCTAATTCGGCAGCCTGCAAAGTAAGATGATCTATAGCAATAGCCACGTCGGTATCACAAAAATCTTTGTTATCAGCCTGACGATGCCAAGATTCCTGATGATTACCTAACACTACAATACACACTGGTGCTTCATTTATCCAATCACGATGATAACAATCCTTCACTTTAGTCAGCATAGCAATATCGGTGACTACCAGAAATTGCCACGGCTGAAAGTTAACAGCCGAAGGCGCTAGTCGAGCAGCATCCACCAATTTTTCTAAAAGCTCACGAGAAGGCACTTCTGCCTTAAAACTGCGCACTGACTGTCGTACTTTAATAAGATCAGAGAAAATCATGAGATGGTGGTATAAAAAATACAGAGACACTGTTTCCAACGTCTCTGTAAATAAACTAAATATATTTTATTTCATCACAAACATCGAGCTAATCGATTCATTTGTAACCACATTATTAACAGCGACTGCAAAAAGATTAGCCACTGTTAAAACCTTAAATTTAGGGTTATGTTGTTTTAGAGGAATAGAATCCGTAAAGATAATTTCATCTAAAGCAGATTTCTCAATACGTTCAGAAGCAGGATGAGAAAGAATAGCATGAGAAACAATAGCACGTACTGAATGAGCACCATTACTCATCATCATATTAGCTGCTTTAGTTATAGTACCAGCCGTATCCACCATGTCATCAACTAAAATCACATCTTTACCCTTCACATCACCAATGATGCGCATCTCTGCCACTTCATTAGCTCGCTCACGAAATTTGTGACAAATAACTAAAGGCACTTCAAAATACTTAGCATAAGAGTTAGCACGTTTCACACCACCAACATCTGGTGAAGCAATAATTAAATTTTTCAATTTCAGAGTCTTCAAATACTCTACAAAAACAGTAGAAGCATATAAATGATCAACAGGAACATCAAAAAAGCCTTGTATCTGGTCGGCATGCAAATCCATGGTTACCAATCGTGTCACACCCGCTACGCGAAGCATATCCGCTATTAACTTAGCACCTATAGCTACACGCGGTTTATCTTTACGATCTTGACGTGCCCAACCAAAGTAAGGCACTACAGCATTAATTGAACGTGCAGATGCGCGTTTAGCAGCATCTATCATAAGTAATAACTCCATTAAGTTATCAGATGATGGCATAGTAGATTGAACTAAGAACACATCAACACCTCTAATCGATTCCTCGAAAGAAATGCTAAATTCGCCATCAGCAAATTTCTGAATGTTCATATTTCCTAATTCTACACCTAACTTTTCACAAACTTTCGCGCCTAGAGGACGACTTTGGCTTCCTGCAAAAACCTTCATTTGGTTAGTCTTATTCATTGGGGGTCTTCTGTGGTGATATGTATTACATTTCAGCCACAAAAGTAATATATTTAGAACGAATTAAAAAGCATTAATAAGGTAATATCAAGGCTTTTCCATTATTTTTAAAATCAGGACACAAAAAGCCTATAAGACAAAAAGATAGACCTCAATCAAAAAATTATTTTAATGAAATTGAAAGCCATCATCAAACCACAGACATAAATAACAAAAGGGAATAAAACAGTGGACCTACCTGATTACAATGGTCCATTTTGCCAAATATAGACAAGGAAATAAGGACGAATCGCTAAAAACAGAAAAACAGAACCCTCATAATCATCACATTAATACAAATCACTCATTTCACCACCTTCATATAATAAAAAGGTAACTATTAACAGTACGCAAACGATCAACATGTGTAAAAATAAACATTTCCACAGTGAAGAAACAACTAAACCTACTGAAAAACCTTAGCGAAAATAAATAAAAATTTTCAGCTATTACCACTTAAATAATGTGCAAAAACAAGCTATTTTAGCTTTAAAAGATCATTCATTCCTTCACGATAACTTCTCAAACTTTTAGCCTTTTTCATTTTCTTATAAGCCGGACGATTTTCAGAATTGAAGGAAGCAAAATACGGCACATAACTTTTCATCTTAGAGAGCAAATGACTCTCGCCCGAAAGATGCTGACTATTAAGATCAAATATTTCATCAACAAAAGGTTTTAATAGTTCCAAACGTTCCTTTAGCATAAAAACTTCTCCTCTTTTAATCTCTAAAGGCAATAAAGGATTCTGCAACACACCACGTCCCAACATCACCCCACTCAATTGAGGAAACTCATCCATCAAAAGCTGATAATCGGATAAAGAGAAAATATCTCCATTATAATAAAGTGGTAAATCAGTAAGGGTCATTGCTTTTTCAAAAAGAGCATGATCTGCTTCGCCTTTATAAAGTTGTTTGGCAATACGAGGGTGAAGAATTAAATCACGGATAGGATATTTATTAATCACGGGCATCAGCGACTCTATTTCTTCAAATGACTCAAGACCACAACGCATCTTAAGCGAAAAAGAAAATGACGATCCATACGCCTTAAAAAGAACCGACAGAATATCATCAAGTCGCTCAGGATATGGCAACAAACCACTTCCTCTTCCTCTATTGGTCACCATAGGATAAGGACATCCCACGTTGATATTGATTTCTTTATATACACCTAAAGCCTCTATCTTTTGCGTTAACTCTAAAGCTTCCTGTGCATTAGCAGGTAAGATTTGAGGAACAGGTAAAATATCATTTCTCTCTGGTAAAAGATCCCTAAATTGAGAATTACGCACCGTTCCATCATTTTGCAAAGCTATATATGGTGCATAATACCTATCAAGACCCACAAAATTTTGCTGCCACGCCTGACGAAAGATAGCATCAGTAAAGCCCTGTAATGGAGCCAAAAAAAGAGAAGTTGTATTTTTCGTCATTAAAAATATAGTTTAATTAATTATTAAAGAGGCAGTTATATACCATTCTAAATGGTATTAAAACACCTCACATTAGAAGTCCAAAGATAAAAAAAAGGAAGAAACAAAGTCCCCCTTCTCACTAATAAATTATCGTCTAAATCTACGCTCTAAATAACGGATAGACTACTCCGTTTCATAATATTATTTCATCATTTCTTCTGAAACATTAGCACTTTCAACATCAAACATATACGCAATAATTGATAGTAACGATACGATGCGTTAAATGTCTCAAAAGTATAAATAAAAAAACAGTACAATGTATTTTTTAGTCATCAATTAAACTTAAATAAAAACACCACCCCACCAGCAAACAGACAATAATAAAGCCTAGCCATTACAAATAAAGTATCTAATCTCATTCAAAAAGTATGATTTCCTGGTTCAGAAAATAACATTTACACATAAAACAATCCAGATAACACACAAAAAGTCAACTTTTCAATGAAATATAAAGAAAAAATAACAAAATGAACAAAAATAAAGCATTCACTATATTTTTACTTTGTAAACATTAGTGCAAATCGTACTTTTGCAAACCATAATTAAAAACACATTATTTAACAACAATACAAATGAAGGTATTAAAATTTGGAGGAACATCAGTAGGTTCAGCTGAACGCATCAAAAATGTTGCGAAACTAATTGTTGATGGCAATAGAAAACTCGTTGTATTATCAGCAATGTCAGGAACAACCAACAGCTTGGTTGAAATTTCAGCATTGATAAAACAGAAAAAGGACACTGCTGCCACAGAAAGAATTGATACCCTGAAACAGAAATACTTTGATGTAGTAGAAGAACTACTCCAAACAAAAGAAGGGAAAAAGGAAGGTCAAACTCTAATAAAAAAGACGTTTGCCCATTTATCTTCTTTTGTAGGTCATGACTTTGAACATCCCCAAGAAAATGATGTATTAGCTCAAGGCGAATTACTATCAACCAATATGATGTGCTATCACCTCAGCGAGATTGGCGTAAAAAACACATGGCTTCCAGCCTTAGATTTTATGCGAACCAACAAAAATGCAGATCCTGACATGGTCTATATTTCAGAACACGCTAAAAAACTAGTAGCAGAATACCCTGAAACAGAAATCTTCATCACTCAAGGGTTTATATGTAAAAATAAGAATTCTGAGATAGACAACCTACAACGTGGCGGTAGTGATTATACCGCAACTATTTTAGGTGCTGCATTACAAGCCGAAGAAATACAAATATGGACCGACATTGATGGGATGCACAACAACGATCCCCGTTTTGTAGAGGGCACTAAGCCCATTGCACAACTCTCTTATGACGAAGCGGCCGAGCTGGCTTATTTTGGAGCTAAGATACTACATCCATTGTGTGTATTACCTGCAAAAGAAGCTCAGATCCCTGTACGATTATTAAATACAATGGAACCAAGTGCGGCAGGAACGACGATATCAAAAAAGATAACCAAAGGACGTGTGGCTGCTATTGCTGCCAAAGACAACATCACCGCTATCAAAATAAAATCAGGACGTATGTTGTTAGCTTCAGGTTTTCTCCGTAAGCTTTTTGAGATATTTGAAGAAAACCACACCCCTATTGATATGATTACCACTTCAGAAGTTGGTGTATCATTAACCATAGATAACGACTCTGCTTTAGATGAAATCATTCCAGCGTTAGAACAATTAGGAACCGTGCATATAGATACCGATCAAGTCATTGTATGTATTGCAGGCGATTTTGTACCTAAAGATTTACGCTTTGTCAATAAAGTAACAGATGCATTAAAGAATTTACCCGTCCGTATGATCTCTTATGGTGGTAGCAACTACAATATCTCAGTATTGATAGACAAAAAAAACAAGAAAGAAGCACTTACGCTATTGAGCAAGAAGTTCTTTTAAAGAAAAATAAAGGTTTTTAATGAAAAGTACTGTGTCATATTTGATACAGTACTTTTTTTGTGTAAAACGGTTTGTATTTAATAGACAATATCTTAATAACCTGAGTTCGACATTAAATTCTAGCCACAAAAAGATATATTAAAAGTCCATTTAAACTTGCAATTTAGAAGAAATAATAGGCGATTTCAAAAAAAACATAAGTGCAAAAATGTAGTTTAGTTTATAATGCTATGCAGAACACATCGTAAAAAATAAAAAATCACACTTTCCGTTTACTAAAAAAAATCGGGATAAGCCTCGAAAAATTATAATCCTAAAAGATAATAAAATCAATGATCTTATTTGACAGGACGTTCTTCACCTCTGCGGTAGTAGTATATCAAACCATATTCACGACAAGCATCCATTCTTTTTTCCAAATCAATAATACCTGAAAACTTAAGTTCTACTTCGTTCCAGATATTCAAAATAATCTCATCGCTTTCTTTGCGTAGAACAGAAACATTATCTAAGAGACGTGTCGTATTGTTTTTCAAAAACTGTTGATTGCCATGCGCATCTTTAAAACGCTCAAAATACACACGCACATTAGCCATCGAAGGTGTATAAATAGATTTTCCACCTTCAGCCATACGTCTCCTATCCCCCTCCATCACTTTCATACCCCAATCTATCACAGACTGTTCGGTGTTAAGTGCTGGCACAGCTTTTACCCCTTGATCCAATCCTAAAAAGCTTTGATCTTCGGGTCTTAATTCACCACGCATCACCGCCATATTTACAGCTTGTAAATAATGCGAAACATATAGGCGCGCTTTCTTTAATTTTTCTTGATAACCTTTATTAGCATTGACCTGACGTTTTAAACCATCTTGATATTCAAAGATAGAACGCTCGAAACGAGGGACAAAAGAAATCAACTCATTAAGTAGTTTTTGTGAAAATGCTAAATCAAACATATCCAAGACTTCTCCTTTAAGAAGCGCCAAATGCATCGCTTTTAAACGTGATTTATCAGTATTAGGAAGTCTTCTGTATGGCATATCTAAGAATTAATATTTTCGCTATTTTGCGAAGATATATAAAAAAAAGTATATTACTATACTTTCTCATAATCAATCAATTTGTTACAAACAGAAAAATATTAAATTTATTACAACTAATAGTATAAAAAACTTGTTTATTTCATAAATAAAATTACTTTTGCGGAATTATAGTATAGAATGAATCTTTAATCTTAAAACTCAAGAATAATTATGTATTGGACACTTGAATTAGCCTCAAAATTAGAAGATGCCCCATGGCCTGCTGCTAAAGAAGAGTTGATTGATTTTGCGATGCGCTCAGGCGCTCCTATGGAAGTGGTAGAAAACTTACAAGAGATTGAAGAAGATGGTGAGGTATATGAAAGTATCGAAGACATCTGGCCCGATTATCCTAGCAAAGAAGACTTCTTTTTTAATGAAGATGAGTATTAATTACTCAATTCAAACATATTAAAAAGGCCGTCTTGCAACAGATGGCCTTTTTTTCCTCTTCAATAGGGTATTTAACTCTAAAGGTACACCTTGCCCCCATTACCTCATAGAGATTGATGGTTTACGTCTTCTTATTAGCATAATAAAGAACACACTAAGCAATATAAAATAGTGTGAAGCAAATAATAATGACTTTATGTAGGTCTCTATTTTCGCAAAGAACTGATATTATAGGTTCTATATCTCTTTTTATAAAAAAAACACTTTAAATTTAAAGGCGCAATATCACGAACTACTTGTTCAACTTAAGCAGACCAATAAAGCATAGCTCCATCATTAGGAGTCTGAGCTATACATCCCTGATATTTAATAGACTCAGAGAAATAATCAACAAAAGAATTAGAAAAATTAGGATCAGAACTCGATAAAGAGCTACACACAGAAAAAAAGAATTATCAGAAGTTTCACAAAACGCATTTTAACATCAGTTATAAGACAAAATTACACCTTAAATCCTAGATTGTAGTTTTTATACTTATTACACATTACCAACAAATATTGAAAAAGATGAGTTACCAAAACTCAATCAGATGAACGTCAAAAACAATAACAGCATTTGGTCCAATACTACCTCCTGAACCTTTTTTACCCCAAGCAAGATCGGGAGGTATAACGAATTTGTAACGACTCCCCGCACGCATCATCTGCAAACCTTCGGCATAACCATCTATCACATCCGAGAGACAAAATTCCATCGGTTTATTTTCTTTATAAGTATCATCCAGCATTTTACCACCTACCAACATTGCTCTTTGATGCACCACAACATTTGAATTAGCAAAAGGACAATCGCCACTACCCTCACTAACAACCTCATATAACAAACCAGAATCAGTTTCTTTTACACCTTCTTTTTTGCGGTATTTATCAAGATAGGCATCTCCATTTTTTCTATTCTGTCCTGATGAACCGCCACTCTTTTTCACTTCTTTTCTAGAATTTTTTGTATTTTTTGCCATAATAAACAGTAAAACCAACTAGCGACCTTCAAACGCATAGTTCTCCCTAAGAAAGCCTCAAAGCATTATTCATTTTATATTAACCTGAATTCGATTTTAAATTCAGTCACAGTTTGAATTTTATTTGAGAATAAATATAGTCAAATTCGACAAAAAAAAGTGAGTAACAATAAATTGTCACTCACTCTTTATAGAAATGAATCAGAAATAGATTCTGTACGTTTTAGCGTAATTCATCCGCTTCTACGACATCCATATCTGTATAATCTTGGTTTTCACCTCCCATACCCCAAATAAAAGTATAGTTAGAAGTTCCTGCTCCAGAATGGATTCCCCACTCAGGAGAGATCACAGCTTGTTCATTCTGAACAAAAAGGTGACGTGTTTCTTGAGGTTCACCCATCAAGTGACATACTGATTGTCCTTTAGGCACTTCAAAATAGAAATAAGCTTCCATACGACGGTCATGAGTATGACTTGGCATAGTATTCCATACACTACCTACATGTAATTCTGTAAATCCCATTACTAATTGACAACTATCAACGATCCCAGGAACTATAAGTTGATAAATAGTACGTTCATTACAAGTCTCTTTAGATCCTAAATTAAGGATATTAGCCTTTGCTTTGTTCACCAAAGTAGTAGGATAAGAAGTATGAGCAGGTGTAGAACTGATATAAAATTTAGCAGGATTCTTTTTGTCTTTACTTTCAAATTTTACTTCTTTAACACCTCGTCCCACATATAATGCTTCTTTATTCTGCAAAACAAAAGACTCACCATCAACATAAACAACGCCTTCATTAGCTATATTTACAATACCTAGTTCACGACGTTCTAAGAAATACTCTGATTTTATGATGTCAATAGTTTCAAGTGTCAACACTTCATCCACAGGCAATACACCACCAAGGATGTAACGCTCGTACATAGAATAGGTCAAATTAATTTCATCTTTAACAAATGGTTTTTCTACTAAAAACTCATTACGCAATTCCTCTGTATCAAAGTCTCTAACATGATCAGGGTGACACGCATAGCGGTGTTCATAATTAACTGTTGTCATAATATTATATATTAAAAATCAATAATTCTAA
>CBFIII010000071.1:0-17080 GCA_965662645.1 Bacteroidales bacterium
GGTGTTTATAGAATTTTATTAAAAACACAAACCAATGACTTTAGCAATTAGTTCATTCCCCACATTTCTATTTCAAACAAAAAATTAACGACTTTCATTTCTGTAAGTTGAAAACGTCTTTATTTAATATGAGCTAGTTTTAATGAATATTAATCCTTTTTTCAGCTCCTAATAAATAAGGATATTAGTTAATAGTATTTGGAAAGAAGAAATCTATTGCGTTATATTTGCAGCGTTGAAACAAAGTCCTAGACTTATATTCTGAAATAAGAAAATAAAAGGACAGCGTTTAAAAAAATGATAATTAATTTTGTGTGATGAAATTGAGAAACAAATATATGATGTGCTATATGATGGGTGATGAAAATTACGCAAAGGGCACAATTATATAAAATAAGATAAGCCATATTCTTATATAAAGCCTTTGCAATTGCAGAGGCTTTTTTTTTACCATAAAGGCAGATGAAAAACAAAATGGAGCTATTAACTTATCTATACCGAATGATTATGTATATGTGGATGCACGCTATGCGATGGTATTACCCAAACGAAACAAAACTATAAAATCTAGTGTTTTAAAGTCTCTTTGGTAATACGTTTTTTAAGGGGCTTTTTTCTTAACGAATTTAAAATCATAAATATAACACCTACTACTATGACTAACTTAAAACAAAATACCAACGCTTTACACGCAGGATACGATGCCTCATTAAATGGAGGATCACAAGCTGTGCCTATTTATCAAACGGCTGCTTACGTTTTTAATAATACGGAACATGCAGCTAACCTTTTTGGTTTGAAAGAATTTGGTTTTATCTATACCCGTCTTAATAATCCCACAAACGACATTTTAGAAAAACGTTTGGCTGCTATCGAAGGCGGTGTTGGCGCTGCGGTTTTTGCATCAGGTACCGCCGCCATTTCTTCTACTTTCTTAACGCTCTTTAAGGCGGGTGATCATGTGGTTTCCTCAAGTAGTCTTTATGGAGGCACATTCACGTTGCTCAATGTTACGCTTCCTCGTCTGGGCATAGCTACCACTTTCGTGAATGCGGATGATGTTAACAATTTTCAAGCGGCGATAAAGGAAAATACCAAGGCTATTTATATTGAGTCGTTAGGAAATCCTAAATTAGACGTCTTGGACATAGAAGCTATTGCTGCGATAGCGAAAGCCAATGATATTCCTCTTATTGTGGACAATACGGTTGCTACTCCATCCTTACTCAACCCGATAAAATATGGTGCTAATATTGTCATTCATTCTTTAACGAAGTTTATTGGCGGGCAGGGTACTTCTCTTGGCGGTGTGGTTATTGATGCGGGTACTTTTGATTGGACCAATGGGAATTTTCCAGAATTCACGGAGCCTTCTAAAGGGTATCACGGTCTCAAGTATTCCGAAGCATTCGGAGAAATAGCTTTTATCATTAAACTAAGACTTGAAGGATTGCGTGACTTTGGTGCCGCTTTAAGTCCCTACAATGCTTTTCAAATTATTCAGGGACTAGAGACGCTTGAAGTGAGAATTAAGCAACACTCCAAAAATGCCTTAGAGCTAGCGCAATGGTTAGAGAATCAGGAGGATGTGGCGTGGGTCAATTATCCTGGTTTGGCCAGTAGTAAATACCATGTCTTGAGTGAGAAATACCTTCCCAAAGGTCAGAGTGGCGTGGTGACATTTGGATTGAAAGGAGGTTACGAGGCCGCACAGAAATTGACGGATGCCACTCAGTTATTTTCTCTCTTGGCTAACATAGGCGATACCAAATCGCTCATCATTCATCCCGCAAGCACTACGCACCAACAGCTGACCGATGAGGAACAACTCTTTGCTGGTGTAAGTCCCGACCTTATTCGTTTGTCCGTAGGACTTGAGGATATTGAAGATTTGAAAAATGATTTAAACCAAGCTTTTTAATCCCACATTGTGGGGTTGATTTTCTGTCGTTTGCTATGAATAATAAAGTTTTCTTTATCTAAATACCCCGAGGTTATTGACTCTCATCTCAAAAGAGATAGGTGAGAGATGCTTTTCGTAACTGATAAAAAACACACTAGAAAAGAAAAAAAGCCCTACTTAAAAACTGTTTTTAAGTAGGGCTATCTAATGGGTCAGACTAGATGTTGTTTTACGCTGTACCTTTTTTGTGAATGTATGAGTTTTTTGTGGTGATGCGGATAAGGTAACGACCTTTGAAATAATTAAATAGAGAAACAGAAAGTTTTCTACATTGTGTTTTTATTCCATTTCCATCATTATTTGTTTTACATTTCTATACAAAGTAATGGAATAATACCGTCATTATAAGAGGCAATGTGAAAGCGGTAGAGGAACTTTTGAAAGCGGGAGTTTTTTGCCTATAATTCATCAATGGCATCCAAGATAGAAGCTTTCATGCGTTTGGATATGGGGATTTCTGCGCCATTATTTAGCACTATGCTTCCGCCAAACGATTTGTCTATTCTGTCGATGTAGTGTGTGTTGACCAGATAGGATTGGTGAGGTCTTAAGAAATGGTGTTCTTCTAATATTTCAGCGAACTCTTTAATGCTTTTCGAAACGATGATTTCTTTCTTATTATGGATGTAGAAGGTGGTATAGCTGTTATCACTTTTGCAGAATATGATGTCTTTGATGGGGGTTAAATAAATAGCGTCGGCCGTCTTTAATATAATACGTTTGTTTTTAGTTTGTGGCGCTAATTGTTCTTCTAATACGGTATTCTGAAGAGAGATTTCTTCTTGGTTAATGTGTTTGATCGCCTCATTGATCGCATTGCAAAATTCAAATTCATTGACAGGTTTTAGCAGGTAATCGATAGCACTAAATTTTATGGCTTTAATGGCATAATGATTATAGGCCGTGATAAAGATGGGGCAAAACGTTAATGGGGAACAGGCCTGTAGTATCTGGAAACTGTTGCCGTCCTTGAGTTCTATGTCTAAGAGAACGATGTCGGGCTGTTCTTGTTTTATGATCCTAATGGATTCATTTACCGAGCCTGCTTCTCCTACTATTTTTATATGCGGAAAATTATTTTCTAATAAAAGGCGGTTAGTCTCTCTTAGGTTTATCTCATCTTCGATAATGACTATCTTTATCATCTTTGTGTTTAGTTTAAAGGGAAATTAATGTAAACCTGAGTGCCTGAGTGATCCCAGTTCAAATCGCGACCATCTTCTATTTTGAATTGAATGCCTTTTTTCTCTTTGGTGAGGAGAATCTTCCGTCTTTTCTCAAATATTTCCATAGACATGGAATGGTGTTTTGTATTATTATGGCGTGTGGCGTTGATTCCTACTCCATTATCGGTGATGATGATGGATAGGTATTCGTCGCTACTGGAGAAGCTGAGGTGTAATTGCCCCCGATAATCTATATTTTTTAAGCCATGTTTTATGGCATTTTCCACAAAGGGTTGTATCATCATAGGAGGTAGGGTAATAAAATCTAATTCTAATGATGGATCATAGTCTATCGTGTATTCAAAACTATTTTGGAGACGCATCTGTTCTAGCTTGATGTAATTTTCGAGTATATCTATCTCATCCGAGAGTAGGATATGATCTTTTTTTGAATGTTCCAAAATAGAGCGGGTAAGGGAGGCGAAGTTGTTGAGATAACCTGCTGCTTTTTGCGTCTCATTTTTTAACATAAAGTTCTGTATGCTTCCTAAGGCATTAAATAAAAAGTGAGGATTCATCTGTGAACGCAACAGTTGTTGATGTAGAATCTCGTAATCTAATAGTTGCTTTTTTTTGTGCAGATAGTTAAGCGAATAAAAGAAGACGAAAGTAAGCATGAGCATAATAATGATGATAATTCCCAATTTCCTTTGTTGTGATATGATCTGATTTTGAGCTGACAATAACGTTATCTTTTGTTCTTTTTGTTCATTGTCATACACGTTCAGGATATCATTGATGTAATTACTGTTGGTTTCGTTTACAATGCTATCATTATAATTCACAGCCATTTTGTAATAATAGAGAGCTTTGTTCGGTTCTTTTTGTGCCTCATAATAGTCTGATAAATTGCTATATAGATTGTAATAGATGGAACGACTATTGGCTATTTGTGCCAGCGAATCTAGTATGTTTAAGTGATGCCATGCTTCGTTGTAATTTGAATCCTTAGTATAAACCTTAGACAGGTTGATATGACTAATAGAACGGTGGTAGATGTCTTTTAGCTGATCAGAATAGTAGAGGGCGGAGTCTAAAACGAACATCGCTTTTTTGTTTAGTTTTTCAAGCAAATAGAGTTCGCCCAGACTATTGTAACATATTGCCTGGCCTAAGTTAGAGTGTGTAATTTTATTTTCCTGTAGCGATAGATAATAGTCCTTTTCAGCTTTGGTGTAATCGCCTAGTGATTGATAACAACTCCCGATATTGTTATAATTAATAGCTAAACCGAGGTGGTTTTGTGCTTCTATCTCTAAAGCTAAAGATTGATTGAAGTATTCTAAAGCCTTATCATATTGCTTCATTGTCAGGTAGATATTGCCAATTGAGTTCAATGAAACGCGATGTTGAAAGGATACCTTTTTGTATTTCCCTTCATAGTGTTCTATGGCTTTTAAGGCTTGTAGGTGATACGAGGTAGCACTCCGTAATTTATCCTGACGACGGTAGCAAACGCCCAGATTATTGAGCACTTCTATGCGTAATTCTTCGTTATTCGTATTTAAGGCTTTTTTGTAACTATCTATGGCCGCATCATAATGGCTCTCGTAGCGGTATTGTGTGCCTAACTCATTGTAGTATTCAGCCTGATGTGCTAGTGTGTCTTTATTTGGGATTAATGATGTGGCCTTATGTCCCGCTTCTCCATTCGCCTCACCTGTGGCAAAGAGAACGAAAAGAGTCAAAGAAAAGAGAGTAGCAAGGTGATGCATGAGTTATAAGCTTTAATCCTAATTTAATAGCATACAAAAATACAATTTATATTTCAACTCCTAAATCTTTAACCCTATTATCCTTTACATAATCTATTTTTGGGCGGACGAACGGGCTATACGCTTGTATATAAAGCACCAGAGCACTCTATGCCGTAGGGCTAGTGCGGTGGCTACCTTCGGGCCGCCTCCACCTAGCCACGTCATAGGTGCTCTGGCACTTTCCATACCGCTTCTATCCCTGCCGCAGTGCAAGGCACACGTTCATTATGTTTTCTACAGGTTTGCAAAAAGACCCGTTTTTTTATAAAAAGCGAACGGGCAACTTATGGATTCCATATTACGAGTGAAATATAACGTGTCCTAGTTCAAGCCTATTTTTTAGATTTAAAATGGAGGTGAGTTCTTATTTACAAACAAATAAATAACGAGTAACAAAAATTCGTAATTCGTAATTATTAAATTCGTAATTATTTTCAGGTGAATAACAAAGAAACAACAAATAACCCAAATTCGTAATTCGTAATTACCTAATTCGTAATTATTTACAGGAGAATAACAAAGAAACAACGAGTAACCCAAATTCGTAATTCGTAATTACCTAATTCGTAATTCTTTTAATTCGTAATTCTTTAACGGCTCAACAGTAATAAAACACTAGATATAAGGGTCAATGCGATATTAATAGTTTGAAATCCATTAATAGACATTAGCGTGTTTAATCTCTTACCGACTATAGTGCCAGCCAGAAGAATAGGCACAAATATTAAAGCTGTTTCTAACGATTTTAGAGGAATCATTCCTGCCTGAAAATAACCCATGATAGCAATGGTTGCTGTCACGACGCTAAACCATGCAAAGGTCTCACGAAATTTTTGGTTGCTCACATTGGCTTTGTTAAGAAAGAGGGCTAGTGGAGGGCCACTGACCGAAATGGCACCCGTCAGAAACCCAATAAATGCACCAGCTATAGGGTAGGTGTAAGTGCGTAGTCCTTTTTTTTTCACCTTATTCTTTTTTAAAGAAAATAAGGTGAGTAAGATGAAAAAGATCCCTGAGAGATGAACGAGCAGTTGGCCATCTGTGGAACTCAGGATGATGACTCCAACCATGGTAAAGATTCCGCCAGTTCCTATCAATAGGTAAGATTGATGATTCAGTAATTTGTGTTCTTTCTTTTGCAAAATAATTAAAAGTGAAGCAATCAAATTGCAGATCATCAATATGGGAATGATTTCTTTAGGGGCATACCATATCAATAATAAGGGAAATGAGACCAGTGCAAACCCAAAGCCTGTAATACCTTTGATAAGGCTCGAAATGATAATGACTAAAAAGATCCAAATGTTAGGCATAATTTTAACGCATAAGTAAAAATAAAGAAGTCATAGCTGTTATTACCCATAAGGTGATTCCCATCGCAAAACTCTTGAAGCCTGATTGTTTAATCTGAGAGATGGTAATATTAGATCCTATCAAAAACAGTGCTATAACGAGTCCACGACGACCTAACCAGCTAAAATGGGCGTAACTCATCTGGTATTCAGGAAATAAATTCGTGAAAATAATGGCAAAGACAAAGAATAGAATGAACCATGGGAAAGTAAATGCGCGTTTATCTCCTGATTTTGTGAAGAGGGCTACGACTATAGAGAGCGGGATAATCCATAATGCACGAATCAGCTTCACTGTGGTGGCTACTTGTAACGCTTTTTCGCCATATACTGCGCCAGCACCTACTACAGAGCTCGTGTCATGTATTGCTATGGCCGCCCAATTACCAAAAGTCTCTTGACTCAATCCCAGACGATGTCCGATGAAAGGAAACAACAACAGGGCTACTGCGTTTAACACAAATACAACGATAAGTGCAAATGAGTTTTGATAGTTTTTACTTCCCAATATTGGGGCTATTGCTGCTATAGCACTGCCGCCGCATATCGCTGTTCCTGTAGCAATAAGAAGAGCGATATTCTTTTCTACCTTGAAAAGTTTACCCAATAATATGCCAATAATCATAACGGATGCTACTGAAATGATGGTTTCAATAAAACCCGTTTTAGAAGCAGTGATGACATCGCTCAGGTTCATGCCAAAACCTAATAAAATAATAGATAATTGCAGTACGTGTGAGGTATATTTGTGTATGTTTTCGTGTCTAAAACCTAAAAGGGAAAGTGTGATGCCCATACATAGTGAGATGACGGGCGAAACAAATGGTAGAAAACAAATACCAATGACGAGAGGATAGAGCCAACTAAAGTTGCCCAATCTTTTGCTAATAAATTTAAAACTGCTGAGTGTTATAACTTCTTTCATATCCTATTATTTTGATACAAAAGTACAGTTGAGTCATAACTAAAGCAAATGCTAAAAAGTCATTACCTATAACTACAGATTATAATTAAAGAGGAAATTCTCAAAAAGTTCCACCTGTTTGCTTTTATGTCCTAATTTGTAAGCAATACGAAATTTTCGAGGTATAGTAAACCCTGTGACTTTTAATTTAACCAGCGTTTTAAGGTAAAGTTCTGTTAATATTGCTTTTTCTGAAACAATAGCCATGCCATCAAAATCCAATAAGAAGTTTTTTATGGATTCGGTGCTTCCCAAATGAATTAAAGTATTGAGGTTTTCAAAATCAATGTTATGATTTGAGAAGGCTTCTTTGATGACTTCAAGGGTACCTGAGCCTTGTTCGCGCAGCACAATAGGAAATTGTGATAGGTCTTCTTGGCTGAGTTGTTTGCGCTGAGCATATACACTGTTGGCTCCTGTAACTACTATTAATTCATCATCAAGGAAATCTTTATATCTGATGCCGGACTGTGAAGTGTGGTTCTCCACTAAGGCTAAATCAATTTGATTATCAATCAAGAGCTTTTCCATCTCAAAGGAATTGCCATTCATCAAAAAGATTTGAATCTTAGGGTAACGTTTATGAAAAGAGGCGATGACTTTAGGAATGAGGTATTGCGAAATGGTTGAGCTTGCGCCTATCCTAAAGGTTCCAGAAATGCTCTGGTGTATTTGTCCTACTTCAAAATCCAATTCACGGTATTGTTGCGCTATTTCTTTAAAGGCATTATACACTTTTTCTCCTGCTTTGGTGAGGTATATCTTATTGCCTTTGCGTTCAAAGAGGTTGGTGTTGTAACGCTCTTCTAATGCTTTGATGTGTCGCGTAATGGCTGGTTGACTGATGTTTAGTTCTCCTGCTGCTTTCGAGAAGCTTAGGTTTTCGGCAACTGATATAAAAACGGTATCTCTGTAATCCATAATGAGCGATCTGGTTGAGCAAAAGAAGACTTTTTTGTGTAATAAAACAACCCATGACTCATTTTAATACCACATTGTGGGTTTAATTCTCCGTAGCTTGCTGCGAATAATGAAATGTTTTGAATTGATAATTCGTCTGCTTGCAGTATGGTAGTCCTTTAAATGATAAATGAGTTATAAGTGTGGACTTGTTTATAAATTGAAATTTCGTGATGTTTCATGTAGATAAATAATCTCATCAATCTTAAATTGTGTCAATTTTTAGGAATGAAATATTGCGTAATATTTTGATATTGTTTAACTTATTAATGAAAAATTAGAAAATTTGTAGAAGAAATCTATTTGTCTTTACAAAGAGAGGTCTCGACACAAGAATTTATATTCGTAGTGAAATAAAAGGACATTTGTTTTCTATACTCCTTATTGTTTTTCGCAAATCTGTTGTCCTAACTATTCAAATATTCTAATAAGACTATCAGGCACAATGAGAGGTAAGAGGTCTTCTGGCGTGAGGCGGACAATTGTATTGCTATCAGTAATATGGATGTTAGCATAGCTATTGGCATAACCGCCCCATACGCCAAGTGCGGGATCGCCTTCTATATTGGTTAATACCGTTGAGGGGTTAGAGTAAGGATTGCTTCCTGTAAAGCCAGCGCGTATCAGTGAATTCCACCAGAGATAAAAATCCTGATCCATGGTGGAAAGACGTAGGCTGATGTTGTCTCCCCTTTTATAATAACGAATACTGTCTATTGCTTCTTGACTGTCTAGTTCTGGAGCATTAAATTGATTTCCGTCATAACCGCGTAGCATAGTGACAACGATAGAATCACCATCAAAGAATTTATCGTCATATACACCATAACTCATTGCAGGCCGATAATACCACCACTGTTTGCCAATGACTAGAGAGGTGGATGAGTAATAGTTATAGGTTGATTTGTCATCGTCGAAGCTGTAAGTAATCACTCCTATGCTGTCATTATCGCGATCTGGCTTAAACCAGATTTTTTTAAACGCAGGTGACTTTCGTGGTATCGTGGTGTTGGCAAAGTAATTTTTTCCTTTGTAGCTTACGGTGAGAGTGTAGCTTTTTCCTTTTTCGCCTAGTAAAGTGGTGCCTACATAAGCTATATAGGGAAATTTGGTGATGGGCATAACGATTAATGTGTCATTGGCTGAACCGTCAGATACCACAACGATAGCAGAGTCATCGGTGATAAACATATTGCTTAGTGTCGTCGTATCGATGACATCGAAATAGCCCATATTATAACTTAGATTGACGATAGCTGGCAGACCACTATTTATTTCTCCTTCAATAACTAATTTTGGCTCAGGGTTAGGCAATGAGATTTCAATGACTTCTTCGCAGGACATTAGTAGGCTTGTTAAAGCACAAAAGAAAATAATATAGCGTTTGTTTAGTTTCATAATTTAAAATGAAAAATTCCAAGTGATAGAGGGGAGTATGGGAAATAACGCAATTTGTTTTGCTTCTATTTTAAAGGTGTTCTCTGCTACATTTCCACTGGTATCAAAATATATAAAATACGGATTTTTACGGTTGTATATATTGAAAATAGAAAAATTAAGAGAGGATTTTAAACGTTTGTTGAGCTCAAAATGATAATTTACACTCAAATCCATACGGTGATAAGCCGAAAGACGGTACCAGTTGCGTGGTCCAAATTCATCTATAATGCTGCCATTCATAGTATAACGCGATACGGGTAATGTAGAGGTGTTGCCTGTGGAATAGACAAATACCATAGAGGCATCCCATTTCTTATTGAAACTATAAGTGCCTGTGACGGAGATGTCGTGTGTGCGGTCATATTTCGCTGCAAAACGTTTTCCATCATTAATATCATCAAATTGACGGTCTGTTTTGGAATAAGTATAGCCTATCCATCCTGTAAAACGACCTACATTTTTTCTAAGGAAAAGTTCAAGACCATAAGAGCGGCCTTCTCCAAAAACAAAATAATTATCAACATTGTCATTAATCTCATCGCCAGGTAGTGCGCCATCAGCATATTCTAGCATATTCCACATGTTTTTGTAATAGACTTCAACAGACGACTCGTACATGTTATCTTCAAAATTTTTGAAAAAACCTAAGGCGAATTGTTGTCCTATTTGTGGCTTTACCTTGTCAGTACTGCTTACCCAGAGGTCGGTGGGCAGGGTGGAGGCGGACAGTGAGGCGAGATGTATAAATTGTTTATTACGCATAAAAGAAGCTTTTATGGAAGCGTCCTTTCCTGTGGATATCTTTAATGATAAGCGGGGTTCTAAAGAATAATAACTAGCAACGGATTCGCCTCTGCCATAGCTTATCGTGTCGGTGTTGTGTAGTCGTGATTCATCTTTTACATAACGGGTGAATGGCCCAAATTGATTGAAAAGTGAAGCGCGTAATCCTCCATATAATGTAATGCGTGGAGTGATAGTCCAGTCATCACTAATGTAGATTGCCGCTTCGTGTGCATATTGTTTGATACCTTCTTCGAGGTTGCCCAGACCTTCAAAATCTGATTTTACAGTATTTGGTGTGAAACGATGAAGGGTATAGGCTGATCCATATTTGATGATGTGCTTTTCTGTGGGGATAAAGGTGAAGTCCGTCAGAAGATTAAAATCGCGTATTCCTGAGTATTGTGCAAAAGAACTTTTCTCATTGGTCTCTGTGTCCGTGGTCATTATGGTGTTGGTCGAGAATTGATAGTCGGACATAGAAAGGGTGATATTAGAAAACGCTTTGTTGCTATAGGTGTGATTCCAGCGTAACGAAGCCATGCCATTGCCCCACGGCATATCCATAGATAAACCATCTTCTTTTTGTACAAATGAAAACTTGTCTTGCCCATAGTAAGTGCTGAGGTATAAGTTGTTGTTTTCATTTATTTTATAGCTAATCTTACCGTTTAGGTCGTAGAAAAAATATCCAGAACCTTTGAATGGCGAATCTTCTTTGACAAAAGGCATGACTAAGGCATCAATATAGGTGCGTCGTCCAGAGAATAAAAAGGTGGCTTTGTCTTTTACGAGAGGACCTTGTAGGGTGAGTCGTGTGGAGATTGTTCCTATACCGCCACTTCCTGTGATCTTTTCTTTATTGCCTTCTTCCATCTCTATATTAAGCACAGAACTGATGCGTCCTCCATATTTTGCTGGCATTCCTCCTTTGAAAAGCTCTACATTATTAATGGCATCAGCATTAAAGACTGAAAAGAATCCAAAAAGGTGTGATGCATTATATATAGTGGCGTTATCTAATAGTATCAGGTTTTGGTCAGGACCACCACCACGCACATAAAAACCCGTGCTGCCTTCTCCTCCACTTTGAACACCTGGCATTAACTGTATGGTCTTGAGGATGTCAACTTCTCCCATAAATGCAGGGAGACTCCTTAGGGTTTTCGGACTGATCTTAACCACACTCATGCGGCTTTGTTGTACGTTTTTATTAGTTCGGATGCCTCCTATGACGACTTCTTCTGCTGTATATACTAAAGGCGATAGGTAAATGTTTTTATGTTGGTCTTTGTTTAGTGTTATGCTAAACTGTTTTTCTTCATAACCGATATAACTAATATAAACGGTGTATTCTCCTTCTTCTAAAGAGAGCTCGAAGTATCCATTGTCATCCGAGGAGCCTCCTGTTTGTGTTTCTTTAATGGAAATACTCGCTAATGGCAAAGGCGTATTGGTCTCTGCGTCACGTATGTCGCCCTTCAGAAGGTAGCTTTCTGCTCCAATGTTAAGTGTGAATAATAAAAAGAATATTAAGATTTTATGCATTACTAAATCAATTTTGAGGTGCAAATGTAAGTGTTTGCTCTATACTTTCGAAAATTGAGATGTTGATTTGTATTAAAAAAGAATGACTTTTTTTGTTTTGTAAGCGGTTGAGACTAAGAATTATGATATAATCAATGTCTTATTGTGTTAAAACACTTCAAACTCTTTTGTGGTTAGTGGAAAAAATATTCTATATTTGCGCAACTAAAAACGTGAAGAATAGACATTTGTCAAATATTGAATTAAAATTATATTTATGAAAACGATGAGAAATTTTTTAGCATTACTCCTAACTGCTTTATTATTGGCAAGTTGTGGCAAGCCACCAACCAATTTTGAAGGTGTTAAAACTGTGGTAACTCCATCTCCTTTGGAAGTGCATAATGGTAAAGTTGAAGGTAAAGTTGAGTTTACTTTCCCTGATGGATATATTGATCCATCTGCTTTTGTTGAATTAACGATTGAATTGGTTAATGAAACTGGAGCTACTGAGTTGACAGTAATTAAAGTTCAAGGTGCTGAATACGAAGGAAACAATACTGTGATTCGTGAAACTGGTGGTAAAGCATCTGGAACTTTTTCAATAGATTATAATAAGTCTATGAAAGTGTCTGAGGTGAAAGTGAAAGCTACGGCTTCTGTAGGTAAAAAAGTGGTACAAATACCAGGTAAGAAAATTGCTGATGGTGTAATTGCTACTTCTACTCTAGTGGATGGTAATGGTGCTTTTGCGGTATTAGGAAAAGATGCGTATCAACGTATTACTCCTGAAACTCAGGAAGCGGACATTAACTATCTTATTCAATCTTCTGTTATTCGTAACACTGAATTACGTGCCGAAGATGTGAAAGCGCTTAAAGAATATTTAAAAGCAGCAAGTGCTAATGACCGTAAAGAATTTACTGGTGTATCGCTTTCTTCTTATGCTTCTCCTGATGGTGCTGAAGATTTAAACACTAAACTATCAAGTAATCGTGGTACTAAAGGTGATAAATTTATCAAGAAGGAATTGAAAAAAGCTAAAGTATCGGATGTTAATGTGGTTTCAAAAACGACTCCTGAAGACTGGGAAGGTTTCCAAAAAGCTGTTGAGGCTTCTAACATACAAGACAAAGAATTGATATTACGTGTTCTTTCTATGTATAACGATCCTGAAAAACGTGAAGCAGAAATTAAAAATATTGCTGCTACTTATAAAGAGTTAGCTGACGAAATTCTTCCTCAATTACGCCGTTCTCAAATTGCTGTTAATGTTAATAACATTGGTCGTTCTGATGAAGAAATTAATGCTCAATATGCAGAGGATGCTACAGTACTTAGCGTAGAAGAAATTCTTTATGCTGCTACTTTAACTGAAGACTTAGACAAACAATTAGAAATCTACAAAAAAGCGGTTGCTGTATATCCAGAAGACTGGAGAGGTTACAACGATATGGCTTATGTTTTATTTGCACAAGGTAAATTTGCTGATGCTGCTACTGCTGTTGATAAGGCGGCTGCTAAAGCTAAAACACCTCAGGTGGCTAATAATATGGGAGCTGTAGCTTTGAATAACGGTGATGTTGCTAAAGCTAAAGAAGCTTTTGGTAAAGCTGCTGGTGCTGGTCAACCTTTAGATTATAATATGGGTATCGTTGCTATTTATGATGCTAATTATGATGTGGCTGCTAAAAAATTAAAAGGTGCTGCTACCAATAATGCTGCTTTGGCTTGTGTTCTTGCTAAAGATTATGCTGGTGCAACTAAAGAATTAGATGCTGTTGCTAGTCCTGATGCTATGACTGCTTATCTTAAAGCGGTTGTTGCGGCTCGTACTTCTAAAACTGAAGATGTAATTGCTAACCTTAAAGCGGCTATTGCAAAAGATGCTTCTCTTAAGGATGCTGCGATGACAGATTTAGAATTTGCAGCTTATTTCGAAAATGCTGATTTTAAAGCTTTATAGATCAATTTTTGATTTATTATAATTATAGAAAAGAGCCTTTGGAATATGATGTATTTCAAAGGCTCTTTTTCATGAAGATAGGTATGAATGTGTGATTGTTGATAAAAACAACTAATTTTGTCGTAAGATGAATTCATTTTTATATCTGTATTTAATGTGAAGTTGTACCTAAATAGCTTTACGCCAATAGATGTATAGCCTTACGAGGGTGTTAATAATTATAAAAGTAGTAGGCCGGCTTGTCGTTCCGAGGTTTCTCGGGAAGGAAAGTCCGGACAACATAGAGCAGTATGCTTCTTAACGGGAAGATGTTCGCAAGGATTTAGTATCGCAGAAGAAAATAACCGCCTTAATTTATTAAGGTAAGGGTGAGAAGGTGAGGTAAGAGCTCACCAGAGTTTCGGGTAATCGAGCTGCTGTGCGACTCATACGTTGCAAGACCATGTATATTCTGACACTTCTTCGGAGGAATAAGGCGGCTCGCTTTATACGTCAGAAGGGGTAGGTTGCTAAAGCTTTTAGGTGACTAAAAGCGCAGATAAATGACAAGCGCTTTCTTCGGAGAGTACAGGATCCGGCTTATAGGCCTACTACTTTTTTTTATCGTTTAAAATTTGAGATGTTACTGTAAAAATATTCTGTTATTAGGAATGGTTTTTTTTATCTTGCCATTAGCTGCGCAAGATGATATTAAGTCATATTTCCTTATTATGGGAGATTATCAGATGTCTGATGAAGCAAAAGAAAATGCTTCAGATCAACTTAAACAGTTATTATGTGATAGCTTGGAGAGTGATTTGTCGTTTGTTGATAGCCTTGACTTTTCTCAATTGAAGACAGTGTCTTCTCCAGATCAGCTTTTACATATCTATACTTGGTGTTTTAATTTGCAGGATGCTACCTGTAGTTATGGTGGTATTATTGTTTATAAAGGTAAGATCACTGCTTTGCATCATAACGGGTTGCCTCTCGAAGAGAATAAAAAGTATAATGCTGATGATTGGTGCGGTGGGGTCTATTATGAACTTGTTGCTGTGCAAAAAAAAGGGGAAACCTTATATACTTTGCTTGCTTGGGATGGTAATAATGGGATGAGTTATCGTAAAATTATTGAGGTCTTATCTTTTGACCGTAAGGAACGTCCTGTCTTTGGTGCCTCGCTCTTTCTTGATGGTCCTAATAAGCGTCGCATTATTTTAGAATATTCGTTTAAGATGTCCTTATTGCTGACGTATAATGCCGATGAGAAATATATTGTTACGAATGCCTTACAATCTAATGATGCACGTTTTGATGGTATTTCTGCTTATACAGGAACCAGTGATGCTTTTAATGTTTATCGTTTTGAAAAGGAGATGTGGGTTTTGTATGAAGCGGTCGATTTGAGAATGAATAAAAAAGACAGTAAAAAGATGAGAGAGCGTTCATCTGAAGCATCATCTGGTCTGTAATGTGTTTTTATCCTACATTGTGGGGTTAATTCTCCGTAGCTTGCTGCGAATAATGAAATGTTCTTCAATTAAATGTCTTGTGGGTTTGCCCCGAGGTATTTGACTTTTTATGTGGTTTTAGAAACTGAAAATAATATGCGCGTATTATGATATCTTGGAGAGAAATAATTGTTGTTTTTTTTGTGGCCTTATTGTTGTTTGGTGCTGATAAGATACCTGATTTTGCTAGGACTATTGGTAAAATGATGGGCGAATACCGTAGGGTAAGAGATAGTTTGCGTGATGAGATGGATAATGTAAAAGAAGAGTTAGAAGAGGTTAAAGAGGAAGTTAAACATGTTGGGAAAGAAATAACAGATAATGTTGAAGAAATAGCTGACGAAGCGTATAGAGATTTATAAACTATGCTACATTTTAAGTTGCATTGGCAAATATTAATTGCGCTTGTTTTGGCGGTTCTTTTGGGGATTTTCTTACCTGAATTTGCTATCAAGATAGAGTGGATTGGTGATGTTTTTTTGTCAGCCCTCAAAATGATTATTATTCCTTTGGTTCTCACTTCTATTATTAGTGGTATCTCGAACATTAAACCTCATGAATTGGGACGTGTAGGGCTTAAGACGATGGCTTATTATCTTCTTACTACTACTTTGGCTATTCTTGTAGGTCTTTTGTTGGTCAATATTGTTAAACCTGGCGTAGGGGTGAATTTAACCGTTTCAGGTGATGTGTCTAGTGTGGCTGTGGCTGCGAATTCTTTTGGTGATACGCTGAGGAATATTATTCCATCAAATATATTTAAAGCCTTTGTTCAGGCTGATATGCTTAGCATTATTTTCTTTGCTGTTTTCTTCGCCGTTTTCCTTTCTCAGATTGAAGAAAAATATAAATCAGCGGTCTTGAATGTTAATAATGGCATTTTTGAAGTGATGCTTAAGATGGTGAATTTTATTTTGAAATTTACGCCTTTAGGTGTTATGTCTTTGGTGGCTTACGAAATAGCACGACAACAAGATATACCTGCTTTAGCATCTGGTCTTGGTGTTTATTTCTTAGTGGTATTATTGGCTCTTTTGATTCACGCTTTTGTCATCATTCCTTTGGTGTTGCGTTATGTTGGTAAGAGTCCTTTTCTTCCTCATCTTAAAGTGATGACTACTCCTTTATTGACGGCTTTTTCTACCAGTAGTTCGGGCGCCACTCTTCCTTTAACGATGGAGGCTATGGAGCACAAAGCGGGTGTCTCAAATCGTATTACGAGTTTTACCTTGCCTCTTGGGGCTACTGTTAATATGGATGGTACTGCTCTTTATGAGTGTGTAGCCGCTATGTTTATTGCACAGGTTTATGGTCTTGATTTAACGCTTATGCAACAGGTCATTGTTGTGATTACTGCTTTGTTGGCTTCTATTGGAGCTGCGGCTATCCCTATGGCTGGTTTAGTCATGATTACTGTTGTGTTGTCGGCTATCGGTTTGCCGTTGGAGGCTGTTGGTCTTATCATAGCTGTCGATCGGCCTCTTGATATGGTGCGTACATCTGTTAATGTATGGAGCGATTCGTGTGGTGCTGTTGTTATTGCTAAGAGTGAAGGGGAAGTCCTGAATTACTAAAAACCTGAGTTCGACATTAAATTCTAGCCACAAAAAATATATTTAAAGTCCATTTATGCTTGCAATTTAGAAGTAATA
>CBFIII010000072.1:0-17012 GCA_965662645.1 Bacteroidales bacterium
ATGTGCTTGCACATAGCATCCCTGGTTTGTCATTAAAAAATGATAATATGGGGACTTCTATTACCATTGATGGCTTGAGTTCTAAATACGTATTAATACTAATTGATGGTAAGCGTATGGCGGGCGAAACGGATGGTAATATCGACTTTTCGCGTCTCAATACGCTTAATATAGAGCGGATAGAGATAATAAAAGGGGCGGGCTCTTTATTGTATGGTTCTAACGCCATCAGTGGTGTGGTGAATATCATAACTAAATCGGCTGATGAGGATGGGCTAAATGCGAGTCTAAGTACTAGGTATGCTAGTTTTAACACCTACAATATGGGGGCGGTGGTGAATCTGAAAAAAGGCGTTTGGAAAGCTTCCACTGATGCACGGTATAAACATACTGATGGCTATTATAAAGCTTCTTTTATTTCGCAGAAGGCGTATGATGATCTTAATCTTAATCAGAAAATAAGTTGTGATGTTAACGACAGACTAGCAATAATGGGGAGTGTGGGGTATTATCATCACGAACAGTTTGATGATGAAGCGCCGAGTCATCCTATTTATAGTGATGTGTCTGAAAGTTTGTGTGTTAATTACAAATTAGATGATACGCAATACTTGAAATTAGAACATGCGGCTGATAGATATACCACTATGAAAGAGGTTAATTTATCAGGTAATGAGGTGAAGGATTATCAGAATGTGCTGATGACTAATCGCGTAGTGTATGCCAATGATATAGGACATCATGTTTTTTTAGTGGGCGCCGAATTGCTTAATGATCGCTTGTATGCTGTGAATGTAAAAGATAGTACGCAGCAGCAAATGACCACTTCGTTATTTGCGTCGGATGAGTACTCTTTTGATGAGCAGTTGTCCTTAGTGGCTAGCTCACGTTATGTGTATAACAGTACTTTTGCTTCTACGTTTGTCCCTGGGCTTTCTCTGATGTATAAATTTGATCGTGTTAATTTACGTTCGAGTTATGCCATGGGATATCGTTCGCCTACACTCAAAGAGTTGTACATGGATTTCGATCATATGGGGTGGTTTACAATGCGAGGCAATCCTGATCTGAAACCAGAGACTTCACATTATACTACGGTGTCTGCTGAGTATTTTAATGCCAAATTTATGGCTTCAGTGGCTTTGTATCATAACCTTGTTAATGATAAGATATTGGAGACAAGTCCTTTCGACTCTGATCTGGTGACTTATTATAATGTGGATAAAGTGAGAATATGGGGGAGTAATATCCGATTAAAAGCCACTCTCTTACGTATGATAAAGCTAACTGCTGGCTTGTCTTTGCAGGATCCTATTAACGTGAATACAGGCATTCAGCTCGAAAGCACTTATAAGGTATCAGGTAATATGCGTCTCGATTTTACACATCCTTTAGGTGCTGGTGATGTCGGTTGTTGTATGATGGGCTCCGCCTTTAGTTCTACTACTTTGTGGGATATGGATGATGATGGTCATGTGATATATGCCGACTGTCCCGCTTATCAGATGTATGATGCGTCTTTGTATTATCATCACGATAGGGGGCTGTCATTCACAGGGGCTATTCATAATGTATTCGATTATACTGATTATGCTAAGAAATCCACATATAGTCCAGGACGCTCTTTCTCTCTTTCACTAACGTATCACTTTAATGCTAGCAATTAAAAATTTACTAAAGAATACAATATAAATGATGATTTGGGCGGCTTTACGGGCTTTACACTTGTACGTTATGCGTCACCACTCTCATTTTTATTGGTCGTGAATAGTAGCTTACTTCGTTCCGCTCTATCACTCCCATAAAAAATGGAGTGCCGCCTGCATCCCGTACCGTTGCAATCCCTGCCGCTCCTACGCACAAGGCAACTGCTGTGCGGTATCATATTTATTTATAGTACAATACGGAATAGCTTCGAAAATTATTAACAATTAAAAAATTACTAACTAATACAATTACTAAAAAACAATTATTATGAAAATTAAAAATTTATTAATCTCTGTGCTTCTTTCAACCGTCATATTAACTTCTTGTGATGATGACGATAACAACGAAAACTCAATTGTTATTTCCACAACAGTGGATGCTTCTTCTACTGAAGAATGGGTATATTTCTCTTTCGAGAATAATGATACGGTGTCCATTGATAATCCACAAGAATCTGATGCTTGGGATATTGCTTTTAAACGTTTAGATTTTAAAACGAACAGTGGTACATCAGGTAATGGGAATGGTGGTGTTTTTAAATCTGATCTGACAAGTTTAGATCAGGAATTAGAGATAGATCCATCGGTAGTGGTAGATGATAGTATTCAGGTTTTTACTATGGCTGGTCGTACGGCTACATTAAATATTGAAGCTGGTTCTGTAGAATTATCAGGTATGAAAGATGCTGATGCTAATTATACTGAAGAGGGGGTATGGTCTTGCACTGTAGAAAGTCATAAGCATACTTATACAGCTAATGATAATGTGTTCTTTGTAAAATGTACCGATGGGGAGTATGCTAAAGTTAAGTTTTTGAGCTATTATAGTTTAGATGATGCCACATCGGGTTACATATCTTTCACTTATGTGAAATAATTAGAATTGAGTAGTGTTTATGCTAACAGTTAAAAGCCTTTTTTTTATTTGATGAATTGGTCAAATGAGAGAAGGCTTTTTTGTGATTGCTGGTTCTTGTAGCTGAGTTCTTTTAACTATTGAGCGTGTTATTTGACTTTTATAATTAAAAAGAAGAAATTTGATCTAAGTTATTGGTGTTTTTCTTCTGAAGTAACGTTTTTTTATTAAAACCTGTGATTTTTCTTTTATGAGTGTTGTATTAATAGAAAAAAAAGTTAGTTTTGTGCATACTTACTTGATCGATAGAAAATTGAAATTTTAAGAGTTGAATTTTATGTTATTTTGTTAACTGAAAAACTGCTTCTTTGTTGAGATTTTTATGTCATTTTTTTATTGTTTAATTGCTTGATATAGTGTAGTTTACAAAGTTGATTGTTTTATATATATATGAAGAAAATTGTCTTTTTATTACTGATGTTTTTTGCTGTGCCTCTTAGTTATGCGTCAGGTTCTGTATTTGATCTTGACGAGAGTGTATTAGCTGAAGAATTTGCTGATTTAACCCAATTAGAAGAAGTTGTTCTTAGTAATCCTACCATTAATTTAGAACAGGCCGTTGCTTTGGATTTAGTTACTGATGATTTTTCTTCTGCTAGTGCTGATGGATTTCAGGGTAGTGATTTTTCATTTCAGTGGGAAGGCTTTTTGTGGGGTTTCCTTTGTTGTCCTATTGGTGTTTTTGTTGTGGCTTTGAATAAGCACAAAACGAAAGATAATAAATTATCATTTTGGATAGGAGTGGCTGCATCTACAGTTCTAAGTGCATTTCAAACTATAGCTGTTGGTGGATGTTCAAGTACTACATATTAAATTAATCTATTATTAACCCATTAAAAACTAATTAATCATGAAAAAATTATTCGTCTTTGTTTTTGCTATTTTAGCATTAAACAGTTTTGCTAGTAATGCTTCTTATTTTGATCTTAATGAAGAAGCTTTAAATGTTGAATTTACAGAGTTGTCAACATTAGAAAATGCGGTAGTCGCTGATCCTTCAATGACTATTGAAGCAGCACAGGAACAAAATTTAGTTTCTGAGGCTTTAATGACTACTCCTGCTTTACCTTCAGAAGGAGCCTTTTCTTTTGATTTGGGTGGTTTCCTTTGGGGTTTCCTTTGTTGTCCTGTAGGTCTTTTTGTGGTGGCTATTCAATCTACTAAATCTTCTGATGCTAAACTTTCTTATTGGATAGGTGTAGCTGCTGGATCTGTAATTTCTGCTATATCTAGTTTAGGTGCTCTTTAGAGTAAAAACAAACTATAAGATTTGAATTTATCACCTTAGTGGCGTAATTTTACCTCACTAAGGTGATTTTTTTTATTATAATAATATGAGAGTTTATATTTTGATATTATCGATATTTGTGCTTTCCCCTATGAGTGCTCAGGTGTTCTTTAGGGTCGAAGCAGAAGTGTCAATTAAAGAAATAAGGCCTGATAGTACACAGCAGTTGATGGTTGGTAAAGTCTATTTTGATAAAAACGTTAGAGAAATAATTTATGATATTAGATTCCCTAAGACTTTTTGCTTTGCAGTTACCGATTATGGTATGCTGACGGATACAACTAAGATGTCTTTTGAAAATAATTTCTCACAGCATCTGGTCGATTTTTCGGTTTTTAATTTAGTTTTAAGTGGTAAATTAGATTATTTTGGCTTGGATAACACCCAATATCAGTTGGTCAACGTAAAAAAAGAAGATGGTATGGTCATTTCAGAATGGGAATTACCAAAAGAGATGGGCAGTGATTTTGGGAAAATGTTAGTGAGTCAGAAAGAGGGGAGACTCTATGGCATGGTGTCTTTAAATGCTGATGGGGAGGTGGTGAGTAAACAGTTCTTTACTGAATATCAAGTAGTGAGAGATTTATCTTTTCCTACTAAGTTGATACAGCTGAGTTATAAAAATGGTCAGAGTGTTGCCAAAAAGATAACTACTTTTCGAAATATTAAGTTAAATTCTACCGATAATGAGAAGTATCATTTTAATTAGTCTCTGTCTTTGTTTGCAAGTACTTTCGGCTCAGAGCAAAGAGGAGATACTGGAGATGTTACCTTCAAAGCAAGCTTCGTCTTCTTATTTTTTATCTGAGGTTAATAATGTTTCTTTGCTTAAAAGTATGTTGCATTTTTATAAGAATTTCATCTCTTCGCAAGATGCTTCTAATTGTAGTTTCTCTCCTTCTTGTTCGGAATACGCTGCTATTGCTATCAAAAAACAAGGCTTAATAAAAGGTTTAATTAATTTTGCCGATCGTTTTCAGCGTTGCCACGGTAAGGATCCTGATCAATATATTTATCTGAAAGAAAAACATTTACTTTATGATCCTGTAAGGGATGGTAAATATCACTTAATAGAGTAATAGGCGAGTATGGGAAAAATGATTGTAATAGTAGGTCTTCTTTTGGGAATGAATGTTGGGGTTAAGGCTCAAGACTTATTCGCCAGAGATAATTCTTATAAATTTGCGGATTACCTTTATGGTAATTTTGAATTTAAATTGGCAGAAATGGAGTATCAGCGTTTGTTTTTTGCTGACAAATCGGATAGTCTTGCTGCGGTGCGTTATTTTTTATGTAATTATAAATTAGAGAATTATAAAGAAAATGAAAAGGTTTATCTTAAATTTGTTAAACCTCTTGATGAGCATCCTTTTGTTGTTGATGAAGTCTTTATTCGTTCTCTCGTTTTATTAAACTCACCAGAATTAAGCTTGGAATTGGATGAGATAAAACCTTTGCATGCCGATTATTATAATATGACGCATTTAATGCTAAATTCTGAATGGGACAAGGCTCGTGAGGTTTCTGCTCATTCTGATGATGAGTGGTGTAAGAAAAATGCTTCAATCTTAGTGTTGCAAGATAATCTGACCTATAAAAAACCAGGTGTAGCAGTTGCTTTAGCCCTTGCAATTCCTGGAGCTGGGAAAGCCTATGCGGGGTATTGGAAAGATGCTTTATTCTCGTTTGTATTCGTGAGCTTGAGTGCTTGGCAATCTTACCGTGGGTTTGATAAGAAAGGAGTAGAGAGTGCTTATGGCTGGATCTATGGAGGAATGGCTACTGGTTTTTATATCGGTGATATTTTTGGCAGTTATAAAGCAGTACATAAAAGAAATCATTTGTTGAATCACGAATTACACCATGAGGTACGTCATATCTTTCTTGATAATTCTTTTTAGTCTAGCTCTTAAGAGTCAGTCTCCTGAACGTTGTCTTCAGGTTGCTGACGATTATTATGCTATTGGTGAATACCAGGAGGCTATTAGCCTTTACCGCCGTGTGCTTTATTTTGATGAATCCTTAGCTGCTCGTTCTTACCTTCACATTGGTGAGAGTTATTTGGCTATAAAACAATTTGAATCGGCGCGTTATTATTATAAGTTGGCGTTGCAGCGTGCAAATAATGATAGTCTTAAAAATGAAGTGTTTTTTCGCCGTATTGCTAGTTATGTCTTGGAAGATAGGTGTATCTATGCCAAAAATGAACTTTTGTCTTTTGACGATTCCCAAAGTTTTTATTTTCAACAGAAAAGTCATTTTTATAATGGTGTTGTAGCTTATAAGCTTAATGATTTTGATGAGGCGCAAACTCATTTTAGTTATCTTTTTGATGAAGAGCAGCAGGTGCAATTAGAAGATTTTATTCAGCAAGGACGTAAGATTGCGGCAAAAAAACCAGGAATTGCTTTAATAATGAGTGCGTTCGTTCCGGGATTAGGTCAGGCTTATTCCAATGAATGGGAGGATGCTGCGAATTCTTTTTTCCTTAATATATTGACTACTACGCTTTATGTTTATGTTTGGAATACTTATTCTTATATTGATGCTGTGATAGCCGTATTGCCTTGGTGGCACCGTTATTATGTGGGTGGTTTTATGAATGCACGTAATATGGTGAGGGATAAACGTGATGATAAAATGGATGCAGTACTTACCGATATCTTAATGTTTTATGCCTTAATGATTCCAGAATGAAAGTCTTATTTGGATTCCTTTCCTGTATTTTCATGCTATCTGTTTCTGCCAAATCACCACTTGGGGTAAATGAGCATAATCGTTTTATGCCGGCTATTTATAATATAGATTCCGATTATCTTTCTGCTATCGATACTGTTTTAAGTCACGATTATAAGTGCTTGTATAGTGCTTATGGACTTTTCTGGAGAGGTATAGAAAACGATGATAAACAGTGTATGCAACAAGCGGGGCAGGTGTTGTCTGTTCTTAACCCCAAGAAAATCTCTGATGAATATCTTAGTGTTACTGTCGCTTTGCTGAAAATGAGACTTGCGCTTATTAATAAGCAGTTTTTGAGCGCAATAAGTAGTCAACAGGTGGTACGCGATTTTTTTTTAATGCCTGAAAATTTGAATGATCCTTATGCTGTTTTTCTATGGGGAATGTACCATTATTTTGTGAGTTATGGACGTGAAAAAAGTTTGTTTTATCGTGCTATTCTTAGCTCTTGGCCACCAGCTCAAAGAGATCTAGGGGTGTTATATTTGCAGCAGTCTTTGAATCAATCCTCTCTTCTCATTGCTACTGAATCACATTATTTTTTAGGTCGTATCTATTTAGAATATGAAAATCAACCTCAAAAGGCGTCTCCTTTGTTCCTTTTTCTTACCCAACACTATCCTCATAATCATATTTATAAACAGTTTCTAGATCAATGTGATTAGAGGCTTTTTTATAAAGTAATAACCTTAATTCGATCATAATTTGAATTTTATTTGAGTAGAAATTTAAATGAATTAGAGAAGTAGTTACGGGCTATTGTGATTGAGTTTGGATGGATTTATGCTAAATAAAAGCAAACACGTAGGGGAAATCACCTTAACTACATCTTTGTTCTTATAATATTTGAATCATTGTTTGTTTAGCCATATAGCTTTTTTTGTAACTGTTGTCCTATACACAAAAAAACAGTTACGGGTAAACTATTGAGTAGGTTTAAATAACTTTTATTTTTTTCTTGTCTGCAATTTCTTATAATTCAATTTAAGATGCTATTTTTGTGTAAGTTAAAGGCATAATTTGCTGGATAATCATTACAAAATAAAAGGAAAATATCTACAACTCTATTTAAATAAATTTGTTTACAAACTTAATAGGAGATGTTTTGGTGAGAAAGTTTCGTCATGCTCTTGATTGCTAGAATTATAGGGGTGTAAATGATTGCAGATAGACCGTTTTATTTTAGTGTATTAAAAAAAAATAGCGATGAGAATAATTCTATTACTTACTATTTGTATAACAGTATTTACTTTAAGTGCGCAGGATAAAGAACCAGATTATACTAGATTACCCGATAAGGTGTTTATTCACTTGGATAAAAATTTGTATTCTCCAGGAGATACTATTTGGGCTAAGGCTTATGCATTTCATCGTAACAACTTTGAGTTAAGCGACAATAGCTACGCACTCCATCTACAGATTGTATCAGAGGATGGTGTTGAAGTAGATAATTATAAGATGTTGATGGTAGATGGAATGGGCTATGGTCAGATTCCAGTTTATGAAACGATGAAACCTGGCTTTTATCAGATCATCGCACATACGGGTCATATGAAGAATTTTGGTCAGCAATTTTTCTTTAAGACAACCATTGAAGTCAGGAAGCAAACGCAGAAAGTTTCTGTTAAGACTTATTTTGATAAAGAGCATTACAGGGTAGGAGATACTGCGAAGATTACGTTCCACCTTTATGATGAATTTCAAACACCGATGTCTAAGCAGCGATTTCGTTATGAGTTTATGCATCTTGATAATTCATTAAAAAAAGGAGGCCTGAGAACTTCTGAAGATGGTACCGAACGTCTTCTTTTACCTTTGATAGTAGGCAGTAAAAAAGAACCTCCATTTCTAAAGTTGACCTATTATAACGATGAAAATGGGAAGATGTCAAAACCGTTTAAGGTTTATGTGCCTATGGTGGATGATATTTTGCACCTTGCCTTTTATCCAGAAAGTGGTGATATGATTGAAGGTGTGGCATCAAAAATAGCTTTTGAAGCTCTCGATGATCTCGGAGAAGCTGTGGCGATAGAAGGTTTATTGCAGGAGAATGATACTGCTATTCTAATTGTTAGTTCGCTTCATAAAGGACGAGGTTTTTTCTCCCTTATCCCACGTGATGCTAAATATACCTTTAAGGTCACTAAGCCAGCAGGAATTGATAGTATATTTGAATTACCTCAGGTATTAAAAAAAGGCTATAATTTATGCTATGTGAAACAGGATGAAAATAGTGTGTTTTTGCAAGTGATTCATAACTGTGATGAGGATAAGATGGTTAAGATCTGGATTAGTCAATATGATCAATTGGTAGATGTTTTTGATCTGGAAGTGCAGCGTGGACGTCATTTTGCCATTTCTAAAACTATGTTGCCTCAAGGATTAGTGACCTTAACTTTGACAGACGAAAATGATAATCCGCAAGGAGAACGTCTAATTTATATTCCTGTAACTAAAAAAAGTATTAAGGTTAGTCTGCCAGAGTCCGTCTATAGTCAGCGTAAGAAAGTGAAGGTGAAACTGACACTAGAAGATGCCTCTGTCAAGGCACATCTCTCAGTAGCCGTTGTTGATTCTATCCTTGCAAAAAGTCCTTATCTAGAACTTCCAAATATTAAAGCTTATGCTTTGTTGGGAACAGAACTGCGAGGAAAGATTAATAATATAAATACTTATCTAGAAGAGACTAAACAGGCTGATGTATTCCGCGATTTATTGTTACTGACTCACGGATGGCGTCGTTACAGTTGGATAGCCAATCAACGGCAATTAGATAGTCTTAATGTGGTTAACTTTAATAAGATAGGAGGCTTGGTGAAGCATAATAGAAAGCCACAGTCTAAAGCTAAGATGACGGCTATGGTATTGGGGAATGTTGGAAGCTTTTCGGAGTTTGTTACTGACATGGATGGACGTTTCTGTATTCAGTTAGGTTACCAAGATCGTTCAAGTCAAAAGATACTCTTGATGGCCAAGAGTTCAAAGGGAAAAGAGAATGTCAGCATAACTCTTCAAAATACGGATACCATTTCCTTTGCTCATACTGTTGAGTGTAATAAAGACAATGTAAGCGCATTGATGCACGATTACAATAATTATGTTGACTTAGAGGATGATGCTCAAGAAGAAGTGCCTTTTTTGTCTTATGAAACAAAATTACTTAAAGAATTGGTGATTTATGGCGAACGTGTAGATCCTAATGCTGAAGATATTTATTCGGAAGCTGTAACAGTATTCTCAGCTGGTTCTGTTTCTGGTGAAGATCTTATGGGAGGATATTCTTTTGTTAATTATGTGCAGCAAGCTTCTATTAGAGTACAATATAATTCGACAACAGATCGTATCGTTGTACGTTCAAGAGGCGGAGGGATAAGTTCTAATGGCGGTTTTGGTGATGAAGATGTTAGTGCTGAAGATGATGTTTATGATTTAGGAGCTGAGATATATGTTGATGGTATGGCGTGGGGCAAAGATGCCAGTGCTTTAGACTTTTTAACCAAGGAAGATATATCAGAAATTGTGGTTTTAGATCCCGAAAGTGCGCAAGTTTCTTATGGTACAGAAGGTGAATATGGTGTGATCTTGGTACGCACCAATAATAATTATATGACTAGGAGTAAAAATACCTTGAATCGTAATATGACTATTTTTGGACGCTTTATTGCATCAAAAGAATTCTATGAGCCAATATATGAAACGATGCAACAAGATAGTTTGGTAATTGTAGATAATCGTATTACACTGCATTGGGAACCTTTTGTAACAACAGACGAGAATGGCGAAGCTTCATTTGACTTTTACACCGATGATATCAGTGGTGCCAAACAAATCATCATTCAAGGCATTGATGATGAGGGGAATCTTTATTATCAGACTAGTGGTTTTGATGTGAAGGGGATAGGGTATTGATGAGTGACTAAAGCGTTGCACTGAGCGAAGTTGAATTGAACTTGTCTATTACACTGAACTCTTGTTAAGTGTTGTTAAACAGATTTTAACTGACGATCCTTTACATGTTATCAGAACGGTAGTCTCGTGGAGATCGTCCAATTGTTTTTTTGAAAATGCGAGAGAAGTAATAAGGATCTGTGTATCCTAGATGAAATGCAATTTCTTTGATGCTCATATTTGAGAGTGAGAGTAAGCGTGAAGCCTCTTGCATTTTTAGAAGAATAAAGTAATTGAGAGGCGAATAACCCGTGTAATCTTTGAATATGTTCGAGAAATGACTTGCTGATACGTTGACTTGTTGTGCAATGTCATCTAAAGTTATTATTTTTAGCAAGTTGCTTTTCATAAAGTCAAAAGCTATTTCAATTCGGTTTTGTTCTTTTTTAGGGCTATTGACATACAAAGAAGTAAACGCAAAAGAACTCAAGAGAGACCATAGTTGCATACTTATATAAAGCACGTGTTCGGAAGTAATCCCTTTTTCTAGAATTTGGAAAAAATCTTGGAACATACCTATTCGACCAATGTGTTCATTAGATCTGAGAGATATAATTTCGTGGAGAGGGATGTATTGACTTATGTCATTTGCTTTTGTTCCATTGAAATGAATCCAATAGATGGACCAGGGGTGATCAGAGTCAGCTTGATAGCTGTGTGGCATTCCCTTGGTTATCAGACAATATTCATTTGCATTAAGCGTGATATTTGTGTCATTGATTTTTATTAATCCTCTACCTTCGATACAAAATATAAGAATATATTCTTCAGCTCCTTGTTCTCGTACTCTATTATGATATTTGGCTTTTGGGAAGAATCCAATGTCTGTGATGTAGAGTAGATTGCCGATTGGATGGTTTTCTAATTCCTGACGTATAGCAGGCGGGAGGACAAATATTTTTTGACCTTTGAAATCGTCTGTTTTTTGGCAAGAAGTAGTCATAAATAAGATGTTAAGCTATTCTTTTATGAGGCTGTGATAATTAGGATTACAAATGTGCAAAAAAATTAATCTATATCCAATCAGATTCTTGAAGAATAAGGAAGGTAATCCGATTTCACCTTATGATGTACACCCTTGCCTTAAGTTTATTGATATCCCCTATATCGGAATTGTACTATCAAATAAATTCGTTATGGTAGGTATATAAACAAAAGCACTCTTGCTTATTAGCAAGAGTGCTTAAGTGTTTATTTACACATCTTCAAGTGCAATAGTGCGCCTGGATGGTTTTTGTCTAATTCAAGGACTTTAGAGAGAAAGTGTTTAGCCTTCTCTAAATCGCCAAGTCCATAGTAGCTAAGTCCCATAATATAATTACAGTGAATTATGTTACGTTGATTAAAGTCTTCATCAAATATAGCGAGGTCAGGAAGCGATACGGCAAAATAATCAATTTTTACAGTTTCGAACAAATGCTCTTCACCGTGATTTTTCATTTTGTTGAAAATGCTTAGAGCTCCTGTCTCATCGCCTATTTCTCGCAATGCTAAGCCCTGATACAAGATTTTGTCTGGCTGTTGGTCATTGTAAAAATAGGCTTGAACCGGCTCACTATTTCCTTTTGTAGCTAGCTCAAAATAGGCTTTTGCCTTAACCTTATCTCCCATCATTTGGTAGGCTTTTGCTTTCCAGAAATTGATGTCGTTTTCAGCGGCTCCGAACAGTTTGCCTTCCCCTAAATTATGAGGGTAATTATCTGTTTTTTCTAACCATTCTAATGCTAATTCTGACTCCCCATTTGATAGGTAAATTTTAGCTTTTTCTATGGTGCTTATGAGGTATTGGCTAATAACTTTACCTTCGCCACCTTCCCAAGGGTGAAACCTTCGCTTCATTATTAACGCGAAAGCTTTATCATAGTTGCCCAGGGTATTGTGTAGTGTTAGTGCTTCAAGATAAAGGTCGTCACGTTCTTCTATACCTTCAGGGTATTGCTCCAAGAAAGCTAAACGTTCACTAGCAGATTTTCCTATTTTACGGTAAAGCTGGTCTAGTTCCATCAAGATGCGATAGTCGCTACTACACATAGCAAAGGCTTTTTCTAGGGCTTGTTGAGCTTCTGCTTTTTTGCCTATTTTATTGTAATACACCAAGGCAAGGTTACGCCATACTGTGGGAAAATCAGGAAGTAGAAGCGATGCTTGTTCCCAAAGGTCTTTTGCCTTGTTAAATTGTAATTTGTCATAGTATAGATTACCTAAGTAGTAGGCAGCCATACCATTTTTGGGATTCGTTTTAAGGGCTATTTCAAGTGCCTCAAGTTCTTCAAGTTTATTTGGAAAACAATAAGTTGAAGGTGCTTTTTCTGCTGTCGCAAAATACTTAAGTGCTTGTTCTTTATTGCCATTTTTGATAGCATAAGCTCCCATCAAATATCCCACCATAGGGTATTGGTTGCTAGAATCGGCTTCAGCAATTATAGATAAGAATGAAATGGCTTCTTCATATAATCCTGCATTACCATAGTCGATAGAGAACTCAATGTATGAGTTGGTATGACCTCGTAACAAGTCCTTTAGTTTGTTTAGTGTCTTGTTAGCTGAGTCTATATTGTTTGATTCTTTTTCAATGAGGTACTGCTCATAACGGGCAGTCATATTAAATTGATCAATGGTCAAAGAGTCAGAAATCCAGCGTAAGGCCTCATCCGTTTTTCCTAAGTGGCGTAGAATACTTGCTTTCAGACTGCGAGCTTTATGACTGTTCCAATTGCGTTCTAAAGCATCTTGTACGTGTGCTAATGCTAATTCATAATCGCCTTTCATACAAGATAATTGAGCAATGCTGAAATAGGCACTGTCCTTCCATGCGGCATTCCAAGTTGCTTTGTAGAGGTTTTTGTAAGCCGTATCATATTTTCCTAAATAGCGTTGACAGATACCAAGATTGTATAATGGTTCGCCGTCGTAAGGATTGGGATTACGCAATAAGGTCTTATTAACTGCTGTTTGGAAATGTTTTTCAGCTTCCTCAAAAGCACCACGACGCAATAGTAGCAAACCTTTGGCATTGTTATTTCTGATGTCAGTGGCATCTCGTTTTATAGCTTCGTTATAGTAAGCCATTGGGTTGTATGTCGCATGACGAATTTGCTCTAAGTGTAAGCCGTGAAGATATAATTCCTCATTAGTTTTAATGTCTTCGGGTTCAGGAGCCTTAGTTGCTTGAACTGGGGTAGGATGAATCTCTTCTATATCTGGTGTCCAGCTCACTAATTCATGCCCCGTATTATCGAGTACTTCAATAGTGATGTCTTGCTTGATATATTCCGAAGGGATGAGTACACTATCTTCTAATACCTCGATAGGGGTCATATCCAGAGTCTTAGTATAGATCGATTTTCCAAGGTGTTTTACATTAACCTGAATATCAGAATAATCACCTGTGACATATACTTTAAAATGTGCTATTTGAGCTTCAAAATCCATTGTGAGCATGGCCTCTTTGCTTGCATTCTTTACCAAACCTAACTCTTGATAGGGCATGAAGTATTGTGTAAAGGTCTTCTGTTCATTTGGCATTAGCCAAGTGAAATCAGGTTGATTGTCAGTATAGACCCCACACATGATTTCGATGTATGGTCCATCTTCATCTGTAAGATTGCGATCCCAAGCTTGTCCAAAATCGCCATGTCCCCAAGTCCATTGTTTCTTGCCTGGAGATACGTTGCGGTCTGCTACATGTATCATACCACCTTTGGTGTCATTTTCATAACAACCCATAAAGCAATAATCTGACTTTACAGCCATATAAGATGTTGGAACAGGGATGTTTTTATAGCGTGAAATATCAACTCCGCTAGAATAATCCATCTTGTAATAAGTGCCAGTAGCTATCGGAAATCGTGATGAATCTCGTTTGCCGTGATCATAAACGCCCCATACATCAGGTGGAAAAACACTCTGATAGTCATCATTAACTACTACTGCGGGGTTGGCCCACCACAAAAAGGTTTGTGGGAGAACTGTTCTATTATATAGCTTGACTTTTATTTCTAGAAAAGCTTTGTCGGGATGCAAAGTAAAACCAGTCATTCCCTTTTGTCCAAACATTTTTTCTATCTCAGAACACCAAGCGGTCATGGATCCATCAGCATTTTCTTCTATTTTATAATCCGTTGCTTCAAAGGTGCTTGGTCTATGGTGTTGTGGCCAGTTAAACTCTATGCCTCCAGATATCCAAGGGCCTGTAAGTCCTATTAAGGCTGGTTTAATGACATTATTGTAATACACAAAGTGACGTTCTTTGATTTTGTCATAAGCCATCTGAACTCGTCCTCCAAGTTCAGGTAATATCATTATTTTTACATATTTATTTTCAAGATAAATGGCGCTATAGGCTTTGTCTATCTTTTCATCATAAATCTTCTCTATAACTGGGTTAGGATAGACTTTTCCACTGCTTCCTTGATAAACGCGTTTTTCTAAAAAAATAGGATTTTTTTCAGGTTTACCTACCTCATAGGTTGGGATGATGACTTGTTCTTGCCAAACTTTTACAGACATAAGAAAGTGTTTTTATGTTAAAAAATGTATAAGTAAATATTTATGGTACAAAAATAGATGCAATACATGCTTCGGAGAATAGTTAATATTGGGAGAAAGATGGATTATATCCTGACTTATAATCTCACATTGTGGGTTTAGTTTTCCTAGTTTGTTGCGAATCCTAAAATGTTCTTCAACTAAATGCCCCGAGGTTGTTGACTAAGGTGATGTTGATATGAATATGGATCGATATTATTTCCCAAATTTGGTAGGTAAAAATGCAATACTGAATGTGTTTTCGTTTTGAAATTTCAAAACGAAAACACATCATCTTAAAATACAATATTAGGTTTTATCGGAATAGAGAACTTCGTCTTTTAGTGGCGTATATTATGACTATGAAAGGCTATATTAATTATATTTAGAGCTCCTCATATAGTGTTAACTTATAGCCTTTTCTCTGGATTGGCTATTTGAGTAGATGATATTATAGATGCCAAAAGAAGGAAGCTTATAATTTGTTTTCGGTATGTTTTATTGTATTTATTTTTGTAATATATTAAAAAAGAACTGCTATTAATTAGTAGTCTCTTGTTTTGAGAATTCCTTTTCAACTTCTTCCAGCGATTTTCCTTTAGTTTCTATCAGTTTTCGCCAGCAGAATATGGCCCCAAAGAAACAGATGGCAGAGAAAACCCAAAAACTACCTGATGCACCAATGGCTTTATTTATAATAGGGAAGAAATAAGTGAGCAGCGCACTTGCAGTCCATAGTGAAAAGGTCGCATAATAAGTTTTACCATAGCAACCAAGTTGGTTAAATCCTTGATCGTCGGTAAGGATGAAGATGATGTTTTTTTGTCCGAATCCTATAATACATACAAAATTGAAAATGAGGAGTAATAACACTTGTTTTATTTTTATCTTTTTTATTTTGATATTACAAAGTAAATAGTAGATGAAAATATTACTTAGTGTATATTCGTCCAATCATAGGTCATAATAATCTTCATTTTTTTAGGCTTGTTTCTAATTTATATGATGTTGCTTTTGCTGGGTAGATGTGATCTTTAATCAGAAAATGCTCTGTGACTGATTTGTTTTAATATTCACTTAAGCTATCGATAGATAATAGTTTGCAAATTCTCTATTAGATACCGATGAATTTATTAAAATGGTAGGAGGGGGGGGTAATTGTGAAATCTTAGAGGGTACACAAGGTATTGGGAATGGTTCTTGCTGAAACAAAACAGATGAAACCTTAATTAATGCATTTAAGAGCTGATATCTTGGTTTTTTAGTTTATTATGGACGCTGATGAGTTTAATTGCTGCACAAACTTTATAAGTGTGCGCTGGTATAGAGTGTGTTAGTTGAATGAACAGTTTTTGATTTGGCTGAAAAATGTATATGACCAAACAGAACGTCCTATTTTGAATACTGAATCGAGTAATGGTGCTGATTGGACGGATAAAAACTGTATGCCTACTTGCGAAGTAGCCTTTTCTTTCAGAGGAAAATCAGGAATGTAAGTGCCAAGGTCAAGTCTTTGTGTATTTACATCTGATTTATCATATCCATCAGGATAAAGATCTTTTTTATCTAAGTAAATATCTAAACGTTTTGAATCTGGAATTAATTGAACCAACTTAAAATGATCAAATAGCTCTTGAGTGAACAATATTGAGAAGTTGATGATAAAAGTCTTTTTTTCATCTTTGTATTTTATATCAAAGATGCTACTTTTTTTTATTACCCACCTAAATTATCAACTGTTCTGTTTTTAGTGTACGTTGTAAAATACTTGTGGCATAAAAAAACCCCAACACCGTAAAGTGTTGAGGCTTAGTAGGACTGGAAGCGCCCTTGCGGAGAGTGAGGGATTCGAACCCCCGGTACCTTGCAGTACAATGGTTTTCAAGAC
>CBFIII010000073.1:0-16827 GCA_965662645.1 Bacteroidales bacterium
ACGCCTTTTGCAAGAATTTGATCGCGCGCCTTTTCTGCCTCTGCTACGGTAGCGTATTGGCCTGAGAAATACCTATTGGTTCCGTTGGACAATACCTCGTAAAAAATAGGCGTCAAGTTTTGAAGCTGCTCAGCTGTTACATAATTCCTATAAATACCAATTTGTACCGTATTGAAAAAGGCATCCGTTGTACTGATATCTGTAAAAGACGTATTGATATTAGCTCTTACAGGCACCACTTCAGGTTCCGCTTTAACAGCTATTGACGTTGTAACCTCTGTGCTTACCTTATCTGAAGACACTTCTTCCAAAATAGACTCTTTACCATTTTCAAAGCTAAGAACAAAAGCACCTTTCACGCCTTTTGCAAGGATTTGATCGCGCGCCTTTTCTGCCTCTGCTACGGTAGCGTATTGGCCTGAGAAATACCTATTAGTTCCGTTGGACAATACCTCGTAAAAAATAGGAGTCAGATTTTGAAGCTGCTCAGCTGTTACATAATTCCTATAAATACCAATTTGCACGGTATTGAAAAAGGCATCCGTTGTACTGATATCGGTAAAAGATGTATTGATATTAGCTCTTAGTTTCACATCCGCTTCTACTATTTTAGCTTCTTCATCTTGACTGTTTAGATCACTTGAAGGAGATTCATCTGAAAGAAATTCCGCCTCTAAAGTATCGCTTATTAAACTTATTTCTAATAATTTGTCATCCTCAATTGAATCAGACTTATGTTGAATAGAAGAAGACGTTCCTTTGGTTTGTAACACAAAATTAAGCCCCTCCATAACGTCGCCATCAATTAATGATTTGATAAGTGATTGATGTAATAATGGTATGGATTCATAATCCAATTTCTCCAGCTGCTGCTCATTAACACGAACCGTATAATCACCTGGTTTTAATCCGAGATAACTAAAATAACCATCGCTTTCGCTTAAGGTCTCTGCAACTACATTATCCTGCTTATCAATCATTTGAACTACAACCCTACCCAGACCTTTTAAGGCATCATTTTTATTCAAATAAACCATACCAGATACTTCGCCTACCGAAATGATTGGCATAAAAACCCTTTTATATTGATTAGGATCTACTAATACCTTGTACGTTTTATGCTCTATTCGCCAAGCTATATTCTCTAGATCATTCTCTGTAAATTCCACTGTATAATAGATAAAAGGAGTCAGATCAGAAATTCGCACTATGGAATCCTTCTTACTAATAATAGCTCTTCCTCCAGAAACCCGAACATCAGACATAAGTATCATCTTTTCGTTTTCATCCTTAACACCATTATGATTCAGGTCAAGAAATGGATAAAATAATAGACCACCTTTACCTACAGATGGCGTATTTCCTGCTCTTACATAATGGTTATCACCTCCAAAAGCAAAACTTCCCTCAGCACTCTCTGAGCTATAGAAGTCATGGTTATTATATGAAGCCGTCACGCCCGCACGTGCAAAAGGCAAGTCATACCTAAAACTGAAAAAGACATTATTATTCTTGCTTATCATATCCTTTTCATAATAAACAGAAAAATACGCTTTACTTACTCTCTTTTCCAATTCCACCTTACATCTTGTAGTCTGATTATCGGTCACATTATATTCTACCGATGGTCGCCATACAAAAGCATTTCGCATACGGTACGAAAGCGATAATTTAGATATCATATAAGGATCTTCTTCACTTAACCAATTAATTTGGTTAGTGAGGTTCGCACTATAATTCTTATAATATCCTGAAAAGGCAGCACTCAATTGATTAAAATTAAATTCATTATACGCAAACTGATTATAATCTAATCGGGTATATCCCGACACTTTATTTATCTTGTAAGGCAAAGACAACCGAGTCTTTAGTTCTTCATTTGCATTAATAAGAGTAGCCAATTGCCCATCTACAAAATCGGTATAATCAACTTCTAAAGAAGCACTCTTACCAAAGTTATAATTTAATAAACCAACCATTTTAACGTGATGGGCATATTCAAAATTCATAATCATTCTATTAAAAGGCTGAAAGGCTAAAGTAGCAAATGGAATATAGGGCTCATCAGAAATACTAGACAAATATTCCAGACCTCCACCAATAGTTATCAAACTATTGAGACCATAATTCACAACACCTCGACCAAACGTACTACTTCCATCATCCTGCAACACACCTCCCGAAATACGGTATTCTAATGTATTAGCAGGCATAAATGTAAAAGGGACATTCTTGGTGCGTTCTTCTACACGCTCCTCACCCATCGGACCATAAAACTTCAACTTCAAAATAGTATAACCATATACAATAGGCACTTTAAACACATACAGTCCGGAAGCATCTGCAACCGTATAATCCACCAAGACATCATTAATATAAAGCTCTACAGACCAATTAGGTTCTGTGTGATCGTTAATCGTATAATAACCCGAAGCCTTACGTACAGTTGTTGGCGTATTGCTTACTGCAGCACCAACTAGCGACGACTCTAGAAATGAAATACTTTCATTATGTATTTTACCTACCTCAGCCTGACGAATCGCCGTCTTCTCATTATCAACCCATCGCCAATTATAATAAAACTGCCGTTTGTTAAATTTATTCACATCATCATAATAAACAGAAACATTGGCCTGACCGTATAATAATTCAGCACCAGCGCCTATGACAACTCTATTGTTTGTTACCTTATTATTTTTTTGATAAGAAGACAAAGACCAATCTACCATACCAAATTGGAACATATGATAATTACGTCCAATAATAGTATCTACAACAAGATCATTTTGTTGCAATTTAGATACGTTCTTTCGCATCGACTCCAAACGCATTTGTTTAATGGCGGGTAATTCAAAATTAGATTCCATCTTAATCGACAAAGAGCGAAAATTAAATATGCTGTTTAATCCAAATGCTTCGGTGAGCACTGTTGACTTCACATAAATATCGCCAGACTCTTTTATAATTCCATTCACCGCTTTATATGTTTTTTTCCCAACAGTAATTTGACTCGTTTTATAATCAATGCTATAAGTTTTGCTTTCATTTTCTACAAATCCAGTTAAACGGTTTCTATCGTCATCCGAAACACATTTAACACCAAGGTCTCTAAATAAACCTTCCACATTGATGTAAACACTATTGCTTTCGCTAATAATCACATCCGTTTCAAATTTCAAATAACCATTTACAGTAAAATCTACTGAAACATCATCAAAAGAAATGATGGGATTTAAATTGAGTTCAATGACAGGATCAGCATCAATAACCTGCATAGGATCAGCTACATTAACCTGAAAAGATGAAAAGACAATAAAACACACCAATAATGAAAACCTCAAACACGTGTTAGAGAATAATCTTATGAATAAATTGGGTCTGTATTTATTACTCTCTCTCATTATTCCTGTGTAAAAGTCATGGAAAAACTACCATTATAAACTCCTGATGGAGATGCACTAGGAACAATAAGCGTTCCTCCCACTCTTAGGGTAGTAATAAAACTACAATCCCCATTTACCGGGAAAGTAGATCCACTTGATCCTTTTTCTGTAGGACCAATATTCAGCGTAAGCGATGGTGTACCATTAGTAATAGTAGTGGTAGGATTGTAAGATATGGTTACGTTTCGTCCTTGGCATAATTTTACATCAAAAATAGCAGGATGAACGTTAAATGCAGATAAAGAGACGACACCACCCGTTGTGAAAATAGAACCTTGCCAGTCCACGGTAATGGTACCTGCAGAAAGCACATAAAACACACCAAAATCAATGGATTGCGTAGGCTGAACCGTTATAACCCGCTGAGGTAATGCTGGCTGCGCATAAGAAACAGAGACACAAAAACACAGTATTACCATAAGTAATAGCAGTCTCCCCAAAGAGGTATATGTCAGTGTGTGTTTCATTATTCTGTTATTCCTTCTTTAATCTTTATAATTCAAGCTCGGATTGCGCAAGTAGCGTTTTCTTTTCATTTTCAGTAAAAATCACTTCTAGTTTCCCAGTTTTAAAGTTTACATTTTTCGGATTTTGTAATAATAATTTTATTGTTCGGACATGACCTGGCGTATATACTCCTAATCCTTTAACATTTGCAACTTCAGTTTTCTTATCTTTATCAGAAATATAGTTGACAGTAACATCTCCGTATAGAGATTTGTCACCAGTACGATTAATATCAAAACTTAATAAATGATTTGATTCTTCGTCTTTGAAATATCTAATATCAGAAATGGAAGATTCAGCAAACAAGTCACCTTTGCGAATAATAGTGGCAATAGAAATACCAAAAACAGCTTCCAACTGGACTGATATTTTCTCTTCATTTTTTTTATCATCATCCTGCCCTAATGGGCTATTATTTTTTTCGGCCCTAAAATAAAGATGCGAACGGTATTCGCCATCTATCATTTCTGCTGTATTTCTCAACTGTACCTTCACCGTCTGAGATTCTCCTGGTGCTAGATTAACCTGACGAGGAAACACCCTTAAATATGGAGTAGCAAAATGTTGCCCTTCATCGGGTTCTGTTATCCTTTCAAACCGACCTACATCTGTCATTCGGTACTCTATAAACGATATATTATAAATGGCAGCTTCTTTACCTGTATTAGATAAGGTGACTCTTTCCACTCTATTACGTCCCTCAAAGACAAGACGTTTAGGAAAAACAAGCAGATCACCTTGAGCCAAAACAACAGAATCAATGGACAAGAAAAGAACAATAGAAAACACAATCCATAGTGAATTGTAAGTATATAACTGATTTCCTTTTTTTGTATTCATTTTATCATTTTTTACTGTTTAAGTTTATCAATAAAGATAAGTGCTACATCTTGCAGCACTTATCTTTAATACACTATTAGTTATAATTAACGGTTACCTCAAACCCAGTTCCGCTAACATACACTCCAGAAACCTGATCTACTGCTACATTCAATGTAGCACCAACGGTTAATGATTGTGTACCTGCAACAAGTGCACCCGTTGTAGTAGGCGTACTTGTAAAAGAGTTTACAATCATCGTTTCCGCACCCGCACCTGTAGTGTTGGTTATAGTATGGTCGGTACTTGGCAATGTTATCGCATAAGTATATGCCCCCTCACCACCTACAGTAAAAGCAGCTGCTGATAAAGTACCCGTAGTGGTAGGTGATGTAACATCACCATTAAGAGTTCTTGTTCCTGCAGGAGCTATTACTACAGTACCAGAACCTCTTACAATGTCGCCAAAATTCATATCGGCCGTTTTTAGAATAGTTATAGGAGCTATAATAGTTGCTGTTGCCGTTGCGCTAGCTGTTGCTGTTGCCTGCGCCATAACGTTTGGAGAAAATCCCACTATCATCACGATAGCGAAAAGACTGAAAATTAAATTTTTCATAGTTTTAGTTTTTAAATTATTAATAAAAAATGTTTTACATTTATAATAGATGCAACACCATACCTTTATGATTTTGCAAATCGGGAATCAATGCATTTTCCCTGACATTTTACGCTTTGGTTATGTTTTCATAATTGTTTTTTTTAATTTAACATATTAAACCTCTGTAATAACTCATTATCAAAATATTAATCTTACAACGTGGTTTTATTTCTAATTTAGCTTCTAATATCTATTCCTTTTAATGCCAATTTTTTATTATCAAGGATAAAAAAAACAGAATTTAAACGCTAAAGAACCACGAGAACATCCACTTCATTATCGTATGCACCAACGATTTCTACATAACATAACAAGCTGACAATCTGACGCAATCGTTCTAAAAAAAGTTAGAATAATCAGCTACAAATACTATTATGCGTGTAGCATATAAATAAATAACAGATTTGGGGTGCTTTTTGTTTAACAATAAGTAGGGGAAAAACAGATAAGCGCATAAGGATGATCTGATGTTCTTGTAAAACATAACCTACACAGCTCACGCAACAAAAGACATAATTGGCGGTACTATAAAAATTGAGAAAAACCATTACGTTTAAAACCTGTCTAGAGGAGCAAGTATTAAAGGAAAGACAAAGTCGTGTAAAAACCTCACTACCAATTACCCGTAGCGCAATACGGTGTTTGGCATTGCATCTTTCGCGATGTCATAGTTAGAAGCAAAAGCATTACATTTAAAATCATAAAAGAGTGATGAGTAATGAGTGATGAGTGATGAGTGATGAGTGATGAGTGATGAGTTGTGTTCATTTGCAATTCATCACTCATTATTTTTTTGATAAAGTATAAACCTGTTAACTAAACATCTTTTTGGTCCCCTCACTTGTATCTTACCTAAAAAGAATTAATTTTACGACCTAAAAAATAGCAACAATTCAAAAAAAGTAACACCATGTCTATTGTTCGTTTTGGCGTATCATTGGAAAAAGAGCTCTTAGAAGCCCTAGATAATTATGCAAAAGAAAATCTTTTTACTAACCGATCTCAGGCTATACGTCAATTGATTAACAACAATACGGTCACCAGTAAATGGCAATGCAACAATATAGTAGCAGGTGCTATCACTTTGGTATATGACCAACATAAACAAAACATCATAACAAAAATCAGAGACATACAACACAACTATCACCATCTGGTACTCTCATCACAACATTTTCATCTGGATCAAGAAGCCTGTATGGAAATCATTGCCGTAAAAGGAAAAGCCATTGAACTCACCAAATTAGCAGATAAAATAATTGCAATCAAAGGTATCCACCACGGAAAACTAACCATGAGCCGAGCTAATTAAAAAAATTTACAACAAGAGTAACACGAAAAATAATATAGTAACACCTAATAAAGAAATGAAAAAAGCAAACCTATTAATCATCACACTATTTTTAACCCTATCATTAACGACAACCTTCGCACAAGAAAAACTCAATGACACCATTGCCATAGAAGAAGTTGTAGTCACAGGATCTAAAGTAGAAGTATCTCGAAAATTGATTCCCGTCTCTGTTTCTACAATAACAAAACAAGACATAGAACACACTGGAGAAATAAATATACTACCGGCACTCAGCTCTTACTCTCCTGGCGTATTTGTTACACAAAGAAACGCCCTAGGTTTTGGCATAAGTACTGGAGGAGCTGGCGCTATAAGCATAAGGGGGATAAGTGGTTCTCCCAACACAAGCGTGCTCGTATTAATAAATGGTCACCCGCAGTACCAAGGTATTTTCGGTCATCCACTACCCGATGCCTACGTAGCCTCTGATGTGGAAAAAGTAGAAATCATACGCGGACCTGCTTCCATCTTATACGGCTCTAATGCTATGGCAGGAGTGGTCAACATCATCACTAAACAACAAAAAGAAGAAGGTGCAGATGCAGTATTAGAAGCTTCATACGGTTCCTATAACACACAGAAATACAGCGGAACGCTAGGCTATAAAAAAGGGAAAGTGAGCACATTCGCTTCCATCAATCATGACCAAACGGATGGCACAAGAGAAAATACCGATTTCAAAATCACCAACGGCTTTGCTAAAATTGATTACCAAATAAATGCACATTATTTGTTGACTGGAGATTTCAACCTAGCCAACTTCAAGGCGAATGATAATGGGTCAATTTATGAAGCCCCACAACCTTTTAATATTGACATCCAACGTGGTAAGACATCGCTGTCTCTTGAAAATAAATATGAACACATGGACGGTGCCTTGAAAATCTACCACAATTTTGGCACCCACGACCTATCTGATGGCTGGCACTCCACCGATCGTAATAGTGGCGCTATGTTTTACCAAACGATGCAATGGTTTAAAGGTAATAAATTAACAGCAGGACTAGATGCTAAACAATATGGAGGAAAAAGCAACATGGGCGCAGCCAAAGACAGCTTAGTTACAGTTAATGAAATAGCAGGCTACACCTACATACAACAGTCTCTTTCAGAACAAATAATCATAAGTGCCGGACTACGATTAGAGCACAATTCAAAATATAAAACTGAACTCATCCCTATGGTGGGGCTCAACTATAACCCCAAACCTAAAACCACACTTAAAGGATCTATTTCAAAAGGATTTAGAAGTCCTACCGTAATGGAAATGTATCTGTATGCTCCCAACCCAGACCTCAAACCAGAACGTATGATTAACTACGAAGTGAGCTGGCTGCAGGGCTTACTTCAAAATAAACTACACACAGAACTAACCCTTTTTACGGCAAATGGGGATAATATGATCCAAAAAATAGGACAGTACCCCAACTTCACACGTGAAAATTTAGGTACTTTTTCAAACAAAGGAGTAGAAGTGGCAGCAAAATTCAAAATGAGCGAACAACTATTTCTACATGCAAACTACAGTTATCTGGACATAAAAGACCCCATATTAGCGGCACCAGAACACCAATTTAACCTTAGCGTCAACTACAACTATAAGATCTACAACCTTAATGTATCCACACAACACATCGAGGGACTTTACACTTCATTAGCTCCTGAACAACAAGAAAACTACACCTTACTAAACGCCAGACTAAATGCAAAGCTAAACCACAACATAAACCTATTTGTGATAGCCAACAACTTGCTAAATGAATATTACGAAATAAACTATGGCTATCCTATGCCAAAAATAAATTTCTCAACTGGCGTAAAAATAAGCTTATAAGCTGTGCAAAAAAAAACGATAAGTGGTCACAAAGCCTCATCGAAGGGCTTGCCATTAAGAAAAGGCACAAGCGAACAAAAGGGAAAGTTGGGGAGTGAGTGACAAGTTGATATGCTTTACACCACACTTACTCCCCGCCTGCTCCCACGTTTTCACATTCTACAATCTCAATAAGCACTTTGCTTTTAACGCAAATGCAAGGAAAGACGCTCTATTTATCGTAAAGATTTTTCGAGCATTAAACGTGTATTTATAGATATTTAATTGTATCGTATGCCTTTAGAATTAAGATTTTCATTTATATTTGCCTCCCGATTCACGAACTTATAAATTATTTCAACAATGTTTAGAAAAACACTTTCTGTTGTCATTGTGCTATTTGCATTATCAACCCCTTTTTTTGCACAAGACAGTCTTTCCGTTGTCCCTACTCAAGAAGCTCAAAGCTTAGAACCAGAAAACCGAAATACAACAACTATTGGTTACCAAATTGGTGGACTTACGCTAATTGGTATTGATTACGAAATGCGTCTTCACGATAATTTTGGTGTTCATTTTGGAGCAGGACTTTTAGGATATACTGCGGGTATAAAGATACACTCCAAGCCCGATAAGAACAGTTCGTTTTTTAACCTTAGCTTTAAAGATGCAGGCATGGGAGAATTTCGTACTGTAGGGGTAGAATATGGGGGCAAATGGGTCTTTAACAAGGAGAAAAGTGATTTTGGCTTAGTCTTTCAAGTGGGAATAGCTGCCATCACCACGATTTCTGATGAGTTTAAGGAAAAGATGTACCCTGAAGTAGATACGCCTCCTGCTACCCTTACTGTTGGTGTTGGATTTGGCTTTTAATATAATGGAGTCACATCTATATGCATAAACAAATAATCTGGCTTAGCCTGTGTTTGCTCTTTATCCCAGTTCTTTCTTATTCTGGTGAAACAAGTAACTACAATTATAAATATTTTCAGTTGGGGAGTGGCATTTATCAGATTGCGAATACGCATCTGTCTCCTCTTGCTTATCAGGGCAGTGGTATTAATCTACAATCGGGCAGTTGCCGCAATTGGGAGCATCAGCTACGGCGATCCTCTTTTATCATGGATGTCAATTATTATTCCCATCCAAACAAGAAGTCTTCTTTACAGGGAGGCGATTTTATGTACCAATACTTCCGGTATTATCAGCCCCAAGTACCTTTGCCTTATGGCGCCGAGCTTTTCATTGGAGGGGGCTATAATACTGAAATAGAAATACTAAGCAACCCTGTCAATATCAACAATTCAATTTTCTACAGTTTTAACAATAGTTTAAATATTGGCTTTCTTCTAGCTAAAAAGTGGGACGATTATTTCTTTAGCAATGAGTTTACGCTTCCTATTGTTGGGGTTTATTCGGCAAGTGAATATGGATCGAGTTTCCCTTATCGCCTTTACCATGATGATATCCCTTTGTTTTCAAAAGCCCATGTCGGTTCTTTAAATCTGAATAGTATTTTTAGAAACAGTTTTAACTTTGATGTAATAGCACATACCAAACGTAAGAAAACCTATAACTTAAGGTTTAATTATACCATTGTTTACGGCAGACAGCAAATAAATAACATCAAGCACACTAAGGCCTTTCACCAGATTGGGGTCGGTCTTCTTTTCAATACGAAGCATCATGAATACTAGAGCAATTTACATTATTATCTTCTTTCTAATTACTTTGCTTAGCAGTTGCATCAAGCAAGACGCTAGCGCGTATAGTTATGAGGAGAATCTAGAATTGCTTTGGCAAATCATTGACGAAAAACACTGTTATTTTGAAGAAAAAGGCATAGACTGGGTAGCCATTGGCGATAGCTATATGCAGCAGATAGATAGCACGACTAACGATTATGCATTCTTTGCCATCTGTGCAGATATGCTTGATGAGCTTCAGGATGGTCACACGGGGATTTCTTCAGATTTTAATCATCATTCTTATAATCGGTTTTATCTCGAAAGCGAACATAACTTTAACTATAACATCATAGAAAGAAACTATTTAGAACCCAACCCCATCAAAGCTGGTGGTTTCAAAGCTCAAAAAATTAATCAAGTAGGCTATATCTATTATGAGACTTTTATGAACTTCACAGGACGCGAATACTTGCAAAGCACTTTGGCGCAGCTTGGCGATATACAAGGACTGATTATTGACATTAGAAACAATACGGGAGGTATGATTGTAATGGCAGATTCCTTGGCTACATGTTTTGTTGCAGAAGATACCACGGTAGCTTATTCCAAGTATAAGGAAGGGCCAGAGCATGATAACTTTAGCCAGTTTTACCCCTACACAATTGGTCCCGAAGATTCGACGGCTGTCGTTTATGATGGAAACATTGTACTGCTTACCAATAGGTTGGTCTATAGTGCTGCTAATACCTTTGCCGCTATAATGAGCGTCTTGCCCAATGTGACCCTGATAGGAGACACAACGGGTGGTGGTGGCGGTATGCCAAGCGGATCAGAACTTTATAATGGTTGGCAAGTGTGGACATCCACCAACCCTACATATGACATCAATAAGAACAGTATCGAAAACGGAATAGTCCCTGACATAAGAGTGGATTTGAGCAAAGATGATGAATATAATGGGGTTGATGCTATTATCGAAACAGCCATTAACTATCTGAAAAATAAAGACTAGAGTTAGTGAAGCTAAAGCAGAATTCCACCTTGAGTTAACTTTGTTTAATCGTTGAAGTCTTTGTCTTTATTCTAAAAACAAAGATGGGGTTGAATACCTCAACCCCATCACAATGATTAGTCTTTAAATTTATAGTAAGGATTATTTATCGGCATTTTGGCACCCACATCCTTACGCCATTTCTTGAGGTCATTAAATAATTCATCTCTTAGTTCAGGCATTGTTTCTGCAAGATCATTCGATTCAGAAATGTCTTCTTTTAAGTTATATAATTCGACCTTCCCCGTTTCAAATAGTTCTATCAGTTTATAATCACCCTTACGGATAGCACCACAAGGCTTGTCGCCTTTACCACCATAGTGAGGGTAGTGCCAGTAAAGCGCTTTACGATCCAATGATTCTCCTTCTATTAAAGGTAATAAGCTTAGTCCATCAATCGCTTCAGGGTTGGGAACTTCTAAACCACAGGCATCAAGTATTGTTGGGTAAACATCCACGGCATGCACGGGTTCGTTAGATACCGTTCCTGCTGTTGTCTTTCCTGGTATTTTTACAATAAATGGTTCTCTAATACCACCTTCGTAAAGCCATCCTTTACCTCCACGTAGGGGGGCATTCGATGTTGGTGAACCTTCAGCCGTAGAGAGTCCTCCATTATCTGAAGTAAATACAACAACTGTATTTTTGTCCAGTCCTGAGGCTTTAAGGAAATCTAATACTCTACCGATATTCTCATCCATACTCTCAATAAGAGCAGCATATTCAGCATTACTTTGTAACACGCGCTCTTTCCAGTGCCAACTCTTCTGAGGATAATCCTTTAACCATTGTAAATCTGTTGTAAATGGAGCAATGGTGTCTAAGCCCATACGCCGCGCCTTTTCTTTATAATAAGGAACTTTTTCTGGTTTCGGATGTATAGGAGAATGTACAGTATAGAACGATAAGTACATTAAGAATGGTTCATCCTTTTTGCTCTCCATCCATTGTATGCTTTCGTTGACCAAACGGTCTGTCAAAAACTCGTCTTTAGGACCATCCTCTAGCTCTGGATTGTGGTATGGAGAATAGTATCCTCTTCCATTTTTACGATCGCCATTAGGTCCCCCTTTCAGCCATCCAGCTATGTTTTTGTCAAATCCTTGGTATTGTGGGTAGTGGGTGCTGTCCTCTGCTAAGTGCCATTTCCCTACAAAACAAGTACTATAGTCATAGGCTTTGAATGCATCCCCAAAGGTTGTTTCTTCTAATGGGAGATTATAAACATTCTGTGGTCCTATCATAGCATAATTTTCTAGCTGCTGAGGCGTTTTTTCTGCTTGGTATCCCATAATCCAGTCAGTAATACCCGAACGTGGAGTATAGCGTCCTGTAATTATACTAGCACGACTAGGAGAACAAACACTACAAGCCGCATAGCCATCTGTAAACACCATGCCTTCACTGGCTAGCCTGTCTAGGTTAGGGGTTTCGTAAAAAACACTACCTTGATAACTCACATCTTTCCATCCAAAATCATCAGCCATAATGACCAAAACATTAGGCTTTTGCGTATTCTCTTTACTATTCGAATAACAGAATGTAGATACACTGAGTAAAATAAACAATAAGCTTTTGTAATACATAATATAATTAATTTATAGTTTTTATAATTAAGTCAAAATGAACTTTTTTACCCTTTAGGTGTTTTAAAAAGAAGTTATGATGTTTGCGTTCGCTGTATTTACCTTTAAGGGATAATTCATCCCAGAGAGTATTACAAACTCTAATTCTTTATTTGAATGAACTCCCCCGCTACAAGCAGACGGAGTATCAATTCGAAACACTTTTTTTATTCGCAGCAAGCTGCAAGGAATAAAACCCACAATGTGGGATTTAATCAAAAAATTCTATGAATAGCATTAATTAACTTCCGATTAGATTGCTTTTATATCAAAAACTCAAAAGTACAATACATAAGATATCAGCTTATACGATTTTTCCATTTATTATTAAGTGAAATCAGTCAATATGGAATGAAGTCACTAGATATAGATGATCATAAACAGCATAATCCATATTGTATTTAATGATTGTTGGATTATTTCAGATTAAGAGGATAAACTCTTGTTGAAGAAACGAGATGCCACATAGAGAGGTGTAAAAATGAACGATATTTATGTTAGCTTTATGAACAAGCCATGCTTTAATAAGCTTCTTGACATTACGTAATAATTATAATAGATTTGGACAAATGACTTAAATGAATAAAACTTCCATCCCCTTTTTTGAGGCCTTATTGCAGGGCGATAAGGCAAAAAGTCAGGAACTGGCTCTCGCATATTTTGAACAGCAAGAAGGCAATCTGATGCCTGTTTACGAAGATCTTATTAAAGAAGCTTTGTATGAAATTGGTCGCTATTGGGAGTTTAATAAAATATCTGTAGCCACCGAGCATTTAGCTTCTGCGATATCAGAAGCTGTACTTAATCAATTATTTGCAAGAGTATCAGTGGGCACTCCTCAGGCTCACACTGCTGTTTTTACTTGTGTGGAAAATGAACAGCACGAAATTGGCATTAAAATGGTGAATGATATATTTGAACTTCACCAATGGCAATGTTATTATCTTGGGGCTAATACTCCTATTCCAGAATTGTTGAATTTTTTGGATAAAGTACAACCTGACGTATTAGCCATTTCCTTAAGTATGTATTTTAATTTACCTAAGTTGAAACAAACACTAACTACAATTAAAGAACAATTCCCAAAATTAAACATACTCGTCGGTGGCCAAGCATTTACTCATGGAGGAAAAGAAGTTTTGATAGATTTTCCCAACGTACAGTTTGTTGGTGATCTAGAACAGTTAGAACAATATTTAAACCAATACAAATAAGATGGATAAAAAAACATTACTCAGCTCAGCACAAGCATTGCAGATGCCGAATATAGCTGCACAAGAAGAATATGAAGCAAAATCTGAGATTTTGAATAGTATGATTAATGATGTGCTCACTAAGCGCAAGGATATAAAGTCGCTAATTGGAGATAATATTGATATGATGAAGGATAACCACGCCAATCATATTCGTTTTATGCTTTCAATATTTAAAGATTATAATCCAGAAGTATTCTTGGATACTATTCTGTGGGTATTTAGAGCCTATCGAAGTCATCATTTCACGTCCAATTATTGGGCTGCACAAATGAATACATGGTTAGTGATATTGAAGTCAGAGTTGTCAGAGTCTTCCTATAAGCAGATTAGCCCTTTTTATGACTGGATGCAAGTAAATATTCCTTTATTTGTGATTTTATCAGATAAAGCGTTAGATTCGCAGCTGTCAAAACATTAATATTCTATAATGAATTTAGCTACGGTGCTTGATGAATGGAATTTAGAATTGAACAGATCTCTAAGACAGAACAGATTCTTTTGTGTTGCCTTGTTTTCTTTCGAAGGAGACTTACTTTTTGCAAATGAGGCCTTTACCCAGCTTGTAGCTTCTTACAATGTGACTAGTTTTATTAATCCCACTTTCGATCAGTTAAAAACGGCTAAGCAAGGAGAAGAATGTGTCTTTGATGGTTTATTGACTGTAGATTCGGGGACCATATTAAACACGACCATAGAAGCTCAGGTATATCGAAAACAAGAAATGTTACTTGTGGTTGGGGGAGCAAATAGCTCAGAACTGGTAGATCAAAATGTCAAATTATTTGAGCTCAACAAAGAAATTGCTGGCTTAGAGCGACAACTAATAAAGAAGAATCACAACCTATCAAACCTCTTATCCGAGATAAAGGATAAAAACACGGCACTTTCGCATCTTATCTCAGATAAAAATTTGGTTTTACAGATTATAGCTCACGATCTTCGTGGTCCTATTGGTAGTATGCTAAGTCTTACGGATATGTTATGCGAAAAGTTTTCCGATTTCACTCCTGACCGTGTTGAACAATTGTTAAAGACCATTTATAAGAGTTTGGACTCAACTTATCAGTTGTTGAATGATTTACTTATGTGGTCGAAGGCACAAGCGGGTAATCTTCCTTTTGACCCCACTCAAATTCAGGCTCAAGTTATTTGTGAAGATATTCATACACTTTATGCTCAAAATGCAAAATCAATTAATATCCAATGTATTTTCAGTAAAGACTTAACATTTAAGGCTGATAGCCATATGTTAAAGACTATTCTACGCAATTTGATTTCCAATGCTATAAAATTTACACCCGAAGGTGGCACCATTACTTCAGAACTTGTGCTAAATGAAACAGAACTTGTTTTTTCTATAAAAGATACTGGTGTAGGGATGTCTCAGGACGTGCTTGATGAATTATTCGATTTCACGAAACGACACACTACTGTAGGCACACAGGGCGAGAAAGGCACAGGTTTAGGTCTTCAGCTGTGTTATGATTTTGTAAAAGTACATGGCGGTAATATGTGGGTCGAAAGTCAAGTAAACCTTGGTACTACCTTCTATTTTACCATACCTCAAGTACAGAGTTAAATTTCCTCTTACTCTGCGTTTCTTATGTAATTTGCACGAAATCAGATAACAAACAAACTTCTTGTGGAAATCATTTTCTAGTTTATGTGAAATATTACTGACAAATTCATCTTTTATTTTCTAAAAAAAGGATGAAGTTGAATTTCAAGACTCAGATATAAAAGAAAATAAAAATTATTATGTCCTTCCCCGCTAGCATCAGCTTAGCGAATGAAGTTTAATTCATCCTTGAACTTATACCAAATGTGTTTCATAATGCGCTGAAAGAATTTAGAATATTTTTTGTTTGATTGACGAAGAAAATCTTTGCATAGCCGAAGCTATGGAACGATTTTGTGAGGAGAATAAAACGAAAAAGAAATGAATTACACAACGCATTTTGAGATGCTTTTGGCATTATACCGAAGACAAGCTATGGCTTAGCATATAAGTGATGATTAAGATTATGAATATACAAGTTATAAATTTATTTTCTGTTTTCCATATTTAGATGGAGAAATACCAAAATGACTCTTAAAACAACGGCTAAAGTACTGAGGACTATTAAACCCTAAGGAATAAGCAATCTGAGAGACATTACTGTTAGGATCATTAATTAATAGTTCGGCGGCTTTATTAAGGCGTATATTTTGAATAAAATCATTAGGCGTTAGCCCCGTAATTGTTTTTATTTTTTGAAAAAACAAAGTTCGACTCATGTTCATTGCTTTCGCAAAATCAGTAATTGAAAATTCTGAATTATTATTGTTATTTTCTATTATTACTAACGCTTCATCAATAAATTTCTTATCGGATTTACTTCTTGGCATATTTTTTTTTGTAACAATATGATCAGCATTAAACTTGTTTTGGATAAGACTTTTATTTTTCAAGAGATTCTCAATTCTACTCAATAATATCTCTGTTTTAAATGGTTTTGAAATAAAAGCATCAGCACCACAATCAAAACCTTTTTTTTCATCTTCTTCAGAAGATAAAGCCGAAAGTAAAACAATAGGTATATGACTCGTACTAATATTACGTTTAAGTAT
>CBFIII010000074.1:0-15841 GCA_965662645.1 Bacteroidales bacterium
CATTTTTGCACTTATATTTTTTTGAAATAGCCTATTATTACTTCTAAATTGCAAGCATAAATGGACTTTTAATATATTTTGTGGCTAGAATTTAATGTCGAACTCAGGTTATTACTTATACTATCATATGGTTCACAATATATAATAAAAAAATCACCCATCATAATAATGACAGGTGATTTTATATCTTAAAAACAGTGTTTCTAATTAATTATCAGTTTACGAACAAGCGATTGAGAACCGTCTGATAATCTCACTAAATAAACACCTGAATTCATTTGTTTATTTACGGTCTCTCCTGAAAGCAATACTGAATTATCAAGAACAAGACCATTAACTCCAATAACACTTACGGATAAACGTCCTGCAACTAAAGATTCCAGAACTATAGACTTATCTTCTGTTGTTATCTTAGCTAAATCGTTAATATAAGAAGCAACACCACTTAAAGCCGTCTCTGTATTCTCTGCTTTAGTAATAAAAATACTAAATCTTCCTTCAATATAATCTTCCTGATTTATAGCAGAAACAATATCCTCAGCTTGCGATAGAGGCACTATAGTCATTTCATCATCATCAACTAGACTAAAATTGTAAGAACTATCACCTTCCAATATAAAAGTTAACAATATACTATCAGATCCTTGAACCAAATCAATAACCAAAGGCACTTCACAATAACCATTTGATAAAGAAACAGCATTAGCAGCAAAACAAGTAGCAGCATCATCCGTAGAATAAATGATATCCTTATAAGCATTAGATGTTTCATATTTGAGGGCATCCATTTTTTCATCCATACCTACCGATGCATTATTAGCCACCTTAATATAAGTATAGTCAGACTGATAACCTTTCATCATATTCACGCCAATAGTTAAAGCATTTGTCACTTCTTCAACTGCTCCCAATTTAGAAACATACCCAGCATCTAAAGAAACATAATTTTCATCATCTGTCATAAAGAACGTAGCAGCTGCATCATCATCACTAGTTCTCTTTACAAAGAAAGCCTCCATAGGCGCAAGTGTTCTTGCCTCTTCATCACCTACCCCGTTTGTCCAAACTTTGTATCCATCTCCATCATAAACATACACAGCTCCTGTGAAATATTTCTGATTATGGGGGCTATTTTCAAACACATCTTCATAAGTCATAGAATGAGAAAAGGGGTTACCTACTAAATTCCAACCCGCATGTCCTAAAGACGCCTTAATAGTATTAGTTGTACTAACAGACACCTCATTCTTAGAAGACTCATATTTGAAAGTTTGAAGTTTATCATTAACCACCCAAACCATATAACCACGCCCTTCAATCAGCTCATAATCGCCTTCAAATACATCCTCCATCCCTGATATCCCACTAGAACGATTTTCCTGAGAATAATTTACTATGAAATACCCACAGGACCTATCTCTCCAAGAACTTGCTAATTTAAGATCGGGGAACAACTCATCAGCAGTCATAGAATAAGGCATACAAACAAAGTTCCACTGTCCGGTAGGGAAATACTCTTGTTTCTCTACATAATGATTCTCAACCGAAGCCTCCTGTTCATATTCAGCACTTATATTTACACCTGCTTGCAAAACAATGGGATTTTCGGTCTCTATTTTACCGCCTTTTTTCACAAATAATTTACCATTACCCTTAACCACTAAATCTTTTGCCTTCACATCTTCAGAAACCTCACATGATCCTTCAATAATCACCGTATCAATTTCTGAATTAGGCAAACCATTAGACCACATAGTCTCATCACTCCAAGAACCTGTAGGACCATTAAAAGTAGTCACTTTATCTTCAGAGGCATTCAAATTAGCACTATTATCAAGTGAAGAAACGACAGAAGCCCACGTTCTTCCCATACGGATTTCATCAAAATAAGCAACACCATAAAAATAAGATTGCAAATCAATGGAGCCCATGGTTAAATAAGGTTTCTTAGTAAGACTATGAAATTCCGCCTGTTCTTCTTCAAGAGAAGTAGGATTAATGAATGCGTCAATTTGATCAATGGTACCCCAAGAATTAAAAACGGAGAACTTGGCCACAATCATATACGTTTGACCAGCTACGGGCTTTGATTTTCCAACAAATCCTTTCTTTGAACCATTTCTAGAGAATACAGCCCCCAATTTATTTTTATTATTCATCGTACCTAAAAGCGCACCTGCATCCCACCCTGATTGTTTAGCCCCTAGAGCTAAATAACTCCATGTATTCTTTGGCGTCTCAGAAAGCTGAGCCAAGAAACTCACATAAAACGTGGTTTTGAAATCACCAGACCATGAATTGGTAGTATATCGCACCAACGCTTTTGATTCATCGCCCCAATTGGTTTCTGTTGATTTCACACAATTAGATCCACCATTAACAGAAATCCCACAAACATCTTTGTAGCTCAGTGACACTTCGCCTTTAGAATAGGAATAATAATAACCGTTGAATTCTGAATTAAATTCGAGCCCATTATGATCAGAAGCATATTCAAACCAGCTTCCTTGCCAACCAAAATCGTTACCAGAAAAACCATCATACGCAATAAGATCGCTGTTTAGTTTTAAATCCTCAGTAGAGCCACACATCGTTGACACAGGAAATAAGAGGATTGCTAATAGCAAGTAGAAAATTTTCATAATAGCCGTTATTAGGTAAATTGTTGTTCATTAATAAATTTCAATCACTTCACAATAAAAAGGAAGAACCTACTAAATATATCTTCACAATACTCCTTATAAAAAAATCATCTCTTCTGATATATGCTATCCATACACCATCAACTTTTTTCATAAGATAAATTAGATTTCTCTTTAATTGTGAATAAAGACATCTAGCGAGTATTAGACACAACAATATAATCAATACGGTTGTTCACTTTAAAACAAAAAAAAATCACCTGCCATAATAATGACAGGTGATTTAATATTTAAAAAATATAATGTTTCTAATTAATCATCAGCTTACGAACTACAGATTTAGAACCGTCAGAAAGTCTCACTAAATAAACACCTGTATTCATTTGTTTATTAACAGTCTCTCCTGAATACAACATAAAATTATCAAGAACCTGACCATTAATTCCAACAATATGAACTGATAAACGCTCAGCAACCAAAGACTCAAGTACAATAGAATTATCATCTGTTGTTATCTTAGCTAAATCGTTAGTCAAGTCAACAATACTATTTAAAGCAGTCTCTTTTTCTGCATTTTTAGTAATAAATATTTTAAATCTATCTTCGATATAATCTGCTTGATTTATAAATATAGAGATATCCTCAGCCTGCGCTAAAGGCACCATAGTCCACTCCACATCATCAACTAAACTGAAAGTATAAGAACTATCACCTTCTAACATAAAAGTCAACAATACACTATCAGCACTTTGAGCCAAATCAATAACCAAAGGCACTTGACAATATCCATTTGATAGAGAAACAGAATTTGCAGCAAAACAAATAGAAGCATCATCATCAGTAGAATAAATGATATCCTTATAATCATTAGATGTTTCATATTTAAGAGCATCCAACTTCTCATCCATACCTACTGATGCATTATCAGCCATCTTAATATAGGTATAATCAGATTGATAACCTTTCATTATATTTACCCCAACAGTTAGAGCATTTGTTACATCTTCAACTGTAGCTATTTTAGAAACATACTCGGCATCTAAAGAAACATAACTACCATCCTCAGCCATACAAAACGTAGCAGCTGAATCAACATCACTCGTTCTCTTTACAAAGAAAGCCTCCATAGGAGCAATGGTTCTTGCCTCTTCATCACCTACACCGTTTGTCCAAACTTTGTATCCTTCGCCATCATATACATATACACCACCAGTAAAATATTTCTGATTATGAGGACAATTATCAAACACATCTTCATAGGTCATAGAATGAGAGAAGGGGTTACCTACTAAATTCCATCCAGCATGACCTAAAGACGCCTTAATTGTATTAGTGGTACTAACAGTAACTTCACTCTTAGATGACTCATATGTAAAAGTTCTAAGTTTATCATTCACCACCCAAACCATATAACCACGCCCTTCAAGCAACTGATAATCACCATCAAAGATATCCACCATTCCTGTAATACCAGTAGCACGAATTTCTTGAGAATAATCTGTAATAAAGTACCCACAGGATCTGTCACTCCAAGAACTTGCCAATTTCAAATCAGGAAACAATTCATCAGCTGTCATAGTATAAGGCATACACACAAAGTTCCACTGTCCAGTAGAAAAATATTCTTGTTTCTGTACAGAATGATTATCAACCGTCTCTTCTTGTTTATATTCAGCACTTGCTGCTACGCTTGCTTCCAAAACAATAGGATTTTCGGTCTCTATACTACCACCTTTTTTTACAAATAATTTACCATTACCCTTAACCACTAAGTCTTTCGCTTTCACACCTTCAGAAACCTCACATGTCCCTTCAATAATTACGGAATCAGTTTCAGCATCAGGCAAACCATTAGTCCACATCGCCTCTTCAGTCCAAGAGCCTGTAGGACCTTTAAAAGTTGTCACATTACCTTCGGGTTCATACGAACCACTGCTATTATCGAGAGAAGAAACAACCGCTCCCCAAGTCTTTCCAATGCGAATTTCATCAAAATAAGCAACATCAGAAAAGTAAGCTTGCAAAGCAATGGGTCCCATTTGCATTTGAGCATTATTAACAGAACCTTGAAGCTCAGCGCTTTCAACAGTAAGAGAATTTGGATTAATAAATATATCTATATTTTGGAAAACGGCCCATTTATTAGCACCCGAAAATTTAGCTACAATCATATAAGTCTGACCAGCTTCAGGCTTTTCCTTACCAACAAAACCTTTTTTTGAACCATCTCTTGCAAAAGCAGCTCCCGTTTTATTCTTATTATTCATGGTACCCAAAAGAGCCCCTGCATCCGCCCAACGTTGCTTAACACCCACAGCAACATAACTCCAGGTATTAGAAGGCGTTATAGAAAATTGCGCCAAGAAACTCACATAAAAGGTCTCACTAAAATCGTCAGAATAAATATCTTCAGGATATCGTACTAAAGCTTTAGACTCAGAACCCCAATTGGTTTCTGTTGCTTTCACATTATCAGTTCCCCCTTTCACAGAGATCCCATTATTTTCATAATTCAAAGAAACCTCATCGCTAGAATAATCAAAATAATTCTCATCAAAGCTATACCCCCAACCATAATGATGGCCATACCCCTGAAAAGAATATTCATACCAGTTTCCACTCCAACCAAAATCATTGCCAGAAAAACCATCATAAGCAATGAGATTGCTATTTAGTTTTAAATTCTCATTAGCGCCCAATGCAACTGACAACGAAAATAAGAATACTACGATTAATGAATAAAATGTTTTCATAATACCGGATATTAAATGAATAAGCAGTTTGCTTTTAATAAGTTACAATCATTTCAAAAAATAAAGATAAGTAATACATCCGCAATAATAACGACTCTATTACTTCAACTTATAGTATCAGTCTAAAGACACCTCTCTCTATTCATGACACTTTAATTGCGCAAATATACAACAAAAAATTTGGAAATTAAAACATTTTAGCGTAATAGACGACTTAATTTACTGCAAAATTTGCATTCACTAACTCCAACTCGCTTTGCATCAAATGAAAGGTTATAAATAAAAAAATACTCTATTTAACAGTTTAATTACAAATTGGAAAGAATAAAAAAAACAGAAAACAACGCGATAAAAACTTCACTTGTTTTCGTTTTTCACTAGTAGTTTTTCCTTACCTTCTGAAACAGTTTTTAAAAAAACACAATAGAAGAACTAACTTATGGGCAAATTGCATCAAAACAAAATTACTCTCAACGTTCAATTCAACAAAAGACGGGCAGTTATTTACCGACAATAAATAAAATGAGAACTAAATCCGCTATTGTATTAATAGACATAACTTATCAGGGATCAAATTTTGGAGTCAAGCTTTTTTAAATACATTTACACTTCAGAAAATCTGCTTAAATACGATGTCCGGTATGAAACCAATAAAATGTATCATAAAGGAATATTAGAATTTGTCGATTATGCCAACATTTTTATTATCGCCTCCACAAAACCAGCTCATTCAAGAATAAATTACGGCATAAAAAAATCACACCTTTGCAAAATTGCAAGATGTGATTTTTAAATATCTCATCCACAGCCACAAAGCTGTACTGTATTTTTCAAGGATTAGTTAGATCCACACCCTTCGTCTTCACAAGAACAATCACCCGATCCACAATCACCACCACTACAACTAGAGCAACCGCCTTCTTGTGCTTGAGCAATCTGGGCTAACTCTTCATCAGAAGCTTCACGAGCAGATAGAACAACACCAGTAAAAAATAAATCTTGACCAGCCATAGGATGATTAAAATCCATTTTAACTATTTCGTCTTCGACTTTTAATACTTTGCCATCCATGCGTCCACCATTGTTATCCATCATAGGTAACACATTTCCTTCAGCCACCATCTCAGAATCAAATTCACCATCTTTAACAAAAATTGTTTTAGGTAAATCAACAATTCTATCTTCAAAAACAGGACCATAACCTTCCAAATGAGGAATTTCGATTTTGAATTCCTCTCCAACTTCCATTCCTAATAGCGCTTCTTCAAATTTAGGTAACATTAAGCCAGCACCATAAATAAATTCCAAAGGATGATCTTTTTGTGTTGCTTCTACTACCTCTCCTTCATGACTCTTAGAGCGTAAAGTGTATGACAACCCTACATGTACGTTTCTGTTAATCTTCATATTTCTAGGTATTTAGTTATTTCTTCAATTTAAAAAAAATCAAGAATCGGCAAAGGTACACATCTTTTTGATAATGCAAAATTACGACCCGAAAAGTTTCAAATTTTCAAAATAGACTCAACCTCGTTTTCTTTATACTGCAGGAATAACATCAAAAACAGCATCACAACTACAAACCAAATTCCTATCTCCATAAGCATCATCAATACGGCCCACAGGCATCCAAAACTTATTATCTTTTAACCAGTCCAAAGGAAAAGCTGCTTGCTCACGACTATAACAATGCGACCACTGATCAGCAACGACCACTTTATCAGTATGAGGAGCCCCCTTCAACACATTATCTTCGGCATCAGCACGCCCTTCTTCTATGGCTTTAATCTCATCAAAGATACTCTCGAGGGCCTGAACAAAACGATCCAACTCCTGCATACTTTCACTCTCAGTAGGTTCAATCATTAATGTACCCGCGACAGGGAAAGATAAAGTAGGCGCATGAAATCCATAATCCATCAATCGTTTAGCAATATCTAATTCTGAGATATTAGCTGATTTTTTGAGATGACGGCATTCCAAAATCATTTCATGAGCCACCCTATTATTATTCCCTGTATAAACAATGCCATAGGTGTTTTTCAGTTTTTCGGCTAAATAATTAGCATTTAACATAGCCACCTGAGTCACACGTTTCAATCCTTCAGCACCAAGCATTTTGATATAACCATAAGTGATAGGCAAAACACTAGCACTCCCATAAGGAGCAGCCGCTACCGTTTTCCCATTTCTATCATTATCTACTACTGGATGACTAGGAAGGAAACGCACTAAATGTTCGGCCACACCAATAGGACCTACACCAGGACCACCTCCACCATGAGGAATCGCAAAAGTCTTGTGCAAATTAAGGTGACAAACATCCGCCCCAATAACGGCAGGATTAGTAATTCCCACCTGAGCATTCATATTAGCACCATCCATATACACCTGACCACCAGCGGCGTGAATCATCTCACACATTTTATGTACATTATTCTCATACACCCCATGTGTAGAAGGATAAGTAATCATAATAGCGGCCAAATTATCTTTATATTGAGCTATTTTTTCAGCAAGATCGGTCAAACTAATATTTCCTTTTTCATCACAAGCCACAACCACCGTCTTGAACCCAGCCATAACAGCACTCGCAGGGTTAGTACCATGTGCCGAAGCAGGAATTAGTACCACATCACGCTGTCCATTACCACAGCTAAGGTGATAATCTCTGATCACCATCAATCCCGTATATTCGCCAGCAGCACCTGAATTAGGCTGCAAACTCACATCAGCAAACCCCGTAATAACAGATAAATCATGACGCAACTCTTTAAACATTTCGTGGTATCCTATCGCCTGATTTACGGGAACAAAAGGATGAATTCCATTAAACTCAATCCAACTGAGGGGTAACATCTCAGTGGCAGCATTCAACTTCATGGTACAAGAACCTAAAGCAATCATAGAATGAGCTAAAGAAATATCTTTTCGTTCCAACCTTTTGATATAACGCACCATTTCTGTTTCGGAACGGTATTTATCAAAGACTTCATTGGTTAAAAACTCAGAATGACGAAGATACTCATCATCAATAGTCAAAATACTAGGAACATCTTCAGCATACACTACAGGACGATTATTAGCTTTAGCAAAAACCTCCAGTATCCAATTAACGTCATCCAGATTCGTTGTCTCATCGATACTCAAGCCCACTTCTCCTGTTTCAAAATAACGAAAATTCATCTCCAATTCGGTAGAATAACGTTTAATATCCGAAAGCCGCACCTTATCTGGCACTTTAATTTTAATGGTATCAAAAAAGGTGTCATTAAGTTGCTTATACCCCAAGACCTCTAATTCAGTAGCAATAAAAGAAGCAATAGCATGTATCCGAGCAGCAATGGCTTTGATCCCTTCTTGACCATGATATACAGCGTAAAAAGAAGACATGATAGCCAACAAAGCCTGAGCAGTACAAATATTAGAAGTAGCACGCTCACGTTTTATATGTTGCTCACGCGTTTGCAACGCCATCCTTAAGGCACGATGACCTTGAGCATCTTTAGTGACCCCAATAATACGTCCAGGAATATGACGTTTAAATTCTTCTTTAGTCGCAAAAAAAGCAGCACTAGGACCACCATATCCCATAGGCACCCCAAAACGTTGAGTAGAACCAAAAGCGATGTCAGCACCCCATTCCCCAGGAGGGGAAAGCAAAGCCAAGCTAAGTAAATCGGTAGCCACAGCCACCTTACACTTATGTTCGTGCATCACATTTGCGAACGCTTCATAACTACGCACACTACCATTAGCATCAGGATATTGAACAATAGCCCCAAAGATATCATCCGTATATTCAAATTGTTTCAGAGGAGCCACTATAAGATTGATACCTAAAGAAGAAGCACGCGTTTGAATCACAGCTAAAGTCTGAGGAAAAATAGCGTCATCAATAAATAAAGTATGCGCACCCGCCTTTATCATAGGCCGTGGTCTCGTATTATACATCATAATCATAGCCTCAGCACCCGCAGTAGCCTCATCCAACAAGGAAGCATTTGCAATTTCAAGCCCAGTCATATCCATCACCATAGTCTGGAAATTAAGCAAAGCCTCTAAACGACCTTGTGATATTTCTGCTTGATAAGGTGTATATGAAGTGTACCATACCGGATTTTCCAATACATTACGCAACACAACGGCAGGAGTAATGGTATCATAATACCCCATTCCTATATAAGTATTATAGACTTTATTCTTTTTAGCTAAAGCTAAAATACGACGAAAATATTGACGTTCAGTCAAAGCTTTAGCCAAGGGCATGGGCTCCTTTAATCTAATTTCTTCGGGAACAATCTCATCGACCAAAGCATCAAGGGAATCGACACCCAACACGTTTAACATTTGATCAATTTCATGATCTCGAGGTCCTAAATGGCGCAATATAAATTCATCAGTCTTCATCATAACACAATTATTATTTAGGCATTATGCATACGTTAATGCATCATCATTATAGAAATGATTATTTTTTAGAAGACACAAATGTATTGAAAATTTTATTTTTATAAAGCACGCTATTAACAATAAAAACAACCACTAGATCACTTTTTAAGATAACGCATAAAAACGACACAAATGACTAATTTAATGAACCATTTTTACAAGTTTTTAGCATAAAATAAGCCATTTTATTACCAACTTATTTTGTCTGTTTTTACATAAGAGAAAACTACCAACTCGTTACACAATGACCTTAGATGCTTTTAACTCTTTAATGAAATAACTGAGAGCACAAGCATTTCTCTAAAAGACAGATAGAAAACAATCACTTAAAACACAAATTATGGATTTTAGCTCCAGAAGCTCACGACTAACAATAAACACTTTCTCACCTTTAACCCCCGCAACTTGCAGCGTACTGATTCATTTTATAATCAAAGAGGAATGACATATAAAGCAAAAAGAGTAATAATACTTTGATTTTTTGTCGGTTTTCCGAGCTGATTTTGATATTTTTGTCGATTCCGAAACTATTTACTCATCAATCACATCAAACAGATGAAACAACATTTACTTCTAGCCATTTTCCTCATCTCTTCATTTGGATTATTTGGCGAAGACCAGAAGCAAGACAAGCCAACAATAGACCTGTATGGATTTATTAGAAATGCCTACTATCTAGATTCTTATGCTGGAACAGAATCAACATTTGACCAATTTTACCTTCTTCCAATATATGCTGGAACAGATGCTAATGGCGACGATTACAACCAACGTTACATCTCAAACATTTCGGCAGTCTGTTCTCGCTTAGGTGTAAAAGTAAAAGGCCCCGAACTTTTCGGAGCAAAATCCTCTGCACAAATGGAGTTTGACTTTGGCGGGTTAACAAATGCAGAACCTAGCTTATTCAGAATACGTCATGCAAATTTTCATTTGAACTGGGATAATTCAATGATGATCGTCGGTCAATATTGGCATCCATTTTGGGGTGATGGCGACTTTCCACAAGTAGGAGCTTTAAATACTGGAGCCCCATTTCAACCATTCAATCGTTCGCCGCAAATACGTTACGATTATAAAATAAAAGATTTCACCCTTAGTGGAGCAGCGGTTTATCAGAATCAATACACCTCTAAGAGTTTAATGGCATCAACAAATGGCATACAAGCCACCCGCCCACTGCGCTGGTCAGGCACCCCCGAAATCGTAGTCATGTTGAAATACAGAAAAAAAGCCATCAGTCTTGGTGCTGGCATAGAATACAATTCTATCCTACCCACAGATAGAGTGATGAACCCCACAGACAGTTTAACTTATATGACCAACAAAAAAAACAACAGCTATGGCATAGTAGCTTATGGGGTTTATAAAAAAGAAAAATTAAGCATCTTAATAAAAGGGATGTATGGACAAAACTTAACTCATTTAGTCACCCCAGGCGGTTATGGCGTAAAAAACGTCAAATCGAATGGTGAATATGAATATACAAATTACAACAACTACACCGCGTTCATAAATGTCCTTTACGGGGAAAAATGGCAAGGAGGCTTAATGGCTGGTTACGGTGGTAACCTAGGCACAACGGATCCTCTCGCAGATATGGGCAATGGAAAAGCCCAAATTGCGGGCTCATTTACTTCAACTAATAGTGTGATGCAAAGTATGTACCGTGTAGCACCACAGGTATCACTCAATGTGAAAAATTTCAAGTTAACCGCAGAATACGAAATGACAACTGCCGAATATGGCAGCACAAAAATTGGTGGCGTAATGGATCTTAATGACGGCTTATTTGACAAAACGACAGAAATCACCAATCATCGCCTTTTATTAATGATGATGTATTTCTTTTAAAAAGGAAGAGTCAACAACCTCGGGAAAAGCCCACGAGGCATTTAGTTGAAGAACATTTTATTATTCACGGCAAGCTACGGAGAATTAAACCCACAATGTGGGATTAAAAAAAGCAGATAAATAAAAATCACTACAACATGTATTGGGAAAAAGAATTGGAAACGCTAGCACGCCCTGAATTAGAAAAGCTTCAAGTAAAACGTCTTAACCGTACTATTGAACAAGCCACCTTGTCACCATATTACAGCAAGACATTAAAAGGAAAAAAAATCTCTTCCATAAAAGAGATACAAGATTTACCCTTTACTACAAAGCAAGACTTACGCAACAATTTCCCTTATGGATTTCTTACCGTTGATAAAAAAGAGGTTGTTCGTCTCCATAGCTCTAGCGGCACAACGGGGAATCCTACCGTCATTTTTCATACTAAAGAAGATTTAGCATCGTGGGCCAATCTGGTAGCACGCTCACTTTATACCGCAGGCATTAGAGACACAGATGTTTTCCAAAACATGTCGGGCTACGGTTTGTTTACAGGAGGATTAGGATTTCAGTATGGCGTAGAACGTCTTGGCTGCCTTTCTATCCCAGCAGGTGCAGGCAATTCGGCACGACAAATAAAGTTAATGCAAGATTATAGCACCACAGTAGCACACGCCATCCCTAGTTATCTGAAACGACTCTACGATGTGTTTCTTGAATCAGGACTCGATCCTAAAAAAGACACCAAACTTCACACTTTAATTATTGGAGCCGAACCTCATACCAACGAACAACGCCTACGCATAGAAGAAATGTTTGGTGTAAAAGCCTATAATTCCTTTGGCCTTTCTGAAATGAACGGTCCAGGTGTCGCTTTTGAATGCACCTATCAAGATGGATTACACATATGGGAAGACGCTTATGTGGTTGAGATTATTGACCCTAAAACCTTACAACCAGTACCCGATGGTGAATACGGAGAACTAGTAATGACCACCTTAGACCGTACTGCCATGCCACTAATACGCTACCGCACAAGAGACCTCACGCGTTTCTTACCCGGCACGTGCCAATGTGGCCGCACCCACCGACGATTAGATCGGATCACAGGACGTACCGACGATATGTTCATTGTTAAAGGATGCAATATTTTCCCTATGCAAGTAGAAGGTATCCTTATGAAGTTCAAAGAGATAAGCAGCGAATACCTCATCACCCTCGACACCAAAGGAGACAATGACGTCATGATCGTAGAGGTAGAATTAGATTCGGATAAATTCGTAGCAGAAATCAACTTTTTAGCCAACCTAACCAATAAAATCACGAGTCAGTTAAGAGATGAGATTCTTATAAAACCCCTCGTCCGCTTAGTACAAACAGGCGCCATCCCCAAAACAGAAGGCAAAGCCGTAAGAGTTATTGACAAACGCATCAAGAGCTAGGGCGACTATAAATCTCTTTTTTGAATGGTAAATCTTTTTGAATGGTGAATGGTAAATGATGAATTGTGAATTTATTTCATACGTTATTTCTACGTTTCTTTGAATGATGAATCTTTTTGAATGGTGAATGGTGAATGATGAATGATGAATTTATTTCATACGTTATTTCTACATTTCGTTGAATGATGAATCTTTTTAATTCATTCATAATAAAATATTGATATTCAGAGATTAAACTCAAAGAAAAACAAATATTCTAAAAAAATTAAAAGACTCAAAACATTTGGCTCTATGTCGTTTTGTGTGCGTTCAAATAATGTATAGATATAACATCATCCCTACGGGATTTTAAAATCACTAACTCAGGAACTACCATAACTACGTGCCGATGGCACTTGAAAAATAAGTTGTTTCATAAAGTCCTGTAAGAACGATGTTACGGTAGCTAAACAAGAGTTAATAAAACAGGAAGTCCCATCGGAACGGTGACATTTTACGTAAAAATATAAAGTCGCATCATTAAGAGATACGATTTACCCACACTAAACAACATAGCACCGAACATTTTCGAAGCTTCCTTCCAAAAACCTGAGAAACGTAACGGGTCACAAAAGGAGGAAACGCCTTTAACGCTAGATATTATTATTCCAACAATTTAATAAAAACTCAAAAAAATCAAGGATATATATTAAAGAGTTGAAAATAAATGTTGTTATTTGTATAGGGATCAAGCTTAAACAAACTTAAATTCCACTTTAAAGTCATTTTTCAGTTATAAACACTATAAAATTTAAAGACATGAAAATTGGTATTCCTATTGAAATAAAAAATAATGAAAACCGCGTAGCCCTAACTCCAGCTGGTGCTATTGAGTTTGTGAAATGCGGACATGAAGTCTTTATTCAAGACAAAGCAGGTGTCAACAGTGGCTTCTCTAACGCTATGTATGAACAGACAGGCGCCACGATACTACCCACGATAGAAGACATTTATGCTACGGCCGAAATGATTATAAAAGTAAAAGAACCAATAGCTTCAGAATATCTTTTGATACGTCCTAATCAACTTATATTTACTTATTTTCATTTTGCCTCATGTGAGCCTTTAACAAGCGCTATGATAAAATCGAAAGCCGTATGTCTCGCTTACGAAACAGTAGAAGAATCGGACCACAGCCTTCCTCTATTAATCCCCATGTCCGAAGTAGCAGGACGCATGTCAATACAAGAAGGCGCTAAATACCTAGAAAAAACTTATGGTGGAAAAGGCGTTCTTTTAGGAGGCGTAGCTGGCGTATTACCCGCTAAAGTACTCATTATAGGAGGAGGCATCGTAGGCCTAGAAGCCGCAAAAATGGCCGCAGGTCTTGGTGCCGACGTTATCATCATGGACATCAGCCTTAAACGCTTGCGTCATCTTGAAGACATTATGCCAGCCAACGTAAAAACAATGGTATCCAATGAATACAACATCCGCAAAAGAGTACAAGTATCTGATCTTATCATAGGAGCCGTATTAGTTCCTGGAGCCAAAGCCCCCAATCTGATAACCAAAGATATGCTCAAGCTTATGCGCCCAGGTACAGTGTTAGTAGATGTAGCCATTGACCAAGGAGGATGCATTGAAACCTCACACCCCACAACTCACGACGACCCCATCTTCACGATAGACAACATCATTCATTACTCCGTAGCTAATATGCCTGGAGCAGTACCTAACACCTCCACCCTCGCCCTGACCAATGCGACCTTAAAGTACGGTTTAGCTTTAGCTAATCTAGGATGGAAAAAAGCATGCAAAAAACATGAAGCATTAAAAAGAGGACTAAACATCGTGAATGGCAAGGTGGTTTACAAAGGCGTAGCAGAAGCATTTGATTTACCCTACACCAATGTAAAAGAAGTCATCTAAATATTACCATTAACTGTATTATCTTTGTAGAGGTGTATCAATAATACACCTCTATTTTTTTGCTTTAATGGAAAACATCAACGCTCTCATATTAAATGTTCGGAAAAACACGGGTAACACTGTCATCATTGATACTTATACCCGCGAACACGGACGTATAGCCTTTATCTATTCGTTTAGCAAAGCCAATAAAAAAAACCGCGCCATTGTATTTCCGATGAATTGGATTAGTTTTTCAACACTAGGAAAGACAAACACGAACCTAAAAAGAATCAGCCAACTACAAAGTCTGCATGTCTATCATAGTATAGGCATTAACCCCATAAAAAATCTGGTCGTATTATTCCTATCAGAAGTCATCTCGAGCTGCATAAAAGAAGAAAATCCAGACAAAGAAATGTTTAATTTTTTCGAGAATGCACTAAATCTATACGACCAAAACACGTCAGCTTATCAAAATTTTCATCTTAGTTTCCTCACCGGAATGTTAGCCATGTTAGGAATAGCACCACCTGTAGATAACAAAGAAGTCACGGACACCCATTATGCCATGTGGGACAACAAGATGAGAAAAGAAGAAAAAGAAACGTTCAAAAAGATATGCCTCTCTCCGCTTGATCAATGTGAGAACCTGAAAATTAGCAGTAATGAACGCAGCAGACAACTCAATATCATTCTAGACTACTACCAACATTTTGCGGTAGGCTTCAAACAGCCCAAGTCATTAGATTTGTTCCGCGATTTTTAAAGAGGTAAGTATAAATGAAAAAAGCACCTACAAATGAATGTAAGTGCTTCTCTAGTA
>CBFIII010000075.1:0-15699 GCA_965662645.1 Bacteroidales bacterium
ATTATAAATTTAAAAGTACGACTAAAACAGTTAAACATAGGTCTTACCTTTATTACGATACTAATACTAATGATCGCCAATACTTCTATGCCCCCCGCATAGATGTAGTTGATGGCTCTGAACCTTCTATTGCCGATCTTCTTCGGCATGATTTAACACCTAAGTCAAAAGCAATATATTACACTTATGATGATTCAGGTAATCGTAAATCAAGATATTTAGGACATATTATTGTAGGTCGTAGTGCTAAAGTTACCCTACCAACAGACAGCACTTCATTTGCTAGAAATAATGAAACACCTCACGTAATAGAAACGTCATTAAGTGAAGAGTTGATGGTTAAGATTTATCCAAATCCTACTGATGGTTTTATGCGACTTGAAATAATAGGGGCAGATCATTTTAATGATTCTGGATATATTATTTATGATGCTAATGGGAAAACGTTAAAAGAAGTTCAATCACTTAGTATTGATCAAAATATCGATATTCACGATTTGCCAAGCGCTATTTATGTATTAAGTCTTAAACTTAATGGTGAGATTTCTCAATGGAAAATCATTAAGCAATAGTTTAGACATCCTCTCTCTTTTTCACCACACGTGAGAAAGAGTAGAGTGTCTCTGTCTCTCGCAATAGAATGCAATTTAGTAATTTTATTATTCTTTCTTTTTTTTTGCACAATAGATCATAACTGTTATGAAACGACATATACTCTTTTTTCTTATATCATTATTTCTATTTCCTATAATAGCTCAAGATTATCACCAAGGGGATTCTTATAGCTTTAATGCAGACAAGCAAGGTTGGCATATCTATGAAGCAAAAAATAGTATTAGACTATCTGACGGCTTCTCATATTCTGCCTCTTCTGCTGAGAGTTTTACCGCTAAGGTGAACAATAAGATACTTTTTCCCAACATGACGAATGCTTATCTAAAATCTGACGGGAAAACAACGACTTCAATAGCTTCTGAAGGTTACGCCGTAGGTGCGATCCCAGGGCAATTTAATGTTTCTCCCACGGGTGCAGCTACCTATACTATTCCTATAGAAGTGCCGCCTGGGGTGAATGGTATGCAACCTAATATTGCACTTTCTTATAACAGCCAGGCAGGTAATGGTATTGCTGGCTGGGGATGGAATATTTCGGGGTTATCGGCTATAACTAGCGTTAAGAGTACTGTATTTTATGATGGTATCGCTCGTGGAATTGAATGGCAGTATGGAGATGCGCTAACACTTGATGGAATTAGACTAATTGTAATTGATGATTCTTATTATAGAGATAGCGTTGTATATCGAACAGAAATTGATAATGGAATGCATATTGTGGGATATGGTGTTACTTATATCACTAGTGTTCAGACGCCAACAAGAAGTACTTTAGGACAACCGACATATTTTAAAGTTAAGACTAAGGATGGAAAAACGATTACTTTAGGTAGTTCAAATAACAGTCGTCAGAGAAATGAATATGCTACTTATTCATGGCAGGTTACACGAATTGAGGATAAGTATAAGAATTATGTCGCATTTGAATATGATTTTATTGAATATTCTGTAAATCGTTTGAGATTCGACTTTAGAATTGATGAGATTACATATGGTCATATGAACTCTATTGTTGGAAAAGTTAAGTTTAATTATTCTAATACACGTAACGTAAAGCAAGAGGGGTATATTGCTGGTTTCAAGAATTCAAATCAGTGTCTATTAGATAGCATACAAGTCTTTTCAGGTAGTGATCAGTTAAGGAAATACACTTTAAACTACAAGAGTGACGAGGATAGATTATTATCTATTGGAGTAGAAGGTATGAATGGTTCTAGCTATAAGGAGACAGAGTTCGTATGGAAGACTAATGAATTTAATGTCGGAATAAATTCAGGGATATCAGTCGGAGGGGGCAATCTATATAATGAAATTATTAGTGATGGTTACAATGATGAATATTTTTTTGAAATAATTGGTAATGGAGATCTTGATGGATATGGTACATCTGAACTACTGATAAAATGGACATTCAAAGATACAAGAAAAGAAGGTGTTTGGCCATTTAGAAAAGATGTTGACTATTATAAATATACGTGGGGCTTATATCGACGAATTAATGATACATACTATACATGTTTTTATGAGAAAGAATGGGACTTGGATGAAGAGTCTAATTTTATATTTTTAGATGCTGATTATGATGGGAAGGATGAATTATATTTTTTAGGAACTTATGAATGGGCTATTGAAGTTGTTCCTGGATCTGGTCTGTACCGAAATATAATATCACGTCCTTTGAAAACGTATGAACCAGACTTAAATGTTTGTGTATTTTATGAGTCACCTTTGTGTTCAGGTTCTACAAGAGTTATTATTCCTGGAAATTTTGTGGGAGATGGTAATATTCATTTACTAAAGATTAATAAAGAAAATGAGATTGAAGCAATTTGTAATATGTTGGATAATACAACAGTAACACCTACTAATAATCTCAAGATTAAAGGAGAACTAAATAGACTACTTATTACAGATATTAATGGTAATGGAAAATCTGAGCTTTTTATGAGAGATGGTTCAGAAATGTACTTTTATGAGTTTAATAATGATGATTTTGAACTTATTTATTCATATACTGCTTCTGATGCTCCTACTACGTATAATATTATTAGAACAGGAGATTTTAATGGAGATGGAAATACTGATTTGTTGGTTGATAAGGATACTCAAAGTTTCAGCTCTCAGACTTATGAATTATGGGTTTCAGATGGAACTAGGTTAATTAAACAATTATTTTCTGGATTTGGAGTTTTTGATGCAAATACATCAATAAAAAACTTTTTCATTACAGATTTAGATGGAGATGGGTTAGATGATATTTTAGCAGAAACTTTTGATGACCAAAGTCAAAAACTCCATTATTTATTTAACAAAGGGGAGCTTAATTTTTCACAAGGCTATGTGCATAATTTAGCTCAATCACTTTCACCTTTTAGTAATTTGTTTGAGTATAAACATAACAAAAACATTATGCTTAAGTGGAATAATGGTCATCTAGAGGTTAATCACAATGCAATTTATAATAAAATTGATTCCATCAAAACATTTAAAGGATCAACATGCATTGAATATAGTAGAACGGGAAATATATATTCTAATCGAGAAAGCACGCTAGACTGGGGGAATGAAGATGCTGATAATACAACACAGTATAGCCAATCTGTGATGGGGGGATTTGTTACTGTTACTAAAGTGTCAACAAACAATAATGAAAATCAAAGCTATAGCTATAATAATGCTGTTTTCTCTCCAAGTAAAGGCTTCTTGGGTTTTAAAAATACATCTTTAACTGACGAAAAGAATAACCTAACAGTAGCTCAAGAAATGAACTTTAATCAGGATTATAATATATTATTGCCAAGTCATAGTAAGAAAATAAAAAATGGCTACTTGTTGAGTGAAAATAAGCAATATTCAACAATTGATTCAATTGGAGAGAAACGTTTTCGTATTTTAGCGGATTCCACTATTCAGAAGAATCACCTGAATAATACAGGAACAAAAACTACTTACGAATCTTACGACACAGATGGCAATCCAACGAGTATAAAAACAGAGTATTACAATGGTGATAATCTAATTCCGAATTACTATCAGCAAACAACGACAAGTTATACTGATGAAGGTTCTTGGGGAGTAAAGTATTTACCTAGCAATATGACCAAATTAGTAAGCAATGGTGATGATACCGAAAGTCGAATGATGACATTTGATTATAATTCTAATGGAAGTTTATATAAAAAGACGATAGCTCCAGATTCAACTTTTGAACTACAAACGACATACGATAGTTATGATGCTTACGGTAATGTAACATTCATTACGTCATCAACACCTAACGATGCTAGTATAAGTGCAGAAACAAGCACCATGCAATATACCGATGATGGTCGTTTTATTAAGTCGAAGACCTCAGGGGGAATGACCACATCTTACAAGTATGATTTAACAAAATCTCAGCTTTTAGCTGAAACATCGCCAAGTGGATTGACTACGCGTTACTTTTATAATGGTTTAGGGCAAAAGTATAAGACTCTATCGCCTATTGGAGTAGAGAGTTATACCACACTTAATTGGGTGATGAATGATACTGATGCACCATCAGATGCATTGTACTACAGTCTTAGTAAGACATCGGGTGTGGCTGAAACACGCACTTACTACAATGCCAAAGGACAAGTACGGCGAACACTTAGTTATGGTTTTGGTGGTGAAAAGATATATGCCGATAAGGAATATGATAGTAAGGATCGTTTATCACGGGAGTCTTTACCTTACTTTAAAGGAGTCACAGCGCTTAAATGGACAATCTATGCTTATAACGCCTCTTACGATCGCTTATCTGAAGTTACAGCACCCGATGGTACTATAAGTAAAACTATCTATGATGATGCTAATCGTAAAGTGACGAGCCAAGTCAAAAAAAATGATGTTATACAGCAAAGCATAAAATACACTAATGAGTTAGGTCAGACAGAAATCAGTGAGGACAATATGAGCAATAAAGTCCACTATGTTTATGATGTAGCAGGACGCTTAAAAGAATCATGGGTGAATGATTTAACTCAGCATAAAACGACTTTTTCTTATGATAGTAGAGGCAATAGATTAAAAGTAACGGATCCTGATGCAGGTGTCATAAGTAATACTTATGATGCATTAGGACGAATACTAACACAGACTAATGCCAGAGGGCACTATTCCATTTATAATTATGATGACTTAGGTAGAGTGTATACTCAAATCACAAAAAAAAGCATAAATGGTTCTACACTAGAAACTCTAGAATATAATCATCTAAATAGTGGTGTAGCCATTGGTCAGCTCAACTGGGTTAAACTAAATGGTGAGACAAAAGAAAACTATTCCTATGATAATATGGGGCGAATGAATGGTGTTACTGAATATATAGATGGTGAGTCATTTCCTTATTCAAATACTTATGATGATTATGGGCGTATAGCTAAGCAAAGTTATCCTAGTGGTTATACTATTGCCAATGTCTATAATGCGCAAGGAGATTTATGGCAGATTACTCATGATAATCAAGTCATTTATGAGAATAGTGATTTTACTGCAATGGGGGCTCTTACTGATTACGATCTAGGCAGTAATAATGTAACTCGTAACTATGATAAGCTTGGTCGCTTAGATTATCAAGGCTGCGGATCTCGTCAAAGTATGAGTTATGCTTATGATGATATGGGTAATTTAGAATATCGTGAAGATGGTGTATATGCTGGACAAATAGAGACTTTTAATTATGATAATCTCAATCGCTTACTTGGTATTAAATATACAGCTTGGGGTGCTTATGAACCTAGCAAAGATAAATATATGACCTATGATGCAACCGGTAATATTCTTTCTAAAACAGGCGTAGGAGCAGATATGAAATATGGGGAAAATGGAAAACCACATGCTCTCACCTCCATCAATACACCTATGAATTATCAACCCAATAACCAGAATATTACATACACGTATTTCAATAAAGCAAAACTGATAACTCAAGGAAACTATACTTACCAATACACCTACGGCATAGACCACCAAAGAAGAAAAACAGTCTATAAAGAAGGCAGTACTGTTAAGCGCACTAAATACTACCTAGGTAACTATGAAAAAGTAATAGATGAGAATGGAACAAAAGAATACCACTACTTAAGTGCCGATTGCGGAATGTTTGGTATATTTGTCAAGACCAATGGGAATAGTGGCGAGTTAAAGTACGTTTTAACTGATCATTTGGGCTCTTTGACAGAGGTGCTAGATGCTAGCACTAACCAACCAGTGCAAAGCCTTAGTTTTAGTGCTTGGGGGATGGCACGTGAGGCAGAAAATTGGAATAATGAGTTTACTGGCGAGTTATTTGCAGACCGTGGTTTTACAGGCCACGAGCATCTTCCTGCTATATTTGGCCTAATAGATATGAATGGGCGGATGTATGATCCTGTTCTGGGGCGTTTCCTTAGTCCCGATCCTTATGTGCAGTCTCCTGATTATGCGCAGAACTTTAATCGGTATGCTTATTGTTATAATAATCCGCTGGTTTATAGTGATCCTGATGGAGAATTTATTCTAACAGCGATGGTTGTTGGAGCTTTTATTAATTATGTTATTCAAGATATGAGTGGCAATATTGATAGTGGTGGAGATGTTATAAAAGCTGTTGGTATTGGAGCTCTTACTGGTGCTGCAGGGGCAGGGGCAGGTAGTTTGGTTTCAGGTGCTGTTGGTGGAAGTGTGGGCTTCCTTGGTGGTGCTGCTATTGGTGGTGCAGGAGGTGCCGCAGGAGGTTTTGTAGGAGGTGCAGGTAACGCTTGGGCTAATGGTTCAAGTTTTAATGAAGGTCTGATAACGGGGTTGAAAGTAGGAGGTGTCGGAGCTCTAACTGGTGGTGCTATTGGTGGGGTTTTTGGTGGTATTACGTCTTTTAGGCATGATGGAAATTTCTGGACAGGAAACGGCGCAACGTTTGACCAAGTAGCTTCAATAACCACTACAGGAACTAAGGCTGAAGCATATACAAATAATAATGCTAAAAATTTTAGCGACAAACATTTTGGTAAGGTGAAGGGATTGAGTGATTTATATGCTGATGGTTCTATGCCTAATGGATATGAAAAAGTAGGTGATGATGTCTTTAACAAATATGGAACCAAGGTTTCAGGTACCACTGTTAAAGTTGGTTTAGGAAAATCAGATGTATATTTATACAAAAGTGCTTTTACATCCTCTAAACAATTATATGTCACAATGGGGCATGAATACATACATGTTGGACATTTTAATTCAGGTTTATTTAATGTAAACAAGAGTGAGCATGCAGCCTATAGTTGGGAAGTTGCACAAAAACAGGCATTTGGTATGTTGAAATCTAATCAAACGTATAATATCAAGTATTTAAATCCTGGTTATTATGATTCAAGTTATGATTATACGAAATTTGCGAACCCCATAATTAATTCTTTAGGATTATGAATTATTTTTTTATTGTTGTGTTTTTTAGTTGTTCGCTAATGTGTTTTGGCGTTGAAAAATTAGAAGTTATTACTGTAGATTCTTTATTTGAAAGGGTAGGAAGAGAGTTGTCTAGTGCGATAGATGCTGAGTTTTCACTAGAAAATGTAATTTTTCTAGATAAGAGTTTATACAAACGGATATGTGATATTTATCCAGATTTTGTTATTAGTAATCCTTCGATTAAAGAGTTTTTGAAGGACTCTACAGTTGTATTAAACTATGTTAGTTTGTCAACTTCTTATCATAATGTTGCTGATGTTGTTTTTAACTCAGACCAGAATTTATTAACATTTCTTAATGAAAAGTATGGGGTGATGAGTTTAAATCAAATTGAAAATAATATTCTCATTGTATATGATAATAAAGTTTTTTTTGTCACTTATAACGAAATTGCTGAATTTGCATTTGTTTTCACTCTAGTTAATGAGAGGAAGTTATCTGTTGATCTTAAATATCTTATTGTTGATTAGAGGCTATGCTGGTGTAATCCTGACGAGTGAAATATAGCGAGTCCTGGTTCAAGCCTGTGGCTTGGACACAAAACGAGGGGAAGCTTTCAGCTTCGAAGCGTAGGCTTGTATGAGTGTAGGGTAAACGAAAAATCTACGCCCTCACCTCCATCAATACACCAATAGGTTATCAGCCACCAAACCAAAATATAGAATACACCTACTCCGTCTCGCCCAAGAGATAGCCTACTGTTGTGTCTACTAGCTTTGCAATTTTCTTAGCAGCCTCTATGCTTGGTTGCATCTCATCACGTTCGTACTTCCCTATTACAGAATAAGACGTCTTAAGAAGCTTCGCCAATTCCTTTTGCGAAAGGCTTTTTGCTTTCTAAGCTCTGTTATTCTGTTGTGTAAGTTTATTCGAGTCGGCTCATCCATGAGTGTGGCGAAAACGATGACTTAAGTATCTACTTGTGCCACAAAATACAAGAAAAAAATGTTAGCCCCCTCTGCCCCTCGTTTGTAACGAGGGGTTTGTTGCTAAGGCATTTGTAATGCCATTTAATAATATTTACATTTGCTGAATGTCATCGGAAAGCTACTACATAAAAGATCAGAAAGCAACGTATTTCTTAACGTTCACGGTTCAAGCTTGGGTGGATGTTTTTACAAGAAGCATTTACAGAATGGATATTGTAGATTCGTTGAACTATTGTGTAAGAGAAAAAGGTTTGCATGTTTATGCGTGGTGTTTGATGTCTAATCATTTACATTTAGTTGGCAGAGCAGATAATAATTTATCAAGAGTTATAGGTGATTTTAAGAAATTCACGACCAAGAAATTAATTAAACGAATAGAAACCGAACCAGAAAGTCGTAGGGAATGGATGCTGCATCAGTTTAAGTATGCAGCTAAACTAGATAAACGCATCAAGAATTATTCGCTTTGGCAATCAACAAGTCATCCCATTGTATGTGATGAAACTGCTATCTTAGAACAAAAGATTGACTATACGCATCAAAATCCTGTACGTGCTATGATTGTTGCTAGACCAGAAGATTATTTGTTTTCTTCAGCGCAGGATTATGCTGGTGAAAAAGGTTTGGTGGTAGTTGAGTGTGTTTGAGGGTTGATTCGTTGCAAACGAAAGACAGTAAACCCCTCGTTGCAAACGAGGGGCAGACGGGGATGGATGCTGCATCAGTTTAAGTATGCAGCTAAACATGACAAACGCATCAAGAATTATTCACTTTGGCAATCAACAAGTCATCCCATTGTATGTGATGAAACTGCTATCTTAGAACAAAAGATTGACTATACGCATCAAAATCCTGTACGTGCTATGATTGTTGCTAGACCAGAAGATTATTTGTTTTCTTCAGCGCAGGATTATGCTGGTGAAAAAGGTTTGGTGGTAGTTGAGTGTGTTTGAGGGTTGATTCGTTGCAAACGAAAGACAGTAAACCCCTCGTTGCAAACGAGGGGCAGACGGGGTTTGTGGTAAGTAGCATTTGCAATGCGGGTTTAAAATACGTCCGTTGGCGCAAGCCTGACGAGTGAATTGAAGTTCATGATTTTTAATTGCAATGCCATTAAACAATACATTTATTATAACCCTTAAAAACGACCTTCTTTTGTGCTCATTTTATGGTATTTATCTGAAAATAATTATCTTCGTATTGTGAATGATTAAAAAAAAGCAAAGCCTCGTTTTATATAGTCCTATCTGCCCCTCGTTTGCACTTCGACAAGGCTCATCGACCACAACGAGAGGTTTGTGGTATAGGCATTTGTAATGCTGTGAAATGAAGTTGTTTTAAAGTCCAACTTTTTTTTGCACTTACCTTAAGGGAAGTGAAGAGTAAGCGAAGTGAAAAGACTTTTTTCTGATAACTTTAAAACTTTAATTTTAACAACATCATCACCTTACACTATATGCAAAAATATTTCATCCAGTTTCTCAAGCCAACCACCCTTCTTATCATCTGTTTTATAAGCTGGCCTTATGCCCATACAGATGCTGCCAGACGACGGAATAAAGACATGCAAGCAGAGTTCTTTCTAAGTCTAGGAAGCTCGAATTGTGCTTTCGAGGATGATTATTCCACAGATGGTAACATAGGCTACTCGGTAGGTACATCCATTGCTTTTTTTAACAAAAACGATTGGGGATTCAAAACAGGATTGATATATAGCCTGTACCAAACAACACTGATACTAGATGGCGAAACCTTTTCTACCGCTTCTATAGACAGCGAAGGTGATAACTTTAATCTACTATCCAGCTTTTCCAACTTTAAGGAGAACATCAAGACGTCTTACCTACAAGTGCCACTAGCTGTGCAATACCGCTACGAGATAAGCGACCACTTTGGCTTGCTTCCCGAACTGGGCACTATGCTCTTTGTATCGCTGGGGTCAAGTTCTGAGGTGACTGAAGGTTCTTATTCTACCGCTGGGGCTTACCCCGATCTTGGCGCATTTACTGTACTGGAAGGAATGCCTGGATCAGGCATCTATTCGCCCATACAAACGGAGAAATATAACAACTGGAATTGGGGGGCTTCTTTATACGGTAGTCTTCAGGCCTATTATGACTTGAGTAAACAAATAATGCTAACAGCTGGCCTCACCTTCGACTATCAGATCACTCCTAGCAGTGGACACAAGGGGACGTCCTTAGTAGATTACGAAGTGACCTCCTACAAAACGGCGATCTGCCATTACCATCCACTAAGGTCAACAGAGGATGGTGGCAACTATAGAAAAACATTCTTTGGCCTAAAATTTGGATTAATCTACAAGCTTAAATAAGATGAAACGGATACTACTTAAATAATTTTTAAAGCACACAGGATGATGATAAAAGCTGATTTTTTAGAGCTTAGTTTTGGGTGACATTCACGCATTTATTTTATCATTAACGCATTATTTTAAATCCCATGAAAAAATCACTACTAATATTAATCTTACTCTACTATTGTACCCTGTCTTTTGCTTTGTCTGATATGACTATTGCAGGCATTGTATTTACTGATGCAGATGGCGACAGTTGTTATGAAGTTTCATCAAAAGAGCATTTAATTGCTATGAGTATGGCCTCTGACAGTATTGTTGGTTTAAAATTCAAACAAACTGTCAATATCATATTTGACGAAGATCCTACCAAGGAAGACTGGAATGGTGATGGTCGTATCGATGATAATGATAGTTGTGGTTTTATGCCTATAGGTACACAATCTAAAATTAACATTAACTGCATTAGAGAGTATGATGGTAATGGAAAGATGATTAAAAATCTCTATATTAACAGCGATACGCTCACCTATGTTGGTTTATTTAGTACTATTAATAGGACTACCTATGAGATAGATTATCCATCTATTATTCGCAGAACTCACCTCGTAGATTGTAACATTACAAGTAAATCACATTCGGGTGGATTAGCTGGCTATACCACCTACATAATCATCAGCAACAGTACGGTCTCGGGCTATATTTCGGGCAAAATGGGCGCAGGAGGGATTGTGGGCTTTACTAATGGATACCAGATTAGCAATTGTGTAAGCACTGCCTACATTAGCAGTTCACTAAGCTATGGTGCTGGAATTGCCAAAAGTACATATCCGGGCCAAACAATAAAAAACTGTATAAGCAAAGGACGCACACATAGAATTGGAATAAGTGATGGCTACATTGCACCTAGTTTTAGCAATATGGTTACTGGACACATAAATAGCTTTCCAGATTACCTCAACGTTAGCTCCATTAGTGGTTCGTATTACGACAAGCAAACAACTGGTATTTTTCAAAATTCTCGGCACCTTGAAGGCGGAACCTTAACCAATACCTTTTTTAACGATACCCTTAATCTACGCTATGGATTTAACGATAGCGCACCTTGGGTATTATCAAAATATGGCCGTCCTTATCTATACTTTCAGAGAATAGCCATCGGGAATTCAACCATTAACAATGCAGGTTATATTGATGTTTACATTGAGAACAATCCACTCGACAGTGTGCTCATTACAAGAACGGGCATAAGGTGCCTGAAAGATCGCACAAACAATTGGGTGGAATATGAAGTCGACATTAAAAACAGAGCAAGAATAAAAGTGCCTCATCTAGATAGCACCATCACCTACTATGTACAAGCATTTGCCGAAGATACCAGCGGCTGGAAGTACTATGGCGACATGGTGAAAACTAACAAACAAACCATTTCTTATTTCGGCTTGGATAAAAACAATACCGTTCATCAATTAAAAGAAAATGTAGGATGTTATCATCATTTGAAATTTGATGAATTACTCACCCCTTATGATTCTATTGTGTCTTGGAGTACAGTCCCCGATGTAGAATCGGAATCGGACTATGTAAAAGGGGATAGCATTATGATAGAGAATGAGGACATCTCGCTATATGCAAGGTCTGTCAAGAGAAAATTCCTGATAGCCTACCATAGCAATGGTGGATCTAATAACATGCCAACGCAGACTTTTTCTTACCACGATGATGTTTCATTACTTCCCAACAGCTTTATTAAAGCAGGCTTCAAATTATCGGGGTGGAATACCTTAGCAAATGGCAGTGGAACTATGCTTAATCAACAACATACTTTTTTAATGCCCGACAGTTCCATCACCCTCTATGCGCAATGGGAAATTGATGAACATCAAGTGACCTTCTTTCCCAATGATGGGCAAGGCACCATGAATCCTTTTCTTTTGAGGGTAGGAATGGACACTACGCTAAGTATATGTACCTTCAACAATAGAGGCTACAAATTCTCAGGGTGGAATACGCAAGCCGACGGCTTAGGCTTGTCGTTGGCTGATGGCGACGACGTAACAATGGGCGATAGCGATCTCAACCTGTATGCACAATGGACAGCCTTGAACTACAAAGTTAACTTTTACAGCAATGGAGGAAGCGGTGTTATGCCAGCTCAGAATACCACTTATGGCGATGAAGTCTTATTGTCCGAAAATACGTTCTCTCGTCTAGGATATAGCTTTAAGGATTGGAATACTGATGTCAATGGGCTTGGACAACGCTATGTGGATCAAGGCGCATTAACTACTGGTGTAGGCGATGTCACCTTGTATGCACAATGGGCAACCCTCCCTTATACCATTAGCTACATCAACTGTGAGCTAGCCTCTAATGTGAACCCCACCACTTATACGGTTGAGACTCCTGATATAGTACTTGCACTTGCCATTCAGCGTGGTAAGGCCTTTAATGGCTGGTTTTTAGATTCCCTATTGACGACTCCTGTAGTCCAGTTGCCCCAAGGTAGCACTGGCGACAAAATACTGTATGCTAGTTGGTCAACAGAGTATAATGTCGTTTATTATAGCAACGGAGGTACTGGACTGACCAATATGGCTAAACTCACAGCAGTAGGCACCGATTATACGACAAAGGATAATATTTTTGCGCGTTCTGGTTATACCTTTGATAAGTGGAACACCCTCCCTGATGGCACAGGCACGTCTTATGGCGAAAGTCAAGACATCACCCTTGATGATGATATTGATTTTGCGCTCTATGCCATTTGGACCCCTATCGTTTACCAGATAGCTTACGAAAACACCAGAGAGTCTAGCAACAATAACCTAAACCAGTATTCGCCTCAGACGACCACTTTTATTCTAGAAAACCTTAGTTCTATAGGTTATACCTTTATAGGTTGGTATGCCGATAGTCTTTATCATACACTAGTGCAATTTATTCCACAAGGAAGCATGGGTGATACCACACTGTATGCTAATTGGGAAATTAATACCTATGCCATCAAGTATTATAGCAATGGAGGCAAGGAGAACACTATCGTTAACACCTTTAATTATGGAACGGATACGACTCTTCTGACACAACCATTTTCAAGAAAAGGGTACCGCTTCACAGGGTGGAATACGACCCCATCAGGCAATGGGACGACATACCAAAACAGGGCCGCCATTTCTATGGATGACAATGACCTCATCCTTTACGCTCAGTGGGAGATGGAAGAATACACCATTGCTTATTATAACTTGCTGGGATGTCTCAATACTAATCCCATATCGTACACTATATTTACACCTACCGCAGAATTGAATCCGCTAGAAAAAACGGGTTATACGTTTGAAGGTTGGTTCTTAGATCCATCATTTCAAAACCAAAGCATTGAAATTTCTTTGGGGGATACTGGTAATGTTAACTTGTATGCCCATTGGGTCAAAAACCAGTATTTAATCAATTACCAAGCGAATGGCGCTTCTGGCTTGATGCTCTCCAATAGGATTTCTTATGGAAAAGATAGCACGCTCTCTGCCAACCAATTTCAATATAAAGGCTATCGTTTTAGTCATTGGAATACAAAAGCCGATAATAGTGGTGATATCTATATAGATGAACAAAGTATCACCATGCTTGATAATGATTTAGACTTGTATGCTCAATGGGAACTTGTTGAATACAGCATAGCCTATCACAATCTGCAAGGGACTACCAATATAAATGCTAGTGAATACAATGTCACCACAAGTCAGGCACTAACTCCTTTAGTAAAAACAGGATCTGCGTTTTTGGGCTGGTTCACTGATGAAGATTTTATTAATCTGAAGAATGACATCGCCCTAGGAGACACTGGAAATCTTGATCTTTATGCTAAGTGGGAAATAAATAAATACAACATCACTTACCATAATAATGGCGGATCGGGCATTATGCCTACACAAAACATGGGGTATGGTAGCGATACAACTCTAGCTCCTTTCTCTCTCAGTAAAAAAGGTTATGAGTTTACGCATTGGAACACAAATGCGGAAGGCAATGGCGATAGCTATACAGACCAACAGCGTATAATAATTGGTGATGCTGATATAGAGTTGTATGCACAATGGAGCCTTGATGAATACAATATTACCTATCACAATTTGGATGGCGCTATTAATGATAACATAAAGGTTTACAATGTAAATACTAGCAACTCACTAACTCCTTTAGTAAAAACAGGATCTGCGTTTTTGGGCTGGTTCACTGATGAAGATTTTATTAATCTTAAGAATGACATCGCCCTAGGAGACACTGGAAATCTTGATCTTTATGCTAAGTGGGAGATCAATAATTATCAGCTAACCTACAAAAAGAATGGAGGATCAGGAGCAATGCCTTCTCAAAGTGTGAATTTTGACGAGGATACGTCTTTATTAGCTAATGCTTATCAAAAAATAGGTTATGAATTCTCTCACTGGAATACAGAAACAGATAATAGCGGCGTTGATTATATTGATAAGCAAGCTATAAAAATGAACAGCAATAATTTGGTGCTTTATGCTCAATGGAATTTACTAAATTATGATATTAGTTATCATAATCTTATGGGGGAAGCCACTAGCAACCCACGTTCATATAATACAACACAAAGTGTTGTGTTGGCATCCTTAGTAAAGGAGGGGTATGATTTCTTGGGCTGGTACACCAATGAAGACTTTACTGATCTTAAAAATGCTATTAGTCTAGGGGATACTGGTAATATTTCGTTTTATGCTAAGTGGGTAATTAAGACATTTAAAGTTGAAATCAATAATGGTGGCTTTGGTTATGTAAAGGTGGACAATGCTGATGCAGAAGAACATGACATAGATGTTGATTATGGTGATGCACTGACAGTCATTCAGGCGCTTAACTATGCAGGAGATGATTATCTTTTTAAAGGTTGGTCTGACGGTGTGAAAGCCAATCCTAGATCATTAAATAGTATTACATCAGACACTGCATTTTTTGCAATGTGGGATAAACCCATAAGCATTATTATAAGAGATACTGTAAAGGTTTATGATGGATTGGTACAAGAGGCTGACGTTTTGTTAAACGATGATGTTGATTATGTTGTTGAATATAAAGATGAAAATGCGCTTAGGTTCTCTGACCAAAAACCGCTTTATGCAGGTCGTTACGATGTTAGGGTGACTGTTACAGAGAATGGGGTATATGGTGAGAAAAAAGCTAAGTTTATTATCAACAGAAAGGCTTTATCGGTTACTGTCGAAGCTGGTCAAACAAAGACCTATGGAGATAATGAACCAGATTCTTTATTCTATAATGTGACTGGATTGTTAGCTGGAGATTATACTTTTGGCCAATTGGAACGGACAGATGGAGAGGCTCCAGGCT
>CBFIII010000076.1:0-8286 GCA_965662645.1 Bacteroidales bacterium
TGCTTCTCAAATTTGTGTAAATTTCTACTCAAATAAAATTCAAACTGTGACCGAATTTAAAATCGAACTCAGGTTAATAGGCAAGTTTTATTGTTGTATTTTTAGCAAGTGTCTTAAGCGTACTTTAGTGATTTAAGTTAGGCATTAGAATGACTTCATTTTGCAGTAAGAAAAAGTTGTAGTTTTTAATATTCAACGATTTTAATACTTAAGAATACCTTAACACACTTTATTTTAATATGGCATTTTTTTTGCACACTACTTCTTTTGTTATAGATTAATTAAGCGAATGTGATTTTATTAGTTTAGATAATTCACAGATGTGTAATTCCAATATGAATTTGTAAATAAATAACGCTATGAAAACAGAAATTAAATTTGCTGGAAATCCAGTAACATTATTAAATGAGTTGCCAAAAGTAGGAAGTGTTGCTCCTGAATTTTCATTGATTGCAGCAGATTTATCTCCTAAAACGTTGAGTGATTTTGAGGGTAAAATTAAGGTTTTGGCTATTTATCCATCTATAGACACAGGTGTATGTGCTGCGCAGAATAGGCAAGTAAATACTTTGTTTAATAAGATGAAGGATGTGGTCGTATTGTCTATCTCTAGAGATTTGCCTTTTGCTCACAAGCGTTTTTGTGCTGCTGAAGGCTTAGATAATGTGGTGACCTTGTCCGACTACCGTGATGCTGCTTTTGGGGTGGATTATGGTTATCTTATTGATGAGCTTAGGCTTTTGGCTCGTGGTACCGTTGTTATAGATAAAGATAATGTGGTGAGGTTTGTGGAGGTCGTTCCTGAAATAACAACTGAACCTGATTATGATAAAGCTTTAGAAGTGGTGAAATCATTACAATAGCAAAATTCCACATGGTGGGTTTTATTTCCCACAGCTTGTTGTGAATGATGTTATGTTTTTCAACTTGAAGCTCTGCTTATTTGCAGTGGATTTAGGTTATTAAAAAGAGCGATAGAATTTCTATCGCTCTTTTCTATCCCACATTGTGGGTTTTATTCTATGTAGTCTGCTGTGAATAATAAAATGTTCTTCAACTAAATGCCTTATGGTTTTCTCCGAGGTTGTTGACTTTATTCTTCGTCTTTAATAAGATCGTAACCAATGGCATTCTCTTTTGTTTTGTCGATGAGTGCGCCACCTGATGAAATGCGTTTATTAATGCTCTCGGGCTTGCTTATGTAGTATATGGTTCCACCGGTAGTGCATATAGCTTCTAGATAATCTTTAGGTGAGCCCCATATTTCAGCGCCTCCTGTGGCTTTGGCTATGATTTTTTCTGATTGTAATTTTTTAGTATCGATGTGGGCTTTTGTATTTCCCTTTGCTTCTAATCGTTGTGTCCAGCCATAAAGTGTTATTTTCGATCCTCCACCAGCACTTATTTTAATTTCTTTACATTCCACTTCTGCTTTTATGTCTCCACCTGTATTAGTGGAGAAAGAGAGTTTGTCAGTAAGCATGACTGTTTTAGTTTGTATGCTTGCTCCTTTTGTAGCACTTAATTCTTTGATTTGTTTGTAGGTAATAATCACGAGTACCGATAAGTCTTTATTTATCTGTGGACGTAATTTTATCTTAAGCGTGTTGTCTTTTATTTCTGTTCTTAAATCAGATAGTAAGGCATTATTAATATGTATTTCTGCTTTATTTTCGCTCCCTTTGCGAAGCATGACATTCACGCCATTAGTTGCTATTATTTTGTCAAAAGAGTCTAAGGCTCTTGTTTCTGTAAGTTCTGCAGCTGACACATGGGGTATTAATAGACATAAAGTCATTAATAGTGTTGAGAAAAGAATCGTTTTTTTCATAACTATTTATAGAATAAGATGAATAACAAATATAGCAAGGATTATGCCAAAAGAAAAGTGTAAATGTGTGGTTTTTTAGTGTCACATTGTCATAGAAAGTGGGTTTGTTATTAATTATGTCAGAGCTTGCTAGTCTGTCTTGTTTTGGCATATTATATGATGTAAGGATTAGTCATAATTATTGATCAATATTATTAACATTTATAAAATTTTAAGTTATGAATATAAAACCATTAGCAAGTCGTGTGGTTATTAAACCAGCTGTTGCAGAAGAAAAAACCGCAAGTGGAATTATTATTCCTGATTCCGCAAAAGAAAAACAACTAAAAGGAGATGTTTTAGCTGTTGGTCCAGGTACAAAAGATGAAGTGATGGAAGTTTCGGTAGGTGATGTTGTACTGTTTGGAAAATATGCGGGTACAGAACTATCTTTAGATGGTGACGATTTATTAATTATGAATCAATCCGATATATTAGCGATTGTGTAATGTTAGGTGAAATGTGGTTTTGAAAGATGCTTATTGCTTTTTGAAACTATGTTTTTATTTTTTTGTAAAAAGTAAAATTTTAAAGAAATGGCTAAAGAAATTAAATTTGATATTGAGGCGCGCGACTTACTTAAAAGTGGTGTAGATGCCTTAGCTAATGCTGTAAAAGTGACTTTAGGCCCTAAAGGTCGTAATGTTGTTATTGAAAAGAAATTTGGAGCTCCTGCTATTACTAAAGATGGTGTGACGGTAGCTAAAGAAATAGAATTATCCAATTCATATGCTAATTTGGGTGCCCAAATGGTAAAAGAAGTTGCTTCTAAAACTGGTGATGATGCGGGTGATGGTACAACTACAGCTACGGTATTGGCTCAGTCAATTATTTCAGTTGGACTTAAAAATGTAGCTGCAGGTGCTAATCCTATGGATTTGAAACGCGGTATTGATAAGGCAGTAGAAATTGTTGTTGCTAACATTAAAAAACAATCTAAGCCTTGTAATACCAATGCGATGATCGAGAATGTGGCTAAGATTTCAGCTAATAATGATGCTACTATTGGTGCTTTAATTGCAGAAGCTATGGCTAAGGTGACGACTGAAGGTGTTATTACTGTAGAAGAGGCTAAAGGTACTGAGACTACTGTTGAGACCGTTGAAGGTATGCAGTTCGATCGTGGATATATCTCTCCTTATTTTATTACTGATACAGAAAAGATGTTGGCTGATTTAGAGTCGCCATACATTTTAATTTATGATAAAAAGATTTCTACGATGAAGGATCTTTTACCTGTGTTGGAACAAACAGCGCAAACAGGTAAACCTTTGTTGATTATTGCCGAGGATGTGGATGGTGAAGCATTAGCTACTTTGGTGGTTAACCGTCTTCGTGGTTCTCTGAAAGTGGCTGCCGTAAAAGCGCCTGGTTTTGGAGATCGTCGTAAAGAGATGTTAGAAGATATCGCTGTTCTTACTGGCGGCATCGTGGTGAGTGAAGAAAAGGGCATGAAATTAGATGCTACTACCCTTGAGATGCTTGGTAATGCTGAAAAAGTAACGATTGATAAAGAAAACACGACTATTGTAAATGGTGCTGGAGAGCATGATGTTATTGCTTCTCGTGTGGGTCAAATCAAGTCTCAGATCGAATCGTCAACTTCAGATTATGATAAAGAAAAGTTACAAGAACGTTTAGCTAAGTTAGCTGGAGGTGTTGCTGTCCTTTATGTTGGTGCTGCTTCTGAAATGGAAATGAAAGAGAAAAAAGATCGTGTGGACGATGCGCTTTCTGCTACGCGTGCTGCGGTGCAAGAAGGTATTGTTGCTGGTGGTGGTGTGGCTTTAGTTAGAGCTATCACTGATCTCGAAAATTTGAAAGGAGACAACGATGATGAGAATACAGGTATCGAAATTATAAAACGTGCTATTGAAGAACCATTGCGTCAGATCGTTCTTAATTCGGGTAAAGAAGGTGCTGTAGTGGTAGATGCTGTGCGCAAAGCTGAAGGTGATTACGGTTATAATGCTCGTATTGATAAATATGAACATATGTTCGAAGCTGGTATTATTGATCCAGCCAAGGTAACACGTATCGCATTAGAGAATGCGGCTTCTATAGCTGGTATGTTCTTAACCACAGCATGTGTTTTGGTTGATGAGAAAGAAGATGAACCTGCTATGCCAATGGGCGGTGCTCCAGGTATGGGCGGAATGCCCGGAATGATGTAGTATTCATTTTTAGGATAATATTTGGAACAGGCATAATTTAATTATTATGCCTGTTCTTGTTTGTAGTATTATATGGTTTATTGGAAAATTCGTAATAAAATTACAAAATCAATAAAAAATGTTACTTTTGCGGGTGACAAATAATGGATTAATTTAAAAATTCAAACAGTGGATATATTTGATAAGTTTAAAAATGATCAAGGAGCTTTAGGCCAATACAGAGAGCAAGGTCATGGGTATTTTGCTTTCCCTAAGTTGGAAGGTGAGATTAAACCTCACATGAAGTTTCGTGGTAAAGAAGTGTTAAATTGGAGTCTTAATAACTACATTGGTTTAGCTAACCATCCCGAAGTGAGAAAAGCTGATGCTGAATCAGCAGCAAAATGGGGTTTAGCTTATCCTATGGGTGCTCGTATGATGAGCGGTCAAACAAGCATGCATGAATTGTTGGAAACACAATTGGCAGAGTTTGTAAATAAAGAAGATGCTTATCTGCTTAACTTTGGTTATCAAGGTATGGTTTCTATTATTGACTCGTTGGTCGATCGTAAAGATGTTATTGTTTATGATTCTGAAGATCATGCTTGTATCTTAGACGGTATGCGTTTGCATGCGGGTAAACGCTTTGTTTATCAGCACAACGACATGGAAAGCCTTGAAAAACAATTACAACGTGCTGTAAAAATAGCAGAAAAAAGTGGTGGCGGAGTATTAGTTATTACTGAAGGTGTATTTGGAATGGCCGGTGATTTGGGGTATTTAAAAGGTATTGTAGCTTTAAAGAAAAAATATGCATTTCGTCTTTTAGTTGATGATGCTCATGGTTTTGGTACTATGGGAGCTACTGGTGCTGGTACTGGAGAGTATTATGGTGTTCAGGATGATATCGACATTTACTTTTCTACCTTTGCTAAGGCAATGGCTAGTATAGGTGCTTTTGTTGCTGGAGATGAAGATCTTATTAATTATCTACGTTACGATTTGCGTTCTCAGATTTTCGCTAAATCTTTACCTATGCCTTTGGTTGAAGGAGGAATTAAGCGTTTAGAGTTACTTAAAAACTCACCTGAATTGCGTACCAAGTTGTGGGAAGTGGCTGGAGCATTACAGTCTGGCTTAAAAGAACAAGGATTTGACTTGGGGAAAACAAATTCTCCTGTTACTCCTGTTTATCTATCTGGTAGTGTGCCTGAGGCCACTAATCTTGTGATGGATTTACGCGAGAATTATAGTTTATTTTGTTCTATCGTTGTTTATCCTGTTATACCTAAAGGTCAGTTGTTGCTTCGTTTAATACCTACTGCAGCTCACTCTTTAGAAGATGTAGAATATACAATTAAATGTTTTACCGCTGTTCGTGATAACTTAGTGGCAGGGAAATATGATATGGATTCAATTCCTGATATTAATAAATAAATCATTTATTATTCTTATATAAAAAAAGACTGCCTTAGAGCGGTCTTTTTTTAGCTTTACATCTACGTCTTATGGTCTATTCTAGAATAATCGATAAGTTTACTGCTTCCCAAAAACAGTTTGTGGTGTTGGTTGATCCTGAAAAGACAACGTTGACTTCGCTCAATGACTTGATTGATGTGTCTGAACAAACAGATGTTGATATGTATTTTGTTGGGGGTAGTACGCTGCAAACATCTGCTGATGAGATTGTTCGTTTTCTTAAAACTAAGACAAATAAAGATGTGGTTTTGTTTCCCGGTAATGTTAATCAGATAACTCAAGGTGTAGATGCTGTATTATTTCTTTCTTTAGTCTCAGGTCGAAATCCCGAGTATCTCATAGGTTCTCATGTAAAGGCAGCTTCTAAACTTAAGGGGGTAGAGGTTATTCCTGTAGGTTATTTATTAATTGATGGTGGTATCGTATCAGCAACACAGCGTGTTACAGATACCGAACCTCTTTCGTCTGATGATGTAGATTTAATTGTTGATACGGCATTGGCCAGTGAGCTGTTAGGTCACAAGATGGTTTATCTTGAGGCTGGTAGTGGGGCGTTGGTGCCTGTGTGTCCTGAAATAATAAAACGTGTAAAGTCTGTATTAACCGTTCCTCTAATTGTGGGAGGTGGTATTAAAACAAAGGCGCTTCTGTATGATGCCTATGATGCTGGAGCTGATATTGTTGTTGTTGGTAACGTTTTAGAAGATAATCCGCACTTACTTTCCTCGTTTCTATAGTTTTGTAATGATTGCTTATTATTTATGTCCATTTTTTTTGGTCAATCGTTTTTTATATTCGTATTTTTATAATTAACAATTTTATAACAGATATTGTAATTGTGAAAATCGCAATATGCATTATGTTAAAGTTAGTTAGTAAAAATAATTTTGTTGATTTTTGTTTTTGGTATCTTGAAATTGTTATCTTTACGAAATTGAATTGTTCACTTTAAACTTGATTTATTAAAATTCTGTTTTATAGACATTTGTGTTAAAATTAATAACAGGTGTAAGATTGCTAATTCGTGAATTTTTTGCTAAATTAGGTGTGTATTGTGTTGATCTTAATCTTTTTTACACAAAAACAATGAATAGTTGAACATAACGTTTTGAAAATTGTTATTTATTATAGAGTTCATTCTCTAGTCTTGTTTTAATTCGTTTTTTTTAAAATATTTATTGTATTGATGTGATAGTATATGTAGGACATATGGTGAGGAAGAATGTGAAATGTTTTTTATTGGTAGCGGTAACTCTATTTTCTATTGTGCATTTAGATGCGCAGGTGAAAATTGGTGATAACGATGAAATTATTAATGCCGGATCTTTACTTGAATTAGAAAGTTTGGATAAAGGTTTTATGTTTCCTCGACTCTCTTTGGATAATGATCTTTCGGTGTGGAAACTTAATGGTGATGATCCTGCGGATGGTATGGTTGTTTTTAATATCAATGATGAGTTAAATGCTGAAGGTCTTTATTGTTGGTATAATAAAAAATGGAATTTATTTGCTAATGATGATAGTGTAAAAGTAAGAGTGAGTATGCTCGATTCTATAGAGGCTTTACAACAACAGTTTGATAATGGTGAATTATTAGAAGGAGATATTACTTATGTTTCAGGTAAAGGTGTTTATATAAAGAATGGTATAGCAGGAGCATCGTTTGCTGAGTCTTTCCTTTTTATGCCCGCTATTTCTAAACCAGGTCGTATATTATACGCCAAATCTGTTTCTGTTCAAGGCATTCCCGATGTCTCAGATTTTGAATTAGCTACCCAAGAATCTTTTTATACAGAGCCTAATGCTTCAACCATTATTAGTGTAGATCCGCCTAGTGTATCTGGTAATAATGGTTATTATGCTTTTGCTGTGCCTAATAGTTGGGCTAATCCTCGGATTTTCTTGAAAGTTAAGAATTCAAAAGATAATGGTTTTTTTAAGTTAAACAACTGTTGGGTGGTTACCCGTACTATGGAATACGAAGGCGTTTTATACCAAGTTTGGAAATTAGATATACCATTACGAGATTCTGTAATGGACATTGTGAATTCGAAAGCACAATTTATGATTGAGTAACCCTAAATATTAAAATAGATTAAAAACAAAGATTATGAAAACTTTTACTAAGAAAACACTCTTATTGTCGCTATTCGCGGTATTTGGAGTGACGATGATTAGTGCACAAGGTGCGGGTAGTATTGCTCCACAAGATATCACAACCGAGACTTCTTCGATAACGCTGAAGACTGTACGTGCTTTATTTCCTGATCAACCAGTAGCTGTAGCTAATGAGTTATTTGGTGGTTTGCATAGTGTGGCAACGATAGCAGAATTGAATGGTAGTGATCCATCAGTTTTGAATGATTCAATGCTACAAATTGGAATGTTAGTTTATGTAGTTGAAACTGAAATGTATTATAGCTATCTTGGAAAAGATGGTGCTAATTTTAATGGAGCAGGAGATGCTACTACTGTAAATACTACTTGTTGGAAATCGTTATCGGATATTATATCTGACGCTACTGCTGTTACTGTTTATAATGTTTCTGGTGTTGATACTTTAGGTAATTCTCCATTTATTGTGGGAGATGTATATATCGCAGGAGATACCACTCTTATTTATGATGGTTCTGATTGGGCCGTTATGTCTTATGAAGATGTGGATAGTGTAAAGGAGGTTCGTACATACGTTGGTGATGAAAAAATGGGTGACTTTGCTGTAGAAAGCGATACTACTTTTATCTATGATGGTTCATCTTGGCTTGTAGCATCTGTAAAATCTAC
>CBFIII010000076.1:8734-15323 GCA_965662645.1 Bacteroidales bacterium
ATGGGAGACTTTGCTGTAGAAAGCGATACTACTTTTATCTATGATGGTTCATCTTGGCTTGTAGCATCTGTAAAATCTACAGTTGAAATGGATAGTGTATTTGATGCGACTTCTGGAGCCCGTACAGATTTAGGTAATACCGTAGGCGATATATATATTACATCAGATACTACTTTTACTTGGAATGGTACAAAATGGCTTACTCTGTCTTCTGAAGATGTAGATAGTGTAAAGGAGGTTCGTACATACGTTGGTGATGAAAAGATGGGTGACTTTGCTGTAGAAAGCGATACTACTTTTATCTATGATGGTTCCTCTTGGCTTGTAGCATCTGTAAAAAATACAGCTAAAATGGATAGTGTAAATACGGGATCTCTTGGTGATCGTAAAGATGGTAGTACAATGGGAGATATTTATATTACACCAGATACGTCTTATACTTGGGATGGTGCTGAATGGCAAGTTCTTAGTGTATTGTCAGTTGAAGTTGTAGATTCTTTTCAGGTATTTGTTTCTTTAGATGGTGGAACTATCAAAACAGCTATAGATATAAAGGCTGCGAATCTTGAGGATTTTAGAAACAAGTTTGTCGCTTTAGCTCCTGCTGATAGACAATATACAGGTGGGGCGACTACTGGAGTTTCTCTTTACTACCCTGCTGCATGGGGTGATTTCTCTTATTCTATTATCTACAGTGGTAATAAGATTAGTCTTACTAATGGTATAGATGTTATTCCAGTTGGTGCAGGTACTACCCTTGGTGTTGTTCCTGATACTTATGATACAACTGCAGCAAATCCTTATAAACAAATTAAAATTTCTTCTCGAAACAGGATAGTTCAGATTGATTAATCGATAATCGATAAATGACTGCCGATTAGATAGTAACTGTTTTTTTTAAAAGGGAGTATGGAATTTTCTGTATTCCCTTTCTCATAAAAATGATTGATTAAGGTGAAACATATTGTACTGATCATATTATTTGTATTGATGGATTTTGGGTTATTCGCACAACCTGAGAGGCAGACTCTTTTTGTTAAAGGGATGCATATACATCAGGGTGCAAATATTTCAGTCTTTGGTGATTTGAAAAACATGGATACAGTGCTCCTTAATGATGGGCATTTGACTATGATAGGGGATTCTCTTATGATTAAGGCTCCGATGACGGGGACGGGTACTTTGGAGATGCTTGGGCGTTATGATCAATACATTTTGTATAAGGGAAAGATTACAGTTGATAGCCTTATTCTTAATAATGTCCTCGACATTAGTTTTGATAATGATATTGTCATTGATAAACATGCTTCATTTGTAAATGGTATTTTATACGATAATTATGATGTGACTTATAGTCCTGCTTTATTGCCCTCTGTTACGTTTACCGAAAATGCTGATCTTGATTCCACTTTAGTTCGAGATAATAGTCATATTGAAGGTGTCGTAACAAAAGAGGGTAATACGCGTTTTGTATTTCCTATTGGTGATAACTATTATTACCGACCTGCCGAAGTCTCAAATTTTAGTTCAAAAACAAGTGTCAGTACACAATATTATTATGAGTGGATTAATTTTCCTGATGAATTGCCGTTGGGTGTGGTTTTGTTTAAGGATGAATATTGGTATGTCAATAGTGATGATAAGGTGTATGATTTAACCTTGAGTTATGATGATCGTACTTCTATTTTTGATCCAGACGAAAAAGGTATTAACATCGCAGCTTTTGATGTTGAGTTTGAAACTAGAGATAGTTTTATGGAAGCTGAAACGACCTCTATAATGGATAAGGTTTCGTATATGGGAAGACTTTTACCACAAGATTCTACTTTTGTGTGGTATGGTTTTGCCACAGTTGATCCAGAGCAGACGGAGGTCACTCCATTATCTGTGGCTCAGGTGTTATCTCCCAATGGAGATGGTGTCAATGATTTTTTTGTAATTCAGGGCTTATCGCGTTATCCGGATAATAAATTGGTTATTTTTAACCGTTATGGCGATGTTTTATATGAGATGGAGAATTATGATAATTCTTGGGGAGGAACAGCAAACAAAAAAGTCATAGGTGGTAATGGGGATCATTTGTTACCTTCAGGAACATATTTTGTGTTCTTTTATGATGATGGGAAGTTAATATATAAAGACTTTGTACAATTATTACGTACAGAATAATACAACGCTTTATCATAACATTAATAAAACATATTATTTTTAAATTTTGGCGAAATGTAGTGAAATATCTTTCATTAGGTTTCGGAGTGCTTTTTATTTTCTTGTCTATGCCAGAAGGTAAAGCTCAGCAGGATTTTATTAATGGTTTCTATATGTTTAATCCTGTTTCTTTTAATCCTGCAATTACAGGTGTAAATGACCAGATTGTGGTTTCTAGTGTAGTGCGAGAGCAGTGGACGGGTCTTAATGGGGCACCTACTACACAGGTTGTTAATGCTCATATGCCTGTTTTTTCTTGGTTCGATCGTTATGATAGACCTGGGAGCAGAAATTATCCTACGGGTATTTCATCAGGCCTATTGTTACTCAATGATAAGATTGGAGCGACACAGTATTCTCGTTTCAGTATTCCAGTTTCCGCTCGTGTGCGCATCACGCAGTCGGGGATACGGCTTTCTCTCGGGATGCGGTTTGACGTTTCTAGGTTGGCTGAGGATCTTAGTGGTTTGCGTAGTTCTCGTTTTGAGATATATAACCCTGATCCTAGATATTTTGTTGATTTTTCAACAGGATTATATGCTTATCATACCCAATGGTATGTTGGTGTTTCGATGACTAATATGCGTGGTATTACGATAGCTGATTATGGTTATAAGACTGAACATCATTATTATGGTTCTGCTGGTTTTGCACAGCCTATTAATGATGATTTAGTGTTGAGATTAACAACCCTTGCCGTTATGGTGCCAGGAACTCCAATATCTGTAACGGCAACACCGGCAGTTATTATCAAGGACAATATAGAAACGGGACTTTCTTATCGTTATGATGATATGTTTGGTGCTTTTTTCTCTTTTAAACCATTTAATAATGTTAAAGTGGGGTATTGGTATGAGTATCCTACTGGTGCAAAAGAAAATCAAGTTGGTGCTACACATGAATTAGTTTTGCAGATGACTTTTGAGATGTTTAAGAAACGTGTTATTTCACCCCGCTATTTTTGGTAAGTTAATTTAATGTTACAAACGAAAAATAACATACGGATTTTTGTAGTGCTACTAGCATTAACGGTTTTACTACCTGTTAGTGCTCAACGTAGTCATTATTTAAGGCTTAAGGGAGATCAATTATGTGAATTTGGGTATTATACTAAAGCATTATCTTTATTTGATAAATATGAATCTCGCAATAAGGCAGATTCTATTTTAGATGAGCTTTACCTTCATACCAATGCCGATGCCCATTACAAATTAGGGGATTTTGATGACGCACTTGATAGTTATTTAAGAGTCTTAGATGCCGATTCTGCTCATGTAGATTATCCCTTCTTGAAAAGTTTGATCCTGAGAAGTTCCAAACCATTAGAATATTCGCACTTATTAGCCACTATTGATAGTGTAGAGCTAGAGGTTTATGCTAACTTTAGTTTCTTAGATACAGTAAGGCGATTTGATGTTGACCCCTTTTATGCGCTCAATTCTCCGAATTCAGAACTGTCGGCTGTGGACTTTAAAGATCGTATTTATTTCTCCGCTATAAGAGATAAACGATTTTCACGAAAAAATGTCAATACAAAGTTGTCGAATTATAATATTTTCAGTGTCAATCATACGAAAGCTCATAATGTGATGGATTTTGGTGGACGTGATTATGCCATGTTGACAAGACATGAGAAAGGTATTGTTGATACGTTTAGAAATCATCTGGATATACGTTATGAAGAAGATATTAATACTGGTTTTCATAATGGACCGATTGCTTTCTATAATGATACTGTAGCTTTTGTAACCGTGAATGAAAGGCAGAATAAAGGTGAATTTGGTGAATTTAACTTAACTCTTGACTGTATTACCTTCTCTGGTGATTCTGTTAAGGTTTTTAATAAGTCCTCTCGGCATTATTTTGGAGATTACTTTTTTCCTAATAATGTGGGGCAAATCACATTTTCTAAGGATAGAACAAAGGCGTGTATGACTGTCAAACTGAAAGATAGTTCTACTCAGAGTGATTTGTGGTTTGCGGAACAAGATAGTGATGGTCAATGGGAGCCTCCTTATTTGGCTAGTGATGTTTTTAATACTGATTTTAACGATCTTTTTCCTTTTTGGTCCGAAGATGATTATTTATATTTCTCCACTGATGGCCGAAAAGGTAGCGGAGGTTTGGATGTTTTTAGAGTAGATTTACTTGATCCAGAAGCAAAGGCTGTAAGTGTGGGGTTAGGTGTGAATTCACCTTATGATGATTTTGCATTTTCATTGGATAATAATGGAAAGGGTTACCTCACTTCTAACCGTGCTGGAGGAAGAGGTGACGATGATATTTATACGGTTGAAGCGAAGAAGGGACACGTTAAGGTGATGCTAAAAAGCAATCCCAAATGGGTGGATGATCCCTTGTTCGATCTTGATGAATGCAGAAGTCAATTGACTGTTGACTCTTTTGATATTATAAAAGATACTTCCTATGTCACACTTGCGTTGCCCTATGGAGAGTATGATTTAATGCATGATCTTACCGAAGATAGTCTGTATGCACATGTGTCTTTGTATGATGATACGGCGTATGTAATTGTAAAATATGATAAGATTCCTCCTGATACTTTGGCTATCCGTTTTACCAATTTTGGTTTCAATAGTGATGGGATGGATGAAATTAATAATGAGAAGTATGATCGTGTGATTATGCTTTTGAAAGATTTGCCTGAGATAGGTATTAAGTTGACGGGTAATACGGATATGTTTGGTCCTGCAAAGTATAATGAGGGCTTAGGTATGCGTAGAGCAAAAGTGATGGAGAAATGGCTTCGTCAAGGTGGCGTAACGAATAAGATCTCTTTGTATTCTAATGGTGAGCGTAATCTAATAAGCCGTACCGATCATCGATTGAATAGACGTGTAGATGTTGAGTTGATTTGGTCTAAAGACACGACTCGTGTAACCTATTTAGCAAATGATAATCCGCGCATAGAGCGTGAAGTGGCTATTGAATACGATTCGCCTAAGGATTATGATACACCGCTTGAGCCTGGGTATTATCTTTTAATTTACCATGCTAATTCGTACATGCAAGAGAATAAATGTGCCGAAAAGTATGGACTTGGAGACAAATATGGTATCTTGTTGTATTCTAAAAAATCTAATGTGTTCAATTATTATATTGATAAACCATTTAAGACCGCTTCTGATGCTCTGCAGTTTATGGATGATTCAAAGTTGAATGCTGAAATTATATATTTAGAATAGAAAAATAATATCTTGTTGTTACAACAAGATAGAAATATATTTATATCGTCGTATATAAGTGAAATAGGCGTCTCTGTATTTGAGGTGTTGTAGAGAGTAAATAGTTTTATTTGGAACTTATTTTTATTCAGATGGAAAAAAAATACATAAAATATGTTGGATTAGTCGTGTTGTTAATCCTTGGAGGTTATTCTTATGCTCAAGATCTTGAAAGTGCTCAGTCAGCAGTACTTAAAACGATGAGAACTGTAGATGATATTCCTGTGGTCTATCAGAATGAAGTGAAAGGAGGTTATCATCAATATGATACTGATCCTTGGGTATTACCTATTCCTTTAGAACGTATATCTGTGGGGATGTTGTCTCATAATACCACTACGGGTGCTACTTACCGCTATATTGGAACTTCATTTACTAATAATATTGCTGATGCAAATTCATCATCAGATTGGGAACGTGTTTATTTTGTTAGCCAACATGATAGTGCTAAGAAGTATAAGGCAGGAGAAATTGTTGTTGATGGTGTGAAAATGTACCAAGCTAAGGTGGACGTTGATGGTAGTGTTACTCCCGTTCTTATAACTGAAAGTGATAAATGGGATGTTTTGGGGGGTGATGATCAGACGTTAAAAATATTTAATTACTTAAATGACTCATTGACTATAGGCTTAGAAGACGGTGATACTTTAGGTGTTAATCTAAGTGACTTAAATCAAAGTGCAGAAGTCGCAGCCTTAACGACTCAAGTAACGACAAATAAAGATTCCATTGCTATATTAGAATCTCAACAAATCATCAATACCGATAGTTTGGTAGCTCATCGTACAGATATTAATACTAATGCTTCTGGCATTGCAGATGTCACTTCAGACATTACAGCTAACACCGATAGTTTGGTCGCTCATCGTACAGATATCAATGCTAATGCTTCTGATATTGCAGATGTCGTTTCAGACATTACCGAAAACACTGATAGTCTGGTAGCTCATCGTACAGATATTAATGCTAATGCTTCTGATATTGCAGATGTCGCTTCAGACATTACCGAAAACACTGATAGTCTGGTCGCTCATCGTACAGATATTAATACTAATGCTTCAGATATTACAGCTGTCACCTCAGACATTGCAGCTAACACTGATAGTTTGGTCGCTCATCGTACAGATATCAATGCT
>CBFIII010000077.1:0-13918 GCA_965662645.1 Bacteroidales bacterium
TGCGGATAATACCTTAAAAGTAGGTTATACTGATGCTTTGGTTTCAGCTAATGCTGATGTTGCTGCTAATACTTTAAAAGCGACCAATGTATCTACAGCATTAAGCACCGGAACAGTAAATGCGACAAGTTATGGGATTACTTCTGATGGTGGAGCCAATGATCTAGTTTTGGTGGAAGCAACGACTAATACAGCCGGTTTACTTGGTGCTGATAAATGGGATGAAATAGTTGCTAATACCGCTAAAGTAGGCATTACCTCAGGTCAGGCTAGTGAAATCACAGCCAATACGGCAAAAACGACAAATAATGCAGATTCCATAGATAGTAATGCAACCAATATTGCAGCACTAGCTTTATCTAGTTCCGACAACCAACAACTAACACAAGCAGCATACACTAATGGTTCAAGTACAATATCATTATCAGATGAAGATGCAACTTCAAGTACAGTAACTGTAACCGACAACCAAACCATCACAGATCTAAGCTTAGATTCAAATGATAGTTTGTCTGTTACAATTGAAGATGGTAATACTTTGAAGGTTGATCTTTCATCATTAAGACCAGATGTTAGAATCAATAATAATACGGGTGTAGTAAATAAATACAATAGTGGAGGTATAGATGTGGTATTAGTTAATGCAGATTATATCCTGCCAAAAGCAGACACAACGCTTGGTGTAACGATGACCATTAAGAATGTGAGTACATCAGCACCAGGAAAAGTAATCGTTTCTGCTAATGGAGCAGAGTTGATTGATGCTACTAATACCATAGATTTATATAGGAAGTTTGATTACATCACGGTGGTGAGCAATGGAACACAATGGTACAAGATTGGTGGTGGTTCATCCAAAATTGCAGAGCGCAATGCGGCCGCTGCAACCGCTCATAAAGATGCTTTCTATTGGGGTAAGCCAGATTCTACGGATTCTTGGCGTATCATATCTAACGAAGGTGATGACAGGTTACTTATTCAAAGACGACAAGCTGATGGTACTTGGAAGAATAAGACTTGTATTGTTCCATAGGTTTAGTCTTTAGAATGTTAAGAAAATTCATCAAGTGATTTATATTATTTGGTGAATTTTTAGGTTTATTTTGCTTGGAAATAATAATTGAGTCTAGAATGTTTTTTATTGCTATTTATTAGTTTTGATTTTGTAACAAGATACCTGATTCTTAATCCTAATGTTAATAGCGATGAATGGTTTAGTGCTGTTGTTTCCTTTTAGTCCGAAAGACTATGAGGGTACAAGATAATAAACCCTGTTTTTTAGTTTGGATGATTATCGTTGCTTGTTCATGTTACGATGAAAATCAAATGAAACATGAATTAAAAAGTAAAAGTTGTGTCGTGTATGATGAATTTACGATTATTCTTTTACCTCTAAAATCTAATTTGTCTTTTTCCTTTAGGATCTTAATAGTATAATTCTTTTTGTTTGAACTATTGGTGAAAAAAGCTGGTTTTTAAATTTTCCACAAATGATATTTGTTAAAAATACACCTATATATCTAAAGAATTATTTTCGATTCTTGGGATTGTTGTTCGCTTGTTTTTTCTTTTCTTCGAGTGCTATCTTCGCACAGCAGACTTATTGTTCTTCTTATGGGAGTGATAAAGATTAGTTGTTTATATTGTGTAATTATATTTTGTTAATTTATTTCATATGAACTTGTCTTGTTTTTTTAAAATGACAATAATAGTTGATCATATAAAATGTTTTTTAAGACTTGAAAGGGTTTTGACTTTGTTTTTCGTTTTCCTATTTCTGGTTTTTCAGGTGGATGATGTCTATTCTCAAGTGGATACTTTGGAGTATCTTACGCCAGCTCAGACTGGATTCGTGGATAACGTATATCTCATTCAAAGTCCTGCTGATTTGATATGTTTATCAAAGACTTCAGCTTATTGGGATAAGCTTATTTGTCAGGTTGTTGATGTTGATTTTGAAGAAAGCAGTTGGGGGTTGTGTGGAGGAGTCTCTTATTCCAAGGGCGATTGGAATATGGATGGTGATGTGGATGGTGATGATGATAAAGGTTTTGCTATGATAGGTAATGGTTCTTATTTTACAGGAACATACCGAGGAGCTTCATGGAATGGAACGACCCTTACTTTGGATGTGGATCGTAGTGTTGAGCATCTTTTTATTGATAGGTCTGTCTGGACGGGGACGGGAATGTTTGCTTCAACGAGTAATGCATATATTAAGAATATCCATTTAATTGATGTTGATATCAATGCTAAGGCTCAGGTAGGTGCATTAATTGGAAATGCGCAAGGTAGTACCGTTGTTGAAGATTGTTCTTCTAGTGGTCGTGTGGTTACAATTAGTAGAGAAGTAGGAGGTTTAATTGGTTATAGTAAGGGTATTGAATTAAAAGGGTCTTCTTCGTATTGTACGGTAATATGTACGTTAATTAGTGATGTGTCGAATGCCAACTCATGGAGTGTAGGTGGTTTGGTCGGAAAGCTAGATTATTCTGGAACGATTATTAACTGTTTTGCTAGTGGAGATGTGTATGCTGAAAATGTTTTTAATGTAGGAGGGCTTGTTGGTTTTCTTGTTTCTGGTACTATAGAAGGGTCTTATTCCACGGGTTTTGTTCATGGTGAAAAAAGTGTTGGTGGACTTATTGGATGCTTTTCTAAAGAATCAACGGTTAGTAATTGTTATAGTACTGGAGCTATAATGGCAGATTCTGTTGCAGGGTCTTTTGCAGGGTCTGTTGTGTTGACGAATTCTAAAAGTTCATTAGATTCCTGTTATGCTACAGGTAATGTAGCATTGTCAGGAGCTACTACTTCTCTAGGGGCTTTTGTTGGTTCTAGTTCAGGAGATATTTATAAAGATTGTTATTACGATAAAGAGACAACTGGAGCTGTCTATTATGTGGGTAATATGTCTGATGTTGCTGGTGTCGATCCTTTATCTACATCTGCTTTTGCAACTTCCAGTAACTTTAATTTTAGTGCATCTGAGTGGAGTTTTGATAATAACACTTATGGCCGTCCTTATTTAGCTTGGCAGAATGATGGAAGTGCTGATTATAATGTGAGTAATCCCATTCCTGAACCTATTGATGGTGGATTTAGTCAGGATGCTACTTATTTAGGTACGGGGGTGTTAGCTAAAGGTTTACGTTATGCTAAGATTAAGTCTCTAGCTTATGATGATTTTTCTGATCATGCTTATGGTTGGGACGATGTCAGTAGTGCGAGTACCTGGCCTGCTGGTGATAGTTATACTGGTTTTGAGATTGTGAAAGGTACGGAAATGAAATATACGCATCCTAGTGGGATTTCAGTATTAGGTGGAGACGATTATTTGGTAGCTACTGGAACTGATGGTTCTGACCAGTCAAAGTTTGTCTTTAGAGAATTAAAGGGTTTGAATAAGACGTTCTATGTTAGTTTTTTAGCCCGTTTTTCATCTACAGTGAGTAATAGTTGGTCTTTTATTGCTTTAGGTAAAAAAGATAGTATTGATGATTCTGGTGTTGCGTTGGGGACTTTAGGTTCGGGGTCAAAGTTAGGTGCCGCTTTTGCTAATAATGGAAGTCTTATTTCAAGGCTGGGAACATCTTCTCCTATAGGGGGAAAGACTTATTTTGTAGTTGGGAAGTGGACTTGTGATGCTTCTGGGAAGATAACAAGTATCGAGACTTGGGTTGATCCTACTTCTCCTGACTTAGAAGAAGCGGATTATCATGATTCTATAGTTGGTGTTTCTGATCAGATGAGTGCTATTGATATACAGAGTTATTATTCTGGCACCTCTAATATTGATGAGATAAGAGTGGGACGTACTTGGTCCTCCGTAGTACCTTGTGAAATGGGTTGGATTGATGTGCCTGCTACTAGTACGAGTGGTAATGTTTTTACCATTGAAAAAACAGGTTTAGATTCTGGTGAATTTTATGTTCAGCCCTATATTGTTAAGGCTGATAGTTCACGTGAATATGGGGATCTTTCTTCTGTGACTTTTGGTTCTGTACAACTTTCAGCGCCTGATATTAGTGATGTAGTACAGCCTTATTGTGGCACGAATTACGGTAGCGTTGTATTGTCAGGTTTGCCTTTAGGCATAGAATGGAAAATAACGCAAAATCCAGGTAATGTGGAATATGTAGGTTCTGGTTTTAGTACTACGATATCTGGTCTTTCTTCTGGAACATATACGTTTAGTGTTGAAGAAAATAAATACCATGGTTTAACTGCGGATTATTATAATTCAATTAATTTAAGTGGTACACCTGTATTAACTCGAATAGATTCTACTGTTAATTTCGATTGGGATCGTGATGCTCCTGATATCTCTGTTAATGAAGATGATTTTTCGGTGCATTGGGAAGGACGGGTAATGCCCCGCTATACTGAAACATATACATTTATAACTTCTAGAGATGACGGTATTAGGTTATGGGTAGATGATTCTCTAATTATTAATAAATGGAGTACTTCTGCTGAACGACTTGATTCTGGAACAATAGCTTTAGAAGCAGATAAGAGATATAATATTGTTTTAGAGTTTTATGAACATACAGGGGAAGCTGTTGCAAAGCTGCGATGGCATAGTGCGTCTCAAGAGAGAGAGATTATTCCTAAGTCACAACTTTTTTCTGATAGTTTAACAGTGGAATATATTGCTTCCAGTATTTCTGATGAGGTGATTATTGATGCTCCTCCTGTAACAATATTTAGTCTTTCTGGAGGAGGTTCTTATTGTTTGACAAGTGATAGTGCTACACTATTTCTTAGTGGTTCTGAGATCGATGTTACTTATCAATTATATGTAGATAACACCACCTTGGTGAGTTCCATTGCTGGTACTGGCACCCCTCTTAGTTTTTCGGGTATATCATCTGAAGGTATTTATACTGTTGTTGCTATTCCTGATTCTGATCTGAGCAGCTGTACTCCAATGATGTATGGTAGTGATACTATATATGATATATCTCCAAGTGCTCCATTAATTGAATCGATTACTCAGCCAATATCTATGGATTCTACGGGAAGTGTGGTATTAAATGGTTTACCACCTTTGTGGCATCTTATTCAAATACCTGGAGATGTGAGTTATTATGGAGAAGGTGATAGTGCTACAATTTTAAATTTAGAAACAGGGACTTATAGTTTCTCAGTAGCTACTAATTATGGCGGTAATGGTTTGCTTGGAGAGTATTATAATAATAAATTTGACGGGTCTTCTATATTCACAAGAATTGATACTACGATTAATTTTAATCTGGGAAATGAATCTCCTGATGACTTTGTTAAACCTGATGGCTCTGTTGTTAGTGTCGGTCCAAATAATTATTCAGTACGTTGGTCTGGGCAAGTGCAAGCTGTTTATAGTGAATTATATACATTTTGGACATATAGTGATGATGGTATTCGATTATGGGTTGATGGAACTCAACTTGTTGATCAATGGAATGATCATGGTCGTACTTATTATAGTGGTAAAATATTCTTAGAAGCTGGTGAGAAATATAATATTGTTTTAGAATTTTATGAAAATGGAGGAGGTTCAGTTACTCAGCTTGGATGGACTAGCCTGAGTCAAGATTCAGTGATTATTCCCAAATCACAGTTGTATCCTTACGAAAATGTTGATGACGGTTGTTTTTCTCCTTTTTCTGAAGAAGTCGTGATAACAGCTCAATGCAATGCTACTGATAGCGTGACAAAGATTGGAGAGACTACAGCCACCTTTTATGGTTCTATTTTTTCAGGTTGGTCTATTGTAGAATATGGTTTTTATTATTCAACGGATAATGATGAGTCCAAACTGATCAATGGTGGGACTGACTCTTGCGTTACTGCTTATTCAGATGTAGCCATTGATACGAGTAATTTAATTTACTCTTGTGATGTCACAGGTTTGACGAATAGATCAGCTTATTATTTTAGATCTTATATGAAAGATACTTCAGATAATTACACCTATGGAAAAGTAGTCCGCTTTCTCTCAGAAAAAAGAGATTTCTCCTTAGCTCTTGATGGTGATGGCGACTTTCTGTTAATAGATAGTACAACTACACGTGATGTGATTAATGACTGGGGAGCCTCTGAAAATACTTTTTCGGTTGATTTCTGGATGAGAAATGCTTCTTCTGATACTACAAAAATGGTTATTATCTCTGATACTTGTACTGATTATTCTACAACTCCATCTACTAGTTTGGGTTATATGATTGCTTATAGAAAAGGTATGATTTATTTTGAAAATAGAGGGTATTTAAACAGAACTGATTCTGTGGTTTTTGATCAAGAATGGCATCACATTGCCTGTACTTATAAAGATAGGGAAAATTGTATTTATGTTGATGGTCGTTTGATTACTTCTAAGCATCCGGTTTTTTGGTTTACAAGGCCGAATGTAAATTTGAGTTGTAAAATAGGATGTACTAACGATTCGAAAGAATTTACTAAATTTTATTATTTTAATGGCAATATTGATGCTATGCGTTTTTGGAATGTAGCGCTCACAGCTGATCAGATCAGTGAGTTGTGTTATGATAATGTGCAATCTAATCCATCGTCGAATACAATAACCTGCATCGCTTCTGGTCGAGTAATTCCAGGGCTTACTGCCGGTAATTTAACAGCCTCTTTAGGTTTTAATGTTATGTCCACTCAGGAATCTGTTGGTGCTGTTCCCGTTGATATCCATTATCCGTCACAAGAATCTTTGCATTATTTGCCATTTTTTCATGCCGATACCAGGTTGCCATCCGATTCTACATCTTTCAATATTGTAGCTGTAGGTGATGCACATCCTTCGCCTTATTTACCTCGTGTGCATTGGCGTAGTAATCCTACTGATTCCGTTTGGATGAATTCATCTAACTGGGGTGGGTATGCTTATCCTGGACAAGGGGTGGCTTCTGTTGATTATCCTGATGTTTCTTCTTCTGATTTGGCTAATGATAGTGTCTATTGTCTTTATACTATTGTGGATAGTTCTGCGATTAGACCCGTTGTTACGGGCACACCTCCCGATGTACAAATCTTTGTGGATAAGGATGATCGAATTGGTACTTATCGTGTAGATGAGTCGGATTCTAAACTAACGATTATAAAAGGATTTTACCCAAGGATGTTTGATGCTGCTGATATTGATAGTAAAGATGGAGCTATAGATATAGAAGAAGGCTCTCTGGAGGCTTTTTAGGAATAATTTATTAGCATATAATCTCAATTGCATTCAAGAATTTAGATTTTGTAAGTCTTGAAGTGTTTTTGGTTTCTTTATTTTTATACCATTTTCTTTATTCTGAGAATGCTTTTTATATGAGTGAAAATTTCACGGTGAGAGTCGTGTTACTCATAAATTATTATATTTTTGTGTGGTATTAAAAATAATAATGTTGTTTGTGTTAATGAGTCTTATTTGTTGTTTTTAATAGTATTAGATAATTGTTTGTTATTCCTTTTGAGTTGTCATCTGTATGATAATGGATTTTGTACGATTTTCACAATAATATTGATGATTAGCTTTTTTGTTTACTGCTATCTATTTTCCCTTTGATGTTTTTGAGATCATTATTTGGAAGGAGCTTTTCAATAATCCAATTGGTAAACCTAGGTCCGGAAAGTGTGTTAACAGTACTTTTGAATAGTGGTGTTATAAGAAGCCTTAGTGTGGGTGTAAAGCAATCATATACTACGGGTGTGAAGTTTTGGCTTCTGATGTTAGTTGTGCAACGATCGAAATGGTAGGTGTTAGTGATATCTGAGTTGAGTCCGAAGGTTATTTTACTCTTTCTGTTAGTGCTGATTGGTCTTCGGAGTATTTATATTCTCAACGTCAGCATTTTAGGGTATGAGTAAAAATTAATTTGATGCAGGTTAGGAGCTTATGAAGAATGTTTTTTAGCGAGTGATAATTTCCCATATTAGTTTTGTGGAGATAGTGTAGGTAATATTTCTGTAATCGCAGATATTGATAGAATTATGAGTTTATATTTAAATATATTGTTCCAATATTGTTCCAGAGTGCTCTTATTAATATGCTGCTTTGGCTTTATTAATTTATCGATATATGCTCAACGTGATGTTTCCACTATTTATGGTGATGAAGGTGGCTATTTTACATCCTCAAGTACTAGTAAAACTGATTCAAAAGATTCTAATCATTTGATTGGTTTTAGAGTAGGTGATTCTACTTATTCTACCGGCGTTAATGATGCGATATTAACAGCTCATGGTGTTTCTTTTTTAGCTCGAGAATTTCAAGCTTTTACTGTTCCTGGAGATATTATTTATAACAGTTCCGAGTTGTTGGGTGTTGCCGCTAATTGGGGGGGAGTAGCACAGAATTATACAGCGTCAGATTATATATACTCCTTTAATCCTATTATTCCTAGTTATTTTATGCGAGATGGTACTAATGGTCTCGAACTAGGAACTAACTTTTTCAATATTAAAGCACAAGAAATTGTTTATGAAAATATACTTGTTAATGCTTTGGCAGGGATAGGTGATGGTGTTCCAGATATAATAGCAACCCAAACAGGTGCGCCGTCAAGTTCGTATGATATTTTTAAATTTGTAGATAGTGTCGGTGTTAAAGTTGGAGAATCAGTAAGTGTGGTATTTAATAAAGTTGCTATAGTAGGAGGAACTAAATGGTCGATCTACAGTGTTAATACAAATACAGGTGCTGTTAATGGTAAATTTGCAATAAATTCTCGAAGAGATTTAAGATTGTTAACGTTTGATTTGGAGGATTTTGGTATTGATGATTCTAATTTGTCAGAAGTCGCCACCTTCGTCCATTATACATCTGGTTCTACTGATATTGCTTTTACAGCATTTAATAAAGCATCAATTCGTTTTATTCCAGTTGATTTAATGCTTACCTCAGAGCTTAATTCGCCAACAGATTTGTGTAGTTCCAATTCTGTAGAATTTAAAACAACGATATATAATACTGCGAGTAGTAATAGTTCTGGTTTTGAGGTTAACATGCCTATTCAGAGTGGTCTTAATTATGTGAGTAGTAATGCTGTGTTTTCTGGAGGTGCGGGGTCTGCTAGTTATAATAGTGGTACTAATTTGTGGGTGGTTACTGCTTTAGAAGATGGTGAAAGTGTGGAATTAACGGTTAATGTGTCTGTTTCTAGCTTAGTTTTACCATTGACTTATACCAATACGATTAGTCATATGGCCGAAGTTGATTATGACCTGAGTAATAATTCGGTTACCATTTCGGTAGATGATGCTGATTGTGATGGTATATACGATTCAGAGGATTCGGATGATGATAACGATGGTATCTTAGATGTGATAGAGGGCGAGGATGATACCGATGGTGATGGTGTCATTAATCGTTTAGATTTAGATTCGGATAATGATGGTATCTATGATTTTGTTGAAGCAGGAGGAGATCCTTCTCTCAATGTTGATGGTCGTATTGATGATGTGGCAAGTCATGATGCAAATGATAATGGTGTTTATGACCTTTATGATACAGAGTATGGTGGTACAGCTATAGGTGATGATACAGATAGTGACGGTGTGCTAGATACTTATGAATGGGACAGTGATGGAGATGGCTGTGCCGATGTTATAGAGGGCGGTATGAGCGATGGTGACGATGATCATTATTTGGCTGAATCACCTTTAACTGTTGATGAAGATGGATGTGTGATGACATCCAATGGTTACGCATTAGTGGTAGGATCGACCAGTTATACTACACCTAATGATTATAATAACAATGGGGTTTATGATTTCAAGGAAATTGGGATACCCGTATTTCTTGCGGCACAACCTATGTCCATGACTATTTCGAATGGGGATAATGTGTCTTTTACTATCGAAGCGAGTACGGCTACAATCATTAAATGGCAGGTTAATGATGGTTATGGTTGGGATGATGTTGTTGATGGTGGTGTGTATTCTGGTAGCTCTACTACAGAGCTGATGCTTACATCACCTAGCAAGATGGTGTATGATAATTACCTGTATCGTGTCTTTTTATCGTCACCTTCTTATGCTTGTACTAATGATACCCTCTCAGCGGTTTGTCTTCTGAATATTGATAATGCTTCAGGACGTGATATTTCTGGTCTTGTATTCTCCGAGCAGAATATAAATGATAATATAGTTAATGGAGATAGTATTAGTAGTTTGGATGGTAATCAATTAAGCGTTGTCTTGTATGATCTTGCTACCAATGCTATGGTGGATATTGCTCCTGTAGTGAACGGTAGTTATATTTTCTATAACATGTCCACTAGTTTGGATTATGAATTAGTTTTAGATACTGGTTTGTATAATGACACTTATGTTTCTATAGGTCATGAATTGCCGAAGGATTGGTACTTTTCAGGTGAAAAGCAAAATAATGCATCTAATAGTCTTACTGGAAATGATGGCGATTATAATGGTCGTTTTTCTGTCCTTAATGGAAGTGGCGATGAAGGATATATCAATTTTGGTTTATTTTATGCTTCTACTGATAGCAATACCATAATTTGTTTTAATGATAGTACACTTGTGGGCTGGAATCCTAGTCTTCCTCCTGAGAATCCTATAAATTATACGACAGCTTTGCCTTGGCAGTATGCTTCTTCAGGTAGTGATTATCCTGGAGGTACATCAGTGGTGGGGAGTGTGGCTACTCAAATGGTAAAGTATTGGGTGGAATGGAGTCTTCCTACCATATCTGCTACTTTTAGGGATTCTTGTAATCAGTTTTTTATTTATAAGTTTGATCTTGAGTCTCCTATTGCGGCTTGTCAAGATCTTACTATTTACCTTGATTCCATAGGATCTTGTTCTTTATCTGCGTCTGAAGTAGATAATGGTTCGTATGATAATATTGGCATTGAAACAACGAGTTTGGATGCGTACTCTTTCGATTGTGAAGATCTTGGAGATAGTTCCGTTATGTTGATTGTGACTGATTCCGCAGGATTGTCTGATTCTTGTACTGCAAATATAACGGTGTTAGATACTATTAGTCCTTGGATTACTATGAGTCCTTCTGATACTACTATTTTTACTTCAGAATATAATCCTAAAGATCCAATATTTGCAGATAACTGTACCATTGAAACTATGACTTGGGAAATGACTGGAGCTACAATGGCTAGTTCTTTATCTACGGGTATTAATTGTTTGGATTCTACCACCTTTAACGAAGGTGTTACGACTATTACCTATACTGCTACTGATGCATCGGGTAATGCTGACTCCTTGAGTTTTGATGTGTTCTACAGAATAGGTTGTTTGGAATATCTTTCAGACCAAGGCGTATATCTTGTTCAGAATGCTGCAGATTTAATTTGTTTATCTAATTCTTCCATTTATTGGGATAAGGATATTCGTCAGGTTGTTGATATCGATTTTGATGTGAATGATGATGGTGATTTCTCTGATGAATTGTGGGGTGCAACTAATGCTGGAAAATTGATCCTTGGTGGTGATTGGGACATAAGTGGTGTTGTGGATGGTGATGATGAGGAAGGCTTTTCTAGGATAGGCAATTCTAGTTTATACTTTACAGGAACATATCAAGGTGCTTCATGGGATGAAACGACTCTTACTTTGAATGTGGATCATAGTATTAAGAATCTTTTTATAAATAGGGATGATAGCTGGGGGGATGGTTTGTTTGCTTTTGCGAATAAAGCTTATATTAAGAATGTACATTTAATTGATGTTGATATCAGCTCTAGGGGGCAGGCAGGTGCATTAATTGGATATGCGACTACTGATACTGTTGAAGATTGTTCTTCTAGTGGTTGTTTGTTTGCAGGTAGTTATGGACGAGAAGTCGGTGGTTTAATTGGTTTTGGTAGTGTTATAATAAGACGATCTTCATCGTCTTGTACGGTAATAAGTACTGCTACAAACCAAGAGAATATTGGAGGTTTGGTCGGGAAGCTAAATTATAGTGGAAAGATTATTAACTGTTCTGCTAGTGGAGATGTGTATGCTCAATATGTTGATAATGTAGGGGGGCTTGTTGGTTTTGCTATTCGTGCTACTGTAGAAGAGTCTTATGCTACGGGTTTTGTTCATGGTGAACAACGTGTTGGTGGACTTATTGGAAATTCTGAGAAATCAACGGTTAGCAATAGTTATAGTGCTGGAGCTATAATGGCAGATTCTGTTGCAGGGTCTTTTATAGGGTCTGCTGATAAGTCTAATGGTACAAGTTCATTAGTTTCCTGTTATGCTACAGGTAATGTAGCATTATCAGGAGCTATTACTTCTCTAGGTGCTTTTGTTGGTTTTAATTCAGGAACTACTTATAATAATTGTTATTACGATGAAGAGACTACTGGTGCAGCAGATTCTTCACTTAATGATATTTCTACAGGATCTGATGATAATATTATGGCTTATACAACATCTGATTTTTCAGCACTAGTCTTTTCTTCAGGAGTTTGGAGCTATGATAATAATACTTACGGTCGTCCTTATTTAGCTTGGCAGAATGATGGAACAAGTGATTATAATGTGAGTAATCCAGTTCCTTCACTTATTGATGGTGGTTTTAGTCAGGAAGCTACTTATTTAGGATCAGGAGTGTTATTACAAGGCTTGCGTTATGCTAAGATTAGGCCTCTAGCTTATGATGATTTTTCTAATAATGCTTATGGTTGGGACGATGGCAGTAGTGCGAGTACTTGGCCTGCTGGTGATAGTTATTCTGGTTTTGCTCTCCAAAGTGTTACGGAAATGAAATATACTCATCCTAGTGGGATTTCAGTATTAGGTGGAGACGATTATTTGGCAGCTACTGGAACTGGTGGTTCTGACCAGTCAAAGTTTGTCTTTAGAGAATTAAAGGGGTTGGATGAGACTTTTTACGTTAGTTTTTTAGCCCGTTTTTCATCTACAGTGAGTAATAGTTGGTCTTTTATTGCTTTAGGTAAAAAAGATAGTATTGATGATTCTGGTGTTGCGTTGGGTACCATAGGTTCGGGGTCAAAGTTAGGTGCTGCCTTTGCTAATAATGGGAATCTTATTTCAAGGATAGGAACAGCTGCTCCTATAGGGGGACAGACTTATTTCGTAGTTGGAAAGTGGACTTGTGATGCTTCTGGGAATATCACAAGAATTGATACTTGGATTAATCCTACGTCACCTGACTCAGAAGAAGCGGAATATTCTGATTATATAGATGGTATTTCTGATCAGATGAGTGCTATTGATATACAGAGTTATTATTCTGGTTCTTCTAATATTGATGAGATAAGAGTCGGACGTACTTGGTCTTCTGTAGTACCTAGTCTCTCGGCAGACTTGAATTGGATTGATGTGAGTCCTGCTACGAGTACGAGTGGTAATACTTTTACGATAGAACAACCAAATTTAGATAATGGTTCGTATTATGTGCAACCCTATATTATTAAGGCGGATGGATTTCGTGAATATGGCGATATGTCGTGTGTAGAGGTGGGGCTAACTCCTCCTACAATAAATATAAGTACCGATAGTGTAACGAAGATAACCGAAAATACAGCAAAGTTGTATGGTAATTTGTCTGAAGCTCTGAATATTACAGAATATGGTTTTTATTACTCTACGAGTAAAGTGACGGCAAATCTTGTTAATGGTAGTACTACTGCTACTGAAGTAAAAGTCTATAGTGGTGTTGCTGCTGATTATAATAAGGTCAATGTTTCTGCTTCTATTTCTGGTTTAACTAATAGGAAAGGCTATTATTTTAGACTGTATGTTAAAGGGAGTTCAGGTAATTATTACTATGGAAATGTTATTCGCTTTCTCTCAGAAAAAAGAGATTTCTCCTTAGCTCTTGATGGCGATGGCGACTTTCTGTTAATAGATAGTACAACCACACATGATGTGATTAATGACTGGGGAGCCTCTGAAAATACTTTTTCGGTTGATTTCTGGATGAGAAATGCTTCTTCTGATA
>CBFIII010000078.1:0-13779 GCA_965662645.1 Bacteroidales bacterium
TTCACAACACAAAGCCCGTAATTTAATAATCATTACGGGCTTTGTTGTGTTTTAGTCTTTGCTATTATTACTTCAAATGTCGGGTCAGGTGATAATTTAGGTGAAGAAACAAAAAGAGTCGAATAGCATTAACCATTCGACTCTAAAAAACAATGATTTTTTGTCCTTTTATTCTATTCCTAATAAGCCATTAAGCGTTGTAAACATCTTATCTGATTGACTCAATAAATCAAGAGAAATCTGCTTATAATATTTCTTAACTAACTGAGGATTATCCTTACCATCAGGATGATTAGCTCTATCGATAAGTAAATTGCACATTTCAACGGCTTCTAATATTACAGCATCCGCTTTTTCAAGATCTTCTTTATTATCAATCATTTCAGACACCATAATAGCATCAGTTACTACCACCTCTGCAAGATACTGTATATCTTTCTTTAAATTTTTTACACTTGCCATAATTCAAATTTTAAATTTGGATAAAGATAGTCCTTCTTCACTAAAAAGAAAGACTATTCGATTTAATTGTTTTTAATCGCTACTTTTTCTGTCTCAGAATAGAAAAAAAACAATCCCATTACACATAAACACATCTTTCAATAATGAACTACCCCGCTGCAAGCAGAGGGAGTATCAATTTGAAACACTTTTTTTCGCAACAAGCTGTGGAGAATAAAACCCACAATGAGGGATTTAAAGACGCCTATTATTCTTAAACTAAAGTATAAGCCGACTTCGAAATGGTATAATAAAACTGAGAACCTTCACCAAACTGAGAAGTAACCCATATTTTACCCCCATGAGCTTCCACAATTTTCTTAACAGAAACCAAACCTAATCCCGTACTCTTTTCTCCTTCGGTTCCCTGACCAGAAACGGTAACAAACGGTTGAAAAACTTGACTCAACTTTTCCTCAGGAATACCAATACCATGATCATCAACTCTCACTTGAACCTCATCTTCTGTTTCACTAATAAAAACAGTTACTGTTGTATTACGCTCAGAATATTTTATTGAATTAGACAATAAATTATCCATCACCTGCTTAAGCTTATTTTTATCAACATGAATCATCAAAGGTTCAGCAGAGTAGTCTGCTGCTATTTTAATGTTTTTCTTTGTTCCCAACATATTATTCAAAGAAATCACCTCATCCATAAACACTTTCAGATCAACTTCAACAAAAGACAGTTCTAAAGTACCCGACTCAACCTTAGCAAAATCTAACACCTCAGAAATTAGATCAAGCATGTAATTCAACTGATCATCAATAGTTTTAAAAATAACATCCTGAGATGCCATACTCTCTTTAGGAATCATATTAGAAACTAAATCGACGTATGATGATACCGTACAAAGAGGACTCCTAAGGTCATGGGCTGCAATACCCAAGAAGTGATTTTTTTCCTTAATAGAATCTTTAAGTTGAAAATTTGCAACACTTAATTTTTTATGAAGCGTATTTAATTGTTCGTTTTTCTCTTGTAACTCTTTGTTCTTATTTATTGCATTATAATAAGTAGAAAGCAACAAGTCTAAAACATTTGTTTTATTAGAGTTTAATTGATGTTTTTGACCAGCAAAATAAATTTCTGTTGGTATTTCAACATTACCTGCCGCTTTGCGCATTTCTCTATTTAATAACATATCCGAAATACGCTCAATAAGAAATTCTTCGGTATAAGGTTTTGAAATAAAATTATCAGCATTGGCCTGTAACCCTTTGATCACATCATTAGGATCAGACAGCTGAGTAAGCAAAATAACAGGTATATCTTGAGTTTCTTCATTAGCTTTCAACTTAGTACAAAACTCATAACCATCCATAACAGGCATTACAATATCTGTTATCACAAGATCAGGACAATACCCCTCTTCCACTATAGCATCCAAAGCTTCTTGCCCATTTAAACGATGTTCGGTGTCAAAATCATTATCCTCCAAAATCATTTGAAGCTGCATGGCTTGCGTTGGACTATCTTCAACTACTAATACTTTTTTCCTCATAACTCTTGGTTTAAAAAAATTTTAATCCCAAAACCGGCAATTTTAACACTATTAAAATTGTTCAATCTTCAACAAAGTTTCTGCTATCTGCCCTGGGCTTAGCACGTATGAAATAGCCCCACAATTAATCGCTTCACCAGGCATGCCATACACAAGAGCACTTTCTTTATCTTGTGCAATAGTAACAGCACCGCTATCTTTAAGTAACTTCAATTCAGAAGCACCATCCCGACCCATACCTGTCAACATCACAGCAATAGTATCTTTACCATAACTTAGAGCCTGTTGTTTAAAAAGATGTTCAACAGAAGGACAAATTCTTATATCACTTTGCTCAGAAAGATCCACTTTATTATCTTTAATACACATCTGATAATAATCAGGAGCAAAATAAATACACCCAGGAAGTAATTCTTCGTTTCTTTCTGCAATCTTCACTGGAATACTTAATAGACGATTTAACCATGCCACCATAGAATCAAGAAAACCAGCAGTAATATGCTGCACCACAATTATAGGATAAGGAAATTTATGTGATATTTTAGAAAAAACTTCCGCCAAAACGGTAGGACCTCCAGAAGAAACACCTACTGTTACATACTTTTTATTAAGCAATTTACTGATAGGAAGAATCTTCTTTTTATCTTCTATAGAAAGTGGTGTATTAGGTATTGGATTTTCTTTAGGCCGATAAATACGTGTTATCACCTTTACTTGAGCATATATTCTAATTAATCGAATTAAATGTTGTGTTTTATTCTCTTTTTTATCGTTCGAAAAACCCACTGGCTTATTAACAATACTCAAAGCACCAACAGCCAGTGCTTCAATACCGACTTTTTTATCATTAGCATTTCGGCTAGCCGTTACCATAATAATAGGTATAGGTGTTGTTGACATTATTATTCTAGTAGCCTCAAGCCCATTCATCCTAGGCATATCAATATCCATGGTTATAATGTCAGGCTTATTCTTTTTAATAAAATCAATAGCCTCCACACCATTACAAACGACACCAATAACCTCAATATCTGGCTCTTCCCCAAATACAAACTCCAAATACTGACTAACAGTTTTAGAATCGTCAACGATTAAAACTTTTATCATAAAATAATACCTTTATCTAAATTAAAGTATCTAGAACCTCAAATAAATTATTTTGTTCAAAATTACTCTTAATAATATACGCATTAGCCCCTACATCGATTCCACGTTCCCTATCTTCACGTTTAGATAAAGAAGTCACTAAAATAACAGGTATATCTTCGAAACCCTTAGTTTCTCGTATTTTAGCAGTCAACTCAAAACCACTCATCCGAGGCATCTCAACATCTGAAATCACACAGTCAAAAGAAACAATTTCTCGCAGTTTAGTATAACCATCCAAACCATCAATAGCTGTAGTAACATTATATCCTCTCGTTTCAAGTACATTCTTGATCAGTGTTCTAGACGTTATGGAGTCTTCTACTACTAATATATTCTGTTTAGTCTTTTTGGTTTCACCCTTCTTTCCCTTGGAACGACTATTTGCAACACCACTATTACCTAACATCGATTCATACAAGTCATACACATTTAAAATGGGAACAACTTCTCCAGAGCCAAGTACAGTAGCCCCAGCAATATTACGCACTCTCTTAAGTTGCTTGTTGAATTTTTTCACAAGGACTTCTTGCTCACCAAGAATGATATTAACAACAAGGGCAAAGCGTTTCTTTTGAACTTCTAAAACAATAAGTTGTGTATATTCTTCAAGCTCGTCCTTTGCGGGTAACTCTAAGATTTTCCCTAACTCAACAACAGCAATCAGCTCCCCATCATATAATACTGTAGTTTTATTTTCAATTGTTTTAATTTCGTCACTCTTAACACGAATCACACTTTTAACTTTTGATGTAGGAGCAATAAAGTTGCGATCACAAGCTTTAATGACTACCCCCCTAAAAGTAAGAATTGAGATGGGCAACAAAATTCGAAACGTTGTGGACTCTCCAGGTACAGACTCCACTACTATTGAACCTTCCATTTTATCAATAGCATCTTGTACAATAGCTAATCCCAATCCTCTACCTGATAGATCTGTAACAATATCACTAGTAGAAATCCCTGACCTGAAAATATAATTTAAGTAATCGGCTTCAGGAATAGAGTCAATTTTATCATCTGAAATATTTTCATTCTTTATATATAAATTTTTAAGCTTCTCTTTATTTAATCCAGGTCCATCATCTGAGATAAGTATTTCTACTTTATTATTCTCAAGTTGTTCTACTTTGAAAGTTATATGCCCCTTTTCAGGCTTCCCATTTTTAATACGCGTTTCTAGATTCTCAATACCATAATCCAATGAATTTCTTAAGATATGCATTAATGGAGCACGTAGAGTTTCAAGAATACGACGATCAATCTCAATATTATCACCCTCAACCGTAAAATCAACTTTCTTCTCTAAATCTCTAGCTATATCCCTAACCATTTTGGGAAAACCATCCAATAAAACAGAAAAAGGAACCGTGATAACCTCCTTAACATCATCTAATAAACCTTTCACTAACGACGACGTAGAATGGTCTTCTTGCTTCGAATTATTGTATAAGACTTTTATCTCTTTTTCGATTTCATTAATATAAGAACTACTCCATTCCGAAAACTGGAGAACCTTAGCTACCTCTTTATGAAAATTAGAGGAACGCTTAGTCTCTTCTAGATTTTTTAAATAGACAGAAACCGAAGTATAAGAATCTAAAACTAATGAGGATTCGCGATGTAACAAACTTAAACGACTCAAAACACCCTGCAAATCTTTAATCCGCTGTCTCGAGATTAATTTAAGATTAAGCATCTCCTCAGCTTGAATCAATAGATCATCTAACTTTTTTGTTGAAACCCTGATAGTATCATTAACTACGGGTTTAGCAGTGTTAGAATTTGTAGTACGTTTAGTCTCTTTCTTAACAATTTTCGGCTTAGGTTGTTCAACCTCCTTCTTAGGAATAAGATTTTCGACATCTTCTCTTACAACTGGCGTAGAAGGAACCGTTACGGGTTTAGGTTTAGATTTACTTATTTTGATTGCTTCGCCCTGTTCAGCACAAGATAATGCGTATAGTACTCTCTCAATCTTATCACTCAACTCATCATTTACGACACCATCATTTTCAAACAATATATCATTTAATAAATCAACAGTTTCGGTAAACAAATCAATAACATCTGGGGTCAATGCAACAGTTTGACTTCTAATGGCGGACATCACATCTTCAAGAGCATGACAAATGCTTTCAATTTCGCTAAGATTAACTGCACGAGAAGCCCCCTTCATACTATGAGCAGCACGATATATGACTTCTAAAATTTCTTCTTTACGTGCATCAGAACAACCTTTCTCTAATTCTAAAAGATGTGTTGATATATTATTAATATTTTCTTCAGCTTCGATTCTAAAAGTTGCTAGTATCCGCTTCAAAAATTCTTGTTTTCTATCCATCATTAGATATTTTAAGTAATAAAAACCAAAATAATCTTAACTCTCTCTTAGACTGTAACGACTTAACAGATTAATAAGTCTATCACCCAACTCAGTCAATTCAGAAACAGAAATTTCAGCCTGCTTAGTACTATTTACATTTTGAGCACTTGCTTCCTTAATACTTTCCATAGCATTAGCAATCTGCTCCATACCAACAAGCTGCTGCTGGCTCGACGCTGAAATCATCATATTAGCCTGCAAAGCCTCTTCAGCATTAGCAGCAAGTAATGAAATCGTTTTACTTGTATGCGACGATTGATTTAAATTTTCATCAATCACTTTACCTCCTTGCTCTGTTGCCATTACGGCTCCCCCGATTTCTTTCTGTATATCAGTAAGTATTGAACGAATTTCAACAGTAGAAGCTTTAGATCGACTAGCCAAGTTTTTAATTTCTTGAGCAACTACCGCAAAACCTTTACCTTCTTCTCCGGCTTTAGCAGCCTCAATAGCAGCATTCACAGCAAGTAAATTAGACTGTTCAGCTATATCATTTACGGTATTCGCTATTTCACCAATTTTATGACTTTTTTCACTAAGTTGAATCACAATCGCAGCAATAGATTCCATTTGAACCTTAATATTATTCATCCCTGCAATGCTGCTCTGCACAGACTCATTACCACTCTTTGAAACTGATGCTAATTCCCTACTTGAATTAGTCACTTCATTAGCCTTTTGATTAGCGACTTCTGTCGTTTGTTTAATTTCCTCTATTGTTGCCGTTGTTTGACTTACAGAAGAAGCTGTTTCTGCAGAACCAGACGATAATTGTGACATTACGGCCATCATCTCAGTTGATGCAGTAGATAACACATTCACACCTTGCTGTATTTCTAGCATTTGAGAATTCAACATCTCCGTCATAGACGAAAAAGCATAACCAAAAGCATCTGATTCAGAAAGCGGCGTAACGTTTATCGTCAAATTACCCTTAGCAATCTCTTCTGCCTGTTGCGCCTTCTTTAAAAAGTTTTCTTGCATTATTTTAAACGATAGAGCTAATAAACCTATTTCATCAGTTCTATTATCTTTATTAAATTCATTGGTAAGATTACCTTGCGCCATTTGTCTGGATTTAATAGATAATCTCTTTAATGGATTTACAATAGTTTGATTTACAAGAATCATTGATACTGTTATAATAAAAGCAGCAATAATTAACAACCACAAATTGATCATCTGTGATCTTTTAACAGATTTATCTGAAGCCTCTTGCCTTTGAGTCAACAATTTTTTCTCATATTTTATCAAATCAAGTTGAAAAATACGAATTTGCGACATTGTCCTACTACTAATACCACTCATCATAGCCTTCTTAGAAGCTTCAAATCCAGAATCCTTTCTCAAATTTATTGATTCCTCTAGAACTATTAGCATTTGACCTACAAGATCGTCAATTTTAACAACTCTTTTTTGCAATTCAGGACTATTACTCGTTAACACCATTAATGAATCGAGATGTATAGAAACATTTTCTATAGCATTACTATATGGTTTTAAATAAGTATCACTTCCTGTAATAAGATAACCACGTTGAGCTAACTCTGCATCTTTAGTATCAGCTAACACTAACTCAGTGAGAGCGATCATTTCATGAGACTTTTGCAACCACTCCGTATTTTCATTTAAACTTATAATGTTGGTAGATGTGGTACTTACAACAATAATAAACATCGCTATTATCGCAACAAAACCACTAGCAATCTTGAGTGTAATGGGTAAATTTTTCATTTTGTTTTTTTTTAAAAATTAACATTTAATATTATTATTGATTTGTTCCAAACAATTAAGCTAAAGGTGTTTTAAATTCCTTAAAATTTGACAGACAATTAACTAGCAACAAAGCGTCAGCCCCGCACCTTCTCATCTACTACAATTTTATCAGAAGACAAAAGAGACTTTATATCTAAAACTATTAATCGATCACTTGATATACCTTCAATAAAATCCGCATTTTTTTGAGTAATATTACTTACATTTTTCTGCAACTCTCCTAACCAAATCGTCCGTTCACTATAAATCTCATCGGCCAAAATTCCCACCTCTATACCATTATGCTCTACCACAATCACACGGTCTAAGTTAGTCAATCCTTTTTGAGGCAAGCTAAAGAATTTCTTGATATCAATTACAGTAAGAATCTCACCTCTAAGGTTAATGATCCCCATAACAAAATCAGGCGTACACGGCAAAGGTGTTAACTTATTAATAAGACAAACCTCAGTCACATAGCGAGAATTAAGAGCAAATCGTTCATTAGCTAAAAGAAATTCTAAAACGGGTTTAGACATACCACTATGCTCTTTCTCAAAAAAGGGCTTAGCAATTTCCATTGCTCTTTTTTTAAGAATTTTTTCTTTATCAGTAAGTTCTGTCATAGTTAATTGTTTTTATTATTACATTCCTGATGAATTAAGAATATCCATAAGACGAATAACAGTTATACCATCCACTTCATCTAACACTTCATCTTGTTCTTGTTTCAACAAAATACGTTTAGCATTATTAAAATGTTTTTGCCATCCTGTAGCAGATTTCATTTTGATATTGCCAAGTAAATAATGTCCTAAAACTAAACTAGGATTTAAGAAAAGAGCATTTTCAACCATACGAATAGCTTCTTTAGATCTCCCCTGCTCATTAAATACTACCGATAAAAAATAATAAGCATCCCCATTAATTTTATTAACACCAATAATCTTTTCACACAACTCTTCAGCCGTTTTTAAATCACCTTGATTAGCTTTTATCCTAGCTAAAAGCAAATATAAAGATTCAATAGATTCATTTTTAATCTCATCCACATTATCTAGGACATCCTGAATCACTTGTTCTGCCTCAGCTAATCTATCTGACTGATATAAAGAAAGAGCTCTACTATAATCAGAAGCGTATGCTTCATCACTCTTTTCTCTCTTTTCTCTTTCTTCTCTCTCTTCTTTCTCTTCTCTCTCTTTTCTCTCTTCTCTTTCTTTAGCTTTGATTTTCTCAGAATAGACAGCCATTTCTTTTTTCACCTGCTCCAATCGTTTAGCAACCTCCTTATTTCCTGCTAAAAAACCAGTATCTGTCGGCTTTTTTTTCTCAGCCAATAATGCCTCAACATCATTGGCAAGTATCTTTTTTTCCTTATTGAATACATTATAGCCTTTAAAACGCAACATATTAAATTTCGTTCTATTGACACTAGAAGCCTCTACTGGACTAACAAAAAAGACACCCGTAGATACCAGTGAATCATAAAATTTATTGCAGACTTTAGTTATTCCTTCAGCAGAAAAATAAATCATAACATTGCGACAAAAAATAACATCAACTCCTAGTGTATTATTTGCTTTCGAAGGAAATGAATCATCAATAAGATTTAAAAATGAAAAGGTAACCATTTCCTGAATCCAAGGTTTTATCTTGAATTTCGCACTACTTATTTGATCAAAATTTTGTTCTATAAAATTCTTAGAAATAGAACGGAATGACCATTTTGAATACACTCCTTCTTTTGCTTTTTGTATAAAACATGGATTTATGTCAGTAGCCATTATTGTTATATCCCAATCCTTGATATCAGGCAACATACGACACAACAAAACAGCAATAGTATAAGGCTCTTCACCAGAAGCACAACCAGCACTCCAAATCTTCAAAACTTTATGATTAATTTTTCTTCTTTGTTGTATTAACTGAGGTAAATAATCATACTCTAAATAATCAAAAGCTTGACTCTCTCTAAGAAAATAAGTTTCTCCAATAGTTAGATATGAAGCTAATTTCTCCACCTCCCTATCATTCAATTTCTGGGCAACAAGCCAAGTAATAAAATCATCCGTTTCAGCAAACTCAAATCCTTTTGCAGCATCAGTTATCTTACGATACAAATCCTTCTCTTGACTAACAGTATAATTAAGACCAAGATTAGTTAACAAAAAATCTCTTAATTCCTTTAAATCCAATTCTGGCATACTATTGTAAAACGTTTAGAGATTTTTTTTCAAGTATCACGGACAACTCTTTTAATTCTTTTGGATCAAGAAAATGCTTAACATCATTAATTAAAACCATCCCATCATTGAGTTTAACAACTCCTTTTACATGTTGCTTATCCGAAATCATTGGATCGAAAAAACTTATCTCGTCCTCCGAAACACTAATAACCTCTTTAATATTGTTAACCAAAAGCACAAAACCTTTATGTTTTTCAGTCAAGACTATTAATTCGTTGGATAATTCAATCTCTTTAGGAGGGCATGAGAAGATAAAATGTAAATTTAGGACTGGTCGGATATCACCAAAATAATTCATAATACCGTGCAAAAATTTTGGCATATTAGGTATTACCTGCAATTCTACAACTTGCAACACTTTTGCAACATCCTTTATTGGTATAGCAAAACGTTGGTCGTCAAGAGTAAAAACAAGGTAATCTTTATTCTTTTTCATAATATAAACACATAATAATCAATAAAAGAAGAAATCATCACACAAGAATAATTTAAAAAATAGCACAAAACATTACTTGTGACATTTACGTTAAATTCTTTAACAAAACCTAAGACATACCTCAAAGATAATATTTTGAACCCAAAAGACAATGCATCTATAAAAATAACGTAGATTCAAATAACAAATAGAACATTCTTCTTAACAATTTTTTAAGATAAAGGATTATTAATAAAGGATTATAACATTTCCTAGTCTAACAACCTGATTTCAATTTTGAATTTGATCACAGTTTGAATTGTATTTGAGTAGAAATATACACAAATTCGAGAAGCAATAGCGGACTATTGTAAATGAATTTAGGTAAAATTATGCAAAACAAAAGCAAATACGAAGAAAAAATCACCTAAACTACATCTTTGTACTTGTAATTTTTTTTCGAAATAGCCTGTTATGCCTTCTAAATTGCAAGCATAAATGGACTATTAATATATCTTTTTTTTGCTAGAATTTAATGTCGAACTCAGGTTAATAATAATTTCACAACAACTCTTCAGTGTTATCTTATATAACTACTCCTAATGTACAGCTACCTAATATGTAAAAACAACTGATATTAAAACGATAAAAGATACCAACGACATTCCATTTTGGGTAATACGAAAGAATCAAAATCGTCGGAATAAACCTTAATGAAAGCATTAATACTAGGTATCGAAATATGATGCAAACGACAAAAAAGCAATTCTGGTATTATAAATACCTTTTTAGAATAGGACTCAACACCTTCTTTGTCATTACTACAATAGCAACCTTGATGATCATAAATGTAAAAATCCGTTTATCCTATATTATATAACTAAACTCATCACTGATACCCAATAGTTGCCCCCAAAGAGCACAATCACATTTTGAGTCATTAATGATAGAACAATCATCATAAAACAATTCAACTACTACGAAAAAAAATTCCTCAGGTTGAATGGTTTCAGACAAAACAGAATAGATTTAACACGGTATAAAAACAAGTATAATCTTATTTTAAATAATTCAAGTACAGTAAATAGAACACAAAAACACATTTAGAATCTTCATTATTCTATTACTACTGCGCAATGGCCTTCAAAATCTGATTAATTTGATTTTGCATAGTATCCATCTGCGCTTGCTGAGCATTAATTTGCACCTGCTGTTCTTTAACAGCCTGTAAAAGCACTGCACTCATCTTAGCATAATTAACCGATAAATAACCATCATGACCAACCAACACAAGCTCTGGGAATACCTTATTTATTTCTTGTGCTATTACACCAATATCTTCCCCCGTCTGCTTTGTAGGATTTTTAATATCCTCACGCCAAGTAAAAGATACCCCGCGTATGCCTTCGAGTTTAGCTAACACCCCACTAAGAGTAATCACATTTTTCTTAAAACAAGAATCCGAAGATGAAGTAAAAGAACCTGTCCAAGCTCCTGTCACTTCAGTATCCCCATCCTTATACATTGTCAAAGCATTATTTCGATTAGCATCATCACTACCATTACCAATCGATAATAAATAATCATTAATACCTGAAGAAACAGTACTTATAACGGATGTTAAAGTATCATTATAAAATCCCATCGCAATCTCACCATAGCTTTTAGCTCTATTATGACGTCCACCAATAACAGTAGAATAATTACCAGAAGCAACATTATCTAAACCTCCAGCAACAGTAGTTCCTGTTTGTGAGACTATATTTTCAATTCCACCTCCAACAGTAGAATAATCACCAGAAGCTTTATTAGATTCGCCACCTCCAATGACAGAACGTTCACCTGAAGCTTCATTAGATTCACCACCTCCAACAGAAGCATACTTATTTGAAGCGATATTAGAAAGCCCACCACCAACAGTAGAACAAATCATTGAGGCTTCGTTAAATCCTCCTCCACTAATGGTAGAACGTTCACCTGAAGCATTATTTTCCACGCCACCTCCAACAACAGCATAAGAAAGAGTAGCAAGATTATTTCCCCCACCACTAATAGTAGAACGATAACCTAAAGCATTATTTTCAGACCCACCTCCAACAACTGCATGATTACCAGAAGCAATATTTAAATATCCCCCCTCAACGGTAGCACGATTACCAGAAGCCAAATTTAATTCACCACCTCCTACAGTAGAACTTTTACCTGAAGCTTTATTTCTATTTCCACCTCCAATATAAGAATTCTCACCTGGAGTCGTATTTTTAAATCCTCCTCCAATGCTAGAAGTATATCCTGCAGCAATATTAGAATATCCTCCACTCACTGCAGAAAAATTACCTATTGAATCTAATTCAAAAATATATCCGTCGTCAAAATCATAATTGCTTGCTCCAGCTCTAAAAGCTGCTTTATATGTAATAAAAGCCATTTTAACATCTACGGACTTCGACGTAACATCATCACTAAAAATTGTTTGTAAACTATCGTTATCAAAAGACAATTGCTTAGCACCGAATAAGAAAATATCATTTTTATCACCACCATAAACAACATCATTCTCACTTTGAAACACTTGACTAGACGCAAGCTCTTCTTCAGCAGCTTTCGCTCGAGTGACTTCGGAAGAAATATCAGAAGCGTTTGTGAAAATATTCAGATCCTGTGCCGTTTGTTCATCATCTAAGTCAGCAAGAATAGCCGCTTGTTCAGGAGAAATACCAGCTCTGAGTGTATTAACAGCAATGATTGAATCCTGTTTAGTTTGCTCTACTTTAAGAGTAGAAATATCATTGGCATTAATAGCGATACCTGAAATATCTTGATCTCCTGTATTAACACCACTGATATTAGAAAGAGCAGCCGCTTGTTCAGCAGTAATAGCTGCTTTAGCCGTATTAGCTGCAATCAAATCATCTTGTGTGACCTGACTCGCTTCTAGAGCATCAATATCATTGGTAATACCTGAAAGATCTTGATCACCCGTATTAACACCACTTGTAGCAGCAAGAATATCTGCTTGTTCTGCAGAAATGCCCACTCTAAGAGCATTAACAGCAATAGCAGAATCCTGTTTAATTTGTTCTACTTCAATAGTAGAAATAGCATTGGCATTAATAGTAATACCTGAAATATCTTGATCACCACTATTAACACCAGTAGTATTATCAAGAATGGCCTTTTGAGCTGGAGTAAGACCTGCTTTAGCCGTATTAGCGGCAATCAAATCATCTTGTGTCGTCTGACTCGCTTCTAGAGCATCAATATCATTGGTAATACCTGAGAGATCTTGATCACCCGTATTAACGCCACTTGTATTATCTAGAATGGTCTTTTGAGCTGCACTAAGACCGGTTTTAGCCGTATTAGCGGCAATCAAACCATCTTGTGTCGTCTGACTCGCTTCTAGAGCATCAATATCAGCGGTAATACCTGAGAAATCTAAAACACCAAGACTATCACTTATAGCAGCAAGCATTTCCGCTTGAACAGAATCAATACCAACTCTGAGTGCATTAGCAGCAATAGCTGAATCCTGTTTAGTTTGCTCTACTTTAAGTGCAGAAATAGCGTTAGCATGAGATGCAATAGAATCTTTCTGTACTGATTGTTCATCTTCTAGAGTAGCAATATCATTAGCATTAGCTTCAATAGAGTCTTTCTGTACTGATTGTTCATCTTCTAAAGTAGCAATGTCGTTAGCATTAGCTTCAATAGAATCTTTCTGTACTGATTGTTCATCTTCTAAAGTAGCAATGTCATTAGCATGAGATGCAATAGAATCATTCTGTACGGTCTGTTCATCTTCTAGAGTGGCAAT
>CBFIII010000079.1:0-283 GCA_965662645.1 Bacteroidales bacterium
TTAGAAAAGAAAAGTCTTTAACACAAGCTCAATTGGGAGAATTGGTTGGAGTAAAAAAAGCACAAATATCAAAAATTGAAAACCATTTAACTGATGCACGTTTTGAAACAATCTTAAAAGTTTTTCGCGCACTAAATGCTAAAATTAGCTTTAACGTTGAAATGTATTAAAAAAAATAACGCCGAGCGCACAACAGGCTAGCATAGATAATATGGCAATGAGGCTGTTACACGACCTTCTGTGGTCTCTAGCAGCTCCGCCAAATCAGAGATTTGACAGAGAC
>CBFIII010000079.1:293-13374 GCA_965662645.1 Bacteroidales bacterium
TCTGAATTTTCAAATTCAGACACTGTCAATTACTTAATTGACAGTGTCTGTATTTGAAAATTCACAGTAAAATCTATGATGTGGCTAAGTGAGGGTCAGAAAGATTTATAATTTTTTATGCCCTACAATACATCCACTCACGTTGTACACAAGCAAAAAACACACATCGCACATTTAATTGTGCATTTATTGGTTGTTTTGTTGATTTTGATGTGCGATTGCGTATATTTGCAGAAACAAATTGATTATTAGATTATGAGAACTCTTTATCAGAAATTTGAAACACTTTTGCAAAGTACGACAACGGACTTCAAGCGATATTTGTATGACGAAATTCCGTGGGAAAGCCGTATGGTCGGCATTATTGGTGCTCGTGGTGTTGGAAAAACAACAATGATTCTACAGCATATAAAAGAAAAATTAGACAGTAAGAAAGCTCTGTATGTTTCAGCTGATGATATGTATTTTAGCGAAAACAGACTTATCGATTTAGTCGATGACTTTTACAAAAATGCTGGAGAATATTTATTTATTGATGAAATCCATAAATACACAGATTGGTCTCGAGAATTGAAAAACATCTACGATTCATTTCCATCTTTAAAGATTGTGTTTACAGGATCTTCTGTTTTAGATATCCTTAAAGGTTCTGCAGATTTAAGTCGACGAGCAATCATTTATAAATTGCAAGGACTATCATTTCGTGAATACTTGAACTTCTTTCATAATTACGAAATTGAAGTTTTCTCATTAAATCAAATAATCAACAACGAAATTAAACTTCCAAAGATTAAACACCCTCTCCCATTATTTAATGACTATATAACTCGTGGGTACTATCCTTTTGGAATTGAAAATCAGATGGATTTACGTTTAGGGCAAATCATTGTTCAAACGCTAGAAACAGATATTCCACAATATGCTAACCTAAATGTAGGCACGAGCCGTAAACTTAAAAGGTTACTTTCAATTATTGCTGAGAGTGTTCCATTCAAACCAAATTTCACCAAAATTGCAGATATTATTGGTATTAGTCGCAATTCTTTAGATGATTACTTTTCATATATGGAAAAAGCTGGTCTTATCGGACAGTTACGCAATGAAACTAATGGTATACGTGGATTAGGAAAGGTTGATAAAGTATATTTAGATAATACAAATATCATATTCAACTTAGTTAGGGAAAAGTCTGATATTGGTAATATGAGGGAAACATTTTTCTTCAACCAGATGCGAGTCAAAAATGAAGTAATATCATCTAAGAAAGCCGATTTTGTAATTGACAATTACACCTTTGAAGTTGGCGGTAAGAACAAGCAGCAAAGTCAAATAGAAAAAGATGGTAAATCTTTTGTGGTTAAAGATGATATCGAATATGGCTATCTAAATGTGATACCACTTTGGGCTTTTGGATTGAATTATTAAAATGATAAATAAAAAAAGGAATGCCAGCGTACAACAGGCTAGCATAGATAATGTGGCGCTGAGGCTGTTACAAGACCTTCGTTGGTTTCTAGCAGCTCCGCCAATTACTTAATTGACAGAGTCTAAACTTGAAAATTTCTCAGTAAAATCTCTGATTTGGCTCTGTGAGGAATCCGAAGAGAAACGACCAGAGGGAGTTCACGAACTCATAAAAAAGAAAAAAAGAGCCGTGAGTAAATTGGTTTCTAATGCCAGACTATCCATCTAGCAATCGTTGGCAACAAGCAAAAAAAGCGCTACTCATAATAATTGAGGTTTTTTCTCAAATACAATCAAATATCTCAGATTATTTCATAGATTTGCAAGTAATAATGAGAAATAATTGAATTTACTATGATAATTGAATTTACAGTAGGAAACTTTTTATCCTTTAAAGAAAAAAGGACATTAAGCTTCAAAGCATCTGGAATTGCGGAATTACCTGAAAATATTTTTAAAGCAGGAGAACAAAAACTTGTAAAAAGTGGAGTAATATATGGCGCTAATTCGAGTGGGAAAAGCAATCTAATAAAAGCATTGGATAGAATGAGAGATCTAGTTTTAGATTCTGTCAGATTAAATGATAATGAAAACTTAGATTGGACACCATTTCTATTATCTACAATAGACGAAGAAGCGACTTTCTTTGAAATTGAATTCCTTATTGAGAAGAAAAAATATCGTTATGGTTTTGAATATGATATTGATAGAATCATCTCAGAATGGCTTTTCATCAAAGAAGGTAGAAAAAAAGAAGTTCCATTATTCGTAAGAACAGAAGACGGAATCGGTGTTTCTGACTTATTCGAAGAAGGTATTGATAAAGAAAAAGCAACAAATGATAACAGACTGTTCCTTTCATTAGTTGCACAATTAGGAGGAGAATTGTCTAAAAGTATTTTAAAATGGTTTAGGGAATACAATGTGTTATCAGGAATTGACCACAAAGACTATACTGGATTCACATTAAAAATGCTACATAAGAAGATGGGAGGATGTGAAGAATCCTTATCTCTGTATCAACGGCTCAAACTTGGCTTCAGTAATATTAATATTACTGAAAATAAATTTGATGCAAGTACAGTTCCTCAAGACATACCTGACAATCTAAAGACGAAGTTAATAAAAGACCTTGAAGGAAAAACAGTAATCTCTGTAAATACAGTCCATAACAAGTATGATGACCTTGGGAAAATTATTGGAAGTACAACCTTTGACAAAGATACTCAAGAATCAGAAGGCACAAAAAAGGTAATAGATCTTTCTGGACCAATATTCGACACACTACTATTCGGTCGAATCTTAATTATTGATGAATTTGATGCAAAGTTACACCCACTAATAACAACGCAGCTTATTAACTTATTTAACAACTCTGACACAAACCCCAAAAATGCACAATTATTTTTTGCCACTCACGACACTAACCTTCTAAGTTTAAAACTATTTAGACGTGATCAAATTTGGTTTGCAGAAAAAGACAACAAAGAACAAACTGACATTTATCCATTAACAAGAATAGTTTTACCTGATGGATCTAAAGTTCGAAATGATAGCAATTTAGAGAAGAATTACATTCGAGGCAGATATGGCGCCATACCATTTTTAACAAATTAGCATTATGGCAAGAAAAATAAAAATCGATAATGCAATACTTAAACATCTTGCTCAAAAGAAGGAATCTCTAAATAATGAGGATGATAGAAATATCAATGTATATTTCTTAATTGTTTGTGAAGGAGAAAAAACAGAGCCAAACTATTTTAAGGCTTTTCCGTTGAAAATTGGCAAGTTTGTGTTTGATCTGTCCTTTGAAGGAGGTGGTATAAGTACGATGAAAGTTGTTGAAAAAGCTATTGAATTAAGAGATAATTCACCACAAAAATACGATCGTGTTTGGGCGGTGTTTGACAAAGACAGCTTTCCCTCCACACAATTCAATGGAGCAATTCAAAAGGCTAAAGCAAATGACATATTTTGTGCTTGGAGTAATGAGGCATTTGAATTATGGTATTTGTTACATTTCCAATATCGAAATACAGCTATGTCAAGAGATGATTATAAATCTGCGATTGAAAAATCCATTAACAGCTTAATATCTTCTGGTAAAAAATTCAAGTATAAGAAAAACAGCGAAGAAATGTTTTCGACACTAAAAAAGTATGGAAACCAGAAACAAGCCTCTTCTTGGGCTAAGAACTTAGAATCAACACATTCATCACAGAACTTTTCAAGTCATAATCCTTGTACAACGGTATATAAATTGGTTGAGGAGTTAAATGGCAAGTCGAAAGTTTTAAATGATGAAATACTAGCAAAACTTAAAAAGGGAAAATAAAGCCAGTTGCCAACAGGCTAGTATATATAATGTACCAGTGAGGCTGTTACACGGCTTTCGGTGGTCTCTAACATCTCCGCCAATTACTTAATTGACAGAGTCTTAACTTTGAATTTCTCAGTAAAATCTGTGATTTGGTGGTCCCTAAGCATTTGTCGAATGGCTAAGTGATGGTCAGAAAGATTAGTGATTTCTACATGCCCACTTGCCCATCCAGTCACGTTGTAGTTCATTAAAAAAAACACGACATCAGTCATATATAAGAAAAGAATACTACAACGTAAATATTATAAGAAATTGCAATAAACATTCACATAGATGAAAACACTTCAATACGATTCACAAAAACTTCAGTTTAGCGACGACGCCAATTTTCAAAAGGGAGCAATAATATCTACATTTTCCATACTTATCTTATTGGGATTGATATATCCACTTTCTAGAACAATGAGCCTCCTTGACATTATCATAGTTTCATCTACTATTGTTTCATTCTTTATTATAGGACGAGCTTATTATCTTAGAGACTTTAGTAAAAGTATTAAAGTAGATGATATCACTAATATGCAATTGAAATATAGATTAAATGGAAATATCATTCTAAAGGTGTATAACAAAAAAGGGAAATGTCGTTTTTATAATTCAATTAACAATCGAGAAGAAGCAGAAGATTTTATTTCATTCTCAAACGAACAGAATCTTAATTTGAAAATTTCTGATTATCAGAAATAAATCCATAATTAAATCAACAAATGAAAAATCAAAAATATAAATTCTTCTTACTTATACTTTCTATTGTAATTATTGTCATTCATCTAACTGAAATAGACTGGACAAATCTATCAATACTAAACAATCTAGGCTCTTATAGTGGCATTATAGCTATGGTCTGTTTTATTGCTGTTTTTATTATCTCAATAAAGAAAGATAGAAAGAAAAAAATTGATAATAACGAACTACAACAATAGCTCATATATCATATGGCAATGAGGCCGTCACAAGAACTTCGTTGGTTTCTAGCAGCTCCGCCAATTACTTAATTGACAGAGACTGAACTTTGAATTTCTCAGTAAAATCTCTGATTTGGCTCTGTGGGGAATCCGAAGAGAAACGACCAGAGGGAGTTCACGAACTCATAAAAAAGGAAAAAAGAGCCGTGAGTAAATTGATTTCTAAATGGCACACTATACATCCAGCAATCGTTGTATGCAAGGCAAGAAGACCGAATCACATTGAAATAATTTGATTGAAAAATTGAAAAAACAGAATGTAAATATTATCTCATTGATTGAAGTTTTGTGCAAGAAAAAATTAGTTTTTGCCAGCCCGCTTATACCCTTCGGGACAGTTGGGGTAGCCCACCCACATTGCACACATTTACTCACAAATATTATTAATTTTAAAGGTGTTCGTGATTTTCAATTGCAAATCGCACAGGCTGACGCACAAATCCAAATTTGCAAAAGAGTGCAATTTTTGCCCTCGCTCAAAACACTGCTAATATGAAACGTCTCTTTGCTATCGGTGATATTCATGGATGTTTTGATTCTCTGCTAGAATTAGTTGAAAATCAGATTCAACTTGATAAAAATGATAAGCTTATTTTGTTGGGTGATTACATCGACCGAGGTAATAAGAGTAAAGAGGTTATTGATTATATCATTGATTTACAAGAGAAAGGTTTTGATATAATATCACTCATTGGAAATCATGAATTACTACTTTTAGAAACTTTTGAGAATGAAAAGAACAAGCCTAAATGGATGCAGAATGGTGGCGGTGAAACACTAAAAAGCTTTGGAATTGATTCGATAAAGGAGATTTCTGTCAAATACCTTGAATTCTTAAAAAATCTACATCGTTATTATTCATTTGAGGAATTCTTGTTTGTACATGCAGGATTTAATGATAAAATACTTAATCCATTTCAGGACACTTATTCAATGATATGGGAAAGTCAGGTTGCGTATTCAAATCCATTGCTTGTTGGAAAGACAATAATTCATGGACATAGACCAATAGCAGTTGATTTTTGTAAAAAGCAAATTAAAGACAAACAGCAAGTTATTAATATAGATACAGGCTGTATTTATAAAGAAAAAATAGGATACGGAAAGTTAACAGCAATTGAACTGTATTCAAAAAAGCTATTCTCGATTTAATTTTATATATTTGAATGTTCGTAATTCGCGAATCGCGAATCGAAGATCGAAGATCGACGGAGTCAATTTAAAATAAATATGATGAAAAAACATAATGGGATGCGTCCCCAAGATATTGTAGTTCTGTTAAAAATCATTGCACTAAAGCACGATGATTGGTATAACTCGGATTTGGCTCATGCGCTAAAAATCAGCCCATCAGAAATATCTGAAGTGTTGAATAGATGCAAAATTGCGGGTTTAATTGATGCTAAGAAACGAAAGGTAAATATTAATTCTTTCATGGAGTTTTTGGTTTATGGGTTAAAATATGTATTTCCTACTGAACCAGGGGCACTCATAAAAGGAATTCCAACAGCTCATTCCGCATCACCAATTAATGAACACATATCAAGTGGAAATGATGTATATGTATGGGCAAGTGCAAAAGGTACTCACCGTGGACAAGCCATTGAACCACTTTTCAAATCCATTCCACAGATAGTACAAGATGACAAATTATTCTATGAATTATTAGTTATTGTTGATACTATCCGTGTGGGAAAAGTGAGAGAAATAAATATTGCAAAGGACGAACTTGAAAAACGATTAAAGCATGCCTAGTACAAATATTGAAATGCTACAAACCGTAGCCTTAGGTTTAGGTGATTTAAAAGACGATATGGTATTTGTTGGTGGCGCTGTTGCAGAATTATATGCAAGTAATCCTGAATTATCCGACATCAGGCCAACGCTTGATGTTGATTGTGTAATTGAGTTGCATTCAAAAACGGCTCATGCAAAATTGGAAGATAATTTAAGAGCCTTAGGTTTTGCAAATGACACATCAAAAGGGGCTCCAATTTGTCGGTGGATTTATCAGGAAATTTTAGTAGATGTTATGCCTTCCGATTCTGATGTGCTTGGATTTAGCAATAAATAGTATAATGAAGGTATTGAAAACAAAATTTCAAAAACGCTTCCAAACGGAACTGAAGTATTTGTATTTCCACCTGAATATTATTTAGCAGCAAAATTTGAAGCTCATAAAGGACGAGGAGGTAATGATTTAAGGCAGAGTCATGATTTTGAAGATATCATCTACATATTGGACAATTGCTCTGAACTTCTTGATAATATTTCAAACGCCAATAAAACAGTAAAAGCATATTTGAAAGAAGAATGTGCTAATCTATTAAAGAACGAAGGCTTAACCGAAGGTATCTTACCCTATAGCTCAGATGAAGAAGCTACGGAAATTATTATGGAGCTAATCCTGAATATTGCAGATACGAAATAATGGAAAAAGGTAAACAAACATATAAATTACCTGAGGGATGGAGTTTTGCTATGATTGATGAGATTATAGACTATAGCACTGGCATATTTAAAGATGGAGATTGGATTGAAAGTAAAGACCAAGACCCTAATGGTGAAGTTAGGCTAATTCAACTCGCAGATATTGGTGACGGAGACTTTCGAAACCGTTCGAATCGTTCCATAAATTCAGAAAGAGCTAATGAGCTTAACTGTGGCTATTTCGGTCAAAACGTGCCACGTTGAAAGAAGTTGCCATGATACAAAAATTTACTTACTCGTTTTTCAATATTCCTTTTCATAATGACTCACCTTTGAGATCTATTCTGTGAGAGACTTAGGGTAAATTGAAAATCGACGAAGTCAAATTCCCTTTGCCTACTCGGCAGCAATCGTGAGCTGTCATTGAAAAATCTGACAGAAAATTGAATTAGACAGTCATTTATAAAACTTTAAATATAAAAAGCACAACCATAAAATTAATTTCAAATGCATATGAAGTCTTTCGTATATTTTTTAATAGTGTTGATATTAGTTTCAAGTTGCACTAAAGAAAACACCCCAATTACACCAACAAAAGATTCAATGTATTTCCCTTCAATAACAAGTAACGAATGGGAAACGAAATCCATTTCTAGTTTGAGCTGGAATAATAATGCTGTTCAACCACTAAAAGATTTCCTTGTTCAAAAAAACACAAAGTCCTTTATGATACTTGTGAATGGAAGAATTGTAATGGAAGAATACTTTAGTGGACACACGGCTAATAGCACATGGGAGTGGAATAGTGCAGGGAAAACTTTAGTAGCCACAACAACGGGAATTGCACAACAAGAAGGATTTTTGAATATAAATAACAAAGTTTCTGATTATTTAGAAACTGAATGGACAAGTATGCCTTTGATAAAGGAAAATCTAATTGCCGTAAGACATTTATTAACAATGACATCGGGAATAGATGATACAAAACAATTGCTTGTAAAATCTAATCTGACTTATATGGCAGATGCCGGAACGAGATGGGCTTATGGTAATGTTTTTCAGAAATTAATGGATGTAATTGCTCAAGCAAGTAATCAAGATTTTGAGACTTACTTTAATAGTAAATTGAAAAATAAAATTGGAATGGATGGTTTTTGGAATAATGGACTAATTTTTAAAATATATCATAGCAATACAAGAAGTATGGCAAGATTCGGATTATTAGCATTAAACAATGGAAAATGGAATCATGAGCAAATAATAAATGAGTCTTTTTTTAATGAGAGTATAAATTCCTCGCAAAATATTAATGCTTCATACGGATATTTTTGGTGGTTAAATGGAAAGGTAAGTTTCATGATTCCCGGGGAGCAAAAAGTGCATCAAGGCTCTTTAGTACCCAATGCTCCAGTTGATATGTATGCTGCGATGGGAGCTAATGACCAACGAATATATGTAATTCCAAGTAAGAAAATGGTTGTGATAAGAATGGGAGATGCTTCTGAACCAGCCAATACCAATTTTGCAGTATCAGGTTTCGACAACGAACTATGGGCTAAAATAAATGCTGTTGTTAATTAAAAGAATTGAAGCTCTCGCAACGCGGGTTTAGTTCAACTGGCTAATATAGATAATGTGGTGGCTTGCTATATTATACCGATTGTGAATTAAAATAAGCTTTAATGCGCTACGCTTTTATAACTTAATTAATTCTAAATCGGCATAATACGAATATCTCTTGGAGCTAATTTTAAAATCAAATTGGTATTATACCGATTATGAATTGAAATGCGCTTTATTTCGCTTCGCTTATAAAACTCAATCAATTCTATATCGGCATAATACCACCAACTGTTAAGGCTCATTTTAAATTTTAATTGGTATTACATGGACTTAAACACTTACTAGCCCCCCCACCAAACCACAAATTCACGAACAACTATTTTATTTCTACTAACATTCGTGATTACAGAATTTACAGAGTCAAAATACACTTGTAAAATCTACGATCTAACTCTGTAATAAACAAAAAGAAAAATCCCCATTTCGAAGTACCTCAAATGCATTCTTGTTAAACAATAATACGAATATGAGAAGAAACACCCCGCTTTCAAATACAGACCTGACACTTTCAAATTAACCAATTCGCTAATGCTTTAATTTTCATTAATTTGCAAAAAACATTAAAGACCAACATCATGAAAACCACTTTTACACTTATTTTAGCTTTATTTATAAGCTTTTCAATTTATGCTACCGAAGGCGAAAGTTGCGATGATCCTATAACAGCCAATATGGGTGAAAATAGTGCAACAGTTGAAAATGGAGATCAATGGTTTAAGTTTACAGCTGCCACTGCTGGTGATTACATCATTTCGAACAATGAATATATAAGCTCAAGCGACATGGTATGGCTTAAAGTTTATTCTGACTGCAATACCGAACTTGACACCCTTTATGACATGGGCGGCAGCGGTTCAACAAAGATGGTAAGCCTTGATGCTAATGAATCAATACTATTGATGTGGAAGCAAGATTACTCGCATATTGCCTTTACATTTAATATTTACACAGCAGAAAATGGCGATGCTTTCGACAAACCAATTGTTGTTTCTGCGCCTAATACGATTACTTTTCCAGCCAATAAAGATGTTCTTTATTACTCATATACAGTAAGCGAAGCATCTATTTTAATACTATCAGAAAACAATAATGATTACAATGCCACTTTATATAAAACTAATGGTGACGAAATATATTCTGACGGTATAGGTGAACGTAAATATGATTTAAAACCAGGCACCTATATTATAAAGATGAAAAGTTATGTTGATGTTTCATTTGATTGGACATTAACAAAACGCGAAATCAATTTAGGTGAGTATTGTTATGCACCGATAGTACTTACAGAATCTGGAAAGGTAGATTTTGGGGGAAATGAGGATTTCGTTTACTATTCGTTTACGGCACAAGACGATGGCAAAATTAGTGGTAGTAATATGTTAGCTTCATATATGGTAATATATAACGAATGCAATGGTACAGAGATCTATACCGCAGATATAACTAGCGAATTCTTTTATGCCGTTGAAAAAGACGAAAACTATATAATAAAACTATCAACAGGCTATGGTGTTGATGAGTTTGAATGGGATTTTATCGTTGCAGATGGCACCGGCGAAAGTTGCAACAAGCCAATTATCATTGATGCCTATGGTACTATTTCTACACCTGTAAACAACGGCTTACTCTACTATAAATACACTTGTACTAATACTGGAGCATTCAGGATATCAGACGGTGAGGATAATGTTGACAATAATGTGGCACTATATGCCAACTGTGATGAAGCTGCTAATGGATTTAATCATGAACTGGCTATTGGTGAAGACGGTGAAATACTTTATCAAGCTGAGGCCAACCAAGAATTTATTATAGTTTGGGATATTGGCATTAATGGTCAAACAAGTAATAATATGTTAGAATGGTCAATTATAGCAGACAATACGCCTGGATTAAGTTGCAATAACCCCATAATTTTAAACCAACCAGGCGATGTTCAATATGAAGCCGGTAATCCAGAGTTATATTATTCATATACCGCATCACGCGATTGTCGTTTAGAGTTAAGTCATGACGATTCCTTCACTGGTGACTTTGTTATGTATCTAGATTGCGATGGTGACCAGTTCGACCAAAATAGTTACAATGGGGAAATGGTTATTTATGCCGAAGAAGGGGTAAACTATATTTTTAAATGGAAATCAAGCTATTCTCCATATAATACGTTTACATGGACCATTAACGAAGTAGATTACTTGGGTGGCGAAGTTTGTAAATACCCCCAAGTCATAAGCGAACCCGGAGATATTGATTTTACACAAACCAGAGGAGAATGGTATTATTCATATACTGCAACTATTGAAGGTGCTCTTAAAGTGAGCGATGGCGATAATAGAAGCTTAGTTGAAATATATTCCGATTGTGATGAATTGAATGGTTGGGATTATAGCAATATGGGCGAATTAACCACAAGTGGAAACTACGGCAAAACTTATATTATTAAATGGACTAACTACGCAGCTTCAGCTTTTTCGTGGACACTTACCGAAAGTACAGGTGTTACTGGCGAAACATGTAACAACCCCATTGTTATAGAATCACTTGGTGAGCAAGGAACGCCTGTTGAATTTGAAGTTCCAGAAACTACAGCTTATACCTATTACAGCTTTACTCCCGACATAGATCAAATGTTAATTGTTACCGACGGCAATCACTCTCACGGAGTTGCTATTGACTCAACCTGCGATTTTAACACAGCATCATACAGCAATTCGGGCGAATTGAGCACTGAGCTAATTGCCAACACGACCTATATTATGCGCTGGAGCACCCAGAACGGGACAAGTTATACATGGACAGCCGACAGTCGTGATTTATTACCTGGTGAAACACCAAACTCGGCGATTATAATTCCCGAATCTGGCAATGTTGAATACCTCAATGATAGAGCGGATTTATATTATAAATATACAGCAACTAAAGATGCTGCTATTGAAATGACATCAGACAATGCCAATGCCTATGTCAATAATGGTTCACTTAAATATGTCTTGGCTGGTGAAACAGTACTTATTCATTGGGTAAACCCTAACAAAACTACTTTTACATGGACCCTTACTGAACGCGATATTATAGTTGGCGAAACTTGTAGTCATCCAATAGAAATTACAAACACCGGCGATATGGTATGTGATCTTGCATTGTCGCAAGTGTATTATAGTTATACCCCTTCGCAAAACTCAACCATTGCGTTATCCGAAGCTAGCGAATCACATTATGTAATTGTAACAAAAGGTTGTAATGTTAGTGAATTTTATAGCAATAGTAATGGCGTAATAGCATTCGAAGCAAAAACAAGCGATACGTTTATTATTAGTTGGAACAAATCAGAATCTAATGATTTTACTTGGAATATTATTGAAGAGACACCACAAATTGGTGAAACTGCAGCTAACCCTATGGTCATTGAACAGCCAAAAACCGTTGATTTCATGGGTATAGATAAAGGACTTGTTCGTAATTATTATTCATACACCCCAACGGTAAATCAACAGATTAATTTATCAGATGTCAATTTTGCAATGGTTTGGGATGCGGCTACTGGTGATACCATATCAGAAGTGTACTATGATGTAACTGAATTTGTAGCCAATAAAAACTCAACCTATATTATTGTTTGGGAATTATACGGAGGCAACATTGACACATTAACATTATCTGCAACTGAACTTTACGAAGAAACCAACACCGTTACTTTTAATGTGTCAGATGATAATAGTGGTATTGCTGATGCTATGATAGCTATTAATGGTGTTACAATTACTACAGACGTTTCGGGTATTGCTACTATTCAACTTGAAGATGGAAATTACAATTATACAGTTACTGTAAACAACTATGAAAGTTACACAGCCGAGGTTATGGTTAGTGGTTCAGCTATAACAGCTAAAATAGTATTAAAAACGGCTGGAATAATGGATAAAAGCCAAGCAACTTTAAATATATATCCTAACCCAACACAAGGGGATATTATAATTAAAAGCAGTAAACAGATAGAACAAGTGAGCTTATTTACCATCGATGGAAAAGAAATCTTGTTGGAAAATGAATCCAATAATTTTCTTAATATAGAACATCTCAAAAGCGGCATTTATTTGTTACAAATAAATACCAATGGGAATATAATTACTAAAAGAATAATAAAAAAATAAGTCCACAAACTCGGGCTATTTAGCTGAATAACATTTTATTATTCACAGAAAGCTACGGAGAATTG
>CBFIII010000080.1:0-12982 GCA_965662645.1 Bacteroidales bacterium
TCTAAATTGCAAGCTTAAATGGACTTTTAATATATCTTTTTGTGGCTAGAATTTAATGTCGAACTCAGGTTATTAGTTACCAACATAAAGTAATTTCTTAGTTTCTCTAAAATCATCCCCTCTCATATTAAGAATATACATTCCTTCAGGAAGGTCTTTGGGCAGACTAAATATATAATTATAATGCCCCGCACTTAAGTTCACATCCTGCAACAAGTTCATAATACAACGTCCTGATACATCGACTACATCCGCATTCACTTGCTGTATTGATGGTAAGTTAAAATCAATACTAAATTGCTCCCTAACAGGGTTAGGATAGATCTCCAATTGGAAAAATTCTTTTGGTGTGCTAACCATTAGCCCTGTGGCATCATTAGTAGGTGTTGGGGTGTCAGAAAGCACCCAATCATCGCCAGACAGATCCGAGAGTTGATAGCTTTGATCAACGCCCATAGCAGGCATATTCACGTGATGTATCAATTTATAATTATAACCATCGAAGTAACTAAGAGCAATGCTCTCACCTAAGGCTTGCAAACCAAAGTTAGCGTGAAGGTTACCTTGTGTATCGGCATCAGAATCGAGCCATAAGAGTATGGACTGCCCTGGTGCAACGATGGCGTTTTTACGATTTAGAGAATCGGTAAGTTGCCATTTTCCCTTATCCTCTAATCTATCTGACAGAAACAATCCCATCAGGTTTAGAGTATAATTCGTCGTATTAGTCATCTCTACCCAGTCATCATTTTCATTATAATCATCAACAATAGTATGCACATTCTGGCTCATTAATTCACTAATAACTAAGCCTTCATAGCTGTATATCTTATTCATTCTACCTGGAGTTCCACCTTCAGCAATACTCCAATTCCAATATATACCATCGGTATTATCAAAAGCTATCACCCTCTTGCCTACGGCATAGTTGCCCGACTTAGAAATAACAGGCCAGCCCTTACTAACACTAGTATTTATCTCATCCAGAACAGTTGAATCTTGCAATAGCTGCATCGTCATATCGTCCGTATAAAGATTACCTTTGAGACCCTCATAAACATTGGACACCTGAGAATGCTTCGATTGAAACAGACCTTTGTCTGCCGTAAGAATCAAATACTCCTGAGCAGCAATAGTCGTATTGGCAGGGAAGGTATATGCCTGATCACTGACTTTAAATATCCACCCTGAAATATCAATAGAACTAACTGAAGGATTATACAATTCGACCCACTGTGTGCCCAGCCCTTCTCCATCAGCATAAAACTCATTAATCACAGGATGAGGTGTCGCACCCCACTGTTCATCAAGCCAAATTAGGCGATCTTTCAACCAATCTTTCACATAATCGATCTCTCCCTCATACGAACCCTGCACATATTTGTGCGCACGGTTTTCATCAATATCCCAGATGCTAAAATTTCTATCTTGTGCATCATCCAAATATTGACTGTACTCATCAATAATAGCATAAATATGTCCGGCATTAAGTACCCCCTTTCTCAACTCCCTGTACCTTGCTTTATAGGCGGCCATAAAAACCTCATCATCATAAATATACTCAGGCCAAAAAGGCTTACACCCTCCTCTACTCGAGGTCAACCAAAAACCATTCGTTTTCCAAGTATCATATCCCTTATAGTTACCAATAGAACGGTTGTAGTCCCAGCCAGGCCCCATCATCAGTTTACCATTAGCATCTTTGTAAAAATGATGACTAGCACAGAACACATCTAATTGTCGGAACACCTCAGAAACTAGCATGTGATCTATAAAAGAAGGGACATCAATATAATTCTTATAATCCTTAGAACCAGAATAATATTTATTCTTTAATGCCTTCTCGAAATCATTGATATAAGTGGTAATATATTGCTCGTGAGCTTCTGTTAAATCTTCCTCTTTAGGATATTTGATAGCCATCACTTGCTCAGCAATATCAGTGGTTAGATAGGGTTCACCACTTGCCAAGCGATTTGAAGTGGTCAGTTCTAAAAAATAGCCACCCGTAATATCATTAGCAGAAGTACGTGTAATATCTAAACGGTTATCATCTATTTTAAGACTTTCAACAAGAACATATACTCCCTTATAATCATCATTTATTACAAGCTCACAAAACTTATAATGAGGAGCATACCACCCCATCTCATCAAGGAGACGGTAAATCAATGCATTACGAAGTAAAGTCTTGTCAACATAAGGAGCATGAAAAACCCAGTCATTCTCTTGGGGCAACCCCATTAGGGCAAAATTAAGGTTGCTACCATCGGCATTCCTAGTCTCCAATTTATAGGGTTTCTTAGGCCATGATTGAGAAGAATTACCTCTTCGTTCGATACCTATAGCCCCATCATAATGTACACTTGCAGCTGCAGGACTATTTATCTCATCTGGAGACCAATAAATGGTCATCGTAGCATCTATCTTAGGTTCATCAACAATCGTCTGCCCTCCAGTATTGATATAAACGATTGGCAACTTAGAATTATTCAGATCAACAGCCGAAAGCACAAGAGGGACAAAGAACAAAATGATGACAATACGCAAAACTTGTTTCAAAGATGATAGCATAATACAATTGTTATTTAAATAACGCAATGAACTACCCCGCTGCAAGCAGACGGAGTATCTATTCGAAACACTTTTTTTATTCGCAGTAAGCTACGAGGAATAAAACCCACAATGTGGAATTCAACGGTAGCTCCTACGTCTTTCCTAATCTGTATAATTAAGCATGATAATAATTGGGAAACGCCCAAATCACAACACATGCATGTAGCTCATAGGGAGACTAACAAAACAACACAAGATAAAGCATAATTAATCTCATCAGAACATCTTTTTCTTGAATACATAAGTCAAGATTGAAATGATCGTGCAAAATGACTTATCTTTTCAATTATAATTTGAACGCAATGGACAGAAAACAATGGTACAAATTCACGGTACAAAACGAAACTGATCCACAGAAAACACCTCATTACCCTGACCTGTAAAAGTGAGCCACAATTCGTGCACCCCAACGACATTACTGAGTTCTGCACTCACACTTATCCACCCTTCACCACCTTGCGAAGCAGGCACGTTTACTACAGCAATAGCTCTGCCCCAAGGCTTTCCAATACTTAGTTTTATTCGACCAGGGTTATCTCCAGGAAAAACTTTAAATGTAACACGACTCCCCGCTCCATCACCAAAGTCAACATACTTAAAACAGGCGGCATCCAAGTGTCTTATGCCTGTTAGCATTTCATTATTGTCATTCCACTTTTTCAGATAGGCAGTACCATGTAATAGGCAAGCTCTTTCCATTTCAATAGTCTCAAAAGCACTTAACGGCTCACCAGCTCCCTGCGATGTCATTTCAACCTCAGGAATACTACCATCAGCTTCAAAATAGATAGGTTCCACACACATACGACGCATCATCTTACTCCTATGAGAAGAACGATGATAAAAGACGTACCATTGGTTTTTGAATTCTACAATAGAACCATGATTATTCCACACTTCCGGGTCACAATGGTCATTATCGATAATCACTCCCCTATACTGGTAAGGACCAAATACAGAATTACTCGTAGCATAACCGAGGCAAGTAGGACGCCCCGCACGACTCATGTCAGCATACACTAAATAATATATCCCTTTACGCTTTGTAAGGTAACTACCCTCGTGAAAATAATGCTCCGCCTCTGTCAGCACACTATCTCTCAAAGTTGATTTATCAATAGAGATACGATCATCATTCAGTTTGGCCATTTTGAGGGTAAACTGTCCCCAAATGTAATAAGCTTGACCATCATCATCCACAAAGACGGAAGGATCGATTTGTTCATAGCCAGCGACATCTATTGCTTGACCATTTAAGAAAGGACCATTAGGACTATCACTGATAGCCACACCTTCGGCAAACGCTCTCTGAGATTGACAATAATACATATAATACTTCTCACCAAACTGATGACAATCGGGGGCACACAGATTCCTATCACTATAAAGAATCTGATCATTTTCGCCACTTGCAAATAACGCCCCTTTAGCCACCTCCCAATGTAGCATATCATCAGTAGATACCACATAATGTTCGGGAGAACAATAATGATCGGGACTTTTATCAAGAGAACCATAAATATACAACCGACCATCATCCCACACTTTGGCTGATGGATCAGGTATATAGTATTGAATGGGTAAGACAGGATTCTGAGCCAAGCTTTTTGACACAAGAAACAGAAGTAAAAAAGCATGCACCATTCTGTGCTTTACTCTATCTTGATATATACTATTCATCATTTTTGTGCTTTATTCTTTAATTTGAATAGTATAAATTCCAGGCTTTAAATCAAACCTATTCATTTTAACTTTTTTTCCATTAAGACTTATGACTTTCTTATTATAAGCAGGCAATTGAACCTGTGCAGTACTGTTATTTGGCACTTTCACTGTCCATTCTACATAATCATTAGCGCGTTTCCAAGAACTAATAATCTCTCCTTGTGGACTTTGGAGTGTCACCGTTGCCCATTCCATTTTACTAAGAAAAGTGGGTCTCAAAAAGAAATGTTTATAAGCTGGATGTTCTGAGTCAGGGCGTATGCCACCTAAACTCTCGTGGAATGTAGCAGAAAAACCACTTTGCATAGGGTGATTAAATGAATTGCGACGATAACGCTTACCTATAGGCCAATCGTAAGGCGTTTCAGGCCAAGTCGTCAGGTCGTGCACTTCTGTTAAAAAACCTAAACTTGGAAAATCAGTAATGCGCCATAAGTGTTCAGTGACATCAGAATGACCATAATCATTAAGTACCGTATAAAGAGGACGGTGACCAAAAATCCCCGTAGAATAGTGCCCCTTGCTGTCTTTCATCACAAAATCAGCTAATCGATCAGCCACCCTTTGTTCCTTACCTTCAGGAGCTAGTCCAGAATGCAACGCAAAGGCATTTCCTGTCTGAGAACCATAACTATATGTCTTACTATCAAAAAACTTCTTATTAAAAGCTGCTTTAACAAGTACTGCCTTTTTAGCATATTCTTTAGAAGCTGCGGCATCATCCATCAGCAATGCCATCTTTTGCATAGCGATAAGCGATTGATAATAAAGAGCCGTCGAGGTTAATGAAGGTGGCGTATCCATCACTGTATTACCGCCAGGAGGACACCAATCACCATACCCTTGAGTAATAATACCATCCTGCACCACTATCTCATCCAGATAAGCCATCCAATTGGTCATCATAGGCCATGCCTCTCTAAATATCTCGTCATTACCATAATGCACATAACTAAACCAAGGCACCATAATAGTAGCTGCTCCCCAGTCAGGACGCGCCTGCAAGCAAAGGCGCTTACCTACAGCAATATTACAAGGCGCACGTGGGTCGCGAGGTAAGCTATCACCAGGATGTGGTCTTTGCTTCCCAAGCGTTGTTTCAATATCTTCAACTATTTTTTTCCAAAACTTATCCAAATCAAAATTATAAGAGGCGGCTTCACCAACCACATAAGTATCACCTAACCAAGCACAACGTTCTCGGTGTGGGCAATCTGTCAATATACCCTGTAAGTTATCCTCAATAGTCCACATCGACACATTATAGAACTTATTAATAAGGTCGTCAGAACACTCAAAAGTGCCAATTCTAGCCACATCAGTACGCACTAACCAACCCGTAAAATCTTCTAATTTTGGCTTTTCGCTTAACCCACTAATCTGCACATAACGGAAGCCGTGATAGGTAAAACGAGGCTCCCACTCTTCGACACCTTCGCCCTTACAGATATAGAAATCCTGCTGCACATTACCCGTCACATGAATACCCGTAGAAGCTGGGTCAATATTCTTTTTATCAGGCATCAAAAGCTCTGCAAAACGCATTTCAACAACAGTACCTGCACTTTCTTCAACAGCAATCTTCAACCAACCTGTCATATTTTGTCCCATATCAATGATCCACCCATTTTCGGCTGGCAACACGGCTATAGGTTCTACGGTTCTGATTTTACGCATCGGTTCTAGCTTCTGCTCCTGCAACTGAAGCGTTGGTACATCCATTAATACAGCAGAAGACCAAGCACTATCATTATAAAAAGGTTGGTTCCAATCTTTAATTTCTTGACGGGCATCGTAGGTTTCGCCAAGATAAATATTATCAAAAAGAATAGGCCCTGTTGAAACTTTCCAACTATCATCAGAAACGATTTGCGCTTTAGAACCATCAGTATAAGTCAACGACAATACCAATAGTGCACGTGGTGCGCCATATTGCAAGCCCTGAGCGAATGCCATATTCTGCCCATAAAAGCCATTACCAAGCATTAGTCCTAGTGCATTTTTATCTTTCTGAAGGAAAGACTTCACATCATAGGTCACATAAAAAGCCCTTTTTTCGTAAGACGTTTGTGCAGGATCCAACACACGATCACCTACTCTAGATCCATTGATATACAACTCATAAAGACCAAGACCACACACAGCCACTTCTGCAGATACCAGTGTCTTATCAACTACAAAATCTTTACGCATCATCGAAGAAGGATGTGTTTTCCGGATTTGAGACTTTAATTCATCTTTAGTAGGCACCCATTCATGGATATTATGAGGAGGACTATTACGCGTCAAAGCACGGCAAGACCACCTATCAGGACGATCGTCCTGTTCTATTCCTATCCATTGAGCCTGCCCCCAATCTACCGTTACACTTTCATTTTCCGTAGATTTCGACTTGATGTAGGCTTTCGGTTGCTGAGAGAATATTAGACTTGAATATGTCAAACAAGCAATAAGGATTAAAAGGATTTTCATTTATAATATATATTTATGTTTTTACCAGATAGACTGTCCCGATATTTGTCGGGAGAACTCGCCCAATAGTCATGCGTAGTTCATCAATACGAAACACATCACCTATATGAAGTCTGCACATATAGCAAATTTCATTTGTACGATGTAATAATCTGTGTAAAAGTAGAGACTTTGCAACTGCTCTACTGTCCTTATTTGTCCAAGGAATGTACGTAAATATCCACTTCTATGAAATACAAGGTAGGTTGTTGGAAATGCATTATCATTCGAAGATAGAATTTACAAGTCAACAACCTCGGGGCAAACCCACGAGGCATTTAGTTGAAGAACATTTTATTATTCGCAACAAGCTACAGAGAATTAACCCCACAATGTGGGATCAAATACAACATCACGTAAACGCTATGCAAAAAAGCCAGAAAATGATCTGATTAGTCAACTAAATCTTGGTTAAAAACAAAAAGAGAGACTTTCGTATTAAAGCCTCTCTTTCTTATATCTTAATGAATATAATATATTTAACGAACGATCACTTTTGTGATTTCGTTATCCACCTTTACGATATATAAACCGGCAGACAATGGCAATGAAAGAGTACTCGACACAAGTGATTGTGCAAATACCTTCACCCCATTAATGGAATAAATAGTAAGTTCTGAGCCAACCGGAAGATTATAAAAATCAACACCCCCATTTACCCCAACACATCTAAAACTTAATTGCAATTGTTCATTCAGAGCAGATAATTCAGCACTGTAAACGAGTGGAGCAGAATAGTTATAAGCTAAATCTCGGTGCACTACCGCATATCTATCATTAGCCGTTGCTGTACCATCGGTATAAGTAGTCGTTCCACTAGGTAGTGAAGCAATCACTGACCAATCTCCAATAACTGAAATACTAGTAGCATCGTCAGGAGTAGCATAAGCTGCTTGTGCGTATAATACGGGAGCCTCAGCAGTTGCATTAGAAGTGCGAAGAACAAGAGTTGCCTGCACTCCTGTTAAGGTATCAGTTCCCTCTGTCCATGATAATTTATTATTATCAAGAGTCAGATTATGTGCAGCAGTTGGCGCTACAATATCTGCTGTAGCACTCTCACTCGTATATAAGACGATGTCATCATAATAAACAACACAAGCTGCACCTTGCGCCTTACTACGCAAACGTGGGTAGCAGTTCAAGGAATCACCTTTCGTATTTTGACGTGACGTTATTTTACGTTCAAACGTGTCGTTTTCGGTATTTACTGTAAATGATGGCGTAGGCGCCCAATCACCTAATTTGGCTGTCGGTATTGAATAACCAGCAGCAACTTCATCAGTCGCGGTATAGGCTATCATATGAAAATAATGATTGTTTGGCACAACAATTTTATCTGCAATATTCTGCACGTGATGTCCCGATGAATTAGCCGTAAATTCTAAAGCCATTACTTTAGAGCCTGCTCTAGTATTAATACCATCTATAATAGCTGGTGTCACCCCATAATCTGCCCCATCAGTTTCCCAGTTGGCAAGCATTTCATCTTCGAAACTAATATGTAAAGAAACCTTGTCAGATAACTTATCAACAGCTGGTGTTTCATCACCCCCTACATAAGTTGTAAATAAAGTTTGTAACATAGCAACCGTAGGCAGTTTCTCGCCTGTAAGGTGATAATACACCATACCAGCATCAGAACAATCAAATTTACCCGATTGAAAGCCAACTACCGTATCTTGTTCTGCAATTTTCCCTTGACTATATAACCAAGTAATTCGTGAGTCTGCATGATCTCTCGCCCAATCCCAAGTGGCAATTGGTTGCTGCAAATTAACGTTCTGGTCAGTAATACGGTCTTCTGTCACTGTAGGAAAATCGGCTAAGATATTTGACAATTTTTTGTTGGGATCATCGGCACTATCATCATTAGCAATATGGTGAGTGATGATAGAAACGTACTGAAGCTTATCACTTTCAGCTGCAGCTATAGCATCATAAATGACATCGGGCTCACCTGCCTCAACGATAGCCAAAGGGCTACTTTCTGTCGAGGCGTTAATAGCATCGCGCAACTTCTCGGTTGCTAATGTTTGCTGAGTTCTGCAATTATAAAACGTCACATGTTCAAAACCGCCCCACTTTCCTGCGGTGCTATCGCAAGCGGTCTGCATCAAAGCCTGTCTTTCAACTTCCATCGCTGCACTAATCTTGGTATTATTACGCACCAAATCACACGAATGTGCATAATAAACAAGACGATCTTCAGCGCCCAAGGAGCGTATTATCGCTAAACTCACAGCCGTTCCGCCAATATCATCAGGATCAGGCGAGTTACCATCAGCTAACACCGCAATTCTAGAAACAGGAGTAACAGCCGTACTAACCAACGTTTCTGTTCTATCTAAACTAGTAGCATAAGCCTCGGTAACAGTGCTCTTATAAAGCACAATACGATCAACACAATGATGCTGTGACCTACCAGAAAGTGAGAAATTATATTCGCCCGCTGTGGCAAATTCCACATAGATAAAATGAGCATCGTTATCATTAGTATTGGTTCTCCAAGTCCAAGCTGTCGTTCCATTAGAGTAAACCTTGAGCCATCCATCTTTACTTGCCCCTTCAGGATTTGGTGTCAAACCACTTCCTTTGGGATATACTTTTTCGCCATCTTTTTCGCCATAAAACTGTGTCACTCCAGGGAACTTCATCCACGTATCATTGGCTTCGGTAGCACTAGTACCGTGCCCCACTTTATTTCTAAACTGAATACGGTAAGTACCTGGGTTATTAATTTTAATGGTAGTACTGATGACACCTGTTCCAGGATTTGAAAACTGATCGGCTCCACTCCACCGAATATAAGAGGCACCTGAATATGGCGTAAAAGAAGTCTCACGGAGCCACAAACTAGTTGCGCCAGTGAGGTTTTCGGCTTCCATCACCACAAGTCCATTATCATCCTGATAAACGGCAGCACTTACACGCATTGAAAACAAGAGTGCGATGAAAACAAGACTTAATAAACGTCTTTTAAATTTTAACATTTTCATTAATTTTATAATTTATTCTACAAATTAAGGGAAACAAACACAAGTAACACAATGATTATCTCACCACCACTTTAGTTGTTTCATTACCCACCTGAACAATATACATGCCAGCTGACAAAAGAACAGAAAAAGCAGATACTGTAACACTTTGAGCAAGCACTTTCACACCATTAAGTTGGTAAATTGCTAATTCTGAACCAACCGGAAGATTATAAAAATCAACACCCCCATTTACCCCAACACATCTAAAACTTAATTGCAATTGTTCATTCACAGCCGATGATTCTTCTCCATAAATTACTGGAGCAGAATAGTTATAAGCTAAATCACGATGCACTACCGCATATCTATCATTAGCCGTTGCTGTACCATCGGTATAAGTAGTCGTTCCACTAGGCAGTGAAGCAATCACTGACCAATCTCCAAGCACAGAAATACTCGTGGCATCGTCAGCAGTAGAATAAGCTGCTTGTGCATATAATACGGGATCCTCGGCTGTTGCATTTGAAGTACGAAGAACAAGAGTTGCCTGCACTCCTGTTAAGGTATCAATTCCCTCTGTCCATGATAATTTATTATTATCAAGAGTCAGATTATGTGCAGCAGTTGGCACTACAATATCTGCTGTAGCACTCTCACTCGCATACAAGACAATGTCATCATAATAAACAACACAAGCAGTACCTTGAGCCTTTGTTCGTAGGCGTGGATAACAGTTTAAAGAATCACCTTTCGTATTCTGACGCGACGTAATTTTGCGTTCAAACGTATTGACTACCGCATGTGCAGTAAATGATGGCGTAGGCGCCCAATCGCCTAATTTGGCTGTTGGGAATGAATAACCTGCAGCAATATCATTAGTCGCGGTATAGGCTATCATATGAAAATAATGATTGTTTGGCACCACAATTCTATCACGCACATTTTGCACATGGTGTCCAGATGTAGAACCTTGATATTCTAAGGCTATCACTTTAGATCCTGCTCGGGTATTAGTTCCATCTACAATAGCTGGCACCACACCATAATCAACACCATCGGTTTCCCAATTAGCTATCATCTCATCTTCGAAACTAATGTGTAAAGATGATTTATCCGATAATGTTTCGATGATAGGCGTAAACACGGTAACCGTTTTTTCCATTGAAACATCAGCACTATCTTTTGCTATTAGTTTAAACGTATAAAACTCATCCGTCATATTAGTAAGAATGGCATGTGATGACCACTCATAAGGCGCAGCAGTAAGAGTACCTAAATTAACATCACCAGCCCAAAGACTAACTTCCTTAAAAGCAGAACCTACATTGGCTTCTACAGTTAGATTTGATCCCGACACAATCTCTTGTCCGTTGGTTAAATTGGCAAAACTTAAGTAACGGCTAGTATCTGCAGGTGTCAAATCAACATCTAAATCAAAAATCTGAAGATAAGTAGTACGTTTATCGCCTGAACCTCCAGCTTCTTTCAAATAGTAATACAACTTACCATCATATACATTAACCACCCCTTTATCAAAAGTTGGTCCTGTAGTATTTTGATACACTTGTTGAAAATTACTTGTTCCCCCTTCTGTTTTCACAATATTAACACGACCACCAGACAAGCCAATGACGAAGACATCATTACCTGCAGCATACAGTTCACTACCAGCATTGTACTCTACAGTTGTAAAATCAGTATCAGAACTTTTCTTGTAAGTATGTAACTTTTTAGTCACATTATTCTCGTTATCTTTCACTTGACTTACAAAATGGACGTCTTCATTATCTGTAATTGTAAAGTCAAAACCACCTACGATATAAACTTTATCTTTCTGTGTGGTCGTTACCCAATCTCCAGGCTCCATAACTTTAATTAAATCAGCATCAGCCAATGGTCTTGAAAAAACTTGTCCTGTATAATCTTTCCACTGTGTAAGCCCTGATGGATCATCAGAATAAGCATAATAAATACCATTTTGATAAAGAAACTTATCATTTCCATCATTAGATCGTCTTTGAAAACCAATGCGTATCTTACCATTAAGGTATTTGATCTCACCATACAATCCCCAGTTATATTCACTTCCATAGTTAGAAGCATTTGAACGGTTAAAGTCCGTATAACCTTCCCACTTTTCACCATCATACTTAGCAAACAAAAAACGACCATTCTCAGAATAACCAAAACGATTCTTCATAAACAAATCACCTTCATCATTAATAAAGAAATCAGGATAAGTTAATAGTTTAGTAACCGTAAGATTGTCAATTCCATCAAACGAAAGATGTTTATAATTCCCTGCTGATGAGTTAACAAAACGATCTATTGTAAAATCATCATCAGCCACAGCAGCCGCTCCTTTTTCTGAAAAACTATACCTCAAATAATCTTCAGTACCAATATTATCTATTGTAACATTTCCATTTCTGTGCATATCATACAACATATGTATCGTACTATCCTTAGGGCAAATACCTACCGAAATAGTGTTGTGCGTTTCGCCTATCCACCATTTTCCATTATAACCTGTATGTTGGTGAGGAAATTCTATAGTTTTTAGAACACCAGTTTCAGTATTATAACGCGAAAGCATCACATGACGGTCCAATTTACCACCGCGGTACCACGTCAAAAATACATATTGCTTAAATGCTTTAATACAGTCACCGTGAGGTGTAAGAGCAGTACCATAGACGTAATCATAACCTGTTGTGGAATTAGTCGTCGTATTCAAATCTACTTTATTACCATCAAAATACATCACTGAATCCGTCACTTTAACCGACTCAAGCAGTTGAACTTGTGCATTTGTACTTGTTACCAATAATAGCATAGCCACTACAAGGCTAAATCTATTAAAACTCACAAAACGTAATCTTAGTAATCTTTTCATTTCCATAATATTATTATTTAAGATAATTCTCTAAAAACATACAAATCCAAGAACAACACAGGCTATAGCAATTACACTAGACAGCTTGATAAAACTCTCAGACATGTAATAACGATAAAAATATTGCTTACTTAACTTGCTAAATTTCAAATAAAGATCAAAAATTGAAATATTAACCCAACATTGAACGTATATGGCATTTTTGACTTAAATTATTATATTTTCACAAATGCGACACGATTTAGAGAACTAG
>CBFIII010000081.1:0-10932 GCA_965662645.1 Bacteroidales bacterium
TCTTGCTATTATAAACTTTAAAATTATCAAGTTTACAGTTATATCTATTGAGTCCACCTCCAATAGTACCAAACCACATCTGAGAACTTTCATCTTCAAAAATATAATTAATGGCGTTGCTGCTAATAGATGAAGGAGTCGTATTTGAAGCTAGATATTGCGTTAGTTTTTTTGTTTTTGTATGGTATTTAATTAATCCGTTTTGCGCGGTTCCTATCCACAATATGCCTTTACTATCGAGATGCAAATCTCTAATTATAATAGAACCATTTTGAGAGAAAAGATCATCTGCATCTAGTAGCAATTGGAAACTTTCATTTTCCATATTAAACGCATAAACACCTCTGTGAGAGCCCAATAAAAAGTTATCATTATATTTTTCTATCGAAACAAGATTTTTTATTTCATTATCATAATGCTTAAATTTTTTTGTTTCTAAATCTAAGATATTGAGGCCTCCTCGGTAGGTACCAATAAGTAAGTATTTTTCTGCAAGATATAAGGCTTTTATGTTGGGTTGACTGGGCCCTTTGTTGTTATTTTCATTTTTGTAATGGGTAAACTTTTTTTTATCAATATTATAATAATATAAGCCATCGCCTTCTGTGCCTATCCATATGTTGCCTAGCTTATCTTCTGCCATATCGCTAATTATTGCAGTGTAGTTAATGCCTTTGTTTGGAGACATAAAATGACTTGTATATACCGAATTAAAGATTGGTTTATAGTTTACACCCCCATAATAAGTTCCCACCCAGATATTATTATCACTTATATACAGGCTATGCACAGAGTTATTACTTAATCTATTATTTTGAATACTGTTAGCGGTGTTGTGTATGCTTTTTTTAGAACAAAAATCAAACATGGTAACACCACCAAAGGTGCCTATCCACATGCGACCTTTTTTGTCTTCTTTTATGCTTCTTACATTATTATTTTCAAGCTGATAGGGTTGGCTTGTATTATTAATGTTTTCGAAACTATTGTTTGATTCGTCATAAATGTAGATGCCCTGGAATTGTGTCGCAATCCATAATCTTTCTTTACTATCTAGCAATAGGTCATTAATCACCATCTTATTAGGAAGATTAATCGTTCTTATGCTATCCTTCTCAACTTTTTTAAGGGTATTATTTCTTTTATCAACAAGCCATAGTGTTTCATTTACGTCATTATAAATCTTAGAAAACAGGCTATGTATATTGTCTGATGTTAGGGTTGTCTTAAAGGTGTCAAGATCCTGCTGAAAGGTCAAAACTTCTTGTTTGTTACAAGCTACGAGGGTATTGTTGTGTATATCTATATCGTAAATGTTTTTAAATTGTTTTTTATCAAATTTAAGGGTATTTAAATCAAAGCGGACAAGATCTAACCGCCTAGACTGCAACCAAATAAAATTATCTAGTTGAATGATTTTTATCATCGAAAAGCTCGTATTTAGTATGCTATCTTGTTCGTTGGGATAATAAGATTTCATTGTTTCGCCATCCCAGCAGTTAAGTCCATTACGTGTGCCAAACCACATTCTGTTGAGATGATCTTTATGGATAGACAACACTGACATTTGACTTAAGCCCTCATTCACCCCAATTTTCTCAAAAGATATTGCCTGTGAGTGACTATCAAATAAATTAGTTAATGACAGTATGCTCAATAGAATGACTTGTGTTTTTAACAATTGAATCTTCTGTTTCATTTAAGTTACATTAAGTAATTCTGGAATAAAAATAAGTATGTACTACTAATCAATACAGGAAAAAACAAATATGTGATGCAGATATAAATCGTAGTGTCACTATAGCAATGTAATCTATGATTAAATAAACGATTTGTTTTTCTGTCGTTTTTTTTCTGTTTTTTCTTGAAAAAAGAATTAAGATTAGGGGATATTTTGTTATTGCAAACATATAAAATAATTCAGTAACTTAAACTATTGTACATGTAGTATTATGCCATGTTTTTGTAAATGCCAATATAATAGTGTTTTATTTTTACTGTACGAAATTCGCTTTATTTTGAATTAATGTTAATCATAATGATGAGGGGCTTCGATACTTTTACCACGTCAATTTACTAACAGTTTTTATTATAACTATCCTACTGTATGATCAATTTACCTAATCCGTCATTGGCATTTTCACCTCCATAAGTTTAAAAACTTTATTTTTTTGAAACACGTATTATCTAACCAATTAAACTTAAATTTTATGAAATCAAAAATTCTATTTAGAGGCATGCTTATTAGTTTGCTGAGTTGTTTTTTTAGCTTTAGTGCATTAGCACAGAGCAATACTACCATTTCTGGTGTCGTCTCTGATCCTGATGGGCAAGCTTTATTAGGCGTTACAGTATTAGAAAAAGGAACTTCCAATGGTGTTATTACAGATGTAGATGGTAAGTATCAGATTACTGTTCCTTCAGATGCTACATTATTTTGTAGTTTTATTGGAATGACTACTGTAGAGGTACCTGTTAATGGTCAAAATGTAATCAATATTACGCTACAAGCTGACAAAGTAGGCTTGGATGAACTTGTTGTTATTGGTTATGGATCACAAAACAAATCTAAAATTACAGGTTCAGTAAGCTATGTGGATAGCAAAGAACTAGAAAGTTCGGTTTTTACAGGTGCAGATCAAATGCTACAAGGTAGATCTCCAGGTGTAGATATTGTGAATACTTCTGGTGAGCCAGGATCAGATGTGCGTATTAGAATTCGTGGTAATAATTCAATAAAAGGAAATAATGATCCTTTGTGGGTGGTTGACGGTGTGCCAATATCAGGAACACCTAATTTTAGTCCACAAGACATTACTAATTTCGAAGTCTTAAAAGATGCCGCAGCAACCTCTATTTACGGATCAAGAGGTGCAAATGGAGTAGTGATTGTAACCACTAAACGAGGAAAATCTGGCAAAACAGAGTTGACCTTTTCTACGAATCATGGTATAACACAATCGCTTGGTGAATATGATGTATTGGAAGGAGCAGCCTATGCACAATACCGAAATGAAGTAGCTGCTGAAACCGGTTCTGCTCAGCCTTTCTCAAATCCAGACCAATATGAAGGAGAAGGATATGACTGGCAAGATGAAATTCTTCAGACAGGATATCGTCAAGAGTACAATTTAGGATTTTCTGGTGGCTCAGAAAGTGTTAAATTTTACCTTGCAGGAAACTATGTTACAGAAGAAGGAATATTTAAAAACACAGATTTTCAACGTGCTAACTTAAGAGCCAATTTAGACTTTAATGTTTCTGATCGTATAGATATTAGATTTAGTAATGCAGTGACTAACACCATTCGAAATGGTGGTGTTTATGCAGAAGGAAGAAACCTTAATACGCAAAATCAAGGAGGCCTTTATAGTGCTGCTGTAGGCGAACCTTTAGTATCAAGCATTGATTTTAATGAGGTAAATTCGACTGGAAATCAATTCCTAAACCCACTCAGCTTTTTCACTTTGAATCAAAGAAGAAGAGCTAACACACGTATTTTAACGAGTGCTGAGACCACCATTAAGATAACTGATTGTTTATCTTTTATTAACAACAGTTCTGTTGACTTTAGTTACTCTAACAATGAGCAATTCAGCCCTCCAGAAGTTGGTGGTGAAGCATTAGAAACTAATGGTTCAGCAGATATGGACAATATTAGAAAACAAGGTTATGTGACTAGTAATTTCTTTCGTTATAGTAAAACATTTGCTGATAAGCATGATGTGAATGTCCTTGCAGGTACGGAATATAGCTTATTTAACCAAAGAAGTACATCAATAGAAGCTTATGATTTTGCATTAACTGATTTTGGGATTGATAACATTGGAATATCGAATGAACAAACCGCGGGAAGCACTAGAATACAATCTGTTATTCAGTCGGGTTTCGCAAGAGTCGATTATACTTACGATGGCAAATACCTGTTCAACGGTACTATGAGAGCAGATGGGGCATCCGTTTTTGCTGCAAACAATAAATGGGCTACTTTCCCTTCTTTTGGTGCTGCTTGGATTGCTTCTAATGAAAGTTTTCTTCAAGACAATCCTACGGTGTCAAATTTAAAAATTAGAGGATCTTGGGGTCAAGTGGGTAGTCAGGCTATTGATCCTTATCAGTCTCTGTTAAGATTTGAGTCAACAAGTGCTACACTTTCAGCAATTGGCAATAAGTTGAACTCTGGAATTCAGCCTAGCAGTCAGGCTGGTAACGAGGATCTAAGATGGGAAACAACAACTTCACTTGACTTAGGTTTCGATTTAGGATTGTTTGATAACGCATTGGAATTAAACTTTAGTTATTATGATAAAAGCACTGAAGATTTACTACAACAGGTGACCTTACCAGCACAAGATGGATTTTCAACCATACTTGTTAACTTAGGAGAAGTGCAAAATAAAGGTTTCGAAGTAGGGCTATTTGCTGACCTATTCCGTAGCAAAGAGTTGACTTGGTCAACAGGTTTGAATGTAACGGTCAATAGATCTAAAGTGATTGATTTAGGTGCACAAGATAGAATTCTTGGAGGAACTGCTATAACTGGGACATTTGTTAATGTGAATGTTTTTGAGACGGGTCAACCATTTGGAGCTTTTTATGGTCTTGTTTCTGATGGGCTAATTCAAGAATCTGACTTTGATGCTGCTGGAGCTCCTACTTTTGCGCCTTACAATGGAGGTTCAACTCTTGGAGCCAATAAATATGTAGATCAAAATAATGATGGCGTAGTTAATATAGATGACCGTGTAATTATTGGGAACCCTAATCCAGATGCAGTAATAGGTTGGAACAATGATTTTGCATACAAAAACTTTAGTTTGAATATGTTCTTCCAAGCATCTATTGGTAATGACGTTGCTAATGCTTCTTATTACCTCCTTACTAGAGGAGATGCTAATACCTCGAATCAGTTAACAGAATATGTTGATAATCGCTGGACTACAAGCAACCCTACCAACGATGCTAATTATCCAAGAGCAGGAATTACAAATCCTGCGGTATTTAGTGATATCCTAATTGAAGATGGTAGTTATGTTCGTTTCAAAAACCTATCGCTTCGATACAATGTGCCATTACCAAGTCGATGGGACATTAGCAAATTGGAGCTTTCTGTAACAGCTAGTAATCTATTTACGCTTACTAATTACAAAGGGTTAGATCCAGAAGTAAGTTCTTATGAATCTCGTGAAGGAACTAGCAGTATGTTTGGTATTGATATGAGTACATATCCTACTACTCGTATGTTTAGTATGGGATTAAAGGTTAATTTTTAATGATTTTTTTAAAAAATAAAACAATATGAAAAATATTAATTATATAAAACTACTAATTCTTGGAATCATTATCAGCATGACCTTTGTGTCTTGCGAAGATTTGGAAGAAGAACCTCTGACTTTTTTGTCTCAAGAGAATGCCATAAATAGTATTGAGGGGGTGGACGTAGCCATGCATGGTGTGTATGATGTTTGGAGTACCGAATTTGTTAGTCACATGTTTCGATGGGCAGCGATGTCGGGCCCTAGTCAATATACCGTTTGTCGATCTGTGAGCACTCATCGGGATGCGCGATATGTTACTTATGATTGGGATCCTTCTGACAACTATTTTACTGTCAGATTGTGGGCTGTTTATTATAAAGCTATCCAACGTGCCAACATTCTTATACAGACAATTCCAAACATTGGTTTAGAGTCTTCTCTTGAAGAGGACAGATTAGCTGAGGCACGCTTTATAAGAGCTGAACAGTATTTTTGGCTAGTACGTATGTATGGTGATGTGCCTTTACACCTAGAACCTACCTTAGAGGTGAATGATGATATCCTAAGTGGAAAATCGTTACCAAGAAGCACTAAAGAGGATGTTTATGAAGCTATTATAGCAGACTTAACTTATGCCGAGGATCGTCTTCCACTTACACGCATTTCTGCGGAAAATGGTCGTCCTACTTCTGGTGCTGCAAAAGCCATGTTAGGAAAAGTATATCTTCAAATGGCTGGTAAGCCAATGGAAGTAACGGCAAACTATCAACTTGCAGCAGATAAGCTTCAAGAAGTAGTTGATGCTAAGCAATATGGCCTTTTGGATGATTTCGCCTCTGTGTTTGATAACACTAATGAATTTAATAAAGAGGTGGTATATGCGCATCCTGTTGTGGCTTCTAATGACACTAGAAACATTTTAGCTTGGGCATTAACACCTCCAGGATTAACTTCTTTTGGAGGATTCAATGAGTGGGGTTTTACTGAAACGTTTTACAATTCTTTTGATTCGTTAGATACACGAAGAGATGTGACTTTGTTATATTCCTATACTACATTTGATGATACTTTAATTACATTTAACGAACCTTGGCCAGAGGGGTATAAAGCACCAAGAGGTTTAGATGCTTACAATGACACTACTGGTATCGGTTTTGGAAAATTTATAGATATGGGAGCTACATCAAATCTTGCTGTTGAAAATGATTATATTCTTATTCGTTATGCTGATGTATTGTTGTCGTTAGCTGAGGCATATATTGGAGCAGGTTCTCCAGAGTTAGCTTTACCTTACATCAACCAGGTTCGTGCTCGAGCATTTGGGCAAGCCAATGACATAACAGAAACAGATGGCGCAGCTCTGTTAGAACTACTTAAATTAGAGCGCGGATGGGAATTAGCCGGCGAATACACCGAGTACCATGACTTACAGCGTTGGGGCGATGTGAAACGTGCTATGGAAGAAGGTCCTTCAGTAACACAAGCGTATAACTCAAAGTATGAAACAATGCCACTTCCAACTACAGCTTTAGAATTCAATTCGAACTTAGAGCAAAATGAGGGATGGTAAACAGAAAATTAATATCAGACCCAACAAATAATGGGTACAGATAAAGAAACAGGTTAACTGTTGGATAGTTTAGTTAATTTGAGCGGCCAATTTCGTGATGAAATTGGCCGTTTTTACATGAAAAAAGATCTCAGATATTCTGAAGTCTTTTTCTGTTTGGATGATGGTTATTAATGATCTAGATTAGCATACGAAAAAGCACATTCGGTAGCATTCGCCAAAAGTGTGGCTGCATTGGCTAGATACTCCTAAGCTCATTAGGCGGTCTGCAATGGGGAAGATAGTATCTATGCCGTGCTTGTAAAGCTCACGGTGGTCACTACCCCAATAGCCCACCAAAAGCTAAGACTTTCTTTCCTTCAGCTTTCGCTAATTGAGCTACCGCATATAATGTTTTTCCTTGTAGTGTTTGAACATCTATTTTTCCTTCGCCAGTAATTACAATATCGGCCCACTTCACTTTCTCTTTAAGGTGAAGTACAGCGTTGTAATATTTCCTTAATTTATGTCATTTACCTACTTTTTAATCTTAGCTCAAGGCGACGTAGCCATACAATGATGATAGCCCATAATACGCGTGGTATAATAAGCAAGTGAACAGGATAACCAAGGGCAAGGAAGATGAGCGGATCTTCAAGTTGGGAGTGGGACACAGCCAGGTGATGGTTAAGTAAGTCACATTCTTTTTTGCTGAGAAGGCCTTCTTCTGACTTTTGAAGCATGATAGCTGAGCCGTATGAGAGACCTACAATATTGCCTATGGTCCATAAAAAGGAGGCTTTGGGGGGCAATCCCATCATCTTCATTATAGGGATAAGTGGTTTGGTGAGGTATTGGAGTATGCCAAAATCCTCGAGCCAACGTTGAAGAATCAATAACGTATTAACAATAAGCAGAATGCGCAACAGAGTGACACCTATTTGTGGAAGCCACAGTATGATGGCTGTAGAGAGGCTGTGTTGTTCCGAGATGTATTGATAGTGTGTGGTGGAGATGTTACCAGGTAAAATGAGGTTGAGTACTGCGGCGAGTATAAAACTTGAAAAGATACGTAGAAGTAGCATCCGCATGGCAGAGGATCCCGTTTTTCGTAAGATGGTAGTCTCAAGAGGAAAACCATGAGACACTAAGCACATGAGGGCGAGTATGGTGCCATCGCGCACTGGGAGAGCAAGGGTAGTCATTACGGCAAGCACAGCGTACATATTTGTAAATATGCTTGTGATGAGCACTATAGCTGCTATACCAGGCAAACCTACGAGTTCGAATAGCGGACTTGTGTATTGCGCTAGAAGAATGAGTAGGCCATAATGGTCTAACAATAAAACGGCAAAAGAAATAGGAAGTGTGAGTTTTATCAACCAGAGAGAGGTTCTTAATCCTCCGGGTAGTGCTTCTTTTGCGCCATTTATTAGACGGTTAATGGTGTTTTCTGAACTAATTGAGGGCGCTGTATCTTTCATTCTATTGCTTGCTGTTATATTTTGAAGCCGACAAAGCTATAAAGAATATATGGATTATATAGGGGCTTTTGCTTGTATTTATTCTTTACTTTTAGTAGTACTCATTATGTGAGAGTGCTGATGCTTAGAGTTTTTTATTTTCTTTATTGCAGTCGGTATTTTATGTCAATTTTACATTGTTTGAAACTCAAGCTTAATGTTTCACCCGTTGGCGAGGAGACAATAAACCAATTGAGCTATGGAGCAATCATGTCATAGATCAAAAGATCAATTATATTCATATGAATCCTGTAGAAGGTCTGGTATTTACAGCAGAAGATTATATCTATAATTAGTGCTATTGATTATGCAGGAGTGAAAGGTATGTTAGAAATGTTCTTTTTAGATCGCCGTTAGAAAAATTGGGAAAATATGAAATCTATTGAGTAGTACTGCAAAGCAAGAGCCTTGCTTATAGCAAAGACGTAGCAAAAGACACCACACCTAACGGGGTAGATGCCGAAAACTAAAAATCCTTATAACCATAAGATTATAAGGATTTTCGTGATTCGGCTGGGACTCGAACCCAGAACCTACGCCTTAGAAGGGCGTTGCTCTATCCAGTTGAGCTACCAAACCATTCTTTTTTTTGCGGTTGCAAATATAAGGCTAATAACTGAATTTACAAATACTGAAATCAATTCCTTTTAATAAGATTTCGAGGTCAACAATAAACAAGGAGACTCCCCCTTACACCACCAACAAACCGTGATGATTACCACTGATACACTCACCACCATCAGGAGTCACCACAAACGTTTCTTCTACCCCTACCATACCTACACCAACAATGCCCTTTTTAGGTTCTAATGCAAAACACATATTTTCTTCTAATGGTGTGTTGAAACGATCTGCAATCACGGGCATTTCATCAATAAATAAACCAATGCTGTGACCTAAAAATTTCACCTGTCGCTGACCAAACCCCATAAAGTTTTTCAGAAACTCAGGCGACAAACTCGACATAATGCCATTATAAATATCCATAGGAAGCACACCTGGCTTCAACTGCTCTGCAATACGATCCTTAATTTCCACACAAGCGTTATGTTCTTTCATTACCGCTTCTGTTGGTTCTTGACCAAAAGAATAAATCATCGTTTTGTCGGAATGATAACCATGAATACTCACAGGAACATCAACAAAAACCAAATCCCCGGTCTTAAGTAAACGTTTAGGATTCCCGGTATATGGCGCAGCAGGCGAGATAGCAGAATTACCACCAGGCCCATCAAAATGCGTCGGATACAAGGCATTGTCCCCTATGGCCACCTGCCCTACTACAATCTGTGTATCGAACATAGCAAAACGCGTAATACCTTCGTGTCCTGCTTTCACAAACAAACTATAAATCTCAGCCGTCAGGTCTGCCTCGCTCATACCCTCTCGTAAAATCTGAGGCACTTCTTGCTCCAACAAACGCTGATGAATAGCTCCAGCTGCACGCATCTGCTCTATCTCGTAAAGACTTTTCACAGAGCGCAACGTGTTAATAACTCCTCCCACAGGCAATATTTTTTCTGTCATGAAATATTTAGAAAAACGATCCCAAAGAGAAATTGGAATAAAATCTTTCTCAATATAAGCCACCGAAGGAATACGAGAATAAGCTGCTGCAGCATCACGATAACTGCGCATCTGTTTTATATTGGTAAAATTGGATTCATCCAAAGCTCTATCATAGCTAATACGCACCCAATACGTAGCCTCAGCATCACGAGGAATAATAAGCACTCCATCCTGCATGGTTCCCGTAAAATAATACTGTCCTACTTTAGTGAAAATATAGGCTATCTCCCACTGAGCATCATTCTCAATCATCAAATGGCGAAATCGTGCCATACGGCTCTCTAATTCTTGTTGAGGTATCTTATGCATACTTATAATATAAAAAAACAGCACTAAAAACATATGATCTTTAGTGCTGTACTATTATTTAATAAAAATTATTTTTCTTGTTTTAAAGAACCTGACACGGCACTAACAACACGCTCATCAAAAGCATCAGGAATAATATAATCTTCACGAGGCTCTATCACAAGATTAGACAATGCCTTCATCGCTTTCAACTTCATAGAATAGTCTATGGTCACAATATGATTATCCAAAAGCCCCTTAAAGAAACCGGGGAATATCAATACATTATTGATCTGATTAGGATAATCTGATCGTCCTGTAGCCACCACTCTAGCTCCTGCGGCAATAGCATCCTCATGCTTTATCTCAGGATCAGGATTAGCCAAAGCAAAAACAATAGGATCTGTAGCCATTGATTTAACCATATCCTGTGAAACCAAACCACCACGTGAAACACCAATAAAGACATCAGCCCCTACCATAGCATCAGTAAGAAATCCTTTGGCTTTAGAACAAAATTGACGTTTTTCGGAGTTCAAATTATCACGAGAACAATCCACGATGCCTTTAGAATCTATCAAAACAATATGACAAACGCCCCATGCTTTTAACATCTTAGCAATAGCAATGCCAGCCGCTCCAGCTCCAGACAATACCACTTTCACCTCTTCTTTCTTTTTTCCTACTAATCGTAATGCATTGCGCAAAGCAGCAGTAGTCACCATCGCAGTACCATCCTGATCGT
>CBFIII010000081.1:11026-12234 GCA_965662645.1 Bacteroidales bacterium
GTAAGCGTTAACACCTGTAAATAATGGGCTTCCTTGCTCTCGCGAAGCAAGACTTTCTTTATCATAATCCATAATTATATAATATTTTAATTGTTTTCTAATTCACTTAGATGAAGATCAAGAGCTCGTACTGACACGAGAATTTCCCATATAGAAATACTCAAAGACGCGACCAACATCAACAAAGCTATCGCAAAAGCAATAACCGCTAAAACATTAAATCCAATATAAATAAAAAACATGGTTAAGGTACACATCAATAGCGACCCAATGCCCTGCAATTGCATATGTTTGATAAGGCGTAAGCGCTTACGCAAATTCTCTATTTGTCCTAATAACAAACAATCATGATCATCAGTGTATTGTTTGTAAAGCACTCGGACCAACTGAGCATAACTCAAGAAACGATTGGTATAAGCTAATAACAACAAGGATAAGGCACTAAAGCAAAGAGCAGGCGTAGTAAGAGTTAAAGCTTCCATCTTTTTTTTACAAAGATAAAATTTATCAGTTCTAATAAATGCCAAAAGAAAGAATAATATGTAGTGTAAAAAAATAATATCACATTATTTCACGACAAATATAAATTCAAATATTGGGATTTCCCTTTGTTCCAAAAAAAAGCGATGAGTTCTACTAGAAACAAAGTATAAGTGTTAAAACACTAAAAACAAATTCAAAGAGTTTAAAAATTGAAGTTTGAAAAATGTAACGAATCGCATTTTAATCAAAAAAAACAGAGCCTACCCATAAGTAAACGACAACAAACTCTATTCATTACTTAAAACAAAAAAAACTTTTCATTTCCATAAAAATGAACGATTCCGCGACAAGCAGACGGAGTCTCAATTCAAAACACTTTTTTTATTCGCAGCAAGCTGCGAAAAATAAAAACCACAATGTGGGATTCAATTTTAAAAAAACCTTAAAAATGTTAACTTTGCCACCTTATAGATAGAAACACGTAAAACATAGAATAAATAACCCATCATTATGAAAACGCTTTTTGATAAAATCTGGGATGCACACGTAATACAAGATATTCCAGACGGTCCTTCACAATTGTACATAGATCGTCACCTTTGCCATGAAGTAACCAGCCCTCAAGCCTTTAACGGATTAAGGGAGCGCGGACTAAAAGTTTTCCGTCCTGAAAAAACAACAGCAACGCCAGACCATAACATACCAACGTGGGATCAGGAAAAACC
>CBFIII010000082.1:0-11706 GCA_965662645.1 Bacteroidales bacterium
TACCCTGATGTCTTTCCTACTTTGCGTTCGGTTAATGATAGTGCTTCTTGTCTTTATACTATTGTGGATAGTTCGGCTATTAGACCCGTTGTTACAGGAACACCTCCCGTGGTACAAATCTTAGTGGATAAAGATGGTCATATTGGTACTTATCGTGTCGATGAGTCAGCTTCTAAACTAAGGATTATAAAAGGTATTTACCCAAGGATGTTTGATGCTGCTGATATAGATAGTGAAGACGGAGCTATAGATATAGAAGAAGGCTCTATGGAGGCTTTTCCCGATTAAAACGAATTGTTCTTTTTTATCTTTTGGTCTAAGCACCTTCTTAAATTCAAGTAGCAAATGCTACTTTTAGCGGAGAGTTTTAAATAATAATTCTTAGGAAGCAGCAGAGTTATCTATATTTCTCAATTTACAGATTTACAATTTTAATTTAAATATTTTTAATTTAATGAATACTAAGAATAGTTTTGTCGCGATCGATTTTGAAACAGCAATGACTCATCATATATGTGCTGTGGGAATGGTTACGGTGGTTGAGGGAGAAATAGTGGATGAATATTATACTTTGGTGCAACCTCCCGAAAATGAGTATTCTTATTTTACTATCCGTGTGCATGGCATTACGCCTGATATGACAGAAACGGCGCCTTCTTTTTATCAAATATATCCTGAATTGCAAAAACGTTTGGCGAATCAAGTGGTAGTAGCTCATAACGAGAGTTTTGATCGTAATGTGTTAACTAAAACAATGCGTGATAATTGCCTTGATTATGATGCGCTTAATCTGGACGAGAAGTGGGCGTGTACTATGAAGATTTATAAAGCTAAGGGGTATAAACCTTGCAAATTGGATGCTTGTTGTGCCCGACATAACATAGAGCTAAATCATCATGAGGCACTCTCTGATGCTCGAGCTTGTGCTCAGCTTTATCTATTGTCACTAGAGCATGAGTGTTAGTTTTGCTTAGTGTGAGGGGGTGGTAGTAATGTCCCAAATTGCTATTTATACGTTTTATTAAGATTTAACAATAACAATAGGGATATCTATTTTGATCAGTGTGCCTGTTAGATCTGAATTGATGGTGCTCCTGTCAATAACCTCAAGACCTATAGCTTGTTTTGTTCTCTTAGCAAAAATAATTTTTCGTTGTTCAAAGATACCCATTGACATGGATTTGTGCTTTCTTATTGGTTTTAATCGTTCACTGTTGATGCCCACACCATTATCTGTGATTTCGATATGTAATATGGCGCCTTTGTCTTCAAAGTTGAGTTCCAGAAAACCCTTGTGTTCTAAGTTGTTTAAGCCGTGTTTTATGGCATTTTCCACAAAAGGTTGTATAAGCATAGGTGGGATGTTTATAAAATCACCTTCCCAGTCTTCATTATAATTTATTTCAAATTCGAAACTATTATCTAAACGCATCTTTTCGAGCTCTATATAGTTGCGGAGTGTTTCTATTTCTTCGGATACGGAGACGAATTCTTGCGCTGAATGTTCCAGAATATTACGTGTTAGTAAGGCAAAATTGTTGAGGTAGCCAGCGGCCCTTTTTGTTTCATTTTTCATCATGAAATTCTGAATGCTTCCCAAAGCATTGAACAGAAAATGAGGGTTCATTTGAGAACGAAGCAACTGTTGCTTTAGCTTTTCCTCGCGCTGTTTATTCTCTTTTTTAGTTTTTTATATAAATGAATAATCCTAGGATAAAGACTAGGAGCATAATCAAACTTGCTGTGACATATAACCACATACGTTGATGTTTTATCTGGTTTTCGGTGGTAAGAAGTTCAATTTGTTGTTCTTTTTTGGCCATTTGATATTTGGTTTCTAATTCCTCAATATCTTTAAGGTTTTCCTCTTTGCTTAGTTTATTTTTATAATTATTAAGGGTGTCGTTCCAACTAAACGCTTTTTCGTAATTTTTAAGTTTAAGATTTAATGAATATAATAGGGTGAAACATTGTTGTTTTAATACAGGATAATAATCGAGCTCTTCATTATTAAGTGTTTGGTTAGCAAATTGTAATGCTTTCGCATACTCCCCGAGTTCCTGGTATAATTCTGCTTTTACATTATTCACTGCCATGATGAAATAGGGGACATCTCCTAAATAGAGTGCAGCATTAGTCGTTAGTTCTAATGCTTTTTTTGGTTGGCCCAATAACTGATAAATAAGTGCACTATTTAGCTGCGATATTCCAATACCTTCATTGTAATCAATAGGCTGACTGATTATCATCATAGTGTCGTAATAGGCTAATGCTTGTGTAAATTCTTTTTCGGCTTCGGCAATAGTTCCTAAGTTATTGTATATCATAACTACATCAGTTATTCTAGCACAGGTTTTATTGTCTTTTATGTCATAAGCCTTTTGGACATACAATTTCCATTTTTCTATATTGCCTATGTTCTGAAATATCTCACCAACAGTGACATAATCAAAGCAAATGCCGTCTAAATTGTTGTTTTTCTCTTTTATCTCGAGGGCAGCTAGGGCGTATTCTATGGCTTTATTTGCATCGCCCGAGGAGTTGTAATTGCCGCTTAAGTTCATCTTGATTGTAGCAATTAAATCGTCGTTTTCATTTAGCAGCGCATTTTCTAAAGCTTGTTCGAAATAAGTCGTGGATGTTTCGCAATCGCCAGATGTCCAATACATTCCTCCTAGATGATTGCCTATCTTTGCGCCAACCTTATAATTTGATGTTGAATTGGCTATCCGTAGTCCGTGAGTTAAGTATTTTATGGCTTGTTCAAATTTTAATTGTTCATCGAGATAGGTGCCATAATTGTAATAAGCCATCATCTTTTGAAGACTATCACCTTTTAGTGTTGCTTCTTTTATTTCTGTTTCAAAGTCAACGGCATTCTGGCTGATAGAATGTGCCGATATTAAAAGAAAAATGAATGATAATATGAGAAGTTTTGCTAATTTCATATCTATTTGTTTAGATTCCTCATGGTGTGTTTTATTCTCCGCAACTTGTTGGCAATAATGTTTTTTTCAATTTAAGATTTGTTCGTTTATAGTAGGGCGGTTCATTAACTTATTCTTAGTGTTGTACTTCTGATTAAAGATATAAAAGTTATTAATTGATTGCAGATATGATCATTTTCGTTGAATTGATTGAATCCCATATTGTGGGTTTTATTTCACACAGGAAATTGCAAATAATAAACTATTTTTCAACTGACTATTCCACCTGCTTACAATTGCTGCGTTTATTAAAAGTTAAAGTCTATTAACAGTTTTTAGAGACAAATTGTTGTGTGTTTTGTTATTAACCTGAGTTCGACATTAAATTCTAGCCACAGAAAGATATATTATTAGTCTGTTTATGCTTGCAATTTAGAAGTAATAACAGACTATTTATAAAAATCAAAAGTGCAAAGATGAATTTTAATTGATTTTTCCTACGTGTTTGCTTTTATTTGGCATAAATTCACCCAAATTCAATCACAATAGCCCGCTATTGCTTCTTGAATCTGAATAAATTTCTACTCAAATAAAATTCAAACTGTGACCGAATTTAAAATCGAACTCAGGTTATTAATTGATCTATATAACCAATGATTTATTCCATTTTGCTAAAATCAGTATAACAATTATGAATAATGGAGTAAGTGTTTTTTTTTACTTGTGAAGTCTTAATGATTATTATCATTTATTACAGCACGATGTCACAGGGCAACATGAAAGTGTCCTGTGACTAATCGTGAGTGTTTATCTATCTTGTGTAATAATCCTCCTGTGCATTATCAGAATAGGTGACGTTGGTTATAGTAGGGTTTGAATCTTTAACATAAATACCATAAGCACCTGAATGTGAGAAGTGAGAATTGGAGATGGATACATTAGTCCCGGTAGTCCACATGGTTATCATACCATAATTACTATCCCATCCGCCATAAGAAACATCACAATAATCAAACTCAGTACCTGCCATTGTAGAGGTGTATAGTTTTATAGTTCCCCAGTCGCTAGGCTTTGGTGTTAATCCTGAAGCAGTGAACGTAATTCGATCTTCAGCTGTTCCTTTAGCGATTAACTTTCCTCCTTCACTACCATATCCTACTGAAAAAGTACCGTAACCACTAAATTTAAAAATTGTACCTGCTTCAAGAGTCAATTCAGGAGATGTAGAAGAAGATACAGTTACTATATCAGTCACATAATAAGGGAATCCTAATTTTTTCCATGTTACATTGCCCGATATTGTTCCTGATCTAACTTTTGCTCCTAATTTATCTACTGTATTTCCATAACCTAAGGTATGCGCATAGTCGGCTTCAATATTTATAGGGTAACTACTATTATCGGAGTTGGTAAAGGTGTTATTGGTAAATGAATTGAATCCTGCATCTCTTAGCCAAATGCCATCACTTCCACTACTATTGATGGTACAATTATCGAAAGAAATAGAACAATCTTCAATATTTACCATACCATAATTACCATCCCAAGCACCATATTCAAATACACAGTATTCAAAAGTACAATTGTTGGTAGCTCCTCCTGTTAATTCTATATCTCTCCAGTCACCAGGTTCTGGTGATAAGGAAGCTGCTGTAAATGTAATAGGCTGATCTTCTGTTCCTATAGCTATAATTGTGCCATTCTCGCTAGAAGAACCAATTTCTAAATCAGCACCATCTTTAAATGCTAAGGTAGCTCCTGCTTCTATATTTAAGATACTTCCTGCGGCACTTGCTACATGAAAATATCCATTCATGATGTAGGGTACATTCTGAGCTTTCCATGTTTCTTCAGTCAGATTAAAGGTGCCTCCCTTTACTTCAATTCCCATGATAGAACTCTCCATTTGGAAATCGTTACCTGTTCCAATAGTATGTACATGATTCGGATAAGTTCTGATGGCATGATTTTTCGTTTTGCTGATCAGGTTATCGTTAAAAGAACTAAATTCAGCTTCATCATCAAGATATATACCATAACTGCTACTTTCTGTTATCGTGCAGTGGTCAATGGCTACTTTACATTCTTCTATCTCAAATATACCAGAATAATCAGAATATCCACCGCCATATTCAAAGTTGCAATATTCAAAGATCGACGCATTGCCCGATTGCTTGTTGAAGCTGAAGCTATTCCAGTCGCCAGCAGTAGGAGAAGTATTAGCTGAGGTGAATAGGATGGGGGCGCCTTTATTGCCTTTAGCAATAATAGTACCTTCGGACCACAGACCTACACTAATGGTTATGTCATCTTTTATTTTTATGATGGTTCCTGGTTCTATGGTCAGTGTAGCTCCTACAATGGATAAATTACAAGTTACCAAATACATATGGTCTTTAGTCCACGTCGTGTTCTCATCTATAGTCCCACACACTTCAACTGTTGCATCACAATTAATCTCTGTTACTGTAATGGTGTCAGCATATATGTTGCTATCATTTGTAATGAGGGCAATATAGGTGCCTTCTGTGCTGACGTCAATTGTTTCTGTTGTCTCTCCATTAGGTTTCCATTTGTATGTATCACCTGTCATATAAGGTTTTAGTTCTAGGCTTTCGCCAACACAAAAGCTAACATACTGAGAATGATGACCTGCTAAGGATTCTGTTGTGATGGTCGTTTCATCGGGGTTTTCTGAAGGATTCGTTTCATCTTCTTCACACGAGGCAAGTGCCATGAGTGTTACCATTAAAATAATAGATAAATATTTCATTTTTTTAAATTATTAGGTTATTTACGGCGTAGGTTTTATACTTAATCTTTAGACTGGTTGTTGTGCGAAAATCTGAATGTTATTGTTATGTTTTGCTTTTCTTGTAATACCAATTTGATTTTAATCTTATCCTTATACTATTATTGTATTATGCCGATGTAGAATTAGTTAAGCTATAATAGCGTAGCGTATTAAAGCTTATTTTAATTCACAATCGGTATAATTCACATTTTATAACTGTAGAAGTCCCAGAATTGCGAACAACTCTGGGACAAACAGTCGTGATTACTAATGGGTTATTTATTTTATATTTTTGAAAGCTTCGGATTCTACAAAGCCACTAAAGGATATGCTATCGTCTAGATTTGTAAGTTCAACACATGTTCCTTCAAATGAAATTTTTGTACTTGACGTGCGTGTTATACTACCTGTTTCAGAAAAGTAGTATTCATCTTTGTTATCTGAGTTTACTAAATTCCAGCCATCAATTATTATAGAATAGTCGTCTTCGTCTGTTATAGTTACCACATCACCAACTGTACGTGGAATGCCAGCTATTATAACACTGAAAGTTGAATCCGTTCCTACTGTTACCATGTTGGCCCATACGCTAGGTAGTGTTTGCATCATACCTACTTCTTCTGTGGTGCTTTTTTTTACGAGTTGATCATTCATATACACTTCACAAGTAGCAGTGTAGGTGGTGTCGTCATAGAGTAGATCTTCGGGGTCTGTTGTGTCGCAAGCTGAGAATAGAAGACTTATGCTTACAATGGTTAATAAGGTGTAAATGCTTTTCATAATATTTGTTTTTAATGTTTGTACAAATTAATGAAAATTAAAGCATTAGTAATTCGCTTAATGTGAAAGTGTCAGGTCTGTATTTGAAAGCGGGCTGTTTCTTCTCAAATCCGTATTATTGCTCAGAAAGAACGCATTTGAGGTGTTTCGTAATGTGGTTTTTTTTATGGTTTATTACAGAGGTAGATGGTAGATTCATTTGGGTTTTTTCACTTGCATTTTTTGTATTTACATCTGCTTTTATTGTCTTTGCGGGGGACGAAAAATAAATCCTTTTCAAACGGAACTTCTCTATCAACGAAGTGCTCAATTAATCGTTTCGTTTTGTATTTGTTTTAATGTATTTATAGCAGGACTGTTGCCGAAAGTTCTATTGGTTTACCTAACCTTGTTTTTTTGTTCTACCATTACATTAGATCGGTTGGCGAAGTGTGGTTGTTGAATAAATATTTAAGAAAGGGGCAGCTAGCCGAAGAAGATAAGTAAAGTGAACCCTTTCTTTTGGAGGTGTGAGAGGCGCACTGGCGGTCAAATGACCGTCAGCCGTCTACTCGATTGGCATTTCGTAGTTTGTTTTTTTCCTTTTTGGGAGCTGAACTTGTGATATGCAGAATGGTCGTGTGTATTGCGGGGGAACTTGTAAGCTCTTTTTATACACTTTGCTTTGTGGGTAGGGATGTGCGGGGTATAGAATGTGTTTGCAAGTTGCGTTGGAAAATACTCTAGTTTCATTTTGTTAATCTTTCGCTTGATGCTATATGTATTTCGCACATTTTTAGACTCTTTCTATAGCTTTTATCAATCATTCTATGCTTTGTGTTTTACATTCTATTGATTTCAGTATTCGTTTTATGGTTTTCAGTGTTCTTTCTGTGGTTTTTAGGTCTCGTTTAATGTGGTAATAGTGCATCTTCATTTAGTTTTTAATGCGTTTCAATACACATTTCTTCAATCCTCCTGTAAAATAGAAGTACTCCCACCACGCTTTATCCATTGTTTCAAATATCATACGCTTACGAATATTGTAGCTACGGAAGTGTTTCATAATACCTAGGTAAGAGTTGATGGTAGAGCGGAACTGCTCTAGCTCTTTGTTTGTGGGTTTTCGTTCTCTTATCAGATGATTGAATGTTGTCATTGCGGTGTAGAAATTGCCTTTGGTACGATTGGCAATGTAGGTGCGGTTTGGTAGGATAACTGCACCTATATACTTTACGCCTTTGCTGTAATGTTGTAGATGTATCTTCTTGGGGTGCAGTGTGAGTTGTAACTCGGAAGATAAGTATTGAGAAAGTTTAGGGATTAGAGATTTCAAGTAAGCTTTGCTAGGATGAACTAATATAAAGTCATCTACATATCTGCCATAATAACGTATGCCAAGATCGTGTTTTACATAGTGGTCAAATTCGTTCATATAGAAATTGGCAAAGACCTGACTGCTCAAGTTTCCTATTGGTAATCCACAGTTAGGTTGGCTATGAAAGAGGCTTTTGGTAGGAGGTAAATTATCCCAATCTGTTCGCTTTCCTTTTATTAAACAGTCATTATGTGGTGTGTATGCTATTATTTTCTGAGATAATCTTAGAACAATTTCCTTGTCGGTACCCTTGTATTCTCTTTCTATAAATATTTCGAGCTTACGCCAAAGGGTATTTTTATTAATACTCATAAAGAATCCCAAGATATCTAGTTTTAAGACGTAGCAATCTTGTGTGTAATTGTGGCTCGCACATCGCACAAAACGCTCTACACGCCTAATACCAAAATGTGTGCCCTTTCCCTTGCGACAAGCATAGCTGTCGTTAATAAAATGTTTCTCGAACAGAGGATTTAACTTTCGGATAATTAGATGATGGATTATTCTATCGCAGAAGTCGGCTGCAAATATTTCACGTTTTACTGGCTTGTTTACGATAAAAGCAATAGAGCTACCAATAGTATAGGTGTTATTATTAATTGCATTACATAGCTGTACCAAATTGTTTTCATAATCTATTTCAAAAGCCAAAGCGTTAAGTGTATTTCGCTTATTTCGGCGACATTCGTAGTAAGCTTCAAATAATTCCTCTAATTGTATTTGAGGTTTTATGATTGCTTCATCTGTAAATAACGATAGTTGTTGATGCATATTATTCTAATAAAAAAGCACCATCAAGCGACTGCCTGATGATGCTTAGGTAAGCTTTGTTGAAAAATCCCTGACTGCCCGAACTCTGTTGTTGTTATTCTTATTGTTGTTGTTCTGGTTGCCATTGTCGAAATTCTGTTTCCAAGCGTTGTTATTGTTGTTCTCAGAACTGCTCCAGTTGATATACAAAGGTATTTTGCTGTGTGTATTGCATAATACAGCATCTGACTTAACAAAGCAGAGACATAGAAGAGAAATCTCCTCAATCCAATACCCTGTTCCTTTGTCTTTTTCAATCAAAAACTATGCACACTCCTATAGGCCGTAACCTATAAGATTCTGGCTACTTTTTATATTTATTACTCCACCCTGTGAGTTGCTTGCCTATAGACTTGGTACGCTGTGCTAGGCTAGCTTGCTGTTTTACAGAAAACAGTTTTAAGTCTGCACACAAACGTATTTGAAATTTTATTAATTCGAAATCATCGAGTAAACAGTCAAAATGATGTGACTTATCTTGTGACTTATTTACACGATAAATACCTCGAATCATAATCAGCGAGTCTCGCTTGAGGTCTTGCCCGATAGTGTACTTATACTCGCGACTAAACGAAGAGGTATATTCATACAATAGCTTAACCAAGGCATAAGCATCTTTGTAAACTGGCAAATCATAGTATAGAGCCATAGGCAAAAACAAGGGTTTTTTTGAAAATTGCTTACTTCGACAAGCTCAGCACTAGTCGCGGAATATAGAATAGTTAAATAGTTAAAAAGCCCTGACTGCCCGAACTCTGTCGTTGCTACTCTTAGTGACGAAGAACTGGCTGCCACTGGCGAAATGGTGAATCCAAGCGCCGTCATAGTTGCTCTCAGAACTGCTCCAGTAGATAGTTGTTGCAAAGTCAGTACCGCTATTACTGGCTGCTGTTGTGTTTATAGTACCTTTATTGTCATACATCTCATTAAGCTCATCTTTTGATGGGAGAAACCAGTCTGTATAGCCTCCTAACGTAAGGGTGTCGCATAGGTAAGCGGCATAGCTACCAACTTCTTGATGAGCAACTATTGAGTCTGTATTAGCTGCACCTGTGTTTATAGCTGTACCGCTAGCATTTGTTGTAGTATGAGAACCATTATACCACTGTATCCCAGAACCTTCGTCCTGGTCACTTACGGCACATACTAAGCCGTGTTGCACATTTGCATCGTAACCCGCATCGGTACTCTGTAATATGTAAAACACTACACCACCGTGGGCATAGTCGCCTATGGTTACATCTGCTAACACAGGTGCTGCTGGTGCATAATACACAATGCTATCGACATCGGCTATGGCGTGGGCTACTATACTATCTGAATTGTCGGTAGCGGTGAAGTGAATATACATACTATCGGGCTCGTCTGTGCCGGCGAAGAGGTTTAATGATAGTGAAAAAATCGCTAATAGGGTGATCGTTATTTTTGTTTTCATTTTGTTGTTTTTTATTGTTGAGACGCACGGCCGTGCGTCTTTACTGTTTTATTATTTGTTGCGTATAAGTTTCGTTTCCGTGTGTGAGGTGGCAAATGTAAATGCCACTTTGCAAATCGGCGGTGGAAAGCTCTAGCTGATTGGCTCCGCTGTGGATAACTTGTGTACGGCTAAGTACGGTGCGTCCATCTAACGAAAGTATTTGTAGTGTCGCACTAGCTGCTGTTTTGGCATCGAAGCTAAGGTTAAGCTCGTCTTGCACTGGCATAGGGTACAGGGTGTAATCTGTGGAGCTGCCATCGCTTGCTAGTTGAGTCGCTACACTCGTGCCAAAGGTGACTTTGCTTAATTCTGTAAGGGTAGTCTCTACAGTACTAGAGCCATCGTTGAAACTGGTAACTAACTTACCTGATTCGAAAGTCTGCTTGCTGATGTTACTGAGTGTATAGCTCGACATACTACCTGAGGTAGGTGTGAGCTTGATGACTTTCTGCTGGGCACACAGCCATACGGGAGTGAGCACCATTGCTAGGAGAAGTGCTTTTTTCATCGTGATTGATTTATGATATTAAATAATGATTCTCTTTGTTTATATTTTCCTCTTATTTACTCACAAAGCTGATAAGGAGTTCCGAATATCGACCGCCTACGGTGGTTAATAAAATAAATAGATACCCTTATCGCTTAGAGTAAGAATAGACAAACCTCGCTAGCGCTCGCTAATCCTTTAGGCAACGCACAGAGAGGCCGTTGTGGCGATTGTTGTAGCTGTTGACAACATCGGCTAAATTATAGCTCAGGTACATGTGGTAGGCATAGTCATCCCATTTGGGCGTGCTCGACCACCAGTAACCGTAGTTGCCCTGACCGGAGTGCGTGCCATGGTCGTTGCAACTGCTACCCGGCAGGGCAGTGAAACCGTAATTATCTGTTCCATTGCCACCGGTATTCCAACCACTAGTAGATTTCAAGGCAGAGCCTTCTGATTTATCATGTGAAGTTGAAAGGTAATCTTTAAGACTATACCACTCAGCATTACTAGGTAAGTGCCAGCCTGTAGGGCAAGCCTTTAAGGCTGCCTGCCAAGAGTACAGTTTGCCATAAGAGGCATCCGTATTATTCCATACAAAGACGTCATTTGTTTGACAAACATTATCTGCGCTACCTCCTGTAGTATCGACTGTCGCAACGGTAACGTTTAGATTCTCTGCCATCCATACTTGGGTGCCTATTTTTACTGCAGAATACGATTTTCCATCAGCATCTGTAAAGGCATTTGCTTGGACTACTCCTTCGGTTACACTGCTCCAATCGATATCCTGAGGTATTTCTGGTGCATAATAAACTATGCTATCTATATCGGCTATAACGTACACTACTATACTGTCGCCATTAGCTCCTGTGAAGTGGACGTACATACTATCGGGAGTGCTTGCTAAAGCTAAAGCACTTGTTATTATCGCTAAGGTTAGGGTTGTTATTATTTTTTTCATCTTTTTTGTTTTTTTGTCGAGACGCACTATAGTGCGTCTTTACTGATGATGTCTTTACTGTTTTATTATTTGTTGGGTATAGTGCTCGTTGCCATAGCTTAGGCGACATA
>CBFIII010000083.1:0-11033 GCA_965662645.1 Bacteroidales bacterium
GAAAGTAGGTCGCCGCCACTTATATTAAAGCTCTTATTCTTCAAAAGAATAAGGGCTTTTTTTATGTGCTTTTTTTTTGTAACGCTATTTTATGTTTGACCTGGAATAGTTTGGTTTTTTTCTATGCACAAGATTGGTTTTAGTTCTTAGTAATTTATAACTATTACTCTATCACATTTAGCAAACAGAGAAGGTAAACCCAATATTGCCGATGATACAGCATCGTATGTATGAGCATGAATAGTTTGTTTTTCTAACTAAAAACTTACAACTAATAACTTATAATTTTTTATTTATTCTTCAGGGAGTGGGCGGCTGCAACTATACATTTATCCATTATTGAATTAGCTTTTTTATGTGGATTTTGTAAATAATTGTACTGTAAGGTTTTGTGTGAGTATTTAGATGTCTGTTTGCCCAATTAAATAATAGTTGTTATTTTTGTGTTCCATCTGCTCTTGAGCACTTCAGTAGCAGATTTCTAAACCACAAAAACCAAACTAATGAAATCACTTAAATTACTGGGGATCTTTCTGCTGTTTTTTGTTTTTCTTCAAACGGGTGCACAAACGTTAGGTGTACAGGATTCCATTACGAAATGGTCTTTTGGCGGTAAACCAGGACTTAAATTGTCACGTAATTCGTATAATAACTGGGCTCTAGGTAATTTAGGTAATACGGCTATTGAATTTGATAGTGAAGCCCACGCATATTATAAAACTGATAGTGAAAACTGGAATACAGACCTATTTATGGCCTACGGTTTTAACCGTAGAGATAATGAGGGAAAGCGTAAGATAGTAGATAGATTTGATTTGCGATCGCATTATAGTCGCGAGGGACCAAATAAAAAATTTAGATATTCTGGGATGTTTCAACTCAAATCTCAGTTTACCAACGGTTATGATTACCGCTCCAATAGTCAATGGCATTTGCAGTCGGGTTTCTTTGCCCCTGGTTATGTGAAGTTTGATTTCGGTGTGGACTATATTGCGGTAAAGCATTTAACTGTTCACTTCTCTCCTTTGGCTGAAAAAACAACCATTGTTTCAGAGTCTTATTATGATAAAAAGGTCGTTAACGTTTATTATATTCGTTTGGAATCTGAATTTGCAGTAGAAGGCCAACCATTTTATAATGAAGAATTCCCTGCCCCTTCTGAAGAAGAGCTAAGTACTACTGAAGAGTACCTTGATTCTACAGAGCTTACTTATGGTCTTGCTTGGCGTGAGAACTCAAGATTTGAGACAGGCGCTGGTGTACAAGTGCTGTATGATTATCCACAGATACTGAAAAACATTGATCTCAAGACTCGCTTAGATTTATTTGCCTCCTACTCTGATTTTTTTGCTCCCGATATTGATTGGGAGGTATGGTTATCATTTAATTTCAATAAATACATAGCTTTTACTATCAATACACAATTGATCTATGATGCGGATGTACTTTTTGATGATAATGGGGAGAAGGTTCAAAAATTTCAGTTTAGAGACTTTGTAGGTATTGGTCTTTCTTATACATTCAAGAAATAGGCGACCTCTCTATAATTCATTTAAACCCATTTGATACTCAAGTGGGTTTTTTCATTATGTCCTTTAGGTAAACTTGCTTTTTATTTAATCCCAAATTGTGGGTTTAATTCTTCATAGCTAACTGCGAATAATAAAATGTTCTTCAACTAAATACCTTGTGTTTTTGCCCCGAGGTTGTTGGCTTATTTTGTATCAATTACCTACTTAATATAATATCTAACGTATCTGTTTCCTCATTAACGCATAAAAATCCAAATTGTATTTTATGAAGAATACAATTGGAATTTTTTGATTTGTTGTCTTATCTGAGAAATCTGAGAACTAGAGTTGCGAGTGAGAGTTAAAAGTAAGGAGAGTGATTTCTGGTGGCATCCCTATGCGAAAAGGTATGCCAATAAAGCCTAAACCACGGTTGACGTAGAGATATTGTTCTTCATTTTTGTATAAACCTCCCCAATATTTATACTTCCATTTTGCGGGGCTCCATACTTTGTTTTTAAATTTAAAACCTATTTGCATGCCATGGGTGTGCCCCGAAAGACATAGATCTATATTTGTATGTTTTAGCACTTCAGCTTCCCAATGGTCAGGGTCGTGAGTCATGAGTATTTTAAAATTATCTAAATCTCCTGTCATTGACTTTTGTAAGTCACCATATTGAGGAAATGGAGGATGTCCCCAATTCTCGACACCTATTAAAGAAAAGGATGTATTGTTAAATTTTACTGTTTCATTTGTATTTAAGAGTAGCGTAAATCCGAGCTTTTTATAAGCTTGTTTTATTTTGTTGAAATTATCTTCTTTTAAAGCGTTTGTTTTCCAGTCACTATAATCACCATAATCATGGTTGCCCAAAATTGCATATTTTCCAGTTGTTGCTTTTAGTTTTAAGAATACGTTTTGCCATCCATCGGCTTCTGATGCAAAATTGTTGACTAAATCACCAGTTAATACAATGAGGTCCGGTTTTAGTTCATTTATCTGATGCATTACATTTTCGAGTTGATCGTATTTATTATTAAAACTACCAAGATGAATATCTGAAAGTTGCACAATGCGTAAGCTTCTTAAGTCGTTATTTAGATGATTGATATTAATATTTGCGTGATGTATTTTGAAATTAAAACGCCCTTTGGTGAGGTTATACATTAATGCAGAGAAGGGTATTAAACTGCTAATAGTACCGATCATGCCGAGAAATTGAGCTCGAGAAATTGATTTTTTATTTTTTATTGATGGAGCTTTAGTCTGATTCCTTTTTTTTGCGATAAAAGATATACTATCTATTATAAAAAAGGAAAGAATAGTAATTAATTTGGGGATGTAGATTATTGTTAAAAGTCCATTTGTCAACATGAAATATTGTTGCCATTTATCTGTGATAAAGGTTTTACTAATAATTATAATCAATAATAGATAAGAAAAACATAAAAAAACAGGAATTATCCAAAAGATCAATTTTCTCCCTTTACGTTTGAAAAAGAGGTTAAACTTTTTTAAATAAAAGGCGAGTGAGTAATCTACTCCAAAAATAAGAAGAAAAAGAAATATTATGGGGAGAATATATATTTTCATGTGACTCTGAATTGTCTTGCAAAGAAATCGTTTTTAAATTACATAACAGTGTAATTGTGTGTTTTGTTCAAATTTTTAGTAATATTGCAGTGCTAAAAAAATAGATATGATTGATAAGTACCTTAAGACACTTTTGAAAGATAACAAACGTGTTATTATTCCAGATTTCGGAGGATTTGTTGTGAAACGAACATCCTCTGGTGATGTAGTCTCCTTTAACGGATTCCTTAAGTTTAATGATGATTTGTTGGCGACGCATGTTTCCGAGGGTGAGGGGGTAGATAAGGATCAAGCTATGCACTTGATTAGGGAAGAGGTTGAGCATATTAATGTAGTCTTAGATGAGAAAGGTTCTTTTCAAATCAAGAAACTTGGTTTTTTGGTTAAAGATAGAAAAGGGAATGTCCGCTTCATGGATAAGCTAGAAGTAGCTTCAGTAGAGACTAAAGATGTTAAGGTGGATGATGATAAGTCTCAAAAACCAGAAAACGATAAGGAAGATAAAACAATAAGTTCAACACCTAATAGTGCTCTTGAAATAGCAGAAGACGATTCAAATAATGATGTAGATCCTTCTAGTGATGTTGATACTACTCCTGTTGTAGATTCAAGCTCTGATGTACCGGCTGCAAAAAAAGGAAATAGAGCTGTGTCTGGTAAAAATAAATATCTTATTCCTCTTATTGTTGTCGTTGTTATCATCTTTTTTGTTGTAACTTGGTTCTTATTCTTGAAACCAAAATTAGTTGATGAGTTAAAACAAAATCAAGAAGTAGTGGTATCAGAGATGGTTGATGATATTATAGAAGGAGATGATTTAGAAAAAGTGAGTGTGTGGAAACGTATATCTGCTGTTTTTAAAAGAGATTCTACTAGAGATATTGAAGAAGTTGACGAGGATGTTACTGAAGAGAATATTGAAGTAGCGTCTAATGATATTGTAAGTAGTAATGTGGAATTTGCGATGTTGCCACTTACAGAAGATACTTTAAGTGGTATTTATATTCTTGCAGATAAAAATATTTCTGTTAAAGGAGAGGAACGATACAATATTATTATTGGAGCTTTTAAAGAACATAAAAATGCGGTGGCTTTAAGTAAAGCTCTTCGTTCTGATAATTATGGTGCTCAAATTTTTGATCGTTATAATGGATTTGAAGCGGTGTCGTTAGGTGGATTTCCGTCTTTAGACATTGCTCTTCGCGTGAGTGGTGAAAATATTAAGAAATATCCAGATCTCTGGATTTTAGTTAAGTAGATGATCGAAATATGTGCAATAGCTTCAGGTAGTAATGGGAATTGTTATTATATTGGAACTGAAGATGAAGCTATTTTAGTAGATGCTGGAATAAGCCGTAAGCAAATTTTATTGAGGATGGAAGAGCGAGGCTTAGATGCAGCTAAGGTAAAAGGTGTATTTATTTCTCATGAGCACGCAGATCATTCCAGAGGTGTTAAAGTATTGTCAAAAGTTTTAAAAGTACCTGCTTATATGACTAAGGGTACTTTTGATGATATGTGGAATCCTTATCGGCCTGGACAGTATGGGATTTTTACTCCAGGAGTAGCTTTAAATATAGGAGAGATCACCATTCATCCTTTTTTGAAAAATCATGATGCTGCTAATCCTTGTAGCTTTAGGGTTGAAGTAAGAGGCGTTAGTATAGGTGTGATGACTGATATTGGATCTGTATGCAATAATGTGCGAGAACACTTTAAACAATGTGATGCTGTCTTTTTAGAGTCTAATTATGATGTTGATATGTTAGAAAATGGGACGTATCCTTATCCTCTAAAAATGCGTGTAAAATCAGATGTAGGTCATTTGTCTAATGATCAAGCGTTAGAGTTGGTTCAACAAGAGGGAGGAGAAGGATTGAAATATATTTTGTTATCTCATCTTTCGGGCGAAAATAATACGCCAGAAAAAGCGGCAGAAGTCTTTAAATGTTTAGATAAGCAGTATGAAGTGAAGTTAACCTCACGGCATGAGGCATCAGAAGTGATTATTTTATAAAAAATATATAGATAATAGTAATTCTTTAATTGTTGAATATAAGCTTTTTATCGGTTTATAAAAAAAAAGAAACTATCATCTAAGGATAATTTATGAGTCTTTCTTTTGTAATAGAAAAAGAAAGTGTAATTTTGAGCGCAAATTTTAAACCAAATATTTATTATTAATAAATTTATAAAACGATGAAAAAAGTATTAGCATTCTTGACTGTGTTTGGATTTTTAAGCATGGCTGTTCCAGCTAATGTAATGGCACAAGATGAAGCGATTGAAGACACAACTACTATAGTTGCAGATACTGTTGCAGCAGCAGCAACAGCAACAGAAGTAGTAGCAGATGTAGAAGCAGCAGCGCCTGTAGGTATTCACAAAGTAATTAAAGCGAAATTTATTGAAGGTGGTGCCGGTTTTATGGGTATCGTTGTTTTATGTTTGATTTTTGGTCTAGCTCTATCTATTGAGCGTATTGTTTACCTTAATCTATCGGCAACAAACACTAAGAAATTATTAGAAGCCGTAGAAGATGCATTGAACACAGGTGGTGTAGAAGCTGCTCTTGAAGTATGTCGTAATACTCGTGGTCCTGTAGCATCAATTTTCTATCAAGGTATTTCTCGTATGGATGAAGGTATCGATGTTGTAGAAAAAACAGTGACTTCTTATGGTAGCGTTCAGATGGGACTTTTAGAGAAAGGTCTTTCTTGGATTTCACTATTTATTTCTATTGCTCCTTCTTTAGGATTTATGGGAACTGTAATCGGTATGATTTCTGCATTTGATATGATTCAGGCAGCTGGTGATATTTCAGCAACTATTGTTGCAGGTGGTATCAAAATAGCCCTTTTGACTACTGTGACTGGTTTGATTGTGGCAACGATTCTACAGGTATTCTATAACTACATTGTATCGCTTATTGATTCTACAGTGAATGATATGGAAGATTCATCAATTTCTCTTCTTGATATCGTTGTGAAATATAACGCAAAGCAGAAGTAATTAGAAGTTGAAATCGTAAGAGTTAGAATCTTAAAATATCAAATAAATGAAAATTGAAAATAAAATATCAAGGGTCTTAGAGATTGCTTTATTAGCTATCTCTGTGGTGGTTGCTGTTGTGTTTTTCGTTGGTGGATATTACCCAGATAGTGATGAGCCTATTTACACTGACTTATTGTTGAATTCAACATTTGTTTTTGCAGCAATAGCTGTCTTGGTTACATTTGGATTATCCTTGACCAACTTCGTGAAGGATTTTCTTCACGATCCAAAAAGCTCAATGAAATCGCTTTTAGGACCTTTAAGCATTATTGTTGTTGTATATATATCATCTATCTTTGCTGATGGGACTCTATTAGCGCTTCCAGGTTATACTGGAACTAGTAATCAGGGTATTTGGTTGATTGCGGCAGATGTGTGTTTATTCACAACTTATGCAATGACTGTAATTACAGTTTTAGCAACCTTAGTGACTGGAACAATTAAAGCAATACGTTAGATTTATCTAATTATAAGGAATTATGTCACGAAAACTTCAAGAAATAAATGCAGGATCGATGGCCGATATTGCGTTTCTATTACTCATCTTTTTCCTAGTAACTACTACGATGGATACCGATGCAGGATTAGGACGAATGTTGCCACCTATGCCTGAGCCAAATGCTGAAGAGCCACCACCAGTAAATAAAAGGAATACTTTTATTGTATTGGTAAACAGTCAAGATAAACTCTTTGTTGAGGGTGAACCTCTTGCTTTATCACAGTTAAAAGAAAAAGCAAAAGAATTTATTGACAATAAGGAAAATTCTGAGACTCTGCCTAGAAAAGAAATGATTTTCATAGAAGAATTACAGCGTGAAGTGCTTATTTGTAAACTTGCTGTAATATCTCTACAAAATGATAATCAAACAAGTTATGCTACTTATATAGCTGTTCAGAACGAGTTAATGGCAGCTTATAATGAGTTGCGTGATGATTTTTCTCAATCTGAATGGGGAATGAATTATGATGATCTTAATCAAGATCAGCAAAAAGCTGTAAAGAAAATATATAAAATGGGTATTTCTGAATCAGAACCTAAAATAACAAATTAATTATGGCTAAATTTAGGAAAAATGACAAGGGAGAAATCCCAGCTTTAAATACATCTTCTCTACCTGATATTATCTTTATGCTTTTGTTTTTCTTTATGGTAGCAACTACCATGAAGGAAACCACATATTTGGTTACCATGAAGTATCCAGAAGCAACAGAGATTCAAAAATTGGAAAAGAAGTCGTTAGTAAGCTTTATCTATATTGGTCCTCCAACTTCACAATATAAAGCAAAGTTGGGATCGGAACCACGTATTCAGTTGAATGATCGTTTTGCAACACCTGATGATATTCAGGCGTATATTGCAACAGAACGTGAAAGTTTGAAAGAGGCAGATCGTCCTAAGATGACTGTTTCAATTAAAGCTGATTCTCAGACTAAGATGGGTATTATTACGGATGTAAAACAGGCTTTAAGAAAAGCGAGTGCTTTAAAGATAAATTATTCAGCACGTAATCGTTCAGCAGATCTTTAAGAAATTTATTAAATAGTAAAGAAGGCATTCAGTTTTGAATGCCTTTTTTTGTAAATAGTCCTATGCATTTAGAATTAATCGTTGTTGGTAAAACTAATGCTTCTTATCTTAAAACGGGTATTGATGAGTATATTTCACGATTAAAGCATTATTTGCCTTTTTCAATGACCATTATCCCAGATGTGAAAAATGCAAAATCTTTATCACAAGAACAGTTAAAGGAAAAAGAAGGCGAATTGATTCTTCAACGTATCAATAAGGGGGATCGTTTAGTTTTGTTAGACGAACATGGTAAATGTTTTAGTTCAGAAGGATTCTCTTCCTACATTCATTCTTTTATGTTGCAAGGGTGCAAAAAGCTTGTTTTTGTAATAGGAGGTGCTTATGGTTTCTCTTCTGATGTATATAAACGGAAAGATGCTAAGGTTGCGCTTTCAGAGTTGACTTTTTCACATCAAATGGTTCGTCTCATATTTGTAGAGCAGCTTTATAGGGCGATGACTATATTAAAAGGAGAACCTTATCATCATCGTTAGTCTGAAAAATCGTATTTTTAATGCTTAAATAATATATAATTTCTAATTACTATGAAAAAAGAACTTGTAGTTAGTGCTTTGGTTAATGGTACTGTGATAGATCACATCCCTGCAGATGCTTTGTTTAAAGTTATTAATATATTGAAATTGGATCAGCTAACAGGTGAGATGATTACTTTTGGGACTAATCTTTATAGTAAGCGATTAGGTAAGAAATCTATCATAAAAATTGCTGATGTTTTTTTTCAAGAATCAGATATTGATAAAATAGCTCTTTTTGCTCCACATGCTGTTCTTAATGTGATAAGAGACTATGAAGTGATAGAGAAACATAATGTAAAAATGCCTGATTCTATTAATGGTATTGTTAAATGTCAGAATCCTGTATGTATAACAAATAATGAGAATGTTACTCCTCGTTTCGATGTGTTAGATGTAGAGCCTACTTCTTTGCGTTGTTGCTATTGTGAGAAAGTGACTAAAGGAGATGATTTTAAATTTATAGAATAAGAAATTAATGAGGAAATCGTTATTGTTATTCTGCTTGTGTTTTACTTTTGGGTTAATTGCACAAGTAAAAGTTGTTTCATTATCCACTATTGTTACCAAAACAATAGTTATGTTTGGGGCACAAGATCAAGTTGTTGGTTGTACTAAGTGGTGCCCTTTGGCCGATTCAAAACCTATAGTAGGAGATGCAATAAATGTAAATATTGAGGAAGTCTTAAAATTAGATCCTGATATTATATTTGTTTCTACTTTAACAAGTGCTCAGAGTGTTAAGACATTAAAGGATTTGAATTTTAATGTTATTGCTATAAATCGAACTACTGATTTTGAAGTGATGTGTAATAATGCGTTACTTGTAGGTGAAAGTGTAGGTTGTTTAGATAAAGCACAAAAAGAAGTAAAAAAAGCAAAATTAAGATTAAGTGAGGTACAAAAGAGGATAAATCCTAGTGTTAAAATGGATATTATGTTTCAGATTGGCGCTAAGCCCATTTTTGTTGCTCTTGCTAATACCTTTATTAATGATTATATTATACAAGCTGGAGCAAGTAATTGTTACAAGGATATTGAACATGGTTCAGTAACACGTGAAAGTGTTATCTTGCGTAATCCGCAAGCTATTTTCATTTCCATTATGCCTGCATTGTCATTGAGCGAAAAACGCCAATGGCAATCGTATCCAGAATTAGCAGCAACACGTAATGAAAAGATTGTAGCTGTAAATCAAAATAAAGCATCAAGTCCTACTATTCATGACTTTGTAGATATTGTAGAGATCATGGTAAATACACTTTATGCGGATTAAAAATAAGATTATGACATTTAAAGAATTAGGATTAACTGGAGGTGTATTGGAGAGTATTGAATCCATGGGGTATGATACGGCAACACCAATACAAGCAGCGGCTATACCAGTTATATTAAATAACCGTGATTTGATTGCTTCGGCACAGACTGGCACGGGAAAGACTGCAGCATTTCTTTTACCTGTAATAGAGAAATTACTACGTAAACCTCAATTATCTCGTAAGATTAAAGTATTAGTTATTGTGCCTACTCGTGAGTTAGCTGTGCAGATAAATCAACAGATGCAAGGATTCTCCTATTTTACAGATGTTTCATCTGTTCCTGTATATGGTGGGGGTGATTCTAATAGTTTTTCTGATGAAAAGGCTGCCTTTATTAATGGTGTTGATATTATTATTGGTACACCTGGTAAGTTGATTGCACATAGCAATATGGCATATGCTGATTTCTCCGATATAGAGTGTTTGATATTAGATGAAGCAGATAGAATGTTGGATATGGGTTTTTATGAAGACATTATGACTATTGTTGCTAAGCTTCCTAAGAATCGTCAGAATTTATTATTCTCCGCTACGATGCCTCCTCGTATTAAGACGATGGCTAAAAAATTATTACACAATCCTGAAGAGATTGCTATTGCTCTTTCAAAACCAGCTGAAAACGTTAAACAATTAGCTTTTGTTGTTTATGATAATCAGAAAGATCCTCTTATAAAATATATTCTTACGAAACGTGATCGTCATAGTGTTATCATCTTTTGTTCGCGTAAAAGTACCGTTAAAGATTTAGCTCGTTTTCTGAAAAGAGAAGGGTTGGATGTTGCAGAGATGCATTCTGATCTGGATCAGAATCAGCGTGAAGATACCTTGAATAAGTTTAAGAGTGGTTCATTAAAAATATTGATAGGTACTGATATTGTAGCTCGTGGTATAGATGTTGATAATATTGAATTAGTTATTAATTATGATGTGCCTCACGATGCTGAAAGTTATGTACACCGTATTGGTCGTACTGCAAGAGCAGGTGCTGATGGTTCAGCCTACACGTTCATCATACCTTCAGAACAAAGAGATTTTGCAGACATAGAACGTTTAATAGAAGCTGATGTTGATAAAGCCAATTTACCAGGGTTTTTAGGTGATGCTCCTGTCTATTTGGGAGCTAAGCAGCGTTCTAGTGGTCCCCGCAATGGTAAACCTCATAATGCTAAAGGAAAAAATAAAACTAAAAGATTTAATAAGCCAGATCATAAAAACAAATCTAACAACACTAAACCACGACCTAAAGTTTAGTGATTTTATTGTACATAAAAAGCCGTTCTGAATCCTATTTAGAACGGCTTTTTTTATGTGAATTCTGTTCGTGATTGGATGTGTTTCTTTTCTTGATGAAAAAATACTGGGATGATTTGAATTCTTATACCGATTGTGAATTAAAATAAGCTTTAATGCGCTACGCTTTTATAGCTTAATTAATTCTACATCGGCATAA
>CBFIII010000084.1:0-10839 GCA_965662645.1 Bacteroidales bacterium
GTTTCATTGATCTGCGTAAAGATGTCGCCGCGTTTTATTCCAGATTCTTCAGCAGGACTCCCCAGTAATACGTATTCCACTATGCCAATAACCGTGTAATTATCACCAATAAGACTTAAGTTATATTCACAGCCTGAAGTGGTGGTGATGCCGCTGTAAAGTTTTTCTGTTTCATAATAGTCGTCACTTATCCATGACCAATAGTCGTCTTTATAAACAAATTCCTTAAAATAATCCTTGGAGTTTGATGCTGTGTCGGGATTCAGGCCTTCGGGTATTTCATCTTCCCAAAGGTAAACTTCTTCCATAATATCTTTTATCCATAAATTCCGCGACTTGACTTCTTCTGATATTTCGTCATCCTCGCACGATAGAAAAAAAAGTGGAATGAGATAAGTGAATAGTCTTATGTAGTGTTTCATTTTCTTGTGCATTAAATATCTTTATTATGCAATTTTACTTGTTTTGATTTATATATTCAAATTATTTGTGTTTTATAGTGTTCTTCACTAATTTCACTAATCTCAGAGTTCGTTACCCGTTGGAATGTAGAATCGATTTCAATGATTGTTGTTTCATTTTGTCTGTTGAGGAATTTGAGTATCTGGCTTATGGTGTCCATTGTTCGAGTTTTATAGAAGTTTAAGTGTTGCATCTTATGTTGAGGTGAAAACCCTTATTGCTGTCAAGTTTTACAGTATAAGTCTTTTATAATAACAATTATTATTTACCTTTGTTTATTAGTTTCAAAAGAAATGCAGACAACATAATTTTTATACCAATTAATTTTTATACCTAACTAATCAATTTACAGAATGAGACAGACTATCACAAAAGCAATGTTACTCTTACTTGGAGTATTATTTGCACAAACAATGATGAGTGCTCAAGAGGTAACCCAATTTACCTTAGAAAATGGGTTAACAGTTATTCTAAATTCTAATCCAGAAGCTGCCGATGTATTCGGTGTGGTTGCCGTGAAAGCGGGGTCTTATAACGAACCATCTGAAACTACGGGTTTAGCTCACTACCTTGAACATGTGATTTTTAAAGGAACCCAAGATATGGGAACTATCAATTGGGAAGCTGAAAAACCTCTTTATGAACAAATCATTCAGAAGTTTGAAGATATGAGAGCTACCGAAGATCTTGAAGTCAAGAAAAAGATAGCTAAAGAAATCAATGTGCTTTCTATAGAGGCGGGTAAATATACCGTGAGTAATGACTTTGCTAATCTTGTACAAGGTATGGGTGGTACAGGTCTTAATGCTGGAACAGGTTATGATTATACCGTGTTTTATAATACTTTTCCCGCTTTTCAATTAGAACGTTGGGTTGAGCTTTATGCTCATCGTTTCCAGCATACCGTATTTCGTGGTTTTCAGGCAGAACTTGAAAATGTATATGAAGAAAAGAATATGTATGCTGATGATCCATTCTCAGTTCTAGGTGAAATGTATCATGAAGCTTTATTTGGATCTGAAAACCCTTATGGGCGTTCAATTATTGGTTATACCGATGATTTAAAGAATCCTTCATTGAAAAGTTTAATAGCTTTTTATGAAACCAATTATGTGGCAAGTAACATGGTTTTGGTACTTTCAGGGAAATTTGATGCTGTTGCTGCCAAGCCTATGATTGAGAAAGCTTTTGGTGCTTGGGAAACAAAGCCTGCACCAGTGCATAAATCATATCCTATAAAAGAATTTGATGGTAAAGAGGTCGTGAAAGTTAAAAGTTCTCCCTTACCAGTAGGTTTTTGGTCTTATACTACAGTACCAGTAGGGGATGCTGATGAAACATCTGTTGAGATGATGGCGAAAGTGCTTTCTAATGTTAACCAGACAGGCCTTTTGGATAAATTAGCTTTGGATGGCGATTTGTTACAAATTGGGGCTTATAGCGACTCTCGTAAACAGGCAGGAAATCTAACTATACAAGCGATCCCTACTTTTAATATGGAGCTTTATAAATTTAATTCTATTTCTTCTGCAGAAAAATTGATTGAAAATCAATTAGAGAAATTAAAAAATGGCGAATTTGATGATTGGTTAGTTGAGTCGGTAAAAGCTGAGATGCTAATGGACTTTGAATTGATGAAGGAATCACCAAGCAGCGCAGGTATGGAGTTAGCTGAATTATTCTTAATGGATGAAAGTTTAGATTATCTAGAAAACTATCCAAAAGAAATAGCTGCAATAACTAAAGAGCAAATCGTTGAAGTCGCAAAGAAATATATTGGTGATAATTATTTGCAGTTTTATAGCTTGGAAGGTTCAACACCAAAGGATAAGATTAAGAAACCTGAAATTGATCCAATAGTACCATCGGCAGGTGAGAAATCTAAATTTGCTGAACAGTTGCAAACGGTACCTATGGGCACATTAGAAGAAGATTTTATCGAATTTGGTGAGGATGTTAAAATAGGTGAAGTGGCAGAGGGTGTTAAACTCTATTATACGCAAAACCCTATGAATGATATTTTTTCACTGGAGATTAAATTTGGTGCTGGATCTAAGGAGATTCTTGCTATTGGATTAGCGACTTCTCTTATGAATTCTGCTGGCATTATGGCTCAATACGAACCTCAAGAACTGAAAGAGGAATTCAGTAAATTAGGTTGTTCTTATGCATTTTATAATGATGCTAGTTATACTTATGTGTCTTTACAGGGAAGAGAAAAAAATCTTGAGGCGGCTTGTAAACTTTTAGCCCGATTATATTTGATGCCAGCTCTTGACGAGAAACAATTTGATCGCGTGCTTTCTAGTGCTGTAAGTGGACGTTATACTGAGAAGAAAACGAAAGATGCTCAATTCACAGCATTGGTTAACTATACACGTTATGGTGAGAATTCGCCACAATTGAAACGTATGACAACTGCAGAAATTAAAGACTTAACTTTAAGTTCATTAGCAGCTAAATTTATTGAGGCAACTCATTATGAAACTTCAGTACATTATGTAGGACAGAAATCTTTTGATGAGTTCAAAACGGTTATAAATAGAAGTCTTCCTTTTTCATCAGGTTTGAAAGCATCTACTTCTCCTTATGTTCGTCCTGTTATAGCTCCAAGTGAACGGACTATTTATTTTATCAATAATAAGGATGCATCACAAAGTGATATCATTTTATTTGCTAAGGGTGATAATTACACTAAAGACCAGGAGGCTAAATTTGATGCCTTTAATCAGTATTTTAGTGGTGGTTTTAACGGTTTAGTAATGCAGGAGTTGCGTGAGCTTCGTTCATTTGCATATTCTGCAGGAGCTTCTTATGTGACGCCAGCTTTGGATAATAATCCAGCTTATTTTATTGGTAGTATTGGAACTCAAAATGATAAGGCTGTTGATGCTCTTCGTGAGTTTTTAGTTTTGATAGATGACATGCCTGAGAAACCAGAACGTATGGAGAATATCAAGAATTACCTAGAGCAAGCTTCTTTATCTTCGAAGCCTAATTTTCGTAACTTGAGTGCAAATGTTGAATATTGGGAAACGCAAGGTTATACTGAGGATCCAAACAAAATATTGATCCCAGAATATAAAGTCATGACTTTTGATGACATTGTGAAATTTTATGAAGAGAACCTTAAAGGAAAAAACATCTCTATTGCCATTGTAGGTAATAAGAAAGAGATTGATATGGATGCCTTAGAGGAAATTGCAGAGATAAAGAATATTTCGTCTAGTAAATTATTCAAGGACTAGTCTGTAATGTAAATATTTAAACCCATTTCTCTTTTTTGAGGAATGGGTTTTTTTAGTTATCCACCATGGTTAACTTTGATAAAAGTTGCAATAAATGAATTATTTATATAGTTATGTTCTGTATTTGTACTATGAAAACGTTTAGGCTTAGGACGTATGTATTTTAAGATGAAGAAATAGTTCTTACGGGCTCTAGTCTGTTTTTGGATGGGGAATAATAGGAGTTTTTTGAGGACTGGATTTATAGCCTTTTAAGTCACCATTATGTGCTGTTGATATTTCGTATTGTATTTGTGAACAAAAAGTAGTGAACTTTATTATAATTTTAAAAGAACTACTGGAGGCAAACTATTACTTCTCTTAAACCTTCTAATTATAAACTATTTAGAACAAGTTATCCTGAGATGTGTTTTTAGTTTGTTATACGATAGTGTTTCTTGTAGGTTTAAAGTCTGATTGTTTATTGTTTTATTTATGATATGCTCTTCACTAACTTTTATGCTTTTCATCAAAAAGGTGGATTCATTGTGAGAAATAGCTTAAGGAGCTAATGCCTGCTTTACCTCCTTCCATTGTGCAAAGCTAAAGCTTAACTTTTTGTCAAGACTTGTGTACCTATTCTAAATGTCCTTATTCTATACTGTAGTTTTGCTTACATTGTTTTTTTTGTTTGTATGCTTTATATATATTGTTTAGCTAGGCTTAAATTTAGGGTACAAAAAAAGCGCTATGTTTTAATATAGCGCTTTAAGATATGGTTTAAAAACTTATTCTAGGACTAAGTTTCTAGGAGGTGGCATTTTTGCAATATTTAGTGCTGGTTTAACTAGTTGGCCATTTTTAAAGCGTGCTATCGTTTTAGTCTCGAAGTGCTGTTTTGTATGCCGAGTACTAGGCGTTTGACCTGTTATTTCCGATATTGCTTTTGCTAGCATGGTTTCTTCTATGTCTCCTAGCTGATAGCCATCTAATGGATCGTCATCTAATACAATATTAGGAATCATACCTCCACGTACCGATTCATTATCTTTATTAGTTGATTTTACGACTATGGGAACAATAGCCCAAGTAGAATCTTGATTAGCTAGTACCCACATACCCGTGTATTTTCCGTGTGTGGTATCTCCAATTAAAGTTAAATCTACGTGTGGTTTCAATCCATTTAACAAACCTTCGCTTGCTGAGGCTGTACCACTAGAGACTAATCCAATAAGTTTTCCATTAAGATTGATGTTATTATCATCTGACTTAATTGTAGTATTGAGATAATCTGCACCGTATTTACTCTCAAAATAATCATTGTAAAGAGCGTTATAGTGTTCTTTTGAGAAAATATCGCCTATAGCTGATTGTGGTGCTATCATGTTTGCTAAGTGCTCTTTCGCCGCTCCACTACCTCCTCCGTTGTAACGTAAGTCTATAATCAAATCGGTTATGCCTTCACTTTTAAACGCTGCAAAGACCTCAGATTTTTGGGTATTGTATTCTGCTAGAAAGCTATTGTATATGAGATAGCCTATTTTTTTATTGTCAATAGTGTATACAGTATCTAAGAAGATTGGATTCTCTTGGAATTCTTCAACTTCAGTAATGTTAACGCTGTAATCAAAGCTCACATGTTGGTCTATTCGTTTTCCTATGCCTAAAGAATAACTTATATTCCCAGAAGTTAATATCTTGTAATAGTTATCATAATCTAATGTTACACCATCTACTTGTATGAAAATATCCCCTCGTTTTAATCCTGCAAGAGCTGCTGGACTTTCAGGTAAGACGTATTCAAGAACTCCCATCACTTGATTGGCACCATAGATCATTAAGATGAATTCATATCCTCCTGTGGTAGTTACACCACTAAATAGATTTGATGTTTCATAGTAGTCATCACTTATAAATGACCAATGGTCTTCTTCGTCATATATGAATTTTTTAAAGAAAGTTTCAGAGTTTGCTTCCTTTGACGCTTGTAGTCCTCTTGGAATCAAATCTTCCCATAGGTACACTTCTTCCATTATACTTTTAATCCAATTGTTCACTGTAGTTGTGCTTATCGGAATCGCTGTTTCAGTTGTGCTGTCTATCTTATCATCCTCTTTGCATGAAAAAAGAAAAAGAATGAGTACAGCTAAGATGATATTATTTCTCATTGACGTAGTAATTATTCTACAAAAATAAGAAAAAAAAGAGCCATCATATGATGGCTCTCTTAATAAATATTGTTCTTGCTTACTTGTTAATGTAAGGATTGTCTTTTATTTCTTGATAAGGAATATCAAATGTTAAGCGATCATCATTAAATGGTATTGCTATACCATTTAGATTTAGATGTCCTTCACGGACAACATCTAATTTATTTCTTTTCATAGCAGTAAAGCTTTTTCCTTCACCCCACATTTCAACTTTCCATTGACGATAGATTTCATCCTTTAAATCTTGACCTGTTAGGGTTTTGACATAATTAGGGAAAGTATCTCGTCGAGAGACTAATGCAAAGAGTGTATTTTGAGCGTCAACATCTTTATTGTCAAAAGCTTCGGCTTCAGCTTTAAGAAGATACATTTCTTCTACACGCATATATACATAATCGGTAGTCACTTCACGTTGGCCCATCATTACTCTTGCTGAATGATAAAATTTATTTATCGGAGTGCCTGCATAACCGTACCATGGATGACCGCCAAACCATTGAGCTCTAATGTCAGTAGTATCAATACTTGCATATAGGCCAGCGTCTATAACTTTTGTGTTACCAACAGCTGCATAGCTATATGTAAATACATCCATCTGTCCCCACCAAGATACAAGGTCTAAACCTTGATCAAGAGTCAAGTCCATACCCCATATCCAAGAATCAGAAATAACGTCACTAAAGCCTGTTGTTAAAACTTCATCCATTTCTAGCATCTTGTAACCATAATCTATAATTACATCATTAGCAGTAGCAGCTGCCTCTGTGTATAGTCCCATTGTTTGGTAGGTATAGGCCAACAAACCTTGAGCTACAGACTTGTCAATTTGGAATTTACCTTCTCGAGAGAATCCGTCTAGGAGCATTACAGCATCTTCTAAATCAGATTTGATTTGATTCCAAATCACACTTCCAGAACTCAAGCCTACAGCTGAATCACTTGGAGTAATATATAGAGGGAGAATGTCTGCATTGAGATCAAACTCAGTTGCATACATTGTTGCTAAATTGTAGTAAGAATGCGCACGCATAGCTTTAGCTTGTCCCAATGATGCCATTAATACAGCATCTGTAGGAACAGCATCATTTCCACCTAATTGATCAATAATTGTATTTGCAGATCGAATGATTTTATAATAATAACGCCAAGGCATATAATTATAGTCGCTAGTATAGTCTACTGTTGCAGATAGTTTTGAAAAACTTACATACCAATTGTAGTCGGTACTAGCCATAGCCATTCCTCCTGAAAGCATGTCTGTTAATATATCATATCCCTTTTGACCAAAGTCATCATGTCCATCTGTTCCACCAGTATATAAGTCATACATTAAAGTGTATAGACCTAAAACTGAACCATCAAAAATAGTTGGGTTGTAAGGTGCCACTTCAAGTATTTGTTCAGAAGATATAAATTCTGTAGGTTCTGTTTCTAGAAAGTCTTCACTACAAGAAGCAAAGCCTCCTATAGTTAGAAAAATTAGAAATGCATTTAATATTTTTTTCATAATATCTTATTTATTAATGATTAAAACTTAATATTAATACCTCCAGTAATACTTGTCATTGGAGTGTATTGATAACGAGATGAAGCACCAACTTCTGAAGTGTTAGGATAAAAACCTTGACGTTTTGATGCTACCCATAAATTACTTCCAGAAACATATAGCTTTAACCCGTCTAGACCGATTTTTTCTAATACGTTTTTGTTAAAATTATAAGCTAGTACTACATTATTAAGACTTAAGTAATTTGTGCTAGTTATAAAGCGAGTTGATGCACGATTAGCATCGCCGTAGTTAACTAATGTCGTTGAGTTATAAGTGTTATTTGTGATTGCAGGGATGTTTGTAATATCACCAGGTTTTTGCCAAGCCCCTTTAATGTCTTTATGCCAGTTGTTATTTCCTACATAATCATCACCCATTAGATCAGCATAGTTAGTATCATAACCATGACCACCCAGACTATAGCTAAATAATGCGTTAATAGTAAATCCACGATAACCTGCTTCTAAGTTGAATGAGCCGCGCACTTTAGGAATAGGAGATTTGTCAACAAATAATTTTGTTGCTTCGCTATATATAGATGTTACTTCTTTTCCGATAGTACCAATATTATCTTTATTATCGTTCTTGTAAGTTTCCATATCAGTGATATATTCTTTTACCCCGTTCACCTCATTATAATACTTGTTCCATTGAGCGGCACCTGTATTTGTGTCAACACCAACATATTCTTTTGTGTAAATGTCATATAATGAATGACCAACAGAACGGCCATATAAGCCACTTATGTCAATTGGTTTTTGTTTTCCTGTAGCATCGTCAATTGGCATTTCTGTGATTTCATTTCTTTCAAAGGCTGCATTAACACCTAAATTAACGTAAAGGTCATCTGTTTCTATAACACTAATATCCAAAACGATTTCAAGACCAGAGTTTCTCATCTGTCCATCATTAACTAGTTTTGATGCATAACCGATTCCAATTGGAACTTGTTTTGAGATTAGAAGGTTGTCAGTGTTTTTGATGTAATAATCAATGCCTCCTGATATTCTATCAAATAGTTTGAATTCAGCACCAACTTGAAACATTTTTGATTGCTCCCAAGTTAAGTCTGGATTACCTTTTGAATCCCATGATAAACTTACATTGTCGTTAAGGTTGTTTACCGAATACAAATCATATCCTGAGTAAGCACCAATACCGCCTTGCTCACCAATTACACCGTAACTAGATTTGATTTTAATTTCATCGATGATGTCAGAAGTCGATTCCATGAAATCTTCTTTTGATAGCATCCAGGCCAAGCCAACTGAGCCGAAAGTACCCCATTTATCATTAACAAACTTAGAAGAACCATCTCTCCTTAATACTCCTTGGAAGAAATATTTGCCATCATAATCATAGGTTACTTGTGTAAAATAACTCAAAAGCATCTGTTCTACAGTGTATGAACCAGAAGGAGATGATACAACAGCATTGTTTAGTTCTAGACTAAAAGGGTCTGCTAGGTTCGATTTAAAGGCATTAAGTGTCTTGTATTGAAGAAAAGATGCCTCTTGAGCTACAAATGCTGAAATATTATGAGCACCATATTCTTTTTCATAGCGAAGCATATTGGTAGAAGTGTATGCTAAGTAGTCACTTTTAACTTTATAGATACTACCACCCTGTGGCGCAGATCCACCATAGAATGCATTGCCTAAAATATCATAAGCATGATTTAAGTATTCAACTCCGAAGTTTGAGCTTAAAGAAAAATCCTTTAAGAATGTAGCTTCCAGTTTTGCATTACCACTAAACTGATTTCTTGTTTGGCGAACAACATCATAATTACTACTTGCTGCTGCATTTGTTAAACTAGCAAAGCCACGAGTACCGTATGTTCCATCACCATAATCATAAACACTGCCTCCTAAAACATTATCTGGAACTAATTTTCCATCTGCATCGTGTGCATAAACTGGGTAGATAGACGGCATATTGGCTACAAACCAAAATCCATTGTTAGAATCTTCGTCTTGTCCACCTGCAAAATTTGATACTGAGTGCATGAAGCTTGTATTCATAGAACCTTTTAGCCATGTTTTAATTTCATGATTAATATTGCTTCTGCCAGAGAAACGTTGAAAATCTGAATTTAAATAATACCCTTTATCGTCTAATACATTAAATGATGTATAGAAACGATTCTTTTCGGTTCCACCACTGATTTTTAAATTTGCTTCAGTTCGGTTTGCATTTTGGAAAAGCTCATCACTCCATTTCTCAGGGGTATATTTCCTATTTATTCCAGCATAGAACTTTCCTGTTGCAGGATCAATTAGTTTGTCTGCATCTGCATCCCAGATGTTATACTTTGTGTCAATTCCATATCTATCATGATATAGATAATCGTTTGCATATGCTGCAGGATCTGCTGATCCACCGAGCATTCCTTCAGTATAAACTGCTTGCCATCCTGTTTCGATAAATTCCTCAGGACTTGTCATGTAATCATAGTCTTTTAACATTTTAAAGTTAATACCATATTTTACATCAACTTCAACTTCACTTTTCCCAGATTTACCCTTCTTAGTTGTAATGATCACAACACCGTTAGCTCCACGAGAACCGTAGATAGCCGTTGCAGAGGCATCTTTAAGAATAGTAGTAGATTCAATATCTGAAGGTACAATTGAATTTAAGTCACCTTGTACTGGCATTCCATCAACAATGTAAAGAGGTCCTCTACTACCATTGATAGATCCAATACCACGTATGCGTATTGAAGGAGCTGATCCTGGTTGTCCGTTGCCACTAATGACTTGTACTCCTGCAGCTTCACCTGCTAGGGCTTGCGCAATGTTTGAAGCATTTTTAGATTCAATGCTTTTTGAATCAATTTTAGTCGCAGAACCAGTAAATGATTCCTTTGTGGTAGTTCCATAACCGACTACGATAACTTCATCCATACTCAAGGCTGAAGATGATAAAGTGATTTTAAGTTTCGAAGCTGTACCTACTTTTACTTCTTTAGTTTTCATTCCGATGAATGAAAACACTAATACAGCATTATTATCTGTTACTGTTACTTCGAAATTACCATCATTGTCAGTGATTGCACCTCCATCTGTTCCTTTCACGAGAATCGAGACACCTGGCATAGGTTCTCCATCACCCTCGGAAGTAACTTGCCCTGAGACTTTCTTGCTCTGGGCGTTTGCTATACTTGCGACTACAAGAAGTAGGCATAGCAGTACTTGTCTAATTTTTAACATAAGTTTGCCGTTTTGGTTAATAAATGGTTGGATTATAAATAATTAAAAATATTGCTATAGGCTATATTTGAACCTATAGTGTAATCTTACTCATAACAAATGTTAATACAAAGATGAGAAACAATTTTAAACCAAACAAGAAATAAGAGTAAAAAGTATCATTATTACACGAAATG
>CBFIII010000085.1:0-10834 GCA_965662645.1 Bacteroidales bacterium
ACCTTGTCTCGTGTCCATCGTCTTTAAGTCTATTTTTAAAATTATAAATAATGAAAAAATACATAATATTAACTGCAACATTACTCTGTTCGCTACTTGCTTTTCCAAAAGAGAGGCAAGCTCAATGGATTTGGCAACAACAAGATGGCCCAGCCAATACATGGGTCGCCTTTCGTAAAACCTTTAACCTCGATGAGTCGCCAGCAGAGGCTTTGACAAAACTATCCGTAGATACCAAATACTGGTTGTGGATCAATGGCGAAGAGGTCTTGTTCGAAGGTGGCTTATGCCGTGGTGCTGCACCTAATACCATCTATTACGATGAGGTGGATTTTGCACCTTACCTGAAAAAAGGGGAGAACACCATCGCGATATTGGTGTGGTACTGGGGACGTACGCGCAAGCCGCACGAAGATAGTGGCAAGGGCGGGCTTTTTGTGTCTGCCGATTGGGCACCAAGCCTCAATAGCAATGCTTCTTGGAAAATGAAAGTACATCCTGCTTATGATCCTAAAAGTGGAGGCGGTGGCCCTTCAGCTAACCGTGTGAATGCTTACAATGTGAAATTTGATGCCAGACAAGCCATGGGTGATTGGACTGAAGGCGCTTGGTATACTTCCAATTTTGATGACAACAATTGGAATACTCCTACAGAAAAAGGTGTAGCAGATGCTCACCCCTGGGGTGCAATGGTGGAACGTGCTATTCCACAATGGAACGATCGTGGTTTGATTGACTATAAAGCCTTAGAAATACAAATGGGGGATACTCTATTAGCAATAAATCTTCCCTTTGTAAATCATACGGATTCGGCTTTGGTAATTCGTGCTAAACTACCATTTAATAAGCAAATAACACCCTATCTGAAAGTAAAGAGTAAGGCGGGCAAAACTATCGTAGTGGATACGGACAACCCTTTTAATATGTTAACATCAACATATATTACCAAGGATGGTGAGCAAGAATTTGAAGGCTATACTTGGTTCAATGGGCACGATGTAGAATATAGTATTCCAGGAGGGGTAGAAGTCTTGTCTTTAAAATACCGATGGACCGGCGTGGGTGAAATGACGGGTATTTTTGAATGTAGTGACAATTATTTTTCACGTTTATGGTGGATGGCGCGTAACACGCTCTACGTGTGTGCACGTAACAATTATATGGACTGTCCTGACCGTGAGCGTGGCTTGTGGATTGGTGATGTAGCCGATCAGACAGGGGCTGTATTCTATACACTTGATGAGCCAGGGCGTTTGTTGCTAAAGAAAGGGATAGATAATACTATCGCTTACCGCAATGGTGATACCATACAAGGTTTAGCGCCCGGATTTGGAGCTTATCGTGGCAAGAGCAGTGAACTGACGGGGCAAAGCTTGCAGTATATCGATCAAGGTATTTGGCAGTATTATTATAATACAGGAGACAAAGCGACATTAGCGAATGCTTACCCTGCGGTGTTGAACTATTTAAAAATATGGAAGATGGGTGATAATGGTTTGCCTATCCACCGAAAAGGCTATGCCAACTGGGTAGATTGGGGCATTGATACCGATCCTACAGCAACCAATGTTGTCTTGTATTATATGGCTTTGAAAGCGGCCAAAAAAATGGCTTTAGCTTTAGATGAAAATGGTGATGTAGCATGGTACGATGAACGTATTAAAAGCATTAAGGAAAACTTTGAAAAAGAATACTGGCAAGGGATGCGCTATGGTTCTAAAGACCGCGTGGTAGAAGAGCGTGTGAGTGCATTAGCTATTCTTAGTGGCTTGGCCAAAGAAGAGCATTACGACATACTAGTCGATAGCATACTATTGCCTGTGCAAAAATCTAGTCCGCATATGGAATGGATTGCTGAAGCCGCCATTATGAAAACCGGCCAATACGACAAAGGCTTGCTGCGTATGCAACAGCGCTACCAAGAGCAAGTGGATATGGAGTGGTTGACGACTTTATACGAGAAGTATCAACCTCAGTTACGCGGAACATACAACCACGCATGGAATGCCCCTAATTATGTGCTTTCACGTTACATAGCAGGCATAAAAGCAACGGATGTGGCGTGGACGAGCTTTGAAGTAAAACCTAATTTGGCACACTTATCTTCAGTGAAACAAATTGTGCCTTCGGTACAAGGTGATATTACGCTTGAAGTTCGCAAAACGGATGCTACTTATTCCTTGAATTTAACTTCACCAGAAAATACGACGGCTACAGTGTATATTCCTAAGCACGATGAAATCATTGTAAATGATAAAGTGGTATGGCAAAAAGGAAAGTCTAAAAAACTCAAGGGCTTTACCTATGAAGGTGAAGAAGAGGCTTATTTGATATTCAAAGCTGAGGCTGGCACTTGGAAGGTGAATGCTATTAATAAGTAGAGTTATTACTATATTATTTTGAATTATACCGATTGTGAATTAAAATAAGCTTTAATGCGCTACGCTTTTATAGCTTAATTAATTCTACATCGGCATAATACGATTATCTCTTGGAGCTAATTTTAAAATCAAATTGGTATTATAAGTTTATTGATGTTGAAGATGAAGATAAGATCATTGCTAGTAGTTTTGCTAATCAACTGTTGCCTAGTAGGTGGACAGGCACAAAACAATGCGCTAGAACAAGGTTTTAAAAATCTGCCAACATCGGGGAAAGCCCGTACCATGTGGTTTTGGATAAACGGAAATGTTAGCCAAGAGGGCATAACAGCCGATCTGGAAGCTATGAAAGAGATAGGTCTTCAAGGCGCACTGATTTTTAATGTCAGTTTGCAGCATCCTTCAGGGACAGCAAGCTATTTAAGTCCAGAATGGCTCAATCTTTTCCATTTTGCAGCATTGGAAGCGCAACGTTTGGGGCTCGAACTTAGCTTTCATAATGGCGCCGGTTGGTCTTCAACTGGTGGGCCGTCTATCACTCCCGAATATGCGATGCAAGAAGTGGTTTATGCTGAATTAACCGTACAGGGAGGTCAGGTGTTTAAAGGTCAATTGCCACAACCCAGCATTAAATTAGGCTACTATAAAGACATTACTGTTCTTGCTTTTCCTAAACCCAAAAGCAATGAGCGTATAAGTCATTTAGATTATAAAACCCTTTCGGGTAAAGTGCGTAATCATTTAGCTCCTGACGATAAGGAAGTTGCTTCGTCGGGCATCGTGAAGAAAACGGATATTGTCAATTTATCGGCTAAAATAACAAAGGCAGGATTGCTGGAATGGGAAGTGCCTACAGGTGAGTGGGTCATATTGAGAGTGGGTCATACGCCTACTGGCTCGAAGAATCGTTTCCCGAGTAATGGGGGAGATGGCCTAGAGTGCGATAAAATGAACAGCGAAGCCGTTGACGTTTTTTGGGAAGGTGGCATTATGCCAATTATAAACAAACTAGATACCTTGGCTGGAAGCGTTGTTGCCAATTGTCATGTGGATAGTTACGAAGTGGGTACTGCCAACTGGACAGCCAACTTTGCCGATGAGTTTAAGCGTCTTCGTTCGTACGATTGCAGCATGTATTTGCCAGCACTTGCCGGTTATTACATTGAGAGTGGCGAAGAAACAGAACGCTTTCTTTGGGATTTTCGTCGTACAATTGGCGATTTAATGGCAAAAAACTATTACGGTCGCTTTCGTGAACGATGTCATCAGTATGGTATGCTTTTCTCTACAGAACCTTATTGGGGACCGTTTGATAACATGCAAGTTGGGGCAAATGCAGATGCTGTGCTGTGTGAATTCTGGAGTGGTCATCTGGCCTTTTTTGATTCACCGAAATTCGTAGCTTCTATTGCCAAACTAAATGGCAGTTCTATTGCAGAGGCTGAAGCATTTACCGATGAAGGTGGTTGGCAGCGTGATCCTGGCTCGCTTAAAGCTATTGGAGATTTGGCTTGGGCACAGGGCATCAACCGTTTTGTGATTCATTGCTATGCACATCAGCCATGGGATGTAGCTCCGGGATTAACATTAGACCGTTTTGGAATTGACTTTAACCGACACAATACTTGGTGGAAACAGGGGAAGCCATTTCTTGATTACATTAACCGGGGGCAGTTCCTGCTTCAGCAAGGCACTACGGTGGCCGATGTGTTGGTGTTTACGGGCGAAGCTTCACCTAACGATGCCTTATTGGTACCACAAATAAAGGCTTTAGGTTATGATTATGATTTGGTGGGGGCAAACAAAATTGCTTCGTTATCAGTGAGTGAAGGTCTTGTTTGTACCGAACATGGCGCTACATATAATGCACTGGTACTTCCCCCGAATAGTTGGATTACACCCGAAATGCTTACAAAACTAGAGGAATTGGCAAAAGGTGGAGCTACTATTTTGGGAGCAAAACCAAAAAAATCGCCAAGCCTGAAGCGTTATCCCAACAGCGATGTGAAAGTGGCACAACTTGCTGATGAGCTGTGGGGCGAAGGCTTAATAAAAGACATCTCTGTCTTAGATTTTTTAAAGAATGGTGCGCTGCCGCCTGATGTTAGTATTGATCAGCTTAGTGGTGACGATTTCGATTTTACCCACCGAAAGGCAGAAGACACAGATATTTACTTTGTGGTCAACAAACAAAAGGAAAGTCGCGTTTTAAATTGTCGTTTTCGAGTGTCGGGGATGCAACCCGAGCTGTGGAATGCTGAAAGTGGAGAAATAATACAGGCTATAGTATGGCAGGATAATGGCGATGGTACCACAAGTATTCCCATTCAGTTTGAAGCGGAAGGGTCGGTATTTGTCGTGTTCAGACCTTCGGCAAATGTAGCGGAGCATTTGCTTAGTTCAACGATGAATGTAGAGAATACCGCAGCCAAATCGCTTTTAGATTTGAATATTATTAAAGCAGAATACGGAACATTTTTGCCTGGAGGATTAGTTGATGTCACTGAAAAGGTGACCGGTAGTGTGCAGAACAACCAATTGGAAATTTTTGCAAACCGCGACCTTTGTTCAGGCGACCCTGCGCCGGGGTATCATAAAGAGCTTCGTGTACAGTACACCATTGGAGATGCTACTTTAGAAACTTATGCTAAGGAGAAAGAACTGCTAAAAATTGAGGGTAGTGATAAAGGTAAGCTAAAGATAATAAAAGCGGTATTTGGCAAATTTGAAAGAGGTGTAAACGGCATACCTCCAGGCCATCCAGTTTACGATGTAACGGATGATGTTAAAGCTAAGGTGGCAGCAGGCATTTTGGAGATTCCGGTTAATGATACTTTTGTACAAGGCCAACCCACAATAACAACGGCGAAGGCTTTACGGGTGACCTATTCAACCTTAGGTGGGGCGAAAACCATCACTGTGCCTTATGGTCGTACGCTTAAATTAACGCAGAATATGCCAGAGCCCAAACTGGTTTCCAAAAATGGTAAAGCCATTTGGAAAACGCCTTTCCCTGGAGCTTTGACCTACACCACTTCGCTAGGAAAAATAGAAACAGTTAATGTTAAGTCTGTTCCAGAATCGGTTGAATTGAGTGAAGACTGGCAACTTCAGTTTCCTAATGTTGAGGAAATAACCCTTGATCAACTCATATCTTGGCCAGAGTCTACTAATGATGCCATTCGTTATTTCTCGGGTACTGCAACTTATACCAAAGAGTTTACCCTTTCAAAAGCTTTGCTGAAGGGGGGCACTTCCTTGGAATTAGACTTAGGGAGTGTTAAAGAAATTGCTGAAGTGATTGTGAATGGACAAAACCTAGGTATCCTATGGAAAGCTCCTTTCAGAATAAATATGGATCAAGCAGTAAAAGAGGGAATCAATACGCTTGAAGTGAGAGTGACCAACCTTTGGCCCAACCGTTTGATAGGCGACGAACAGTTGCCGTTAGACTATGAGCGAAAAGGAAACAGAATAAAGCAATGGCCCGATTGGCTAATTAACGATACTGAACGACCAACACAACGCACCACTTTTCCTGCCTACAAACATTGGGGAAAAGATTCGGAATTGTTGCCTTCGGGCTTACTAGGACCGGTACGTATTGTGGTGTTCAAAACCACGGAATTGTAATCGTTTCGTGTGCAAATTTTAAGATGGAAACATCTCTGACAAACAACAGTTATCACTCTTTTGAATAGAATAAATATTTTATGAAAATAATTACCTTAGTATGTGTTATCGTGGCTATCTTTTTTACTGCTTGTAAAAAGGATGAGTTAACTGCGGAAGCATATACCAGCTTGAAAGAGGGGTTTATGAACCCACCGGATGCAACCAAACCTGGTGTTTACTGGTATTTTATTAGCGGGCATATTTCCAAAGAGGGAATTACCAAAGATTTGGAAGCGATGAAAAAGGTCGGTATCGGTGAAGTTTTTATCGGAGATATTTTTTATCAACCACCAACCAATAATTCACTTGGACTAATAGCTAACCCTCCAATGGGCAATACGCCCTCTTTAAGTGAAGAGTGGTGGGACTGTATGCGTCATGCCATAAAGGAAGGAAGCAGATTAGGGGTGGATATAAGCTTTTTTAATTCTCCTGGATGGAGCCAGTCCGGAGGGCCTTGGGTTAAGGAAGAAGAAGCCATGAGGTATCTAAGCTATTCAGATACCATAGTTTCCGGCGGTGGTAACTTGACGGTAGTGTTAGCAAAGCCAAAAACCTTTTTTCAGGATGTCTCCGTTTTGGCGTATCCAGTGACCGATGTCTCAAAACAAAAAACCAATGTTGTTCCATTAAATGTAAAGGCGTCCTCTATTCATAATCTGCTAGATCAAGACAAAACCACCGTATGCACCTTTGATAACAAGGAAAATGAAGCAGTCATCTTGGATGTTTCATTTAAGGAACCAATTTTGGCGAGAAGTATAACTTTGAGTCCCACTAAAATGCAATTTGTCTCTCATATAGAAGTTCAAGTATTTGAAGATGGAGACTATCGTTCATTAAAGAAAGTTAAGTTTGATCATGGTTTAAGTCTTACTGCTAGAGGCCCAGTTCCTGATGGCGATATGATTATTTCGCTGGATAATATGGAGTCTGCTAAGTTTAGACTATTATTTCATAAAGTACCTGCTCATTTCGAATTAGCCGACATCACTATTTCCGAAGAATTTAAAATTGAACATTCCACAGAAAAATGGCTAAACAAAATGGCCAACAGAGGAACGCCTCCTTGGGATGTCTTTCGTTGGAAAACCCCAAAGTATAACTCTCAAGAAGGAGTGCTAAAACTCGATGAGGTCATTAACCTTACGGCAGGATTTAATGGGAGTGTTCTGACCTGGAATAATGTGCCACCGGGAAAGTGGAAAATATTGCGCATTGGCATGACTACAACAGGACAGACCAATAGACCAGCAACGCCATCAGCTAGAGGACTTGAAGTGGATAAATTAAGCCGAAAGGCTTTGCGATCACACTTTGAAGCTTATATGGGGAAATTTATTAAATCGATGACTCCAGAGGAACGAAAATCGTTAAAGAGAGTCATTGCTGATAGTTATGAAACAGGGCCTCAAAATTGGACCGATGATATGCAAGAATCATTTGAACAAGTATATGGTTATAGTCCAATTCCGTGGTTAGCCACCCTGACCGGAAGTGTGGTAAACTCTGCTGAAGAATCAGATCGTTTTTTGTGGGATTTACGTAGGTTGATAGCCGATAAGGTTGCCGACGAATATGTTGGAGGATTAAGAGAAATATGTGAAGAATATGGCATTTCAATGTGGCTTGAGAATTATGGTCATTTTGGTTTTCCATCAGAGTTTTTGAAGTATGGTGGACGAGCCAATGAAATTGGCGGTGAATTTTGGGTACATCGCCAAGGTGGTGAGTCTCGTTTAGCCGCATCTGCCAGTCATATTTATGGTAAAAATAGAGTGTATGCCGAATCTTATACATCACGAGAAATTCCTTATTCAGTAAATCCTGCACGCTTAAAAAAATCGGGAGATTGGAGCTATACGGAAGGTATCAATCAAGGTATTCTTCACGTTTATATCCATCAGCCTTATGCCGATAAATACCCTGGGGTTAACGCTTGGTTTGGTACCGAGTTTAATAGAAACAACACTTGGTTTCTACAAAGTAAAGAATGGATTACTTATCTAAGACGGAACTATTTCTTATTGCAACAAGGAAAGCATATTGCTGATGTTTGTTTTTTTATTGGTGAGGATACACCAGTTATGAATGGTTGGGTTGATCCTGAGTTATCCAAAGGATATGATTTTGATTTTATAAATGCAGAGGTAATAATGGAGCAAGCGGAAGTGAAAGACGGAAGGCTTGTTTTGCAAAGTGGTGCAAATTATGGGGCTTTGGTGCTTCCTCCGTGGAACACTATGCGTCCAGAATTATTATTGAAACTTAAACAATTGATTGAGCAAGGAGCTACAATTATTGGAGCTCCACCAGAAAAATCACCAAGCCTACAGGGATATCCAAACTCTGATTTACAGTTACAGGAAACCGTTAAGGAATTATGGGGCAAAAAAAGTGTAAGTTCTAATGAAGTGATTCATAATAAAATTGGTAAGGGTAATGTTTATTATAATGATAATATCAATGACATTCTTAGAAAGCAAGGCCTGTTCGAAGATGTGCTTCTACCTGAAACGGTCAACGTTAAATGGGTGCACCGAAAGTTAAAAGGCCTTGAGGTGTATTATCTGACCAATCAAGGCGATAAGCCCGTTTCCTTTGAGGCTTCTTTCAGGGTGAAAGATAAAAGCCCAGAACTCTGGTCTGCATTGGATGGCAGTACGCGTCAGTTACCAGAATACAGCAATGAAAACCACCGTACCATCGTACCCTTACATTTTAATGTTAACGAGAGTTACTTTGTCGTATTTAAGAATGGAGGAAAAGGAGTAAACGAAAATACATCACTGGCATTAAATTTTAAATCCAAAGAGAAGGTGAAGAATTTGGATGTTTTATGGGATATACATTTTAAAAATGATTGGATAGGAACAGACTTTAATCTTGAAAAACAAGCGCTATTTGATTGGACAAGCTCTACAAGTGAAAGTGTTAAATACTTTTCTGGAACTGCTTCGTATAAAACTTCAATGAACTTGAAGGTCGAAGATTTAAAGCACTCTTTGTTTTTAAATTTTGAGCACGTTGCCGGTATTGCCGAAGTTAAACTTAATGGTGTTGAGCTAGCCACAATTTGGACGACACCTTATACAGTATCCATTTCAGAAGCAGCTAAAGCAGGAGAAAATATTATAGAAATTGATCTAACTAATAATTGGACGAATCAATTATTGTGGCAGTACAAGCAAGCCAGCGAAGAACGTAAAACCTGGGAGTTTATTAATGTACTTGGAAAAAGACCAGATGCAGAATTAATGCCATCTGGTTTATTTGGTGAAGTATGGCTATCTGCCGAGCATTAGATTTGGAATCACTAGTGTCCGGCAAAATTTGTAACTGTGCTTGTAACTGGCAGTTTATGATATAAATATAATGTATCGCCACCTACGGGGCTTATGTCATGACTTGGTATATTATTTCTACCATACTGTTATCCCTAACGGGATTCTTTAGCTCCGTTATGAGCGTTAGTATGGTAGCATATAGTGTTGATGTGAAATTTAGAGTGCCGTAGGTACGAAACAATTATAGAGCTTATCTATTTTAACCGGACAACAATGATTTGGAATAGAGATTACCTACTATGTTAGTTGTGTCTATACGTCCTAAGGTTAATGTATTAAGGGTTGTTTGCTTCAGTTTGGAGAGGTAGAGTATATCGGGATGATGGCTGACTTGTTTCAAATAACTTTAGAAATATTTATCACAGTAAAATGTTTAAAAAAATAGAAAAACGCAATAAATTATGAAAAACCAAAAACCAATGCTTTATCTAGTAAACAGGATGAAAACAATAAATTTTTTCATTGGTATTTTTTTACTTTCTGTTCTTAACTCGTGTGATATTGAGAACCTAAAAGAATCTCCCAATACATTAATCATTAGCGAGGGCTTTACCAATCCCATCGGGTTTTACGATAAGCAACCCACATTTTCGTGGAAATTGCCTAATGGCACATTAAGTCAGAGTAGTTATTCAATTGTGGTGGCTAGTTCGCCCGATTTATTGCCCAATAAAGCAGATTTGTGGCAAAGTGGACAAGTGAAATCGGATCAAACATTGTACGTCAAGTATGCGGGTGATGCATTTGCATCGCGACAAAAGGCCTACTGGCAGGTCAAGTTTTGGGACGAGAATGGGACGGAATCTCAGTGGAGCGAAATGGCTAATTTTGAACTTGGTCTGTTGCATAACAGTGATTGGATTGGTCAATGGATTAGCCTTCCGGCTGATCAATTAAAAGGAAAAGATAGGCATAAACAGATACTTTTTAGACCGCAGTATCTTCGAAAAGAAATAAACGTTGATTCCAAAATTAAAAGGGCACGCCTCTATATCACTGCAAAAGGAGCGTACGAGGCCTATATCAATGGAGAGAAAGTGGGCAATGATATAATGGCTCCAGGATGGACGCCTTATGCTCAGCGCATAAGCACAATAACTTACGATGTGACCGACTTGTTGCAAGCAGGTAAAAATGCGATGAGTGCCACTGTGGCCGAAGGATGGTTTGGAGGCCGTGTGAATCTTAGGTACCATACAAAAACGCCAGAGCATCGTCCTCATTTACTCTGTCAGCTCGAAATAGAGACTAACGACGGCATACAAACTTTTGTAAGCGATGACAGTTGGAAGGTGACACAAAATGGCCCTATCCGAACTTCAAAGATTTATGATGGAGAGTTTTACGATGCCAACCTTGAGTTGGGTGACTGGAGCAGCATCAATTACAACGATGCAGATTGGTTGACTGTAAGCGTATACGATATAGCTG
>CBFIII010000086.1:0-5512 GCA_965662645.1 Bacteroidales bacterium
GTTCTTTTTCCAGAACATGTGATAATGGGCATAGAGTCTAATAAAGATTTGCTAGTGTCGCAATCATCTGGCAAGTATTGAGTAAAGATAATATCGCAGAGATGCTTGAAGGTTTCACCTAATCTATTTATCCTGTTTATAAATGCAGGATATGATGGTAACAACGGGAACCAGCTACGAAGATATCTATCGGCAAATGTGTGAATTTGCTTATTGGTATGTCTTTCTTCTTCAATCATAGAGTAAAGGAAGATTGTAATAACTTCTTGATCTGTAAAATTAGGCTCATTGTTATTAGAAAAACGTTGAGCTGTAAAACATAAATGATTATCATATAAGGTGCAGACCTTACAGTAAATATTAACTAATTTGAGTGCTTGATTATGAGGTAACATCTTTTAACTAAATTTTGGAAATATTCAGTTAAGATACTGAAATTCAGTACGATTACCAAGTTTTCGAGCACTTATTATTATGATAATCAATGATATAAATAAATTTAAATCAACCCTTAATTCGCATAAACAACTAAAAATTAAAAAACTTACATTATGAAAAAGAACAATAATAAATCAGGCATTTGGACTCTTTTATTGACCCTTTTTATTTTCGCCTTGTCTAGTTGCGAAACGGATGATGGTCTGAATTATGACCTTGACATTCCAAATGACTATCAAGAGGCTGGAAAGATACACAATGATGGACTTGAATACATATTAAAATGCTATACGAATGAGATAATTAAAAGTAGAGAATCAGATGAGTTTACACACTTAAAAAGTAGTAAGGTTGTAGATTTTCATTCTATTTGCACACAGGCAACTATGGCTTTTGCAACTAAAAACAAGACAACTAAAAAACATATTAAATTGATTGAAAAATATTCAAGTTTAAAAAATGAGAATATTAGATTAAAATCTACAACAGTAAAAGAGTTTGATGGAGAATTAGCTATTTTACATAATCAAATTATTGAAGCTTCACACAAAAGATACTCTCAAGACAGCATCTTTGTATTAAGAGATGTTCTAAATGAGATCAATAAAGAAGCTACCGAAATCTTAAGTGACGAAGAAGCTAAGCTGATTTATGCTGAAACGAGTATTGCATATAGCTCATATCAATACTGGATAAAGAATTATAAAAAATGGTATTTCATTTTGAACTATCCAGAGATGTTATCTGTATTGACGGAAAAGGAACTAAATAATGTAAAAGAAAAAAGCGTATGGGTTGGACCGGGAAACCCCATTACAGCTCTTGATGCAACATTAGAATATTTGTGGAATGAAACTGAAGGTACTATTAATGATGCATCAAATGCAATTGAAGGCTGGTGGGATACCGTTTCAGATTTCTATTCTGATGCAGAGGATGATATTTATGATGTAGTATCAAGTGATATAATGGGATTCTGTGATGGATGTGTGAATTATGGAAGTGGCGAACCAATCTCAACAGAAATAATTGGTGCAATAAACTCTGTATGCTGCTCAGGAGAAGCTGCATATAACATGTATTGATTATGAATTTATATAATATAATAAGAACTCCTAAAAAGGAGTTTGAAAGGATTAAAGAGGATAATGATATTTCACAACCTAGAATAAATATTTATATAATATGTTTAGGTATTATAATTACACTTTATGTGTGGTTTATGAAGTATGATAGTTCTATCGTAGCAATTAAAGATAATGACGTTCCAACAAGTATCCTTGTTATTATCCTCTTAGTTTTAAGTTCTGTTTTGTCATTCATACTATTCAAAGCAATATCTTGGATGATTTTTTGGATAGGAAAGGTTTTAAATGGAAAAGCAGAAGTTAAACAGGTGCAAATTATCATATTATATACAACATTATTTGCTATTTTGGTTACAATCCCATTACAAATCATATTCAAGTTGACCAGTGAAATAGAATTCTTCATAAGAATAAACTCTTTTTTTATCTCAACTTTGAATATTGTAGTTTTTCTAATAGCAACTAGAATTTCAATTATTGGACTATCTGTATTTAATAAGTACAGTTATACTCGAGGTATAGTTAACTATTCTCCATTTATCATATTGATTATTTTTCAGTTTTATAGCCAATACTAACTCTTGATTTATCTATTGAGGGGACTTTTGTCCCCTCAATTTTATACTTTCCCCTAATTCGATCATGTTTATTCTCATATGTTAGCTATTAAGGTATATAAACAACCTCTTATAATTTTGCTTTTTCTAAGTGTTTCAATGATATACTCTCAAGGTATTATTAATGAAAACTCTATACTGAAAAATTTTGGTACATCAATACTAATATCTCTAATTGTATTTATTAAGCTTGTGAAAAGCATCATCAATGGCAATTCTACTTTTGCTTTAAACTTTATTGATATAATTGCATCATTAATTCTAATAGCAGCTATTACTACGCAAAAAGAAAATTTTTTCATCAATAACTTTCTGCCGTTATTATATCTTTTATTATACATTAGCATCCGTCTCATTACTAATGGTATTTCAAAAGAAAAATACTTACTCAGTCCTTTCTACATTGTAATTATAACTCACATAATCATTGTCGTATGTCAAAGAATTAATATTATTCCTTCATTTTATAACCAAGTGAATAATGGAAGCACATTTGGAAATCCAGATATGTTAGCTTCATACTTATCATTACTTCTGTCACTATGCTTTATCAAGGGGTATAATACTTTTAACATCTCAATTGGTATCATTACCATTTTTTTCTTTATTTTTATCGAAGCACGAACAGCCTTATTGTCGATAATAATGTGTGTCATAGTATGGTTGTGCATCAATAAAAAGATTAACTTCCGTCAATTGATATTAGCTATTGGAATAGGTCTAACTATTTTATTTGCATTAATCTATTGGAGACCCGAGTCTGTATTTGGTCGCCTTTTTGTGTGGTACATTTCTGTTTTAATGATAATAAAAAGACCACAAGGTTGGGGTGCTTTTGCCTTTGAGAAACATTATCCTGAATTCCAAGCCTCTTATCTTTCCACCCATAATATTCCTGATTATATTACGCCTGATATCGTGCACTCTCCGTTTAATGAATTTCTAAATATAGGTGTCACATTGGGCATTTTAGGTCTGTTAATATATACCGTGCTAATTGTCTTGTTGCTTTACTATTCAAGAAAAAGCAATTTACTATATCCAATAGTAGCTTTCATAATGATATCGGTATCTTATTTTCCCTTTAGCATATCACCTCTAATGCTCATAATTGTTCCAGTAGTTGCATTTATTTCTAATGGAGTAAAACCAATTATCAAGTTTCGTGTTGGAGTTTCCAGTTATAGGATAATTCTGCTCATTCTAATTTCCTTGACAGCATTCTTGTTGACTAATGTGATAAAATCGAAGGTGAAATTCAACAAGTGGCAAGAAGCTGTTATAATATCACGGAGCAATGGAGATGTAGAACAAGATTTTCAGGAATTGTATCCGTCTATGAAGACTAATGGACGATTTCTGCTCACGTATGCAAATTTTCAATACAAGAAGGGTAAAACAGATGAAGCGTTGCAATTAATGGAAGAGGCTCAAGTGTGTTTCTGCGATATCAGATCTTCTATTAATCTAGCCAAATTATATAATGAACTAGGTATGTACAATAATGCATTAGAAAAATATAATCTTGCTATAAATATTGCCCCAGACAAATTTAATAGTCATCATGAAAAGATATTATTTTTTATTGAAAACAAACAATTTAAAGAAGCTTACGAGTTGTGTGTAAAACTTGAAAATAGAAATATAAAAAAATCAGTATATATTGATCCCTATATTATAAAAGAGAGAGTTCGAAAGTATAAGGAAGAATATGAACACTACAATAGAATAACAATCAGTTATGAATAAGATTCTCCAACTAATAATTATTGGTTCAATGTTTACTTATTCAAACATCTCCAATGAAATAACCAAGACTTAATTACACAGTGTAGTTATTCAACACTTTGTAAGGCAGGTAACAGTAAACAAAAGAAGCAAGCTGCAAAACTACGATTTGAGCATATGAAAAATAAAGAAGGATTATGTTGGTTACGTAATATAAAAAACTACAAGAAGAATTGTTTCTTATGATTGATAAAATAGAGGACCCATTATTGGGAGAACAATAATAGAGAACTCTTCTGCTAGTGGAGAGGTAATAGATGCTGAGATTACTACGTCTATGGAGGGCTAACTTTATCTCCCACTTGTTTGCAACGAGTGGACTAAAGGAAGTTGCATTTACAATGTCATTAAATAAACGATAAGATATACAAACTAGTGAAAAACTCAACCTTCACCATACTAACCACCTTCGCTCTATTTATCCTAATAGGCCTAGCCTTGTTGCCTCAGTTGGAGGTCAGCCTTTTACCCAATAGGAGTAAGCCAACCATCACGGTGTCTTACGCTATGTCAAATGCGAGTGGCGAGGTGATAGATGCTGAAATCACTACGCCTATGGAGGGCGTGCTCTCTACCTTGTCAGGCTTGGTAGAGTTAAAATCCAAGACAGGAAAAGGCTCAGGGCGTATCTCTTTGACCTTTGATAAGGCAACGGATATGGATGCGATGCGTTTTGAGGTCTCGGCACTTATGCGGCAGTTGAAGAGTACACTTCCTGCTTCTATGTCGTCACCACGCATCTATGCTTACGATCCTGATGATAAGAGTTCGGAAAATCTGCTCATCTATGCCGTCAATGGTCAGGGTGATAAGCAAAGCATACGTCAGTTATTGGAGAGCACTGTTATTAGCAGCTTGTCAGAAGTGGAAGGGGTGCATAGTGTCAATCTCTCAGGGGCAGAATCCCAAGAGTGGCATTTGCGTTATGATGAAAAAGTGCTATCGCAGGCGGGTATTACAGTCAGTGATATCAGTACGGCCTTTCGTAATCAATATTTCGATTATGATATGGGTATGGTCACCACGGCTCAGAGAGATGAAGAGGAGCGTATGCCACTCGTTTATTCTGGCAAAAAGAAAGACGAGCAAGCTTGGGAGGATATTTGTTTTACTAAGAATGGGCGTATCTTTTACCTCAAAGATTTGGTGGATATAACGCTAGAAAAAGAGAAGCCAAGCAACTATGTCCGTATCAATGGACTCAATACCATTTATCTCTATATTAGCTCTGCCAAGGGTACTAATCAGCTGAAATGTGGAAAGGAAGTAAAGGCGAAAATAGCAGCACTGAAAGAACAGTTGCCAGATGGTTATGCTTTTTCTGAAACCTATGATGCCACGGTATTTATTAAAGACGAGATCCAGCGCATCCTTTTGCGCATCGGTTTTTCCTTGTTTCTATTGCTGCTTTTTGTTTTTGTGGTCAATAGGAGTTGGCGTTATATGCTTATCACACTCATTAGCATATTAGCTAATCTCAGTTTGGCTTTTATCTTTTATTACTTCTTCCATATTCAGATTCATGTTTATTCTATGGCGGGCATCACCGTGTCTTTGGGCATTATCATCGACAATACCATT
>CBFIII010000086.1:5521-10533 GCA_965662645.1 Bacteroidales bacterium
TTCTTCCATATTCAGATTCATGTTTATTCTATGGCGGGCATCACCGTGTCTTTGGGCATTATCATCGACAATACCATAGTGATGACCGATCATCTGAAGCACAAAAATGATAGAAACGTATTCTTGCCTATAATGGCTTCTACGCTCACGACTATTGGCTCTTTGATCATCGTATTCTTTTTGGATGAATCGCAGCGTTTACAATTGCTTGATTTTGCCTATGTCATTACCATCAATCTCGCGGTTTCTCTCTTGGTGGCTTTGTTTTTTATTCCTGCTTTGGTTGATAAAATGGGTTTGTTTACACGACAAACCATTAAAAGTCGAAAATCACGAAGACGTCTCTTTCGTTTTACGCGTTTTTATGGACGCTACATCAAGTTAGCGACAAAGCGACGATGGTTATTTGTGTTAGCTATCATTCTGATGTTTGGTTTTCCTATGTCAAAGTTACCTTTGACCATAGATGGGAATGGTTTGGGGGCTAAAACTTACAACAATACGATAGGATCGGAGTGGTATGGTAAATACCTTAAGAAACCCGTCGAGATCGCTTTTGGTGGTTTTCTGAATCCTTTCATGACTAAGGTGAAACACAGCTTCTCGGGTAATAGTAACCGAAGGACACAACTTAACATACGAGGCAGTATGGTTCAAGGGGCTACTCTGGAGCAGATGAATGCCATCTTCCTCAAGGTGGAAAATTATTTGGCACAATATGATGGATTAGAGCAATATATTAGCCGTGTTAATAGTCCACAAAATGGACAAATAGCGATCACCTTTACGCCAGAAGCTGAATTTGGAGGTTTGCCTTTTACCGTAAAAGATGAGGTGCAGAGTTTTTGTATTGATATTGGTCCGGTAGATTGGGACATTACGGGCGTAGGGCGTGGTTTTAGCAATTCGTTGAATGAAGCGAGTCGTAACAGCCGTATGGTGCTTTATGGTTATAATCTGGAGCAGCTCAAACGTTTTACGTTTACTCTAAAAGATGAGTTAGAGAAAATTCCACGTGTAGAGAAGGTGTTTGTCAATGGCAAGGAGTCTTATATGGATCGTGTAGCTTATGAATACACTTTACAGTTGAAAAATAGAGTAGTGGCTCATAAAAAAATGAGTTCGGGTCAGGTCATAGGAGGCGCGCGCCAACAAGCACAATCTGAGGAAACGGTTTTTTATTTATATGGCGAAGATGGTAGGCCACTTCCTGTGATTATGGAGAAGGAAAAAGAGCAAAATTCTCTTTGGGAATTCTATAATCAGGAAATACCTATTAATGATAAACACCTCAAGATGGGGAGTGTGGGGTGGATAAAGAAACAACGAGTGGCCGACTATATCAATAAGGTCAATATGGAATATCAATTGGTGGTGGAGTTTGACTTTATCGGTTCGTATGGTCAAAAACAATACATCTTGGATGAACTGATAGAAGGATTTTTGCCAAAGCTCCCCATTGGATATCGCCTAGAAACACAGCGATACTCGGGCAGTGGTTGGGATAATGATACCGATGATAAACATCCTGTTTTATGGTTGTTAGTGGTGTTGTTTGTTATTTATATGATCTGTGCTATTCTTTTAGAAAGTTTAGTACAACCTTTAGCGGTGATTATCACTATTCCTATTAGTTTTATTGGCGTTTTCATTACTTTCTTCGCCTTTAAGCTACCTTTTGGTGATGGGGGTTATGCTGCGATGCTATTGCTCTCGGGGCTTACAGTCAACTCCGCTTTGTACATCATTAACGAATATAATATTCGATTACGTCAGTCAAGAAAATGGTCAAAAAAGCAACATTATCTTAAAGCCTATAATCAAAAGATTATTCCCATACTGTTAACCTTGTTTTCTACAATGTTAGGCTTGGTGCCTTTCCTCTTTAGTGGACAAAAAGATCCTTTTTGGTTCAGCCTAGCGGCGGGAACTATTGGTGGTTTAGCTTTTTCACTCTTTACTATATTTATCTATTTGCCTTTGTTTATTCGATTGAAAGAAAAAAACGTCAGTGTAAAAGTGTAGGATGCCATATTAAAAGGAGAAATAAAGCAAAAAAATACTGTTGTCACGGAATGTCACGGGCAAATGTTTGGAATAGGAGATGAAAATATGGAGTTTTGAACAATAAATATATCAGATAATTACGGACAAGCCCCACCAGCTTGGTAAAAACAGCAACGAGAGTTGTTAACCTGAAAGTTTGTTGCGAAAAGAAAAAGATTATTAACAGGAGGCTATTTCTACTCATAGAGTAGAAAAGAGGGACGAGAAGTGTAAATCTTAGCAGATAGCTTCTCGCCCCAGTATGCCTTCATTAAAAATGAATGCGGTGCTAAAGTAATACATTACTTCCGTAAATGGAAAATCTTCAAGACAGGCAGTAAGCGGTCTTGGATGAGATTATTTTTAATTTATTGGCCTGACGATGCACTGAGTTGTATCTAAGGCTAAATCTACAATGATGGACTGGGCAGTTTCTTAACTAAAAGACAAAACTGAAACTGTAAGTCGAATAATACATCATTGTACAATGTATTTTATTATGAAAAAGAAAATTTTAGTGCCTATTATGGCTTTGGCAATGGTTATAGCTGCTGGGTTAATTATGATTTGATAGGAAGTGATATGGACTCTTTAAAGTTTAACTTAGGAGATATTTGTAACGTTTCTAATGCACAAGCAGAATGGACATGGATAGGTGCTGAGCAGATTATCGGGCAATACGAACCAGTTCAAGATCAATATGGACATTGGCATACGGTGTGGGTTGAATATTGCATCGGGTCAGGTTACATATATTGTTAGTTAAAACCAAAATAATTTTCATATATCTAGTGATTGGCAATTGTCAATCACTAGATTCAATAATACAAGAATAATGAAGTGGACAATATTATTTTTAATAGCCTTAGGATCTATTGTAATATCTTGCAGTCAAAAAGAGAGTGTATCTAATCAATTAAATTGCGAAATAAAGGATTGGAATTATTCAGATTACTTTTATATTGATACTATTATACAGTTAGAAACATTAGATAAATGTTTAATTTCACAAATTGGGGAAATTCAAATATTCAACAATAGAATATATATACTTGATAAGAAGAGTAAACGAGTTTATTTGTTTGATAGTAATGGACGATACCTAAACCATATTTCTGCTGTAGGAAAAGGCCCTAATGAATATTTGAGTCTTGCAGATATGGAGGTAAATAACGATGGATTATTCCTTTTGTCCTGGCAAGCTGACTGCAAGTTAATGCATTATGATCATCATTTAAACTTTATAGAAGAGAGTCCATTCCCAGTGAATTGTCAAACTTTCAAGTATTATGACGATGGGTGTTTTTGTTACAATGCTAATATATGTAATACAAAAGCATTAACCAATTATAATTTGTTATTCTTTGATAAATCATTTAAGCAAAAATGGCAAAAAATGCCTTTCGTAAAGAGCTATTGTGGTAGAACGCGTTGCTTTGGCATTAGTGGTTTTAATAATCAATTTTCAATTTCACATTATGGTAAATTAATGTTTTATGAACCATATTCGAATAAAGTATCTTATTTGAGCAAGAATGGCATTGATTCAACCATTAGTATAAATTATGGAGAATCAGTCCCTGAGAATATTAGAAACAAAATGGAAAGAGAAGAGTGTTTACAATTTTTTAAAGAAGGTAATAAAATACAGTCATTATCAAATGTATTTTTAGGTACTGATTATTTGCACTTCAATTTATTTACAACACAATGTTATTTTAGAGGAATTAGTATCGAAGGTAACACAATAATTAAAGACCTTTTCAAGGGAAGGGATTTTGATGAAGGTTTTGGAGTTTCGACATCTAGTATAATTGGTTATGATAAAGATAATGACAGACTGATTTCTTGTTTGGATCCTGGTATTATTCTAAATGCTACTAAAGGTTCAGAACATGCAAATGATTTAATTATGAAGCTGAAAGTATCAGCAGATATTTCAGATAATCCATCACTTATGTTTTTAAAAAGGAAAAATGGTTCTAAATAATTTTTCAGAAACTAAAAAACGATTAATACTACTTACTGTTGTTTTTCTAATGATAGTAACTGCTATGTTTTTGCTTTTAAGAATAGTTATCAATGAGAAGGATAAAAATATATTGGATGTTAAAAATACATATATTGCCTTAAATCATAAGGTAGATATTTATAGTAATAATACTATTAGGTTGTTTGATTTGCAAAATAGAAAGATTAATGATTTCGAGATTATTTCACCCACTTTTGATACCATAAGAATTAAAGATATGGTAGGCGATTCTAACAAATTAATAATTTGCTTTGATGTTCATGGTTGCTCACGGTGTATTCAAGCATTGAATGAGGAACTTAAAGCAGTTCATGATAGAGTTAATATGGATGATTTGTATGTCTTATGGAAAGGTGCGACTAGAAAAACTATTATAAGCCATAAGAATCTATATCCATTTGTTACTAACCAATATTTGTTGTCTGAAGACTGCGATACTGCATTATTTAATAATATAGGTGCACCTACTCTGTTTGTTATGGATAGTTCAATGATTATAAAATGTGCTTATATCGCAGATAGCTTTTTGTCTTCAGTATTGACTTTACCTTACCTTCAAACTGTTGGTAAACGCTTTTTTGATTGGGATGAACAATTGTATGAGACAGAAACACATCAATGTTTAGACCTTAGTAGTCATCAAATTCATTAATATATCATCAATAAATTCATAATTATGTTTATTAAGCAATCTATTTTACCCATTTTATTTTTTTGTGTTTTATTGGCTTCTTGCCAACAAAAGAAAGAAGCCAATGCCACGGTCACCCGTCAGTATGTAGAAGAACAGACTACAGTCAAAGTGGCTAAAGTGAGGAAAGGCATATTCTACAAAGAGATATTAAATAACGGTAAGCTAAGCGCTGCTTGCAAAGCTGAGTTGCATTTTGATCAGAGTGGTAAGATTCTACGTGTAGATGTACGTAATGGACAA
>CBFIII010000087.1:0-10516 GCA_965662645.1 Bacteroidales bacterium
CCTGCAAATTTTCGTTTGAATTTTTACTTATACAAAACGACATAGTACTGTTTTGCTTTGTGTCATATACTGTGGAAAGGTCTGTTTTTCGTTTGGGGGTTATGTGTTGTCGTTAAAACAAATAATCATAGTGTGTGCGTTAAAGGCGTATATTTGCTTTTGAATAAGGGATATGCTCCAATTGTTATTTTGTTTAGATGGGGGGGTGGAATGCAAGTCGTGTTTGTTTTCTGACCTCATTAATTATGGGGATTTTGTAATCGTTTGTGCCAAATGTGGTCGCTGTTTTTTGCATATTGCATGCTTATTATAGGTTTTTAACAAAACGATTGATCTTATGAAATTAAAATGGATGATAGGGGGTACTGTGTTTTTTCTGTTATTTTCCCTGATAGCTTGTGATAAGGATTCGAGTGTGAGTTATGTAGATGCCGATCTGGAATCCACAGAAACGATCACTGATAAGAGTTTGACATTGGAATTCACAACGAGCAGTATGGGGGGCAAATATGCGCCTAGTCATATCTTGGCGGTATGGGTGGAAACAGCGGGTGGCGATTACGTGAGAAGTCTGAAGGTGAGAGCACAAATGAGGATGGAATATTTATATACGTGGGACGATGCTTCGGGGGGTGATGTGACGGATGCGGTGACTGGTGCTACCTTATCAAACCACACGACTCACTCCATCAGTTGGAATTTACAATCGAGCGAACAAGTAGCGATTACTAATGGTGATTATCAGATTAAGATGGAAATGACGGATAAGAATAGTCTAGGATCGGTAACGTCTTTGCCTTTTTCTTACCAAGATACCATTATCTCTCAGGGTTTTGACGATGCCACTTATTTCAAGAATATTTCTATAGCATTTACGCAACAAACAACCAACTAATGAAAAAAATTCTATCGTTATTCAGCTTATTATTTATGATGGTGAATCTCAGTGCACAAGAACCGGTGCGTATGAGTTATGACGAAGCGCTTAAGCTGGCAGAAGAAACAGGAAAGACGGTCGTTATTCATTTTTCGGGAAGCGACTGGTGTGCGCCATGTATTCGTTTAGAGAATGAGATTCTTGACACGCCAGAATTTAAAGATTTTGCCAAAGATTTTGTGTGGGTGAAAGCTGATTTCCCCCGTAAAAAAAGTAATGCTTTGTCAAAAGAAGTGACTGCGGAGAATGATAAACTGGCCGAACGTTTTAATACGAAAGGTTATTTTCCTCTCTTAGTATTTCTGGATAAAGAACAAGAGGTGAAAGCTACCCTGGGGTATAAGGCGGTAACTGTTGCCGAATATATTGATATCCTTAAAAAAATGTTAGAATGAGGCGATTTGTAGTGATAGCTTTTTTAATGTTGATGGTGCAGGTCATGATGGCACAGGAGGCACAGGAGTCACAGGTGGAAAAGAATAGGGTTTTGCTCTTGATGGGAAGCCGTTTTGAAGTGCATGTGGTGGCGAGCAGTAGTGATAGTTGCGATTATTACATCGACGCGGCTATTGCTGAGATTTCAAGGATAGAACGTATCATTTCTTCGTGGGATAGTCGTTCGGAGACTTCTTTAATAAATAAAAATGCGGGACTGGTTCCTGTGAAGGTGAGCCCCGAGCTTTTTGATCTTATAACGAGAGCTGTGGCTATTTCGGATATGACTAAGGGGGCTTTTGACATTACGGCTGTGGTGATGTCCGATATCTGGAAGTTTGATGGTAGTATGGTGGAGATGCCTTCTGCCGAAACGATTCATTCTAAGATCTCATTAATAGACTATCATCAGATTATTCTTAATGAAAAGGATAATACGGTCTTTTTACCTCAAGTGGGAATGAAAATCGGTTTTGGCTCCATAGGCAAAGGTTATGCTGCTGGTCAGGCTGCCGAAAAGCTGCAATCACTGGGTGTGAAGTCAGGTTTAATTAATGCAGGGGGTGACCTCTATGCGTGGGGCAAACCGCTGCACAAAACGATGTGGCAAGTGGGCATTGTGGATCCTACCGATAAGGAAAAGATGTATGCTTGGCTCGATGTGCATAATGTAGCAGTCGTTACGTCGGGTGATTATGAGAAACGGGTGGTCTTTGATGGTAAAAGTTATTCTCACATTATAGATCCTCGTACTGGTTATCCTGTTGCTAACGGTTTGCATAGTGTGACGGTGATTACCCATAACCCAGAATTGGCCGATGCTTTAGCCACCAGTATTTTTGTCTTGGGACAAGAGGTCGGGCTTTATTTTGTCAATCAGCTGGAAGGGGTTGATGTGGTTCTGGTTAACGATAAGCAAGAGGTGTTAACTTCTAATAGCGTTTTTTTGAACAGAGTAGAGAAGTAGGCACCAATATCAGTAGCGATCAATTGCTTTATCCCTTTTGCGCCAAGCAGAAGAATACATGTATAAGACATGCCGCTATTAGAGTTTAAAAAATGACGGAATAGTTAAGAAAATATATGATGAAATTTATAAAAAAACGCTTTCTCTTTGTTCTTGTTTTTGCAGGTGCATTAACTCTGTCGTCCTGTGTAGGGGTTAAGAGTTATCAAAAAGCCTACTTGAACGATAGTGAGATGGAATTATCGTCTCCTAAGATGGAAAAGAATAACCTGACTTTCCAGATATACAGAGAAGGGGCATCGGGAGCCAGTAGCGGAAGAACGGGAGGTGGCTGTGGTTGTAATTAATAGATCTATGAGACGCCTCTTTTTGATGGTGCTGGGTTTTATTACCCTGGTCCCCGTCCTGTATGGGCAACGCGATACGAGCTCTTATAGTGTGGATGAATTTCGTGAAATAACGACTGATGTGATGGTGGGGTATTATGAGCAAACGGGGAATCACTCGGCTGTGACGGGGGGCGAAGGCTCTGAGAAACTGAATGCTATGATGCCTACTATCATTGTTAACATCCCTTTCCGTAATGGGCACGATGTGACGCTGGAACTGGGAGGAGATGCTTATTCTTCGGCTTCGTCCAGTAAAATTAATATGAATGCTGCTTCGGGAGCGTCGTCGGGTGATATACGGGTGCATGGCGTGGCTTCTTATAACAAAACGATGGCCGATAACGATCTGGTATGGGGCGCAACCACTAGTTTTTCTAATGAGTTTGACTATTTCTCTTTCGGTTTTGGCGGTTCGGTGCTTAAGATGTTTAATAATGAAAATACACAGTTGGGTTTTGCGGCTAATGTTTATTTAGATAATTGGGATCTTATTTATCCTAATGAGTTACGCGGACAAGGCGAATTGTTGGCTACCGATAAGCGCAATTCCTATTCTTTATCTTTTTCTTATAGCCAGGTACTCTCACGACGAGTGCAGATGGCTTTGTTTGCTGATGTGGTGAATCAACGGGGTTTGTTGTCCACCCCTTTTCATCGGGTTTATTTCTCAGATTATGGTGGAGGTACTGTGCCTAAAGTTGAGATGCTGCCTGACGTGAAGTGGAAATTCCCCGTAGGGATGAGGCTTAATTATTTTGCAACAGATTGGCTCGTCACGCGCTTTTATTACCGTTATTATCAAGATGACTTTGATGTAAAAGGGCATACGTTTAATGTGACGCTTCCTTTTAAAGTGAACGATATATGGACTTTGAGTCCTATTTATCGCTTTTATCAGCAGTCGGCTACCAAGTATTTTGCTGCAAAAGGAGAACACACGGAGAGTTCCGATTATTATACGTCAGATTATGACTTGTCTGGTTTTAATAGCCAAAGTGTGGGGCTCGAATTGGGCTATAAACGTATCGATGGCATATTTCATTATGGTAAAAAAAGGACAAATAGACTAGAAGCTGTTCGTGTACGCTATACTTATTACCACCGATCAGATGCTCTGGAGGCGCACTTGTTAACGATTGGTTTTACCTTTAAGAACTAGTGCGGTTTATGAGGGGGGTGTTGGCGTTTTTTTGATCGTGTAATGGTTTGTTCCTGACGATTGCAGGATGGCAAGTCGTGCATATAAAAATCATAAATCTTTCTGCATCTCACTTAGCCAAATCGTAGATTTTACTGTGAACTTTTCAATTCAGACACTGTTAATTATAAATCACGAACACCCGTAAAAATAAACTATTTGTTCGTAAATCTATGATTGGTGTGGTGCTAAAAACCACTAATAGATGTGTAACAGTCTCATTGCCATATTATCTATGCTATTCTGTTGTGTTTTGTACTTTAAATTTTAAGTTTTTTATCAAAATATCCATATTTAATCATTTGAACATATGTGTCATTTGTTCTTAAGAATTCAATTGCTTTTTCCTCTCCAATAGTAGGAGCGATAATCCTAACTGAATGTAGAAAGTTTTCAAAACGTTCTAATGTGGGGTTGTCAGCAAGTTCAAATAGTGTTGATCTAGAGCTCAGAGAACTTTCACGTTGATTTGAAAGTGCTTCTATTGCTTCATAATTTATTGCTTTAACAGAGTTTTGACCACTGATAGAACCATTCATTTTGTTCCACGAAGGAATAGTTCCATTCTTTTTTTGAAAGGCTTCGATTAAAACTCCTTCGCAGTGTTTTATCCCTTCTAAACCTTCTTCTTTGATGTTCTTAGTAGGAAAATGCCATTCTTCAGGTTCTATTTCTTTTTTTCTTATTTTAGATGTGAGTGGTTGTGAAAGTGGTGATTGAACGATAATTGAAAATCCTATTTTTTCGTATTGTTTAAAATACTCTTCAATCAGTTCAACTTTACAAGTTTTTTTATTAATCCTAGGATAGAATCCATTATGTTGTTTAAAACGTTCCTTTAAATCAATTGCTAAACCTATATACAAAACCTCATTTGTATAATAGTTCCAATAAGCATAAACGCCCGCTGATGCCCAGCCATAATCATCTTTGGGGCTACATAATACATCTAAGGCTTCTGCAACTTTTTTTCTTTCACTCTTCTTATATGGTTGTAATATTATTGTTCTGAGCATTTTTTTTGTATTAAACACAACACTTATACCCGTAATATTGCGTATATATTTCATTTAGCAGGAGGTGGCTTTTATTGTATTTAAAACCGATTGAAACCACTATCGCCAAATCGTTGTAAAAAATCACTTTATTTCGGTATGCGAATATTGTTTAGTTTAATACAGGCTTTAATATGTTGAGTATGTATGCAACTCTACATTGGGAGTTAATTGTTATGCACTTTAATTATCTTTATTTAATAATTCTAATTCCTTCGTATATGCTCTAACAATCTCTGTCATCTTTTCAATATTCTTAGGAGAAGTGAATTCCATATTTAAATCTACATTTTCAGGTGGAGTAGCGCCAAATCCAAATTGCTGATCGAGTTTCCTATGTAAGGTTAGAATTGAATCTGTGATGGAATTAGACCAACCAGAAAGAAGATCTTTTAGTTCTGATAGTTCTTCAGGGACATAAACACCTTTATTCTGTTTCTCCATCTCTAATGCTTTGAATCCTAAAGAAACCATCCTTAGTGTTGTGTCTTTAATTTTATCTTCGTTTCCTGACTTGCCCAGTTCGCCAAAAGATTCAACAAATAAGTGCATATTTCGTTTAAATACTTCTAATAATTGCTTAAATAAATTCCCTCTTTCCAAACAAAATTTGAAAAAATCCTCTTGAGAATATTGTACGGGTTGACTGATGTATAAGTCATATTTAATTTCGTGAATTATCCTACTAAGCTTTTTAATTTCAACTCGTAGAATTTCATTGGTTAAGCAAAATTCCCAATTTTTGGGTTTGTTAACTACTAACTTTTGAATTGTTTGATTATCATCTTTAAAGCTAGTAAGCTTTATAATAGCTGTTTTTTCTATTTGCCTTTTTAGTCTATTACAATAAGGTCCTAGAGCTGCATTTAGATTATTATCCTTTCTGTTCGAAGTGTAATAACCAGGCGTTATTCCCGACAAATCAGATGGTAAATGAAAATCTTTACTATCTCTAGGCATTACAAATGAAACTCTTTCTTTTCCTAAGTAGCCAAGGAATAAACCGAGTTCGAATATTACATTATCTCTTGTAGAAGAATATTCACTTCCTCTTATTTTTAGAATATCATCTGGTGTAAAAATAAATACACCGATATCCGAATTATCCAATGTTTTAATAAGATCGTCTAAAGCTGTGCTTGTAAGCTCGAAAATACCTTGATCCCAAATTGTAATGTCAGCATTAAATTCTAAATTCTCTTGTATAGCATAGGCAACATCAATACCTTCAATAGAAGATCCAATAAACATTCTAATTTTTTCCATTGGGTGATTTTTTTTTATTGTGCATAACGGCTAGTATAAGAAACGTAAGTGATTTCGAAGCACTTACCTGTCAATTTACACAGAGCCGAATTTGCGATTAGACACAAATTTAGAGTTTTAAAACAAACCGTCAAATCGCAGATTTGGCGGAGCTGATTAAATGAGTAAAAGTTCCGTAAACCACTGAGCCACTTATGTTTTTTATACGTTGTTATACACTTTTTTAATATCCAATTATAAATACTCCATCCACATTTGTATAATTTCCGCTTTCAAAAAAAGTTTCAATACGTCTTACTACTGTTTCAAAGATTATGTTTTTCCCTCCAGCATTTGTTTGTCTAATGTTCGGTACAATCAAAAATAAATAATTAGCATTTTTACAAATATGACATTTCCATAAATCCAAAAGATCCATATTATTCGCTATTGTTTTTCCTCTTTCAACTTCCAATATTATACCTCTTTTATTTTCAAGTTCAAGATAATAATCAGGCCTTAGTTGTTTTACAGGATAACTATCAAATAATCCTTTTTTCTCACTAGAGAAGCCTAATTCTATAGTTTTATCTAATATAATCTCTTGAATTTGACTACTCTTTGCATTTACTTTATGGTTTTTTTTAATTGTTTTCTGAGTTTCAGGTTCTTTCATATACTCAACCAAACTTTCAAAAACATCTTTAGTTCTGATAAAGTCTTCTCGATTTTCAATATTAGTTTTCTGAAATATTTTTGTTTCTATCATTTAGTTTTTTAATTGTGTATAACGGATAAGGATATGCAAATGTGGGCGATTGTGGGCTTCAAACTTATCAAACTGAGATAATATTGAAGAGGGCTACAACCGTTGAATTTAGTACTTTCTCACCCATTTTGTATATGCAATGTTAGGGGCTGGACTTTATTCATTAATTATAATCTCTCATTATTTTGCAGATGTATAAATCTGTTGATTCATATTTAATACAGCTTCAAATGACGCAGGCTTTTTCCAGTCATACGACAGTTTCTTTGAAGCTTTATGCATTGCTGAATTAATCATATTTCCATATTCTTTATTCATGTCAAAACACTTAAAATAATCTCTATTTTTAATAAAAGATGAAAATTCCTTTTGCTTTATCTCTCCATTCTCAATCAAGTTCTCATTTATATATTGCTTTACTTTAGGATGATTGAAGATTATTTCATTTAAATTTTTTCCTTGTTCATTAGTAAATTCAGTCCATTTTGCTTTATGTCCATTAGTCCATTTTATAAAATAAATGCATTCTTCAAAATCTTCTTTCTTGAGATAAGAATCTGCATCATTAGTATCGCCGTGCCATTTATGAACTTTAATGTTGAATAAATCCGAAAAATTGTCTGAGAAGTTACCTGAATTTATGTCTGCTAATTTAACAATTTCATCTTTGTAATATAGATTCAACATAAATAGTGCTCCCATTGCTCTAAGCAAATGTTTAATATTCCCTTTTGTCAGATTAGTTGTTCGGTTGTGTTTAACAGCTTGGTAAGCTTTCTCCCAATCTGCTGCACTTGTCCCTCTCTTATTAGCCTTTTTTAGGGGTGTCAATACCTTATTTTTTTCACGTTGAAAATAAAAGTTAGCAGATGAAACAATAACAACTTTTTTACTTAATGACCATTTTTCCTCTAAAAGGTTTATGCAATCCGTGTCAAAATATAAATCTCGACCTACTGGATTTTCTCCACCGTTTTTTAAATAAAGGTCTTTCGCAATTGCTTCGATTTCCACTACACACCTAAGCAATAATTCCGATATTTTCACAGAGTAAACAGAGAGTTGACTGTCATCAAAATGTATATAATTGGATAAATCAACAACTTCACGCTCTAAGTTCTTATATATTGGCCAATAAAGATTAATCATATTTTTTCAATTTTTTTTGATAATGTGGCATCTTTCTTGCCTTGTCTCTAACACTTATATCCGCGCAATATGACGTATATCTTTCATTTATCAGGAGGTGGCTTTTCTGGTATTTATTGAAGGAATAAACAAGAAAGCTCTCATCATTGCTGAGTATTGTTGATGAAATCACATATAGTGAATGCCCTCATTGCCAAAAGTATAAATATAATCTCTAAAAACTTTGTATTCATCGGTATTTAATTCATCGGGAGGGCTTTTTATTTCTTTATGTCATTTGCATATCGTTTGCAGAGCTGAGGATTCTCTTTCTACGGTTATTTGGGGTTTTAAGGAGTTTATAATAGAGAAGATGGTTGATCGTGTTTGCACAGCGATGAAAAGTTGTTGGGGGTGGATGGTGAGGTTGTTGCAAACAAAAGACTGTCTCCCCCTCATTGCAAATGATGGGGAGATAGGGTTCGTTCAATATAAGCTCCAATGTATTGAGTATGCAAGCAACTCAACATTTGGTGCTAATTGTTACAAGCGGTCATTTTTTTATTAATTTTTGACCTTCAAATTCTTTCATTAATTTGTCCCAATCGAATGGTGTTTGCAAGTAAAATTCAGCATTACCCCCAATTGGATCAAAATGCTTTAATACCTGTTCTTTTTGAGTAAGGTAATTCCATTCTTCGTAATATTGATTTTCAACAAATAAATTTTCCAAACTTTCTAGCAGATCGTTATCAAGCCGTTCAATATAATCTACATACCGGATTCCGTGAATACAATACTTTCCATTAGCTCTAATCTTTTTTCCTTTCAATGGTTTTTCTGTAACCATATAAACCTCAATTCCATTTAATATATCATCTGTCACTTTAAACTTGGTAGTACCTCCAAGCTCAATCTCATTATTAGAATTCAGGTAATATTGCAAATCGATTCTTGCTTGATAGTCAGATGTGAATTTTTTACCTAAGCCTTCATAGAGCACTTCAATAATACTCTGATAATGATTAAATGCGGCTTTCCTAGCTTCAATGGGCGATGAATTATGAAATTCCTGACTTGTATTAACAAAGGCATCTGAAATATTAATGCCATTTATCAAGTTATCAAGTTTGCTTCCAATTTTTTTACGCCAAAAATGAGATTCTACTATATAATAAATTTGTGCTTTCATTTTTTTAAAATTAGTCAAACTTCTTTTTGTATAAATTTTCTTGTTTATCCATTATTTGAAATGTTAATTTTGAAGAAATTAGGTTTAATTCCGATTTTAGATCAATAATATTCTGTTCACTAAATCTTATTTTTTCCACAAACATATTCCCTGGTGTCGTAAGTTCTTTTCGGTTTGAAATTCCTCGACCGTCGTTAAATTTTATCAATATTTTATGGATTCCTTTCATAATAGTAAGCTGATTACTTACTTCTGATAGAATAGTTTCAAGAGGATTAATGTGGTCAATTACTAAGTTTTGCAATGAATTAGCTTTAAGCATCATTATTGTCTTTTTCCCAGCAATAGGTGTATATAATTGAAACTCCTTACTATTAGTTTTAATATAAACGTCGTTATTTCTAATTCCTAAACTTGTAATGTCTGAGAAACAAACAATTTGATCTTTTGTGTGAAATTTAACCGTATTAATTTGTTCTTTCATCCATTTATCAAAGAACTCACGATCTTGTGTGTTTTTATAAAAAAGTTTTTTTATAACGCTTATTGGGAAATATAAGAAATTGTAAAACCTATCTTGAGTTGTAAGTCTAAAGAAAAATTTACCAACTAATTCTTCTTTAGTATACACCTTAACCGTTTCTGTATTTTTGGTCTCCACAACAGAATCAGCAACGAGAGTATATTCCTCTTGTTGATTAATAATTGATAGGTATTTTAAGTAATTCTCTTTACCTAAAATGGCTTTTGGCATATGACGATTAATTCCTTCACTATATTTCTTAAAACTTGTTTCAGTTTTAGAAGAGTATAAATTGTTTTTTATTATACTGATTAATTCAGGTATTTTATTTTTATCTACCTCAAAAGGATTGTGTCCATAAGATATGGCATACTGTATAGCATAGTCTATTACATTTAATTGAAATTGTTCTTCATCTCCATTACAGTTATTTTTAATATAGTTGGAGCCATTTCCTTCTTTTGAATATACATACCAATTAATGAAATCAAAAATTTTGTTACTTGTCATTGTTGTGTTTTTTATAGATTATTATTATTTCTATATATATCCTTAATAACTTGAAAATATATAGAATCAAACGATTATTTTTCTTTTTTTTTTATGCTTATCCGTAATCCATCATAATCCCGTAATACTAGCAATCACGAGCCTGTCAAAAAGCTTTTCACCAAAATA
>CBFIII010000088.1:0-10186 GCA_965662645.1 Bacteroidales bacterium
CATTTTTGCACTTATATTTTTTTGAAATAGCCTATTATTACTTCTAAATTGCAAGCATAAATGAACTTTTAATATATCTTTTTGTGGCTAGAATTTAATGTCGAACTCAGGTTAGTTGATATAAGATGCCTTTATTCCTATTTTGTATCTTGTTAATCTGTTCTTCGGTATTATCATTTATGGTTTTTATTCTTGTTCCAAAATAGTGCTTTAGTTTTTCCAGATTGTCTTTGTAGTTCGTCACCATCCAGGCTTTAGCTTCATTATTCCAATGGGTATATGTAAACGATTTAACAAATTCAATATCAGCATCTTTTCTTGGCATCTGTACTAATATGCTTTTGTTTTTTATAGAAAGAACAACATCGGCTACTGCTGTTGGTTGTCTTTTTGGAGGAGGGGGAGGAGTTGGTTTTTTGGTGTTAAAAAAATCAGGAAAAGCAGACTTTATGCTTTGGACGGAAGCTTTTGTGTCAGGAAAATGCCAAGCTTTTAAGGTGCGGCTCCATTTAGCGCCTTCTATTTTTTTTATGATAGCTATGATTTCTTGATTGTAAGGAAAAGCAACGCTAATGCGTTTTTCAGAACGATGAATAACTCTTTTTATCTCCATAATGAGCAGTTTTTAGTTGCGTTTACAGAACAAATATAGGCATTACCCGCAATAAAAATAAAATATACACACTAAAAAATAAAATTCAATTAGGTTATAAGTTGCTGAAAGGGTGTTGTTTTACTTACCTAGTGGGAGGTTTGCTTTGTTGTCATCGCCTGTTTTGCGTTTGTGGAACACGGTGTGTTGATAAAAATAAAATATTACACCTCAAAATTTGTATAATAAATTGAGTTCTATTTTAAATTCGGTCACAGTTTGAATTTTATTTGAGTAGAAATTTACACAAATTCGAGAAGCAATAGCGGGCTATTGTGATTGAATTTGGGTGAATTTATGCCAAATAATACCAATTAAAATTTAAAATGAACCTTAACAGTTGTTGGTATTATGCCGATATAGAATTGATTGAGTTTTATAAGCGAAGCGAAATAAAGCGCATTTCAATTCATAATCGGTATAAAAGCAAATCCGTAGGAAAACTAAACTACATTTTTGCACTTATATTTTTTTGAAATAGCCTATTATTACTTCTAAATTGCAAGCATAAATGGACTTTTAATATATCTTTTTGTGGCTAGAATTTAATGTCGAACTCAGGTAAATACATCACTCAATACTAAAAACACGAAATACCTCATATAAAATTACATTTTCAAGCCCTATTGTGCGATTTACTTAGAGAGGTAATAATGTGGCTATTTCAGTCAAAACGTGCCACATTGAAAGAAGTTGCAATGATACAAAAAATTCACTTTCTCATTTTTCAATATTCCTTTTCTTAATGACTCACCTTTAAGATCTATTCTATGAGAAATTAACCACACCGCTGCAAGCAGACGGAATATCCATTCGAAACACTTTTTTTATTCGCAGCAAGCTGCGAAAGATAAAACCAAAAACATCTCAAAATGCACTGTATAAGTCTTTTCATTTTTATTCTCTTTACAAAATCGTTACACAGCTACGGCTATGCAAAGATTTTCTTCGTCAATCAAACAAAAAATACTCTAAATTATTTCAGTGCATTTTGAAACACATTGGGTATAAAACCCACAATGTGGGATTTAAATAACTAATACTACTTAATAGTAAGGACTAGAGGATTTGCCATTTTAAAAGCTTCCTCAGAAATGTAATCTTGGAAATTTTCCAATGAATTCCATCTCGTATCTTCAAGTCCCCACACAGCGAAAAAATAATGTTCAGAAGGCACATCAGCTTTTATCTTCTGAGCCATATAACATGTTGAATTAACAGCCCTACTAAATGATTTTTGCGGAATAGCACGGTCACCTGCTGCAAAATAATCGGTATCAGGAGTACGCCCTACTTTTGTCATCTCATCAGATCTAACAAGGACAGCCATGCCAAGAGTATCATCGTTTAAAGATTGTTTATCTAATGTTCCGTGAGCAACAAAGCCATCGCAAGCATCAAATGTAAACGGATCATTTTTTAAATTATGATTAGCCATTCCTGTAGCCAACTGTTTTTCCCCTTCAAAACCAGAAACAGTAACCGTTGAAGTGAACCAATATTTGCCAGGAGTAACACAAACTCTTTCTGTAGCTGATAAATCTTGATCATTTACATGCCATCCTCCATAGGTAAGAAGAAACATAGCACGTACAGGACCTTCACATATCTTGTTATAATGATAAGACTCGGTACATCCCAAGCGACAAAGAGAATCATTTTCCAACATAGCAAGACCACCACAACCCAAAGAACTACCTCCATGAAGTGCATCCATACCCCAATAAGACAGTTTATGATAACTCCCCATAGACGGAAGTCCAATCTTAGCAGTCATCATATCTGGAATGATTTTACCAAAAAGATCCTTTGCATTTCTACAATCGAAATAAGTACGGAAACATATCTTACTATTTTCACAGGTCACACTTTCGGCCTGTGCAACCACTTTAAAAGGCTTGTCATATTTTATTGCCTCATAATCGGTAACTTCTCTAAAGTTGCCATCATGGTCATCATTTTCTGGCGTCACCACATGATCATTAACAGCAAGTCTTACTTGTGTGTTCTGTTTAAATTTAGGATAATCCGAAGCTTTGATATAAGAAATATTAAGAGAAACAATCTCATTAGGCTTCATATCTAGCATAAATGCCAATTCATCCCATTTTTTATCTAAATCTGTATCATCAATTTGTTGTGGCACAACCGAATCTCCGTTTTTAATTATCGGTAAAAGCGAGGTGTCAGCACAAGGATAATTGGCCTCAATAATATGACGACTTAAAACCAGTACTTCTTCTGGTCTATCCATTGATGTAGGATTCTGAACAGTTATCATCTTCTTGTTCTGGCAAGAAGTGAGTGAAATAACCGCAAATAAAATAACATAGAAAAATGATTTTACTCTCATGTTGTTATTGATTTTTAAAATAAATACTAAGTATGATTTTTAGGTGAATTTTCTCATTTATCAAATAAAAGGTTCAAAATTAAAACTTTTAAGGGATAAATAAAAATTTTTATCTAATTCATAATTTATGAACTTCATTTTTGGATTAAAACTATAACATTATCATTTTCAAATTATTACATCACACACAATCAACACATTATAAAAACACACAAGGTAACTAAACAACAATACACAAAAGGTTTAAATAATTTAAAATACAATTGTAAGTATTATGTTTGTTCTTCCTTTATTAGGCATTGCAAGCGTATATGAAATGGTCAACAGAAATGATAACAAGACATTAGAATTTGGTGATGCAGGAAAGGGTGTCTATTATGATGTAAAAAACGACAAGACGTTTCTCAACTTTAAGATTCGGAATATTCTTCGGTAATAGCGCTTACGAATCGGCACGAACAATAGATGCATTTATCGGCAAGGTAAATTTAAAATCACTTCCTTTTCCTTCTTCGCTTTCCACCCAAATTTTACCGTTCTGTCTTTCAACAAATTCTTTACAAAGTAACAATCCTAATCCAGAACCCTTTTCATTTGCTGTTCCTATGGTTGTAGTATTTGCGGACAAATCAAAAATTTGACTCTGCATGTCTTCATTCATCCCAATCCCATTATCAGAAATAGTAAACTCCACGCAATCTTTTGTTGTAACTGCACCAATAGTTATTTGCCCACCACTTCTTGTGAATTTGATAGCATTAGAAATTAGATTTCGCAAAACCGTTTTAAGCATCTCTTCATCTGCAAAAACCTCTATCACATCAACTTCTGAATATTTTAAAGTGATATTTTTAGATTTTGCTAATGTCGTTGTAAGTGCTATTATTTCCTCAATAAGATCTGTAAATATGATTCTTTTTGAATTAAAAGAAAGTTGTCCTGTTTGAGATTTTGCCCAATTTAACAAGTTATCAAGTAAAGTAATAGTATTGTTAGCCGTTGTATTTATGACGTTTAAATACTTTTCTACTTTTGAAACTTCCCAATTATTGATGTTTTTAATTAATAATTCGGAAAGACCTGCCACACCAGAAAACGGACTCCTTAAATCGTGTGCAATAATTGAAAACAATTTATCTTTCGTTCTATTTAATTCTTCAATTTTAAGTTTTTCATGGTGTACTTTTATGTTTTTCTGAACGATGGTCTTTTGATCTATTTCCTTCAGAAGCATGATGAAACCTATCCTGAGGGTACAAATTACAAACATAGAAATGATAAGATACCAATTGTCAATCGGTGAACCATTCATGAAATTATACGGTTGATCGATGTGATATAAAACAAAGGCACGATAAAGCTGAAATACAGCATATATAAAAAGAGCTGTGCTTATAATGATAGAAAATTTGTATTTTCCCTTATTTAAAAAAAGGCTAAAAGCAGCACCCCCATAAAAGAATGAAGAAGCAATAATCTGAATAACAATGCGTTTTAAATCATTTTCAGCAACTAATAAAAATGCGAAATAGGACAAGGAAGCAAAAACCAAGAAAGACCATAAAATGTTTTTTCGGATTTTGCCATCAAATGAAATAATACCAAATATGAGTTATGAGTTATTAGTTGTGAGTTATTAGTTGTGAAATGTTTGATAGTTGTAAAAAAACACTCGATCATGTATTTCAATTTTAATGTTTAATAGTTGTAAAAAAACACGACTGTGCATCTCTATTTTAAGGAACTACCCCGCTGCAAACAGACGAAGTATCAATGCGAAACACTTTTTTTTATTCGCAGCAAGTTGCGGGGAATTAAACCCACAATGTGGGATTAAAAACAAAAAAAGGTTACCATAAATGATAACCTTCTTTATTTTGTATGTTGGGAAAGACCTAGTTAAAAGCTTCAATAATACCCATAAAATCAGCTGCATTAAGAGAAGCACCACCAATTAAACCACCATCAACATCAGCGTTAGCAAAAAGCTCAGGAGCATTGCTAGCTTTACAGCTACCACCATAAAGAATAGAGGTTTCGTCAGCTATTTCTGCATTATAATTAGCAGCAATGGCATCACGCAAAGCTTTGTGCATTTCTTGTGCTTGATCAGAAGAAGCTGTCACGCCAGTACCGATAGCCCAGATAGGTTCGTAAGCAATCACGATTTTTTTGAAATCTGCTTCAGATAATTTGAAAACTGTTTCTTTCAACTGATTGATAACATAATCGTTTTGAGTACCTGCTTGACGAATGTCAAGAGCTTCACCACAACAGTAAATAGGAGTCAAACCAGCTGCTAAAGCTAAAGCTACTTTTTCATTTAAAGTTGCACTTGTTTCGTTATAATACTCACGACGTTCAGAGTGACCTAAAATCACATATTTAGCACCTGTTGATTTAATCATATCTACAGAAACTTCACCAGTATAAGCACCACTTACTTTGTTAGCACAGTTCTGAGCAGCAACACCAATTTTGTCAGTGTCAATAGCAGCAGCAACACCTGCTAAGTGGATAAAAGGAGTACCAATTACCACATCACAATTAATAGCTTTACCTTTCAATAATTCATCAAGTTCTGTAGCTAAAGTCATTCCCTCTTGAAGGGTCTTATTCATTTTCCAGTTTCCTGCAACAATATTCTTTCTCATCGTCTTTAAGTATTTAATTTATATTTATTTTGAATAGTCTTTTTTCTGTAATAATTTATAGGATAGTACCCCAAAAATCAGCGCCAAAAATAACACATTTATCTGGTTTTTCCTCTTTTCTCCTTGAGTTAAAATTCCAGATAAAGGCGAAGCAGATTCTGAAAAGTTAGGCAAATCATTATGATGGTATTTTGCAATAATAACACCATCTTTCACAACCATTAATCCAGGACGAGATCTCACCATTGTTTTAAGCTGAATATTATCCACATTACAAATATCTAATGGCGCGTCAAAAAGCTTTTGGAAAGCCTGAACAGGTTGTCCTAACGATGCAGTCAAGACCAAGAAACGATAACCTTGTTGCGTACAATAATCCACCACAGGTTTAAAATTATCAGCGTGCTTCAAGGTTATTTTATCCAGTTTAGGAGCCACTAATAAAAAAGTATAATTAGGATCACTAAGCACCTCCTCGGTAATATCGCCATACGCCTGATCTTGCAACACAAAATCATGAATAGCAGGCTGTGCACCTTTAGTTATCAATTCGCTATGAGACTCCACATAAACCCAAGTGGTATCCTGCCATGGGTAGTTATCTTCATCAAAAGTGCTTTGTTGTCCGTCTTTTTCGTAAACATAAGTCGTTTTATACACATCGGCAGGCTCACCTTGTGGCACTTGCATCGCTTCAGGAATATAAGTTCCCACCTTATAAGGTCTAAAATCTAACACAGGCAAATGACGCACAGCACAAAAAGAAAACACGAATGCAATTCCAATAGTACAATACACCATCAGATGCTGAGAACTAATCACAACACGAGAACGCATATAATATCTATTGCGCAACAACTCTAAACTCATGATAAGCAACACAATATTCTTAGCAAAGGTAGCCCAATTACTAATGACCAAAGCATCACCAAAACATCCACAATCTTGTACAGGATCGGCAATGGCAATATATAAAGTCAAGAGGGTAAATATGGAAACTAGAACGAGCAACAGACGCACCGCATTAGCATAACAGACTTTAAGAAGCAAACTTACACCTACCGTAAATTCAAGAACAGACAGAATCATAGAAGCCAAAAGAGCCAAACCAAAAGGAATCATCAAGTTGACGACTTCCAGATAATCTGAGATTTTATAAGCTGTTCCATAAGGATCTACTAACTTCACAAAACCTGAAAAAATAAAAACAAAAGCAACCAGATAACGTGAAATAGTATTGATAAGTTTAATCATTGTAATGGCGTCCTTTAAAATATTGAAGCACAAAACTAATGATTTTTACAACTCATACCTTTATTCCTTGGTATTTTATTTCTGATAAAAAAATATGAAGAATAAAAAAAAGGACTTCTTCTGCATTCATTATCAAAAAGTGAAGCACGAGAAAGACATGAGCAAGCCACTTTTATGTAACTTTTTATTCGTTTCTTTGTTGACACAAAAAATGGTTTCCTACGTTTTCACAATCAGGAGAAATAAACACCCCACGGTAAGCAAAAGTGTAACAAATTGAAATCATTTAATGATGTACAACAAATAAACCCACAATGTGGGTTCAAATCGTAAGTAGAATTAACTCTCTTTTTTTCATTTTCTATAAAAACCTCTGTTCATGACGAACAACAAACGTTATAACGATTATTCATCATACATCAAACGGCTCTTTAATGAGCGGGTTCAGAAACTTTCGATCAATGCGGGTTTTACTTGTCCTAACCGTGACGGAAAAGTAGGAACAGGAGGATGCACCTTCTGCAATAATCAAACGTTTAATCCTGCTTATTGCAATAACACAGAAAGCATTACTGAGCAATTAGAAAATGGCATACGCTTTTTTGAACCTAAATATAAGGCACAATATTATTTAGCTTATTTTCAGGCATACACTAGCACGTACGACAGTTTGGATGTGCTGATAGAACGGTATCAAGAAGCACTCAGCAACCCCAGAGTAAAAGGATTGGTCATTGGAACCCGACCAGACTGTGTCTCCGACGAACTCTTAGATTATTTAAAAGACCTACAAGATAAAGGCTATTACATCGCTTTAGAATATGGTGTAGAATCCACTAAAAATGAAACACTAAACTTCATTAACCGTGGTCATTCTTTTGAGGATTCACAAGAAACTATAATACGCACAGCTGCCAAAGGACTTACCGTAGGAGCGCATCTTATCTTAGGTCTCCCGGGAGAAGATAAAACGGACATGATGAACCATGCCAAACTCATCTCGGAACTACCTCTGACTATGATAAAACTGCACCAATTACAATTGGTCAAGGGTACCGTTATGGAAAAACAATACCAAAATCATCCTGAGTTATTTCATCTCTACAAAGTAGATGAATACATCGATTTAGTCGTGGACTTTTTGGCTGTTTTGAATCCCAACATCATTGTAGAACGTTTTATTAGTCAATCACCAGCCGAATTACTCACCGCACCACGTTGGGGATTAAAGAATTTCGAATTTGTTGCTAAAGTAGAAAAACAACTTAAAATAAGAGATGTTCGTCAAGGCATGAATTACGTTCACAGCCCTAATACTCATCATATATAGTGATATCCATCACATAATATTTGTTTTCCTTTGGAAAATACTTCAAATGGCAATAGTTTTGTACTAAGAAAAAGTTTAATCATATAATCTTTTATCCATGAAGAAATCAATTTTTATAACCCTACTAGTCCTCTTTAGTACTAGCCTTTTCGCTCAAATCAATAACCCTACCACGTGGGATTTTAGCCAAAAGAAAATATCAGATCATGAATATGAACTAACATTTACAGCAAAAATACAAGAAGGCTGGCACTTATATTCTATGAATATTGACGACGGAGGTCCTATAAAGACGTCGTTCTCTTTTGAGGAAAATGACAACTACACCCTAAAAGACGAAACAAAAGCCCTCTCCAAAGAAATAAGACAACATGACGATATGTTTGATATGGAGATTGGTTTTTATGAAAAAGAAGCCATCTTTAAGCAAATAGTCACCGTTAAAAATTCGGCTACCGTAAAAGGTTTTATAGAATATATGAGCTGTAACGATGAGACGTGCACGCCTCCACAAGAGGCAGAATTTACCCTCTCATTAGGCAAAAGCCAAGAACTTACAAAAACAGAATCAGCAAGCACCAGCGTAACGATGGCAGCAGTCACTACTACAACACCAGTAGAAGAACACCGCCTCATCTGGTTTTTTCTTTTTTCGTTCATAGCAGGCTTAGCTGCCATACTAACACCCTGCGTTTTCCCAATGATTCCAATGACGGTTTCATTCTTTATGCATGGCGAAGAAGATAAAATGAAAGGACGTAGAAATGCCATGTTTTATGGTTTCTCTATCATCTTTATTTACACCATTATTGGTACATTGGTATCCGTCATCTTTGGCCCTGGCATAGCCAACTGGCTCAGCACACACTGGATTCCTAACCTCATCTTTTTTGCTGCCTTTATGATTTTCGCCTTCTCCTTTTTTGGGATGTTCGAAATCGTGATGCCAAGTAGCATCGTCAATAAAGCAGACAAAGGCGCTGACAAAGGTGGACTATCTGGCGCTTTCTTTATGGCTCTTACTCTAGTGTTAGTCTCATTCTCATGTACAGGACCTATCGTGGGTGCTATCCTTGTAGAATCAGCTGGCGGCGCGGTTCTAAAACCCATTATAGGCATGCTTGGTTTCTCATTGGCTTTTGCCCTACCCTTTACCTTATTTGCTTTATTTCCTCAGTGGCTCAACAATATACCTAAATCTGGTGGCTGGCTCAACAGCGTAAAAGTAGTGTTAGGATTTATAGAACTAGCTTTAGGACTAAAATTCTTAAGCATTGCAGATCAGACTTATCATTGGGGTATCTTGGATAGAGAAATTTACATTGCTATCTGGATTGTTATCGCAGCACTCTTGGGTATGTATTTACTCGGGAAACTAAGGTTTGCACACGATAGCGAAATAAAACAAGTCAGTGTACCGCGTTTATTAATGTCTATCGCCGCCTTCTCTTTTATGGTTTATCTCATCCCTGGTATGTTTGGTGCTCCTCTGAAAGCCATCTCAGGCTATCTGCCACCTATGAAATCACATGATTTTGATATACATCGCATTATACGTGAAGAAGTAGGATTAATTACGAAAAGCAATACCATCTCTTATGATAAAGCACAAAATGGAATAAGAGCAGACGAGGAAGTCATCAAATATGCTGACCTGTTAGAATTACCGCACGGATTAGTAGGTTATTTTGATTACGAACAAGGTTTGAGACAAGCCAAAAAACAAGGTAAACCTATCTTTCTTGATTTCACGGGTCACGGCTGTGTCAATTGCCGCGAGATGGAAGCTAACGTATGGAGCGACACTCGCGTATTAGAACGTTTGCAAAATGATTATGGCATCATTGCACTTTATGTGGATGACAAAAGCAAGTTGGACGAAGAAGACTGGGTGATCTCAGATTATGACGGGAAAACAAAAAAGACCTTGGGCAAGAAATATG
>CBFIII010000089.1:0-10093 GCA_965662645.1 Bacteroidales bacterium
TTACTTCTAAATTGTAAGCATAAACAGACTAATAATATATCTTTCTGTGGCTAGAATTTAATGTCGAACTCAGGTTAATAGGCAAAGCAATAAGTCATATGCGTAAGGAGCGTCATTTAACTCAGGAGGATATGGCTATTTTTTTTAATAACCATCGAGAGTATGTCAGTCGTATTGAGCGTGGATTGGTAGATCCACGATTAAGTTCCTTAATTAAAATGGCTGACGCTTTAGGTGTGAGAATTATTGATTTACTTTGTGATTATGAAACAGATAAATAGAATCACATTTCTTATTCCTTTTTTATTCCTGCTTGGAGGTGCGAGTTTTGCTCAAATATCGCCTTTTGCAGAGGGGTATTGGGTGAAAGTGGCGATTAAGGAGAGTGGTGTATATAAGTTGCCTTTTGATACTTTGCGTGCTTGGGGATTTGATGATCCTGAGCATATTGCGGTGTATGGTAATGGTGCGGAAATGCCACAATGTATAGATATTAGACAACCTGCACTTTATTCAGACACATTATTAAAAGAGATACCTATTGATTTACAAATTGCAGAAACGAATGAGCGAGATAGTAATTATTTGTTTTATGCAGAAGGTCCCTCATATCTTAAGGATGGAAAATTTCAACATCATGAGTGGTCTAACGAAACGTTTTATTTTGTCACAAATATAAAAGAGGGGAAACGTATTGTTGATGTTCCTGAATTCATAAAAAGCACTACTGATACAGTAAAATTATACACTAGAATTGAAAGCATTATACAGATAGATGCCTATGCTGAAGAAAATGAGACATGTCACAGTTATGGTACGTGGTTGCTTTCTAATCAACCAACAGTGCTTTCAGTTCCTTTAGGAAAAATAAATTCTTCAGGAACTAAAGTATATTCTTTAAATTATCATAATGTATTAGACATAGAAAATGCAAAAATTAAAATTTCAGCACTTGGGTTTGATACCATTTTTAATATTAATAGTAATTTTAATCATGGCACAACAGAAGGCTACATAAAATTCATTACAGAAAATCATATTTCACAAGTAAGTATTTCTTTAGAATCAGAAAGTGGTGACGGAAAAATAATGATTAATTCTCTATCTGTTAATCTTTTTGATTCGCTTTTTTACGATACTAAACCGTATGTTTTTGAATATTTTTATTACAATAATTTACCACAAGATTGGATGCCGTTTGACACTACATGTTTAGTTGTTAAAACTGACAATAACAATATAAAGATATGGAATGTCTCTGATAAATACGATCCGTCAAGTTATCAAGTTAATTATTCCCCTTATGGTTGTGATTTTTGTGTGTCAAAATTTCACAATGAGAAGTTTGTTTTTTTTAGAGTCGATGATATTACTGTTCCTGAAAAAACAAATATTATTGAGAATTCAAATCTCTTTGATTTCCCAGCTACTAATTACCTGATTGTAACACATCCCGATTTCATAAATGAAGCAGAGAGCTTGGCTCAATTTCGTAGAGATTATAATAGCCTCTCGGTAGAAGTGGTGAGTGTTAATGATATTTATAATGTATTCACTTCAGGAAAAAAGGATCCTGCAGCCATTCGCTTGTTCACTCAATTTTTATACGAAAAAGGGAAAAATACATCTGATAGTTTACAGTATTTGTTATTATTTGGACATGGGGTAAGCAATACAAAATTAGGGAGCAATAATAAATATGATAAAATACCAACTTATAGTGCCTATGAGTATGGTGATGCCTTTTATGCTTGTATAAATGAAACAGAATTGTGGAATTTTAAACATTATGACATTGCTATTGGACGTATTCCATCGATTACTTTAGAAGAAGCCAAAACATCAGTAGATAAGATAATTAATTACGAAACTACTCTAGGGGTTTGGAATAACAATATAACAATGATTGCTGGAAATGCTGACTGTGCACAAGGGATGCTATTCTATAATACTATTGATTTTATTTCAAGAAAAACTCAGCAAAAATTTCCTGAATATGCATTAGAAAAAATTTATTTTGATTTATTCGATGAAAGTGAAACTAAATTAAGAAATGATTCTATAATTAGCCTGTTAAATATAGGTCAGCGGATAGTGGGGTATTATGGGCATTCTACCGATAAAGGATGGTGGAATGGCTTAGATATTGATGATGCAAAGAGTTTAAACAATGTGCATCAGCCTATATTATTAAGTCATTCATGTTATTTCGCCGAGTTTGATAACTCTAATCGTTGTATTGCAGAAGAACTGTTGTTTAATAAGCATGGTGGAATGGTTGCAGTACTTGGTGGAGTTAGGAGAATGACTGCAGCTAGGATGGGATATGAATTTTTCAATTTAACGACTCCTATCTCAATGCTAGACTCAATATCAACATTAGGACAAATATTAACCAAATACGACATTTCTAATAGGGAGATCTTATTAGGTGATCCTTGTCTTACATTTGGTAGGAGTACACACCGCATTACACATGTATCTATCAGCCAGTCCAACAATGTGCTAAGTGTTTCTGGTGAAATTGGAAAGGACAAACAATTAAATGGGAAATTATTTTATAGCCTTTATAAATCTCAAAAATCACAAGTACTTGAAGTTTGTGGTAATGATGCTTTTAATGTCGATTCGCTCGAAAAAAAAGTTCTATCTGATGAAACAGATATCTTTAATGGAGAGTTTGATTTTAGTATAAACACTGATGTGTTAAGTCAAGACGTTGATAGCTTTAAATTAAGGTTGTATGCATATTCAAATAGTGGTGATATATTTGTTGGGCATGAAATTATTGACTTAAGGAAATATAGCACAACAAATAGCATACATAATATTGATGCTGTTTTTATTGATGGACAGTTAATAGTTAATAATGCCAGTGTAAACTCATATACAGTAGCTGTTTACGATGTGTTTGGTAGAAAATATCTGAATCAAAAAGGGTATTGCTCTGAGCTTATTAGAATAGATTTTAAATCTTTTAATATGGGCATATACCTTGTCTTAATAAGTGATGAGTTTGGAAATTCAAAAGTAATAAAAGTCTTAAATGAGTAAAATGGAATTAATAAATTCCTGATCTCTAATTAAACAATCAATACCCTTATGGAAATAAAGCTAACATTTAAATACTTAATACTAGCTATTCTACTACACATAGGAGGAAACATCCTCCGTGCTCAAACTTCCCCCTTTGTACAAGGACACTGGGTTAAGCTGACCATTGAAGAGAGTGGTGTATATAAACTACCTTATGATAGCCTAAGGACTTGGGGTTTTCATAAACCTAGTCAGATCGCTGTTTTTGGCAATAGAACCGAAGAACATAAGTTAGTAGATACACCATCTCCTCATACTTTTGATGATTTGATTTTACAAGAAATCCCCCTTAGACCCTATATCGAAAATGGTATAGATAGTATGTATCTTCTCTATTGTCAAGGTCCTATATATAAATATTATGAGTATTTTTATCATCATCCTTGGGACAAGAGTAATTATATATTTGTGACAGACAATCAAAAAGGGAAAATCATGGCAATAGACACAAGCAATGCAGAATATTCAGATACTCTAAGCTATTTTCAAATATCTGAGAATGTGATAAAACCTCAAGACTACATTTCAAAAACGGATCTAAAGAGTTTTGAATATGGTATAGATATTTCAAAGGGAGAAGACTTCATGATTAACCCATATGACTATATTGACCCATCTTGTACAAATCTTAATTTATTTCTTGGATTTAATAGCAAAGACGATATATCTATTCGAATATCCTCAAGTTGGATAGATACACTACTGATAAAGGAGCACGGCTTTGTTGATATTAGTGTAGCCATACCCGAAGGAAATAGTTCTACAATACACATAAGCAGAGTTGACTCAGGCAAATCTTCATGTACGATGGAGCAAGCACGTATAGATGCTATTAGTTACACCGTCACACAAAAGAATAATAAGCTGTTTAGACTGATGAATTGGTCTGCTACTCACTATGGACTATTTAGAAACGAGGATCAAATCTTGAATATAAATACTAATTTACCAGTGATTGAAGTTTGGGAGATTTACGACATTCATAATGTTATTGTTAAACCAATACAAACTAAGAACAACAAACTATATATGAATGCGCAAGCACCTTTGTTCAATTATTTTGTATTTGTAACCCCTTCGATGGCACCGACCCCTTCTAAAAGTAAACCTATATCGAATTTCTCATTATTAGACCAAACGGATGTGGAATATCTCATCATCTCACATCCTGACTTTATGGAGGAAGCACAGCGACTTTGTGAATTTAGAAAAGAATACAATAACGTAACTGCCAATGTCGTTTCTACCGACAAGTTATACAACTTGTTTTCTTCTGGCAAAAAGGATCCGCATGCTATTCGTATGTATATTCAACATTTATTGGATAACGGAGCCCTCATTTCTCAGCTATTACTAATGGGGAATGCTTGTGAGAATGCTCTAGATCCTTATAATTACAACTACAATAAAATACCATCTTATCAAATATCTGAAATATCTGATGTGTTTTATGCAAAGTATAGTGATTATTATTTAGGAATAAACGACTATCGTTGTGATCTAGGGATAGGGCGTATTCCTTGTAATACAAAAAAAGAAGCAAGCACCTATGTCGATAAAGTAATAAGATACGAACAGCAAAGTTGGGTAAACAATACTGTAACATTTATAGCTGGGAAGGAGGATTCTTCCTTCCGCCAAGCATCATTGCCTATTTATGATTCCATAGCAGAGCAGTTTAGAAACAAACACCCTCTATTAAATATAGAAAAGATTTATTTACAATCAGAAGATTACCAAGACTTGAAGCATGTAAACGAAGCTATAAAATCTCAGTTTGGTACAAGACAACGATTCGTCTCTTATAACGGTCACTCTTCTGCTCAAGGGTGGGACGAGAAAATCTTCCCCACTTCGGAGGTTAAAGAACTCGAAAATGAATTTCTACCCATTATCCTTAGCCAATCTTGCGCCTTTGCCAACACCAACGACACAGCCTATGCTATAGCCGATCATTTTTTATTTAACAATACGGGGGGGAGTGTGGCTGTAATAGGAGGAGCAAATAATATGATCGCTGCAAATGATAGTTTTGAAGAATTAAATTATGTACTGCTGATGACTGATAGTGTCAAGTATATAGGCAGTATATGCACTTTACCCACAAGGTTTAATCATAAAATAGTTTTAGGAGATCCGATGCTGAGTTTTAATTATAATAAAGATACCACCTCCTATATAGAGCAGATTGAAGTGTCGTCTGACAAAATCACTATTCCATATTGCTCTAGCACTATTGAGGAACTTTACATTAAGATATCAGAAACCGATCAATCAGAAGAACTTAACTTAGGTGTATTTGATCCTCTTAATGTCAACTACAGTGGAGAAGTGGTCTTATTTGATTCTGTAACGGTAGTAAATGGTAGAGTAGAATATCTGCTTATCGACTCTGTTTCGGAGCAAATACAGAATTTAGACATTTTACTCTATTCTTTTACTGAAGAGGGTTGTGTTTCTTTTCATAAGAGTGGGAATGCGTCTAGTTATACACTTAGTCCATCTCATGCTAAACTCAATGTATATTATAAATACCCTAAGATAATAATTGAAGGAAATGATAATGAATGTATTGAATCGGTACAATTATTTTCTTCAAATGGGATAACTCTTTATCAAGCAAAGCTAAATCAGCCAGTGCCGCTGTCAGTAAGCATGGCAGGTTTAGGACAAGGGATATATCTAGTTAAGATTACGACATCAAACAATCAAATTGCTGTTAATAAATTAATTGTGTATTAAAAGGAACTAATTACTAATGGAGAAAATCTTATACTAAGTGATGCAACTTATGGTGCTACTCATCCAGAATGGACTTGTGACATGATTTCAGAAGGAAACCTTCCTAATAAGGAGTGGCTAAGGGATGATGAAGGACATACATGAGGTTCTTTTCGTATGTACCCTTGCATAACGAAATAATGAACTGACTCATCAGATTTATTCGTGCTTTAATGATTTTTCCACCGATGTGTCCTTTCAAAACAAAAACTAATTGACTACTTTTACTTTTGATGTTGATTATCTACATTAGAAAAGTGTGTGGTGATGATCTTCTAATATGCAGAATAACAATATTTTATGCAAATTTGAGACTCGTTGAATCTGCTGATTATTAAATATTTATATTTTTATTATGTGCTGAGCTTAATGTCAGTGATTTTTTCGCCATATCTATGAAAAACTTATCTTTGTAATTCTATTAAAAACAACAAAAAGTTTGCACAATGGTAGATGCAAAAGAAATTATAAAAAAGTATTATCCCAAAGGGAAGGCGCGCAAAATAGTGATCACTCATGGTGAGGATGTTAGAGATTTAGCTCTAAAGATAGTAGATAATCATCCAGAGCTTGGTGCTGATCGCGATTTTGTGGCAGAAGCAGCTATGCTTCATGATATTGGAGTGTTTCTTATTAACTCTCCACATATCGATTGTCATGGCGATAAACCTTATATTTGTCACGGTTATTTGGGACGTGAGCTTCTTGACAAAGAAGGGTTGCCTGATCATGCTTTAGTTTGTGAACGTCACATTGGAGTAGGGTTAACGAAAAAAGATATCAGAAAGCGTAAGTTACCTGTTCCTTTACGAAGTATGAAGCCCAAAACGATAGAAGAGAAAATTATCTGTTTTGCCGACCTGTTTTATTCGAAAGGGCGTTTAGGATATCAGATAAAGGTAGAGACGGTGCGTCGAAAACTCCGTAAGCATGGGCGTAAAAAAGTGCGTAAGTTTGACCGTTGGTGTGAGATTTTTATGTGATTCTTTTGCCTTATTTAGTGGGTTTTCTTTTTAACAGTTTACCGCAAATAGTGTAATTTATTTCCAATATAATCTGCTTGTCGTGGAGTTGGTTTTAAAAAAGTTTAACTGTTTGTTCAAACGATAATAATATAAGATATTTAAAAATATGTTTTCAGGAATAATAGAAACAGCTGCTGAGGTGGTTGCATTACGAGAGGAAGGAACAAACCTTCATATTACGATGACTTGTCCGTTCACCAATGAGCTAAAGATAGATCAAAGTGTAGCGCACAATGGCGTGTGTCTTACCGTGGTTGATCTCGATGGGGATAGATATACCGTAACAGCGATCAAAGAAACTTTGGAGAAATCTAACTTAGGTAAATTGAAGATTGGGTCTAAAGTTAATTTGGAACGTAGTATGCTGATGAATGGTCGCTTAGATGGTCATATTGTTCAAGGACATGTGGATCAGACAGCGGAATGTTTGAGTGTAAAAGAAGAAGACGGTAGTTGGTTTTATACCTTTAAATATAAGGTAAGTCCTGAAATGAGGGCTAAAGGTTACATTACTGTAGAGAAAGGATCTGTGACGGTTAATGGTGTTAGCTTGACGGTTGTTAATTCACAAGAAGATCAGTTTTCTGTAGCTATCATTCCTTATACTTATAGTTTTACTAATTTTCATCAGATCTTCCCTGGTTCTATTATTAACATAGAATTTGACATTATTGGTAAGTATGTGAGTAAAATGATTCCTAGATAAAAACGTGTTAAATCTCTCTCAAACGGGATTTTATTATAGTGTTAAGGTCATTTTGATCCCACATTGTGCGTTTTTACAACTTATTGAAATAAAGTGTTTTATAATTTGATGCTTCGTCTGCTTGCAGCGAGGTAGTTTATTCATATAAACAAAGAATTATTCTACTTCTATTGATCATTCAATACGTGTAGAATAGTTTTTAATTTCTCCCTTGGGGAGATTTAGGAGGGGTCTTAACTTTGTCAAAATATACCGATATACTCAAACAATACTGGGGTTATGATTCGTTCAGACCTTTACAAGATGAAATCATTGAGTCGGTAGGTAATGGCAAAGACACCTTAGGCTTGATGCCTACAGGTGGTGGTAAATCTATTACTTTTCAGGTTCCTGCCTTAGCGCGTGAGGGCTTGTGCATTGTGGTTACTCCTCTTATTGCGCTGATGAAAGATCAGGTGCAAAACTTAAGAAAGAAAGGTATTAAAGCGGCAGCACTTTATTCGGGAATGACTGCTAAAGAAATAAGAATCGTATATGACAATTGTACGTATGGCGATTATAAATTTCTATACCTCTCGCCCGAACGTTTGGGGACGCGTACTTTTCAGGAACGTTTACTGCATTTTAATGTGAGTATGTTGGCCATTGATGAGTCGCATTGTATCTCACAGTGGGGGTATGATTTTCGTCCTTCATACTTAGAAATTGCCAAAATACGAGAGCAGTTGACTGGTGTGCCTATCTTAGCTGTTACAGCTACAGCAACCCCAGCGGTGGCCAAAGATATCCAAGAGAAACTCGCCTTTACAGAGCCTAATCTTTTTCAGAAAAGTTTTACACGTGATAACCTCATTTATGCTATTCGTTATGTAGAGGATAAACCCCGTTTTTTAGTTAAGATGCTTAAAGCGGTGGATGGTACAGCTATTGTATATGCGCGTAGTCGTGGAAGAACCAAAGAATATGCTGAGTTTCTACAGGCTGAGGGTTTCTCTGCTGACTTTTATCATGCGGGTTTGCCAGGTGATGAGAAAGACCGTAAACAGCAGGAATGGACTTCTGGTAAATTACGAGTCATTGTAGCTACCAATGCTTTTGGTATGGGTATTGACAAACCCGATGTGCGTTTAGTTGTTCATGTGGATTTGCCCGATTCGTTGGAGGCTTATTTTCAGGAAGCTGGACGTGCAGGACGTGATGGAGATAAAGCTTTTGCGGTGATGCTTTATGCTAATAGTGATGGTATTAAGTTGAAAAAGCGCATAAAAGACGCTTTCCCAGAAAAAGCATTTGTCAAGAGTGTTTATGATAAAATACACGACCAGATAAAAGTGGCTATTGGTGTAGGACAAGAGCATATTTTCGAGTTTGATATTCAAGAATTCTGCAAGAATAATAAATTACCCATTTTACCTACTTATAGTGCTATTAAAATATTGGAGCGATCGGGGTATTTAATACTTAATGATGAGCGCGAAAATGCTTCACGGCTTTTATATTATGACCGTTATACTTTGTTCGACTTTGCTGAAAATAGAAATATATCAACTATTATAAAGACGACGCTTCGCCGTTATACGGGTTTGTTTTCTGATTATTCTTATATTAATGAGGGGGTTGTGGCACGTCTCGCTAATTGTAGCAGGGCGCAAGTGTATGAGGCTCTTAAGTCGGTTTCTAAAGCAGAACTGGGGCATTATGTGCCACGGAGTAGTGCTCCTTTATTAGTCTTGTTGCAGAATCGATATGACGTCAGTCGCATACACATTCCCGAATCGGCTTATGAGACGCTTCAGGCTCGGTATAAGAATAGGATATCTGCTGTTTTGGAATATGCCAATACACGCCATCGCTGTCGTAATCAGATGCTTTTAGAATATTTTGGTGAGGAAATAAAACCTTGCGGTCAGTGTGATGTTTGTTTGTCAAAACAAAGGACGCATCTCTCGTCTGCTGAGATATCAGACATTTCTTATGTGATTATTGATAAATTACGCCCACGTCCTTTACGCATTGATAAACTGATTGATGCCTTGCCCTACGACGAAGAAAAAACCATTAATACCTTACGTACTCTATTAGATGATGGCAAAGTAGCTTATGATGATAACCAAGAGCTTGTTTTGGTTGATGCTGAATAGATTAATCCTTCGTTTAAATTTCCTACTTAAGAGGTTTTTATGATAAGTCCTGCCTCAGAATTTTTTTTATTTTGTGTTGAACAAATATTCTAATGCTAGTTTGGTTTTCGTATTCAATTTTAGGAGAGATAACTTTTAATAATTATTAGGGCGGCTTTACACGCTATTCGCTATACGTTCCACTCTGTGGCTCTCATTGAGCATGGTCGGTACGTGGGCAACACTAAAAATGTTTATTAACTATTTAATAATGTGTATATTGTTTATAATTCTTAAATTTTGGTAGAAAATTGGTAGAAATTTAAAGAAAAAATATTTTTTCATATTTAATCGCAAATAAAAGT
>CBFIII010000090.1:0-9790 GCA_965662645.1 Bacteroidales bacterium
GTGCTTTACTTTTTAAGCTCTTGTATTCTAAATGAGTTATATAATTTTTTATTATACGGATAATCCCAACACCCCATTCTATGATAAAGCTCTCCTCCAAATCCTTTCTTGTAAATGTGTACGCCATGTAAAGGATGACTTTGATTTAAGTTAGGTGCAGAACCAAACATATCGTATTCAGTGCATCCCCATTTCTTGGCCACTCTTATAGACTCCCATTGTAGCGCATAACTTGCCATTAAATTGTTTTTTGAGGAGGTAGAAGCTCCATATAAATAGGTTCCTCTTTCTTTTGATAAAACTAAAAACATAGACGAAAGAAATTTGCCATCAATATCAGCCATTAACATCTTAACTGTCACCCCTTTTTTGTTATTATCTTGATTTTTGAAAATGGTAGAAAAGTATTCCTGATTTTGAATTGGCATGTGATGTCGAATAGCTGTTTCAATATATAATTTGTACCAATCTGCCATATGATCACTCCCATATTCCAGAACTCTAATTCCTTTTTTATTGGCTTTTTTAACGTTATATCTTGTATTATATCTCATATTGCAAAGCAAATCCTGCTCATCTAAAGTCAAATCGAGAAAAAAGGTGTTTTTGGGTAAATTATCCTCTACGCTTTTATACAAATTCCAATTGATTGTATTAAAGTTGACTCTGTATTCTTGCGTCTTATTTGGGGGTGGTCCAATCCAATTTCCAACACTATCGAAATAGTCTTCTTCCTTAGCCCATTGGTTCTCCCAGGCCAAATCATAACGAATAAAAATGCAATTTGCAGGAAGTTGTGGTTTTATTGATTCAGATAATTGTTCTAAAAATAATCCTTGATTTTCAAAAGTTGGCTCTAATTTTGGTCCATAAGGAACATACGCAAAACATGTATTGTTATCGATGTACTTGATTAAGATTAATAAATCTTCACTTTTTTTCTCTAAAGAGTTAGCATCACTTACTAATATGTCTTTTGAGATATTCAACTCAAGTCCTTTGGGTATAAAACCCTGATCTCTTTTTACACGACCCCAAAAAGGAGTTTGAGTTAATATATTTGTTGTTTTAAATTCTTCAATACCTTTTTTCCCTAACTCACAAATCATTTTTACTACAAAGTTAAATTATCAAATAAATATTATAAATTTTTTCAGTTTCCTCGCATTTTTAATGAATTCTCTGACTTATCTTTTTCTAAAACCCATTTTCTCATTTATATTTTCATATAATGACTGAGTTTTATTAATCAATCCATCATTAGTGAATGCCCCATTGCCAAAAATATAAATAAAACAGAAAAATACAAGGTATTCTATCCTATTAAATTGGGAAAGTTTAGGTTTATCTTCTTATTATAAATGAGTTGGAGATTTTTTAAGTAGAGTTTAAAAAAGTTTATTTTTGTTTGGAATGTGATGTTTTGATTGTTTTGTTCGTCTGGAGACGAATGTCCACTTACTACTCGTGTAAACGAGGGGGGGTGGGGGTAAGCAACTCAATATTGGAAGTTAATTGTTGAAGTTGATTTCTAATTCATATATCTTTTATAGTCAAATTTTAATAGTTACTGTAACACTATTTTATAAATATAATTGTTGGAATAGACAAAGCCATTGGTGTCATTTGTAAATTGAATTTTTACAAATTCAACTTTCTCCCCCCATGGTTCTTTACCATTAGGATCGGATACAAAATCAGAATTGTTGTCATAACTACAAATATAGTTATCCATATTTGCTATAATATTTTCGGAAGAAAAGTTATTTAAATCAATATCCCAAAAAGCAATATATGATTCTTCTCCACATACATATATTTTATCATTAGTAACTGCAATGTCATTTAAAGAATGTTCAATCAAAGAGTATTCCCATGTCGTCCCCCCATTTGAAGATGTGCAAATAAAACCTTTATCCCAACTTATAGAAGCTCTTCCAACAGCAATGATATGTTGTCTATCTATTGTAGCAAAACCAGTAATGTAAGGGTAATTATAAACACTGTACAAGCCTTGTGGTCCCACATTCTCCCAATTTACCCAACCGTCTGATGTTGTTAAAATAGCAGTGCCACTTGCCCCTATACCGTTATTTTCATCAAACATATGCATTTTAGTTACGGCATTACCAAAAAACCCAACTGTATCCCAAGTCATACCACCATCTTCTGTCTTGAAAATTAAATCATTATATGAATTAATATGTTGTCTGAATGTAGATATGTATCCTATGTTTTTGTCGATAAAACAAAAACTTTCTATAAAATCATTTTCTGGCATGGGTGGTAACATAAGGTTTGTCCACTGGTTATTTTCAATTTTATAGAGCCTGTTTTTAGTAAGATGTTTTGTAGAACAAAACCAATAATCTTGTTCAATGCCATAAATTTGCCATATGTTAATAGAGTCTGGTGCAGATGATTGTGTCCAAGTATATCCTGAATTACTTGTAGTAAAAACTGAACCTTTATCACCAACTGAAACTCCATTTTTAGCATCAAAGAAATTCACATCATTTTGAGTAATACCTGGGTTTTCTTTGATAAATACCCTTACAAACTTATTATAGATTTGAGCAATGTCGTTCTCTGGTTCATCATTTGAATTTTTCGGTGTTTTTTCACAAGCTATTGTAAATAACACTACAATTAGTAATAATAAATGATTTTTTTTCATTCTGTTTACCTTTTTTACAAATTAATATGATGTCTTTTATATAATAATTATTCACTTGAATTTAAGATTCAATTGCCAAATAGGCTATAATGTTGCCGCTATAAGAATCAAGATACTCTCGTACCCTTCAGGAACAACTCATTTTTATAGTGTCTTGTTGTGTACTATTGTTCCTTATTTATAGGACTGATCATATATCAGTCGATCTTTTGTATAATACAATTGAGTTGTAGAAAAGATACCTTTAATTTTGCATACCCTTAAAAAAGGCAGCTATTTATTTTATGCTTATATCGAACGAGTCGCTGACTTTGCAGGCATAAATTGTGGCCTAATCTTCGCTATTTCCCTCAAAATTAATAGATTTTAAGGTAAAAACCTTAACTTTTCCATTTAAATTCGAAAGTGATGTCCTTATCTGTCTGACTGTAGCTCTACCTCGAGGTGCTGACTATAAAAATAAAAGTGCTTGACCTTAAGAACACCATAGTCTTCAAAATGACGCTAAAACCAAGGCATAAATGAGCAAAATACGCGAACTCCATAACGATAGGGGGTTTACAAAAAAGTGATTGAAAATACTAGAGTTAAAATCCTTGAAAATTAGGTTATTAACTGGTAGCGGGAGTTCGATCAACACAAGCTTCAATGTGTTGAGTAGGCACTTGTGCTGAGCGTTAGTCAGCAACTCAACAGGGGGAGTTAATTGTTTTGTGGGTATGTGTTTTATTCATTTTTTATTCCTTGAATCGACATTAGTAGAAAGTTGAGAGCCCTACTATAATCTAATTCTTCATATTCAAGGCCAAGTATCTTAATGTTGAAGTAGTATTTCTCAAGATTTAGATAGTAGTTCTTTTCAAGCTGAACAGACGTTGCTGTTTGTCCTAGTTTCTCAAATAGAAACCATTTTTCTATTAATCTAGCAGTTCGACCATTACCATCTTGAAATGGATGTATTTTAACAAACACTAAATGTATTAACGATGCATAATAAAATATTTCTTGGAAATTCAGTTTGCTATCTCGTAAGTCTTTGATGTCATCAAATAGTTTGTCTAATTCGGTCTCCAGAATTTGAGAAGGTGCAGCAACATACTCTATTTGGTCTTTGCTGTTTAATACGAACATAGGGTTACGTCTTATTAGGCCTTGTTGACTAATAGGGAGTAAACTTGCACTAAGTAGGGAGTGTGCTTTTTGGACATTTTCGATAGTAAGTGTATTCTTTTCGATAAACTCATAGGCTTGATATAAATCATCAGCTTTTTGAGTGTAATTGGGTTTGAATTGAACCTTTAGAAACTTATGCTTGAAATAACTGTCAAAGTCAATTTCTTCCCCTTCAATTTTTGATGAGTAAACAGATGACATTGACTTGTAGAATTGAAAGTAGTCAACAGGTAGCTTTGTTTTCTCCTTCTCATTGAGTATTTCTATGTTAAATTCTTTTGTTTTAGCAATGAAAGAGTCTAAGAGGGCTTCTGTAAGTATTCTAAATTTCATATCATAAGTTTTATCATACAAAGATAGCTTACTTTTCCTAAGCGTTAATCCTTTATTGAATAATTGAGTGAAGTGTTTTATGGCATTACCCACAACGATTGCAGTCAAATAGGGAAAGGGGGTTTCACCCTAAGTCTCTCACGGAATACTTCGACACGGCTCCCATCATACAATCAGAATAACAAAGTTATTAATAATAACCCACTTGTCAATGATAAAACAGCGTAGGATATTGTTTTCTTATTCTGTCCAGACAAGCATAGGCTTTACCTCGAGGTGCTGACTATAAAAGTAAAAGTGCTTGACCTTAAGATCACCATAGTCTTTAAAATGATGCTAAAATCAAGGCATAAATGAGCAAAATATGTGATCCCCATAACGATAGGGGTTTGCAAAAAAGCGATTGAAAACATTATAGTGAAAATTTTTTAAGGTTAGATGGTTATATGGTGGCGGGAGTTTGTTCATCACAAGCTTCAATGTGTTGAGCAGGTACTTGTGCTGAGCTTTGTAGAAGTAAGCAACTCAATATGGGGAGTTAATTGTTTTACAGCCTGTAATTCGTTTTTTTATAATTCAATTGAGATGTTTACTTTCCCGCCGAGCCCCTTTTCTACGATGTCAAATAGTGTTTTTAATGTAAGATTACTCCCATTATTTTCAACACGAGAAATATATGTTCTTTTTTTTTCTAGTTTTTCAGCTAGTTGATTTTGAGTCATTTTCTTTTGTTCTCGAGCTTCACGTAACTTTAGCCCAATTTGGAAGGATTCAAAATCTCGTTCTAAATTATCTCTACGTTCTGAACCTTTTTCGCCGTAAACTCTATCTTTTATTTCTGACCAATTTGTAGTATTCATCTTTTTTCCTCCTTAAATTTTTCTTCAAAATATTCGCTCATTAATCTATTTGCTCTTTCAATCTCTTTCTTAGGTGTCTTTTGTGTTTTCTTTTGAAATCCATTAAGTAAGACAACAAGTTTTCCTTCATCGAAAAAGCAGAATACTCGCCATATATTTGAGGCTAATTTTATTCTAGCTTCAAACAATCCAGCTGTTCCTTTTATGTATTTTAGATATTGAGTTGGAATCCTTTTGTAAGACTCAATTATCTCAATAACTTTAAATATTTTATCTTGAACTTTGATGGATTGTTCAGCTAAGAATTTCTCAAAATAATCTTTATATGCAATTACTTTTCTGACTTTATCCATACGGCAAAGGTAACTTATAAGTTTCGTTTTGGCAAGGTGAATGAATTTTACGAGTAAAGTTTTTTATAGGATGTAACGATTGCTGTAAACGAGTGGGAGATGAGTAAGTTTATGTCTTTACCTGTCTACCTGTAGCTCTACCTCGAGGTGCTGACTAAAGAAGTAAAAGTGCTTGACCTTAAGAACACCATAGTTTTCAAAATGACGCTAAAACCAAGACATAAATGAGCAAAATACGTGACCCCAATAACGATAGGGGCTCACAAAAAAGCGATTGAAAACACTATAGTAAAAATCCTTGAAGGTTAGACGGTTAACTGGTAGCGGGAGTTCTTTCAACACAAGCTTCAATGTGTTGAGTATGCACTTGTGCTAAGCGATAGTAGAAGTAAGCAACTCAATATGGGGAGTTAATTGTTTTAGCGAACGTTATTCGTGTTGTTTATTCGTAATAATAACATACCCCTGCTTCCCCTCTCAAGAGGGGAACACGGACACGGATGTTTAGTGGGGACTTTTAGGTGTATTACTTGTTTGACAAGTTTGTCGTATAACAAGTGTAACGAATAACAAATGAGACGTGTGAAGAATGTGACGTGTGAATTTCCCCTCTTGAGCGGTGTGCTGAGCGCTAGTCGAAGTAAGGGGAATACAAGGGGTGTGTTGGAGTATCTCGGACGTTACACCCATCGTGTAGCCATCTCCAACACTCACACCAGTCTATTCTTCGAAGCTACAAGCTTCCCCTTCTTTTAGGTGGTCGCTGAGCGACAGTCGAAGTGTCCAAGCCTCAGGCTTGAACCAGGACACGCTATATTTAGCTTCGCTGATTTTCAATTCACTCGTCATGCTTGCGCCAGCGGGGGTATGCAACTCAATATGGGAAGCTAATTGTTATGGCTTGTTTTTAATTTAATATTTCTTAAAAATATGTTTTAACAGCAAAATCAAATTGATTTATAAAAATCTGTTTGAAATTTGATATATTATTCTGTTCATAGAATAAGAGCATTGCTTTCTTATAATCAATAGAATCAACTGTTCTAAAAGAGAGTGGACAATATTTGTCATTCATTAATATTGCATTGCTTACAATTCTAGCAGTTCTTTTATTTCCATCCATAAATGGTTGAATGTATGAAATTAAAACCAAGGCTAATAAAGCCTTTTCAAAGATGTTATCTTTTTGATTAATCAAGTTGCAGGTATCTTCTAGTGCTTCTTTTATTTGAAATTCATTATCTAACGGTCTGTAATTTGTGCCAGAAATACCGACACGTCGTTTTCGTAAATTCTTCTCAACGGCTAATTCTTTAGTTAAAATACTGTGGATGTCTTCAATTTTAGAAACACTTAAAGGATAAAGATAGTCTGGATTATCAATAATAAAATCAAGAGCATCTTTATGATTTAACAGCATTGTTGCTTCATCTTTTGTTTTTCCAGCAGCAGTTTCTCTTTCTTTTAGCAATTTTTCAGTTTCTAATAAAGAATAGGTGTTACCTTCTATCTGAGAAGATTTCCAACTTAAATCAATGGCTAATCGTTCAAATTCTTTTTTGTATTCATTTTCAGAGAGCTGTGAAATGTTTTCATTGAAATCCTTTTGGAGCTTATTGAGCTTTAATAATTCACTATCTGTAAATACACAATTCTTAGTAAGAACATCATTTATGATTGAATAATTAAAATTTTCCTTAATTTTTCTATCATCAATTTCTTTCTTATAATAGGCATCAATATCAATGGGTTTTATGATTTTGAAAGTAGGAGAGATGATATATTTTGTCCCTTTTCCTTGTCCTTCTGAAGCAATATAATTTTCAGAAATTAATTTTGATAAAATCCTTTTTAAAGTGGCGTAACTTACCGAAATGTTAACTTCATCAAATATCTTTTTGGATGAGCTTTCTCCATATTTTTCAATAAAATCAATTATTTTCTGTTCTCTTTGTTCAATCATTTCGATATCTTTTAGCTCACAAATATAATATTTTTAGCTCATTTACAACTGTAATTTGAGCTGTAACGTCTGTTTGAATGAGCCATAACACGTATATCAACCCCATATAACGTATATCTCTCATTTATCAGATGGTAATTTTTATTACGTTTATCAAAAAAATAAACAAGAAAGCTCCGATAACTGCCGAGTTTTATTAATCAATTCATCAATAGTGAATACTCTCATTGCCAAAAGTATAAATAAAACAGAAAAAAGCAAGGTGTTTTATTCTATTAAATTAGGAAAGGGTAGGCTTGTCCTTTTGTTATAAAGGTTTGGTGACCTTTCAGGTAGTATATATGCCACTCAACATGGGAAGCTAATTGTTTTAGCGAACGTTATTCGTGTTGTTTATTCGTAATAATAACACACCCCTGCTTCCCCTCTCAAGAGGGGAACACGGACACGGATGTTTAGTGGGGACTTTTATGTGTATTACTTGCTTGACAAGTTTGTCGTATAACAAGTGTAACGAATAACAAATGAGACGTGTGAAGAATATGACGAGTGAAGAATATGACGTGTGAACTTCCCCTCTTGAGCGGTGTGCTGAGCGCTAGTCGAAGTAAGGGGAATACAAGGGGTGTGTTGGAGTATCTCGGACGTGACACCCATCGTGTAGCCATCTCAAACACTCACACCAGTCTACTCTTCGAAGCTACAAGCTTCCCCTCCTTTTAGGTCCAAGCCACAGGCTTGAACCAGGACACGCTATATTTCACTCGTCATGCTTGCGCCAGTGGGGGATACTGATTGTTATGATAGAATTTCTTATTAACCCATTGAATAATCAATAATAGACAAACCTCGCTAGCGCTCGCTAATCCCTAACACAACGGATACTGACCCCGCAGTTGCGATTAGCATAGATATCCCAAGTTATTATAGATAAATTGTAGCTCAAACGGGTGAGATCGGCGTGGTTATCCCCATAGGGCGTACTATCCCACCAGAAACCGTAGCTACCCTGAAGGCTTTGCGACTCATTGCCGTCGTAATTGAAACGGCCACCCGGCAGGGCAGTGAAATCGTAATTATCTGTTCCATTACCACTTTTGTCGCCATTATCATTCCAACCATTAGTAGATTTCAATGCAGTGCTTTCTTTACCTGAATGATTAGTTGCAAGGTAATCAGTAAGACTAGTCCATTCAGCATCACTAGGTAAATGCCATCCTGTTGGGCAAGCTTTCTGAGCTGCTTGCCAAGAGTAGAGTTTGCCATAAGAGGCTTGCGTATTATCCCATACAAAGACGTCATTTGTTTGGCAAATGTTATCTGCGCTACCTCCTGTAGTATCGACTGTCGCAATGTTAACGTTTAGATTCTCTGCCATCCATATTTGGGTGCCTATTTTTACTGCAGAATAGGATTTTCCATCGGCATCGGTCATCGCATCAGCTTGTGCTACACCTTCTGTTACATTGACCCAGTCTATGGCCTGTGGCTCGGGTGAATCCTTTAGGCAACGCACAGAGAAGCCGCTAGATTTACCGTGATCGTCGCGAGGGACGGCACTAAAGTAGTAGCGTAGGTCACGGTAGTAGGCGTTACTACTAAAGCTCTGTGTACTACTCCACCAGTAGCCGTAGTCACTCGCATCGAGGAACACTCCATTGTAACTGCGGCGGTAGCCACCTGGCAGGGCCGTGAAGCCACTAGCGCCAAATTCTTCTGCATCCTCTAAGTCCCCATTATTCCATAAATCAGCGCTATCAGCAAGCTGAGAACCTTTGTTGTCGCCTGTTAAAGCATCCTCTAATGTTGTCCATTCTGCATCGCTAGGTAAGTGCCAGCCTGTGGGGCATATGCCTTGTACATTATTACCACTATTATCTCCGTTTGTTGCAGCGGCATAGGTATATAATGCACCATAGCCAGCGCTTGCCGCATTGTTATAAAAACAGTAAGCCTTGTCGGTATCGTTAGTTTCAAGTTTACTCCAAGCGGTATTGTCTGTCACATGTGGTATGGCAGTGCCATCGGCGTATTGGGTGGCTTTAAGGTTCTCTGCCATCCATATCTGCTTGCCTATCGTTACCCAGTTGTAAGTATTTCCATCGCGAGAATCTACAAAAGTTCCTTTTGTGGACTCTGCTATCACAGGCGCATAATACACAATGCTATCTATATCAGATATCTTATGTATCACTATACTATCTGAGCCATCTGCGGTGGTGAAGTGAACATACATACTCTCTATCTGGTCTTCTACTGCAAAAAGGTTATGACACGAGAAAATTAATGTTATAAGGGTTAGGGTTATTGTTCCTTTTTTCATCTTTTTTAGTTTTTTTGAGACGCACAATTTAGCGTCTTTACTGATGATGTCTTTACTTTTTTATTATTTGTTGGGTGTAGTGCTCGTTGCCATAGCTTAGGCGACATA
>CBFIII010000091.1:0-9533 GCA_965662645.1 Bacteroidales bacterium
TTTGATGGGTTTGGTAACCAAACCAAATGGCAAGAAGTTAGTGATGCTGCCAAAGCAGTTATTGATTTTAAAGATGAATTTAATAACTTAGTTTATGAGCTTTATTCACTTTCTGATATTGTAGCTATTCTTTTTTCTGATTAGCTATTCCTCGTTTGTTTTTACTTGCCAATTATCGGTTAGTCGTATAATTATTAAACGCTAATTTCAAATCAAATTATTATTAAGCCTTCGTTAAAAAAAATAAAACGAAGCATTTCAGCAAATATTTGGTTAGATTGAGTCTCTTTTTTGATGAAAAAGTCGGTTCTTTATGGTCAGAAACGAAAATTCAAAGAATCACTTTGTTACAAGCAGACGGGGTATTCTACGACTTAATGGAATAGTTTTTAAATAAACACCCTAAGGGGCTAGGAATTATAGCAAATGTGTTTCAAAATGTGCTGAAAGAATTTAGAATATTTTTAGTTTGATTGACGAAGAAAATCTTTGCATAGTCGTAGCTATGGAAATATTTTATGAGGAAAATGAAACGAAAAGGAAATGAATTATACATTGCATTTTGAGATGCTTTTGGTGTTACCCCGAAGAGATTAAAAAATTAAATATAATTAATATGAATTGGCAAAAATTACAAAATGGCTCTGATATCCGCGGAGTTGCTCTTGATGGAGTAAAAGGAGAAATTGTTAACTTGACTAATGATGTGGCTAATGTATTAGGAAAAGCTTTTGTACAGTGGTTAAGAAATACAACAAAGCTCGATGAAGTGTCTGTAGCTGTGGGGACTGATTCTCGTATTTCTGGTCCTGAACTTAAAGGGGCTTTTATTGGTGGAATGGCTGAACTTGGTGCTAAGGTATATGATTGTGATATTGCCTCTACACCAGCTATGTTTATGACGACTGTTTCGGGTGATAAGTCTTCTACTGCAGGGGTGATGATAACAGCAAGTCATTTGCCTTTTAACCGTAACGGTTTTAAGTTTTTCACTAAAGAAGGTGGACTTAATAAGAAGGATATTACTGAAATTCTTAAGATAGCGGAGGAAAATAACTTTACTCTTGTGGAAAGTGATAAGGTGGTGAGTCAATGGAATTTTATTGATGAATATTCAGATTTTTTAGTCGATTATATTCGTACTAAAGCTGAGGTTAAAGCTAATCTTGAAAAACCACTTCAAGGGCTTAAAATTATTGTAGATGCTGGAAATGGTGCAGGTGGTTTCTTTGCTTCCAAAGTGCTTGATCAACTAGGTGCTGATACCAAAGGGAGTCAGTTTCTAGATCCTGATGGTCATTTTCCTAATCATGTACCTAATCCTGAAGACAAAGATGCTATGCAGTCTATCTGTGATGCTGTGGTGAAGGAGAAAGCTGATCTTGGGGTGATATTCGATACGGATGTTGACCGTTCAGCTATTGTGGATGCCCAAGGAAATCCTGTGAATCGTAATGCTCTGATTGCTATGATATCGGCAGTGATTCTCAAGGAGCATCCTGGAAGCACTATTGTATCAGACTCTGTTACTTCTGAAGGTCTTACTCATTTTATAGAGCAAGATCTCAAAGGTAAGCATCACCGTTTCCAACGTGGATACAAAAATGTGATTAACGAATCTATTCGTCTTAACGAAGCTGGAGAAGAGAGTTGGCTAGCTATTGAGACTTCGGGACACGCTGCACTGAAAGAGAATTATTTCTTGGATGATGGTGCTTACCTTGTCGCTAAACTCTTAGTAGAAATGGCTAAGCTTAATGCAGAAGGAAAAGCTTTGACAGAATTAATTGCTAACTTAGACCAACCAATGGATAGTCAGGAGTTTCGTTTTACCATTACCGAAAATGATTTTGGTATTTATGGAAAAAAAGTTCTATCCGAATTGGAAAAACAAGTACAGCAGCAAGAAGGCTGGGAGCTTGTTTTGCCGAATTATGAGGGGATACGTGTACGTTGTACTAATGCTAATGAAAAAGGTTGGTTCCTACTCCGTATGTCATTACACGATCCTGTGATGCCTTTGAATATTGAATCGGATATCGATGGCGGTGTTGATGTCATTAAAGGAAAATTGGCGGCTTTATTAGGTGGTTATAATAGTTTAACTACAGATGTTCTGAAGTAGTAAAGTATTCTATATTATAAATTTAGAGAGGTTGTTTCGTTTATGAGACAACCTCTTCTTGCTTAATAGAATTTCTTTAGTATGCGTCTCCGCAATAACGTCTAGTTTGTGACTTTATTTTAAATAAAAATGTAATCATTTCTTTTGATGATAGAATCTGTATAAGTCTTTATATTTTTGTGCTTTGAAAAAATATATTACGGTATTATGAGTATAATAAAATCAACATTGCTGTGGTTTCTTGCCTTTGGTTTCACTTTGGCATCTGCTGTTTATCAAAGATCCACAGGCCCTACAAAATCTATAAAAGGCGAAATATTTATTGAAAAGGTGAGTTATAACTATGAACTAATACATTCCCATGGCGGAGTAAACGATGCCCCAATAATAATTGAAGTGCCAGAATTTGTCACAGGAAAAATTTGCTATAAGAGATACAAAACTGATGATAAGTTAACAATGATCACAATGCGCAGAGAAGGATCTAAATTATTGGCTTGTCTTCCTCACCAACCGCCCGCTGGAAAGCTTGAATACACCGTCTTTCTTAATGATGGACACCAAGAATACCAACTTTCAGAATCTCCAGTTGTGATTAGATTCAAGGGGGCTGTACCCGCAGGGGTTCTTATTCCCCATATTCTTTTTATGTTTATGGCCATGTTACTTTCTACACGAACAGGAATTGAAGCTATAGCCAAGGGAAAAAACACATTAAAATACGCCACTAGCACCCTCATCAGTCTATTTCTTGGTGGTTTAATCTTAGGTCCTATTGTTCAGCATTATGCCTTTGGTGAATATTGGACGGGTTGGCCGCTAGGTGGAGATTGGACAGATAATAAAACTATCATTGCTTTTGTTTTCTGGGGCGTTGCTTGCCTGTTCTTGCTAAAAAAACCAAAGCATCGTTTATGGCCTATTATTGCAACTTTAGTGCTTTGGAGTGTTTATATGATTCCACATTCTATGGGAGGTTCCGAATTAGATAACGCAACAGGAAAAATCACTACTGGATTAAAAGATTAAGTTTTCTGCAAAATTTTATTTTTTCGTGAACAAAGCAACTTGTATAAGTCAATAGATTGTTTTGTTTTTATACGGCAGACATCTGATGTCTTGCATTGTATTATTTATGAAGTCATAGACTTGAAAAACAGCTTCATTGCTTTGTAAGTCAACAACCTGTTGGTAAGCCCACGAGGTCTTTAGTTGAAGGGCATTTTATTATTCGCAGCAAGCTATGGAGAATTAAATCCACAATGTGGGATTCAAAATAGAGTTGATTGTATCTGAAATTGTTTTTTTATAATTAAGAACGTGTTATCGCATAAACAAAAATATGACTGATGCGTGTAGATGTAATGCTGTGGTTTATGAAATAATAAGGATAGCTTGTGAATGAATGGGTTAAAAATGGAGAGAAAAATCAGTTAGTATTTATTAATGAGGGATATTGTTCTTAAAATGTGTTGTTTAGGTCAATTGATAATGCTAATATTAACGATTGTGAGAAGTAGTGTTTACGATATTTTTTATTAGTGTATTCGTTTTTGTAATGGTTGCATTGTGACCTTATAGAGTCTTTGCATTATATAAAATACAATATTTATTCTTTTACTCCACTTATACATTCCATTAATAATTCAAAACTAATTTGTTTATTCTTCATAATCCCACAACCAAAAAGAGCCTGACCAAATGTGGTCAGACTCTTTATTAGTGTCCTCTGAATAATTCTAGAAAGCTTATTACTCAGCTTCTTTTTTTTCTTCAGATGATTTATTGTCAGCTTTTAATTCAGGAGCATCATCATTTTCAATCTTTACTTCTTGATCTTCCTTTGCTTCTAGATCTTTCTTTGCTTGTTTATCTTTTTTTGCTTTTTGCTTAGCTAAACGATCTGTTTCGTAACGTTCATGTTGTTCTTCTTCGAGTGCCATACGCTCACTTTTCCAAGGGCGTTCGCCAAAGATATTTACCATATCATCGGTAAATATAACTTCACGTTCTACTAAGAGATTTGCTAATTGAGCGTGTTTCTCTTTGTTGTCCGATAGGATCTGTATAGCGCGTTGGTATTGTTCTGTGATAATGCGTTTAACTTCTAAATCAATTTTTTCAGAGGTTTTCTCACTATAAGGTTTTGTAAATCCATAACCATTACCACCTGTAGAATCGTAAAAACTAAGATTACCGATTTCATGACTCATACCATAATAAGTAACCATCGCATAAGCTTGTTTGGTGACGCGTTCTAAGTCATTTAAAGCTCCTGTAGATACTTTGCCGAAGACTAGTTCTTCGGCAGCTCTACCGCCTAGAGTAGCACACATCTCATCTAACATTTGCTCTTGTGTGGTCAATTGTCTTTCTTCGGGTAGATACCAAGCGGCTCCTAATGCTTTTCCTCGTGGTACTATGGTCACTTTTACTAAAGGATGAGCATATTCGAGTAACCAACTGACTGAGGCGTGTCCGCCTTCATGATAAGCAATTGATTTTTTTTCACTAGGCGTGATGATCTTACTTTTCTTTTCTAATCCTCCAATGATACGATCTACAGCATCCAGGAAGTCTTGTTTATCCACCGCATTTTTCCCTTTTCGTGCAGCTATCAGAGCAGCTTCATTACACACATTAGCTATGTCGGCTCCCGAAAATCCTGGGGTTTGTTTAGCCATAAGCATTGCATCTACGCTGTCGTCTAACTTCAAAGGTTTTAAGTGAACATTGAAAATAGCAACACGATCATGCAACTCAGGCAATTCTACTTGTATCTGACGATCAAATCGACCAGCACGTAATAAGGCTTTGTCTAAGATTTCAGCACGGTTGGTTGCTGCTAATATAATGACACCACTATTATCTCCAAAACCATCCATTTCTGTTAATAGTTGGTTTAGGGTGTTTTCACGTTCGTCATTAGCTCCCATATTAGGATTTTGTCCACGAGCACGTCCTATTGCATCTATTTCATCAATGAAGATGATACAAGGGGCTTTCTCTTTAGCTTGACGGAAGAGGTCGCGTACACGAGAAGCGCCTACACCTACAAACATTTCTACAAAGTCAGAACCAGACATAGAGAAGAATGGTACATGTGCTTCACCTGCAACGGCTTTCGCCAATAGGGTTTTACCTGTTCCGGGAGGGCCTACCAATAGGGCTCCTTTGGGTATTTTTCCACCTAAAACGGTGTATTTTTTTGGGCTTTTAAGGAAAGAAACAATTTCTTCAATTTCCTCTTTTGCTTCTGCTAATCCTGCCACATCATTAAAGTCAATCTTAATGTTAGAGGCTTTGTCAAAAATTTTTGCCTTTGATTTTCCAACGTTAAAGATGCTTCCAGCACCTCCAGATCCTCCGGCTCCACCACTCATGCGGCGCATAATTAATATCCAGATACCAATGATAAGGATAAAGGGAACTATACTCCAGAACATATCGCCAAAAAAATCTTCTCGTGAATCGTATTCCACTATTAAGTCAGGAGATTCTTTCTGTACCGTTTCCTGAAAAGCATCTATGGATCCTATCTTGAACGATAACTGAGGTGCTGGTGTGTTTTTCGAACCATCTTTAACCCAGTTTGGAATGCCTTCTTTTTTAAGCGTTACTTCTACTATACCCTGATTAGTTATGACGACTACACTTTCTACATCACCGCTTTTTAATACTTCGTTGGTGAATTTGGTATAGGTTATTTCTTCGGATGTGGAATTGTTTCCTAATATGTTAAAAGATATGAGGGCAACAAAAATAGCTCCATATATCCAGGCTATATTAAATTTGTTTTTGCCTTTTTTATTATTACTGCTTTTCCCAAGACTACCGAAATCTATCTTCATTTCTTTGGGTGCCTTCTTTGTTTCTTTATTTTGATCTTTTTCTTTAGCCATTTTTTGTCGTGTTTTTTAACTTTTATTCCTCATCCTTTTGCTATATTTTGCATTATTCTGAAAAGAGAAAGTTAGAGGTCCTTATCGCTATTTTTTATCTTCTTTGTACTCAGTAATGGGGTGATCTTTTATGCCCGCATAAAAAACAATGATTTGTGCTGTTTCATCGCTGGGATTGATGCCGTAGTGATAGGTGTTGACAAGCTCTACAAGAGCATCACCGGCGTGCATTTCTAATTGTTGACCGTTGTCAGCAACGACATTTAATTGACCTTTTAATAGCACACCTGCATTAATTACGGGATGCAGATGCATATCCAATGTAGTATGAGGTGGTATGTCAATTTTTAATATGGTGATTTCTGGCTGTCCTTCTGGATAAGCTGGAAGAATAGAATCATTCCACGAAAGTGTGGATTGTGTTAAGGTTTCTACTTCTATTTCTTGATTGTCTTCTGAATGACAGAAAAGAAGTCCTAAAGCAAGTAAGGGGAGGAGAAGTAACTTTTTCATAATTGAATATTAATCAATATCTTCGATTTCATTGACTATACCATCAGCCCATAATCCTTCAAGATTATAACGATCTCTAATTGGACGTTGGAAAATATGTACCATTACTGAACCAAAATCAATAATAATCCATTCTGCTTCATTTTGTCCATCTTTGCCAATATGACGCACATTAATCTTGCTTTTTACATGTGTTATAACGGCATCAGCAATTGCACTTACTTGAGTATTGGAGCTACCTTCACAAATGATGAAGTTAGAACAAATAGCATTATCTATCTTCGATAAATCTATATTTACAATACGTTTTCCTTTGATGTCTTGAATGGCTTCTATAATGACTTCTGTTAATTCCATATATCTTAAATGTTTTATTTCGGATACAAAAATAGTCAATCTATACTTAGCTTTACAAATTAAAACTTATCTATTCTTGTTTGATGTTTGTATTGTATCAATGAAAAAAATAAAAAAGCCCCAACAAAAAACGCCGGGGCCTTTAAATGTTCTATTATTATAGGTCTTAAATGTTTTATTTTTTTTGTTCTTAGATCTGCTAAATCTTACGATTGCAAATCTAAGAACATCTAAATCATTTATGACTAATAAATACGCATTACTTAACTTCTTCGAAGTCCACATCAGTCACTTCGTCATCTCCTTCTTGCTTAGCATTAGGTTCAGCTTGTGGCTGTCCTTGAGGAGCACCTTGTTCGTTAGCTGCAGCATACATTTCTTGAGAAGCGGCTTGGAAAATGGTATTTAAAGCTTCCATAGTTGTGTCAATGGCTGCTATGTCCTGAGCTTTGTGAGCTTCTTTCAATTTTTCTAAAGCTTCTTCGATAGGTTTTTTCTTGTCAGCTGGTAATTTATCTCCAAATTCTTTCAATTGTTTTTCAGTTTGGAAAATAGTGCTATCAGCAGCATTGATTTTTTCTATCTTTTCTTTTTCAGCTTTATCTGAATCAGCATTAGCAGCAGCTTCATCCTTCATACGTTTGATTTCTTCATCACTCAAACCAGAAGAAGCTTCTATACGTATGCTTTGTTCTTTACCTGTGGCTTTATCTTTTGCAGCTACGTGTAAGATACCGTTAGCATCAATATCAAATGTTACTTCAATTTGAGGTACACCACGTGGTGCAGAAGGTATGCCATCAAGGTGAAAACGACCAATAGTCTTGTTATCTTTTGCCATTGGACGTTCTCCTTGTAGAATGTGAATTTCTACTGAAGGTTGATTGTCCGCAGCGGTAGAGAAAGTCTCTGTCTTTTTACTTGGAATAGTAGTGTTCGACTCTATTAATTTTGTCATCACATTACCCATTGTTTCGATACCAAGAGAAAGAGGGGTTACATCAAGTAACAATACATCTTTTACATCTCCTGTTAATACACCACCTTGGATAGCTGCACCTACGGCTACTACTTCATCAGGGTTAACGCCTTTAGAAGGTTTTCTTCCAAAGAATTTTTCTACTTCTGCTTGTATTTTAGGATCACGAGTAGAACCACCTACTAGTAATACTTCATCAATTTCACTTGCTTTAAGACCTGCATCTTTAAGTGCTTTTTCACATGGCTCCATGGTGCGTTTTACCAAATCTTCAGTTAATTGATCAAACTTAGAACGTGATAATGTTAACACAAGGTGTTTAGGTCCTGAAGCTGTTGCTGTAATATAAGGCAAGTTGATTTCAGTTTGTGAGCTTGAAGATAACTCAATCTTAGCTTTTTCAGCGGCTTCTTTCAAACGTTGAAGTGCCATAGGATCTTGAGTTAAATCAAAATTCTCTTGCGCTTTAAATTCTGAGGCCATCCAGTCAATTAATGCCTGGTCAAAATCATCACCACCAAGGTGAGTATCACCGTTTGTTGATAATACTTCGAATACTCCGTCACCTAATTCTAGGATAGAGATATCAAAAGTACCACCACCAAGGTCATAAACAGCGATTTTTTTGTCTTGGTCTATTTTGTCAAGACCGTAAGCTAATGCTGCTGCTGTAGGCTCATTGATGATACGTTCTACTTTAAGACCTGCTATCTCGCCTGCTTCTTTTGTTGCTTGACGTTGAGAATCATTAAAGTAAGCAGGTACAGTAATAACTGCTGAATCTACTTCTTGTCCTAAATAATCTTCAGCAGTCTTCTTCATTTTCTGAAGTATGATAGCTGATATTTCTTGTGGTGTATATAAACGACCATCGATATCAACACGTGCTGTGTCATTTTCGCCTTTTACCACTTTGTAAGGTACACGACCTACTTCTTTGCTCACATTAGAAAAGCTTTCTCCCATAAATCGTTTGATCGAAGAGATTGTTTTTGCTGGGTTGGTAACTGCCTGGCGCTTTGCAGGGTCACCAATTTTACGTTCGCCATTTTCTACAAATGCCACGATAGATGGTGTGGTTCTGCGTCCTTCAGCGTTGGTAATTACAACAGGCTCGTTACCTTCCATTACAGATACACAAGAGTTAGTTGTTCCTAGGTCAATTCCAATAATTTTTCCCATTTTAGTACTTTTATAAGTTATTAGTTAATTTATTATTCTTTTATTTCTATGCTTTGCCTTCTTTCTGTCAAACGATATGCCATCCTTGCAGATAAAAGAGAAAAAATAAAAGAGACTTTTTTTTATCCAATATGGCAGTAATAATATCCAATAATCTGTTTTGTTTGTCAGTCAGTATGACAAAATGACGCTGAATGCAGAAATGACCTTGAAGACCTATGTTTACAAATAGGGGTGGCAATATTCAGTTTATAAGATCCAGTGATAAATGAATAAAAGGGAACAAATAGCATAGAAACCCCTGATAAATAAAAAAAGACTCTATGTCGTTTTATGTGGGGTCAAATAATGTATAGATATAACACCATCCCTACGGGACTTTAAAATAACGAATTCATGAACTACCATAACTACGTGCCAATGGCACTTAAAAAACAGGTTATACCAATTAAAATTTAAAATGAGCCTTAACAGT
>CBFIII010000092.1:0-9462 GCA_965662645.1 Bacteroidales bacterium
ACGTTACCTACAATAATTTTTAAAAACCGCCACTCACTCTTGCGTGTCCAATCTGTACGGCTTTTTCTGAAATATCGCATCCTATAAAGTTTCTATTTAAATCTTTGCAAACTTCAGCAGTTGTAAAACTTCCAGCGTAAAAGTCAGCAACTAAATCACCCTCATTACTACTTGCTTTTATAAGTCGCTCAATTAATGCTTTTGGTTTTTGTGTATTGTAGTTAATGTATTCTTTATTTTGAGGATTTACAATACATTTTACATTACTCCACCAATCCACAAACGGAGTACCTATTTTTATTCTATCACTTTTATCTAATCCTTTGTGTTTGTTTTTCAATCTTTTTTTTGAGTTTTCATTGTATTCTTGATATTGCACATTAAAAATATATTTTTTTGACTTACTATAAAATAAAATATTATCGTGTTTTTTATTCCATTGTTTTTTAGATACTCCACCACCGTTGTAACACCAAACAATCTCATTTCTAAAATTATCATAACCAAATACATCATCTAAAATACATCTTAACCAATGGCTTATTTTACAATCCATTTGTAAATAAATACTTCCTGTATCTTTTAAAATACGGTGCATTTCTTTAATTCTTGGAATATAATGTTCTTCTATTACTTCACGTTTAGGCTTTAAATCTTGGTAATCTTTAAACTTTCTACCAGTTCCGTAAAGTATATCACAGTAAATTAAATCTACTGTATTATCTTCTATTTCAGCCATTAACTCTAAATTATCACTTAATCTTATATCAATCATTTGTTTCGTGTTATTTGCCCTCGTACCTCACGCAGGCGGTTTTTTAAAAATTACAGTAGGTAACACTGTATAAAAAACATTAAAACGATTTTTTATACAATACCGTTAGCAACTATTTACAAATACGTAAGGTATCGCCTACTTGTAAAATTCTGTTACTATAAAACCTAAAACCTATTTCATTTTCACCATCTGTAATCCTATATTCGTATTTGTAGTTTTCTTTTACGTCTGTTTGTATATAGTACACAATCATATTTTCAGAGTCAGTTACAATATCCTTAGGTGTAGGTTTACCGCAAGAAAACAAAACAGTTGCTAACACCGTGTATAAAAAATACTTACTCACTGTTTTAATCATTACTTTTTTCATTATTTATTTATTTTAATTATTATTCAAAATCATTGTTTATTTACCCGTACATTTCATACACAAGTAACGTTAGTAGTAATTGGTTTACAAGTAGTTATGATACTAATTTATTTTTCACTTAGACAAATATAGCCCTCCTCGTACTTTTCAGGAAACTTGGAGGGTTTACATGATTGTATTAAAAAAGTCAGTGATATTATTATTAAGATTATTTTTACCATTTTATTAAATTATATTTTTATTTATTATCTATACTACCCTAGTAATTCTTTTCTTAAAAAATCTAAACTACTTTTAACTCTAATCTGTGTAGATTTGTTCAATTCTTTCATTAATTTTTCACAAGAATTAAAAACAATCTGTTTCATTTCCTCAGAATCGTCTTTATATCTATTTATAAGTTGCTTGCATTCTAATTTACCTAATGATTGCTTATCAACTACACACGCTATCATTGGATATTTTTCATGGTGTTTTTTGATAGACTCTTTTCTGATAATTTCTTTCTCTTGCTCTGCTTTTAATTTAACTGCTTTTTTATGGTCTGCGAAACTCTCTAATCCAAGAATATCTCTTAAACTATCTCTATCTTGTTCATCTACTTGTTTATTTTTAGCAGATAAAGCTGCCACTACGATAGTTAAGATCTCTTCTTTTGGTCTATTACTTTTACTTGCATAATTTTTAATACCTTCTAAAACTCTATTAGATAATTCTCCCGAAGCCACGATATGATCTAGTAGGTTTACAGGCTCATTCTTTTTTAAATCATCTACCCCCTTATCTACAAGTTTTGTTATATAATTAGAATTTCCTTGTAAACTGCAAAAAAGTTTAGCTGTAGCAATTACGTCTTTATTGCAGTAAGTAGCCAATCTGGTTATACCCTCTTTGTAGAATACCTCACTAACTTCTGAGCCTGAAATATCATCTTTGCTACTTTCTATATTGGCTAACATACAAGCGGAGTCTAAGGACATAGAATAATAATATGTACCTTTTATAATATCCATTGTATCAATAATACCCTTATCTAAATCCCATGGTTTTTTTTGAGAGTCCATAATTCTATCGGGAATAATGCTTAAATCCAACCCTTCTTCAAAAGCTTTTATTCTGCAAACAGGAATGTCAAACATTTTTATATTATGTCCACAAACACTAAACCCAGTAGTACTCACTAGATTATAAAATTCAGTTAATATTTCCGATTGAGTACCTATAACAGATTTATAGTAAAGAACAGTATCTTTAATAAACCCTACACTAATCACTACAATTTTATTAAATTCAGGCTTCAATGCTGCATTTTTATTATAGTGTGTTATAACTTCCTCAAATGGTGGTTCTATACCTGTGGTTTTATCTCTAAGTGAATAAGAATACAAATTATATTCTCTAGAGTCAATATCTAGAACACGGTTTCGCCTTACTGTTTCTATATCGAAAAAAAGTATTTGTTCTACATTTAAATTTCTAACATTTTTATTCATTGTATTATTTCGTTTGATTTTATTAATATTAAATTGTTGTTTTTTACGAATTGCTCTGCTTTTTGTTTTGTTGTGAAAAACTCATATTTATTTCTGCAAAATACAACAAAATTATCAAAGTACGACTCTATAAGAGCTTGATTTTCTTCTAAATTTTTCAAATCTTATTTTCTTTAATTAATTGTCTTTTATAGTTCCTATGATCTTTCATAGCTTTACTGTGAGAGTCTTTATCGTAATATTGAGAGGAGCCTCCTCTTTCGGCTCTTCTAAGCTTATTTTCTTCTGCTTTTTCAGGATACCAAATAAATTGTACTAATCTTCTAGAGACATTAAACATTTTAGCACATTTTCTTTGTGATATACTCTCTTTTAAGGCTAAAACTTCTTCACGTTGCTCTGGTAAAAGTTTAACTCTTCTGTCTAGTTTTGGGTTATTTATAGATTTCAAATTACATCTTGTTTTTTAACTACATCAAATTCAATAATTGCATTAGGTCGTGCAAATTTAATTAAATCTTCGCAAACTTTATCGCTGCCTTTACTTTCTTCGTTTATTAAATATCTTCTATTGTCAATAACTAACACTACCATATTTTTATTTTTCTAAATCTGTTAATTTCCATGTGTAAACGTCCTCCCTAAATACTTCAATGCCTTGTACTAAATCAGATTTAGGAAAAAAGCAATCTAGTTCGTTGTATGGTTGCCCATTGTTATAGTACACACCATCTTCATCAACACCGTCTTCTTCTGCGGTTAATTCCATCCAATCGTCACCATGATACCCTTCTAATAAAGCGTTATAACAGTCATTGGCAAACTCTATTTTTGCATTTTCAAAAGTATCTATGTAAATGTATCCATCATACTTATAATCTTGCCCATCTCTTTTCTTGTAAATTGGAAATTCTTTTAAAGTTGTCATAATTTTTAAGAGTTTATATAATTATTTAATGATTTAACAAAATAGCTACTTTTTTTATAATAATGTAAGTTTTGAAAAGTTACTGTTGAGCCATCATCTGCATCAATTACAACTGGTCGGTAGAATAAATCTGTATCAGAATCTTCTTTAGCTGCTTTTATATGGTCTATAGCTTCTTGTTCTGTTCCGTGTATTGTTAATATACCATCTTCAAAATCTTTATTTTTCACATCGCCATCATAAAAACAAGATATTTCCCAACAAATTTCTGTTCCTTGCGTATCTTTCAATAATTGGTTTGCATTCTCAATTTGTTCTTTTAGATAATGCTTTCTATCGTTGTCAATTTGTTTTTGTGTATATACCATTTCAGTAAAGTTCTATTTTATTAATTTTTAATATTGCAAATAACATATCTGCAAATGGATTTTCATCTGTACATTCCATACATTCAGGTTTTACAGGCTCAATATATTTTAACGTCATCTCGTGCATAAATGTATAACAATCTTTTATACCAGACTTTAAGTCAAGATAATTGTTGTCAATTTCTGTTTGAATAGCGTTGTAATTAATACTTTTCATTTAATTTATTTTTTTAGTTGCCCCCGACAATATTCTCTACGTGTTGAGGGCTGTTTTATTATTTGTTATATGCAATGTAATGGTTTTATTAGTATGTAGCACTACCCTTACAATTATACAGCATATAACACTATATTTTGTCCTTTTGCGATAGGGCGTTTGATAGTGGGCATCACTCCTTCCACCATCATCAATACTTATTTGTTGTTAAAAGATACTGTTTTTTTACTTACCCCCCTCTTCCTATTTATTTACTGTCTCTTATTTTAATAAAGTCTTCTTGTAATGATACCACCATCTCATGTATATCATTAACTTCTAAATTTTCAAAAGATTCAGCTATGATAACTTCGTCCCACTCGTCACGCTCTAAAATATCTTCTAATACATCTTCTACATTACATATAAAATGTCCTAACGCTATTGCAAATAAATCTTTGTTTGTATAATTCATAATTTTGTATTGTTTTTGATAAAGGTGTATAAAATTCGCCTATTATCTATCTTTTTATTGTTAAAATTCAGTTAAAGTTTTAAAACCTTTTTTAGTCCTTTGGCTAGTTTCAACTTCTGAACCATTCAATGATACCATAGTTGATACTTGTAGTGTTTTTAAATTGTCATACACTTTTACTTGACTTATCCGACCTGTACCACCATTAGTACGGTCTATTCTTATTTCAACTCCTGTTATGGGGCAAACTATTGTTAAATACGGTTCTATTAATATAATTCTCATAATTTAAAAGATTTTATTTTGTTAGCTGAAAACACGGTTAGATTTTGGTCTATATTATCATCAAATAATATCTCAATAATACAGTTTATTTCGGGCAAGGTTTTAAAAGTATAGTTTCCTATAAAAATGTTATCTCTTATTATAATATAGTCCTCTCTTGGCTCTATATTAAGCTCATAACAGATATTCATTATATTTTTTATATCTAACTCTTCAATAGGGAATGACTCGTTAAAATAATCCATTACAAGTATCAAATCATTCTCTATAAGCAATCTCGCCTTATCATTATTAAGTTCAAAATATATCGTACCTTCAACTTTTCGAAATTCTTCTTGTATTAAACTTATATATTTGTCTTTTGCATTCATGATATTATTTTTGTATAATCTGTTATCACAAAATCATTAATTGTTTGTTCTTTTAGTTCTACGGCTTCCATTAAATCATTTTCATCTAAACCATAAAAGAAAATATCATCATCTGTAAAAAGGTCTGTTTCTTTTAATTCATCATCATAATTTGTTACAGTATAACCTTCAAACTGTTCTTTGGTGTCTTTCCAATATCCGCTAATTTCGTAAAACTCTCTCATGATTGTATTCTTTTTGTAACTTTAAAATTTCTATTGTTGCGTTTTCATTGGTTTTTATCTATCTGCCCACCCTTGATTTTCACAATCTTCTGGACTATTGTTTATCCAATTCCAATTTTTATTCCTTGTCAAATTTGGTGAAATAAAAGCGTCTTCTCCAAAAGCTACATCTATCCCTTTTTGTCTCTTTTCCTCTTCATCAACTAAATCTTCATAGCCATTCATTTCTGCTAATAAAGAATAGAAATCTTTACCTCCAAATTCTCCATAACCCTCGTATGATCTTTCTTCCCAAACATTGCCTTTATTGTCATGCATGTAAGCTCTTGTTTTATACTTACTTTTACATCCATAACTTTCTCTAATACTTTCGTTTGTATCTTGTGTAATCCAACTAAATTGTCCCATAATCTTATATTACTATTGAGTTATCTAATATTTCTTGAAATCCATCTTGATTACTTCCTATTGAATCAAAAATTGTTTGTTACTTCTTGTTTAAACTTTCCTTTAATTCAATTAAATCAATTTCTTCACTCTCAATTTGAGAAGATGAGTCCCACTTACTTTGAAAGTATTGATAGGCTGAAACCTCTCCGTTTATCCCAACATAGCACCTAACATAAGCTACGTCATATCTAAAATCTGAATCTTCGGGTAAATCAAATAAAACCGCATCTACGTTGAAAGAAAATAAGTCTTTTTGATAAGGTTGTAATACTTTTGCAATTTCAAATATCTTGTTTATTGTAGATACTTCTGCTACTTTTACTAATTCTTTTGGTATATCTAAACCCTCTGTATAAAATAATGGTCTTATAATCATAATTATTTAATTGTGTATTCAATATAACTCATTTCATCTTGCACTTGGTCTGCCAATTCATCAACTGTAAAACCCTCATTTTCCAAATAAAAACCTAAACATTCTGCAAAGGCTCTTTCAAACTTAACTGAACCTATATTTAAGTACTCATTTAACCACGTTTTAGGCTCTGTTTCAAAGTAGCTGATAAATCCATCAAAGCTACTGTAGTTATTGTCTAAAAACGTCTTAAAATCATTATCATTATCCATTAGATATTCTTTTAATTTATCTAAATCCGCCGTTGTAAATTCATAAGTACAATTTATAACATCATTACCAAAATTATACTCTCTTGGACTATAAATTCCATCGAATTCAATATTTATATTAAATCCTTCTAAATTTAATTGGTTTTGAATTTCAGAAATCACTTTTTCTACTACTCTTTTTCGGTACTCTTCGTAGTCAAATTCTACTTGGTCGTAGTTTAAATTTTCATCTTCCAATACCATTTCTTCTGCTAAGTCACTTTCAAAGTAAGTGCCGTAAAACCCTGGAAATTGACTAATGTAACTTTCTATCTTTATTTTTTTCATAATTATTAGTTTTATTTGTTATACAAATATAGTTAGTATTCGCCACTTATAAGAATTTTAAATGTTAAAGTTTTGTTAATTAATATAAACTTCCAAATGTATCTTTATCATACTTCGTTACAACTGTGTCGGCTTTGTTGAGGTCGCATCTCTGTTATAATCTCGGCATTCCATTTCGGAGCGAGCCACCCATTGTAATATATTGGAAGTTTAAAAACAAACTAACCAAACAACATTATAATTTTTCTAATTCATCTTGATATGCTTTTGAAGCATTTAACTCGTTTTCAAAATAACCTAAATACTTTAATTTTCCTTTTATTCTTATTGAAGCCATCCATTTTTCTCTTCTTTTATTCCAACTAACTCCAACAAATTTAGAATCTCTTTTATTTTGGTCTTTTGATGTATTTTTTCTAACAGTAATTATTTGTAAATTACTTTGTTTATTGTTTAATTTATTATTGTCTTTATGGTCTATAATAAAATCATATCCTCCTGCTTTATGGTTTAAAAATTCTTGTGCCACTAATTTATGAATATGAAAAGATTTTGTTTTACCTTTTAAACTTAAATTAACATTCAAATAGCCACTACCATCTAAACTTGATTTTAAAATTTTATCTTTTTTACAACCTTTTCTTTTTAGACTTTTTACTTCGCCCTCACTACTTATTTGATAAGAGTTTTCGTAACCAGTAATATTTTTCCAATCAACCATTAAATATTAATTTCGTGGTCTATATAAACTCTTTCTATTCCCCATCTAAATAAACCTAAATCTGCATTATCTTCGTTTGTTTCCTCGATACTTACAAAATATTCGCTTATAACTGTTTCAAGATGGTCTAAAGGACAATTATTTCCTGTTATTCTGAACAAGCCTATTTCTTCTCCCTCATCGTTATAGGCTTGTATTAATTGATTTTTTCTGTCGTTGCTCATTTTAAATAGTTTTTAAAACTTCATTAATGTACTCTTTACACATACTGTCCATTCTAAAAGAATTATCAATGTAAAATACTTTCTTTGTATCTCTACAAACTATTGCTATTGTTTTTCCGTTCTCGTCATTTTCATCTTCTGTTTCCCAATAATCTATATGAGTATAGTTTTGGTCGTCTGTGTAAGTGTTTGAATATCGCATAATGTTGTTGTTTTGTTTACTGAAAGATAGTATAAATTCTTGATGATAGCAAACTATATTATTCAGCTTACACTCTTTTTCTGTTAATTGTTCTGCAATATTATCTGCAACTTCCATAATCCTGGAATTTACATTATCTGCTTTATGGTCGCCTGTGCAAACATTATCTAAACTATACTTTTTCATTTGTTGTATGGTATTTGTCGCTTAATAATAAATGATACTCTGCATCTTCATAGTTCCATAAATTATCAATACCTACTTCATCGTTGTTGTGCAATTCCATATAGTCTATAACCTCTTCTACAAAAGAATTTAACTCTAATAACTCGTTACAAGTTTGCTCAAACTCTTTGTCATCTGCTACTATATAATCGTTTGTACTAATTGAAGAGAATATACACTCATCTTCTATTCCCATCAAGTACTTTAAATCTTCTTTCATTAAGTACTTATCAGACTGTCTGTTCTGCCCACACTCACTAATCCACATAATAAGGTTGTCGATTAAATCTTCTCTATCTACTACTCTATAATCAAATAGTTCCTCGTTAAAAATTCTCTCATTAATTACAATACCATCTATTAAAGTATTGTTATTTCTTATTGTAATTTCCATAATAGTTTGTTTTTGTTTTGTTAAAAAATGGTTTAATCCTTCCACCATTAAAGATATACAGTTAATTCTCCTAACTATAAAAAAGGTCTATGCTCGACTTTTATTTTGGCTGCACATTCTCCTCCGTGGTTTTACCCCCCTATGCTATCACGGTTTCACATAAGGTTGGTTAACATCTTACTGGCTTAAATAAACTTCATAAAAGCCTTTATTATTACGAGTATACTTAGTAGCAAAAGCCTTTAACTCACTAGAATTAGCAGTTTTTAAGCTATTTTCTGTATTACCGTATATAGCACAAAATACTGTTATTTCACTTTTTTTATTTTGCTTTAAACTTTTGTCTATTGCTAAATACATTTCGGTTTCGTTTATTGCCATTAAATCCATATAAATATAATTAAAAATTAGTGTTTTTGTTTTTACAAATATATACCTATTAAGTACATTTTGAAAATTAAATATATTAAAGTTTTGTTAAAGATTTGTAATTGTATTTTCTCATCTCAATATCGTCATCTGACAAACTCCAGTCTATATCTACTTGAGTTATTTTATCGTTTGGCTCATTAAACAAACTATTGCCTAAATCTTCAAAAGGATTAAAACCCTCTTTTAAATTTTCATCTATATAATAATTATTTTTCATAATTTTAGTGTTTTTGTTTCTATTGTAAAGATAATCAATTAGTATTTAAAACTTGTTAATATTTTGTTAAAGTATCTAACAACTTTCAACTAATTTAGCCAGTAAAATAGCTCTAGATTTACATAGCCTTTCACGTTCTTTTTGTGTACCCTCGA
>CBFIII010000093.1:0-9337 GCA_965662645.1 Bacteroidales bacterium
TATTTATTTGGTACGTACTGGTACGCATTCGGACTTGTTTTAAGACATATCAAAAATGTCTTTGTAGCCCCAAGCAGACTCGAACTGCTATCTATTGTTTAGGAAACAACTATTCTATCCCTTGAACTATGGGGCCAAATTCTTACGGGCAACAAAAATAATTAATTAATGTGATTTATCTAATCTACTTTAGAAATAAGTATTAATATAAAAGTCTTATATCACGTTTTTTTTGATATTACAATCATATAGACTTGTGTAATTTTAGAATTAAACGCAAAAAAACGCCGTTAAAAGAGATTTTCTTTCAGCGGCGTTTTTCTTTACTTAACTTCAATTATTAATCTATGATCTGTTTTTATGCATTCTAGAAGAACCTTGTTTCTTTCCGTTATTTTTGTTGTGACCTTTATGGTTCATCATTATTATGCGTTGGTCTTCTGTTAGATTAGAAATAACTTCTAATTTAAGTGCCATTTTTTGTTTTGCCAATTTGGTTTGTAAAGCATTCACTTCCGCAAAAGAAGCGTTGCGTTCTTCAAAAGTCGTGTTTCCCGCTTTTAATAAAGCCAATTCGTTTTGAGTTTCTTGAATGCCCCAGAAATGTTTTTTATTCACTTCTTTTAGCGTTGCTTTTTGCGCATCAGTCATATTGCAGTTCTCTCCTAACATTAAACCTTGTCCAGCTCCATTTCTAAGACCTTGATTATTGGACCCATTAGCGCAAAAACCTTGTTGATGTTGACCGTTACCTTGTCCTTTTCTTTGACCTTGTGCCATGTGTCCTTGACCATTCTTCTTTTGAGCATTACCTTTTTGCATGCCTTGTCCTTTGTTATTAGAACGGTTGTCCTGACGCATTCCTTGTCCTTGTCCTTGTCCTTGTCCTTGTGTCATTTGACCTTGACCATTTTTCTTTTGACTATTTCCTTTTTGCATGCCTTGTCCTTTGTTATTGGAACGATTGTCCTGACGCATTCCTTGACCTTGAGAATGTGATTTTTGACCTTGGTTATTCATTCTTCTTCCGTTGGCAGGACGAGTTGCCGCATTGGGACAAACAGCTGTCATTGCCGTATGCATGGCAGTCATTTCATTATGCCTGGCTACTTTTAATTCACTTATGGCATCAATGTTAGCATACACTGTTTTCTCATCAATCGTTTTTGATGAAAGTAGTACTTTTTGCTCTACACTTTTTTGATGCATATCGTCTCTTATTTCTTTCAACTTAGGAGCGTATTGATCTTTGACTGCTTTTATTTGTTCTTGTTGTTCAGTAGTCAAATTTTGACGTTGAGCTTTGGGTTGTGCCATAAGGCTAGTTACGGTAGCAACAACGGCTACAAGTAACATTAGTGTTCTTTTCTTTATCATAGTTGTAAGTGTTAAATATTATTAAAATTCTTTTTTAAACCGGTTGACGATGATTAGACAGAGGGGGTGGAGGTTTTATTCCAAAACCTTATTTATTTTCTCGAAATAGAGAAGAAAAAAGGGGCTTTTTGTTTTGGTGAAAAAGAATAGATGAAGTGAAATTAATCTTTAAGAATTTGAATATTAAGGTTCTAATTTGTAGTAAAAAAAACAGTTGATTTGTAATTTTATTTTTTAATATTCAAACAAAATTTTTTATTTCGTTAATTAAAACACCATTTCGATGCTAGTGATTAGTAATATTTACCAGATTACTGAGGGGCATTATCAATGAAAAAATTCGACAGTCCAATGTTAAGTCTTAATTTGAGCATCAAAATTATTGATCAAGGAAGAGCATCATGATTATATATGGGAATACAAACGGATAGTATTTGTAAAGGTCTAGTAGTAGGTGAATAAACCTCAAAAAGGTTAGCTTTTACTAAGCTCTTCTTATACTTTGGGGTAAAAACCTTATCTTTGCGAACTTTTGAATAGAAAAACAGAATAAACGATCATGATAACACCAATCCAAAGATTAGAACTCAGCGAACAAGAAATTTTGCGTCGCGAAAGTTTGGAGCAAATGCAAGCCCTTGGGATCAATCCCTATCCTGCTGAAAAGTACGATTTAAGTCATAATTCTGAAGAGATAAAGGCACAATTTAAGGACGACGAAGAGTTCGGAGATGTCTCTTTAGCTGGTCGTATTATGGGACGCCGTATTATGGGTAAGGCATCGTTTGCCGAATTAATGGATGGATCAGGTCGCATACAGCTTTACATTAACCGTGACGAATTGTGCCCGGGAGAAGATAAAGTCATGTATAATACCGTATTTAAGAAACTCTTAGATATTGGTGATTTTATTGGTGTAAAAGGAACCGTATTCCGTACGCAGACGGGAGAAATAAGCATACACGTCAAGACATTAACTGTTTTGGCGAAAGCCATACGACCACTTCCTATCGTTAAAGAAAAAGATGGGAAAATATATGATGCCTTTACTGATCCAGAATTACGTGCCCGTCAGCGTTATGTCGATTTGATCGTTAACTCTGGAGTGAAAGAGGTCTTTATCAAACGAACAAAGATCATGAATTCTATCCGTGATTTCTTCAACGAGAGAGGATATCTGGAAGTAGATACGCCCGTTTTGCAACCTATTCCTGGAGGAGCTTCGGCGCGTCCTTTTGTCACACATCACAATACTTTAGATATTCCGCTTTATTTGCGTATAGCTAATGAGCTTTATCTGAAACGTTTGATCGTTGGTGGTTTTGATGGTGTTTATGAATTTTCGCGTAACTTCCGTAACGAAGGTATGGATCGTACGCACAACCCAGAATTCACAGCCATGGAAATATATGTAGCCTACAAAGACTACAACTGGATGATGGATTTTACCGAAGAAATGATTGAAAATGCGGCGATTAAAACCAATGGCAGCACAACCATAAAAGTAGGTGATAACGAAATAAGTTTGCAACGTCCGTTTAAGCGTATCTCGATGATAGATGCTATAGCAGAACATACAGGCATCGATATCAATGGTATGGATCTTCCTCAATTACAGGAAGTGTGTAAAAAATTAGATGTTGAGATTGATGACACGATGGGTAAGGGTAAATTAATTGATGAACTCTTTGGTGCGAAATGTGAGCATACTTACATACAACCTACCTTTATTACCGATTACCCTGTAGAGATGTCTCCATTGTGTAAAAAGCACCGTGATAATCCTGAATTGACCGAGCGTTTTGAGTTGATGATCAACGGGAAAGAAATTGCTAATGCTTATTCTGAGTTAAATGATCCTATTGATCAGCTAGAACGTTTCAAAGACCAATTGGCACTATCAGCTAATGGTGATGATGAGGCTATGTTTATTGATATGGATTTTGTGCGTTCTTTAGAATATGGAATGCCTCCTACCTCTGGTATGGGGATAGGTATAGATCGTCTTGTAATGTTACTTACTGGTTCTGAAACCATTCAAGATGTTCTTCTTTTTCCACAGATGCGTCCTGAAAAAGGTATTGTAAAAGATGCGGTAAGCAAATATGTTGCACAAGGTGTTCCTGAAATTTGGGTTGCTGCCATTCAAAAAGCAGGATTCAATACGGTTAATAGTTTATTAGAAGCTAAACCAGGTAAGTTACATCAAGAATTATGTGGCATCAATAAAAAATATAAACTAGGTTTTACCTCTCCTAAGTTAGAAGAAGTAAGTGCATGGTTATCAAAATAAATGATTAAGAAAAAAGAGGCGTAATATTATTTTTACGTCTCTTTTTATTACCCCTTTAGTCATTAAAAGACAAGAATTATGAAGAATAGTAAAGCAAAAGTAGCTGTTATTGGTGGTGGAAGTTGGGCAACGGCTATTTCTAAAATGCTGTTAGAGAATGAAGCAGAAATAAATTGGTACTTACGTTCAAATGATAATATTAAACGTTTTAAGCAACTGCACCATAACCCCGGTTACCTCTCTACTGTTTTTTTTGATATTAGTCGTATTAACTTTTATTCTGATTTAGATACCATAGTTAAAGCGTCAGATATACTTGTCTTTGTTGTTCCTTCTCCATTTTTAAAATCACATCTGAGTAAACTCACCATTTCTTTAAAAGACAAAACCGTTATATCAGCGATTAAAGGTATTGTACCCGATGAAAATATGGTGATGGGTGAATATTTTGAGAAATTTTACGGTGTAAAGAAAGAGAATTTCGCAGTAATAGCTGGTCCTTGTCATGCCGAAGAGGTAGGCATGGAGCGTCTGTCATACATCACCATTGGTTGTGCCGATCGTGACAATGCGCGTACTTTAAGTAAAATGTTCGATTGCCGTTATGTGAATACCGCGATTACCGAAGATGCTATTGGCGCAGAATATTCTGCCGTAATGAAAAACATCATGGCTTTAGCCTGCGGTATTTGTCATGGTTTGAAATTTGGCGATAACTTCCAAGCTGTACTCGTTAGTAATGGGATACAAGAGATAGAACGTTTCCTAGATACGTTACACCCTGCTACTCGTGACACTAAGGACTCTGTCTATCTAGGTGATTTATTAGTCACTGCTTATTCACAATTTAGCCGTAACCGTACTTTTGGAACCATGATAGGTCGAGGTTATTCGGTGAAAAATGCGATGATGGAAATGATCATGATTGCAGAAGGTTATTACGCTGTAAAGTGTATCAAAGAGATTAATGAGAGATATAACGTCGTGATGCCCATTACCGAATCGGTTTATAACATCATCTATGAGCGTATATCGCCCGCAATAGAAATGAAGTTGTTGACTAATCATTTGCGTTAGAAGTTGTTATTTTGTTAAATGAAGCATGACGGGTAAATGATCCGAGAATCCACCATGGTATTTCATACCCAGATAGGTACGATTGGGTTGACGCCCCATATATTTATCATCGGCTTCCATCAAAAAGTCCAATTGTAAAACAACCATACCATCAGGAGTCGTTGACAAGCCAGGACCTTCCAAAAGACCTTTTGAGACGATGATGTGATCAATAATGCTCCAGTCGCCATGGTATTTGTTACTCCCAATGCCTTTGTCAATATTAGCCCACGATAAGTTAACTAAGGTTTTATCAGCCAAAGGGGACTTATATCGACCAGCCTCTAAAGCTTCTATAATAGAAGGTTCTTGTGCTGCATCATTCAAATCACCCATAATGATAATCTTAGCCATAGGATTTAGCGCCATGATGCTATCCGTTCTTTTCTTTAAGGTAAGTGCTGCTGCTTTACGCAAAGGGATAGTGCCCATTACTCCACCATATTTCGAAGGCCAGTGATTAACAAATACATGCAGTGTGTCACCTCCCAAAACTCCTTTACTATAAAGGATGTCACGTGAGCGAAAACTCGTATCAGCAGGATATTCTACAGGATAAAAAGAAGTCGTAATAGGTTCATATTCTGATTTTCGATATAACAGCATTACATCTATTCCCCTGCGGTCTTGTGATTCCTGATGCAGATAACCATAGCCCAGATTACGCAAAGGCGACTGTTCCGTTAACATACGGCCTATGGTATCATTCTCTACTTCGGCCAAACCTACTAATACAGGCAAATTCCAACCAGCAGCAGAAACAATAACCTTACCTACCTTAGCATTTTTCTCATACATATGCGATTTGGACCAATGTTTTAAACCTTCGGGTGTGAAGTCTTCATCACTGGTATTAGGATCATCCACTATATCAAAGAAATTCTCAACATTGTAAAACATCACATTGAACGTGTCCTTTGACATCTTTTGTGACATTACACTGCGTTTGGCTGTGGGTGTTTTAGCAGTAATTGTTTGCGTTACAGTACAAGGCATTAAAATGATAAACGCTAACACATATTTTATTAATCTGTAGGGTTTCATATTCTGCGTATAAAATGTTTGGTACAAAACTAAAGAAAAGTAGGATGACTTGTTATAAAAGTTTTATAAAAAAGGTTTGAGTTTTCTTTATTAATTATAATGAATTTGTTCTTTTGGTCCTTCGTTTTCTTATTGTTTATTGCCACGGATGCACGGATTTTTTTTTATGTGGGCTTAATGGTTTGTTGTGTGTTGTGTGTTGTGTGTTGCCACGGATGCACGGATTTTTTTTATGTGGGCTTAATGGTTTGTTATTTGTTGCCACGGATGCACGGATTTTCGTTTGTGATGACTTAATGGTTTGTTGTTTATTGCCACGGATGCACGGATTTTTTTTGTGATGATTTAATGAATCGTTCCTGCATTGTAATATGTTACATGTAATTTGTTTTTGCAAATAGTGTTTTAATTGTGCTAATTTATTTGGAGCGGAACGTTGAATATTTCGCTACTTCGATTCACTCAGCAATCACTCAGTTGACGTGTGGATTAACTCTAGGTAGATTGCATAATGCGACAATAAATAATACTTATTTTTGTAAAATTAACTTATCATAAAAACTTAACATATACTTCTTTGCTGGTTCTTGTTTGGAATTATTTGTGTATGTATTATGATAATTATTTATTTGTTACTTTGCTAATTAATAGAATTTAATATTTTGTTGTATGTCTAGCATTACTTTTTCATTTTTATTGATACAATTTATTATAAACATTACAAATGAGTCTTAAGTTTTAAGTATGTCGAAACTGAGCAGTGAAATGTTTTATGATAAGTAGTAATCCGCTTCTACAATAACACATAGTTTGTTATTTTACTCATTTCGAGTTAAGCAATCTTATCATTTACACTCTTTTTAAAGCGTATCCCAGAAGTCTGCCATGGCATATTGTGAACGTACCAATTCAGCGTCTTGTGGTTTTGGATCATCGGTTAAAGTATTAGAGATGAAGGTCGCTTTTACATTATCCTGTAGCTCTAATGATAGGTAATGTTTGGTGATGTCTTTTATTCTTTCATCAAGAATAGGGAAGACCGTCTCGATACGGCGGTAGAGGTTACGTTTCATCCAGTCGGGTGATCCCATATATATTTTTTCTTCACCATTAGCATAGAAATACCATATTCTAGCATGTTCTAGGTAACCATCTACTATACGTGTGATGCTTATGTTTTTGCTGTACGATTCATTGGGGATTAGGCAGCAAATTCCTCTGATGATCATTTCTATCTTTACTCCTGCCTGACTTGCTTCATAGAGCTTTTCTATCATGGTTGGATCTTGAATGGCATTCATCTTTATGATGATATGCGCTTTTTCTCCTTTTTTAGCTTCTGCTATTTCGTTGTCGATTAGGGCAATCATTTCTCCTACCAAATTAAAACGAGCAACAAGTAGTTTTGAGAAACTGGGTTGAAAGTCGGTGTCGTTGAGATGGATGAAGAGATTGCTTAGGTCTTCAATGATTTCAGCATTAGACGTAAATAAACCAAAATCAGAATATACGCGGGCCGTCTTTTCATTAAAGTTACCTGTGCTGAGGTATGCATAGCTCGTTTTGGGTAGTCCTTTTTTATTTTTACGTTTTACCAAGGCTACTTTTGAATGCACCTTAAGGTTAGGGATGCTATAAATGATTTTAACCCCTGCCTTTTGCATCATAGCAGCAGAATGTAGGTTGGATTCTTCATCAAAACGCGCCTTCAGTTCTACAAAGACGGTGACTTTCTTGCCATTTTGTGCGGCACTGATGAGGCTATTGACTACGGCGGAATTAGTGGCTACACGGTATTGTGTTACCATAATTTCATCCACGCTATTGTCATACGAAGCTTCCATCAAAAAGCGAATAAGGTAGTCGTATGAATGATATGGAAATTGCAAGATGATATCTCTTTCTTTTATGGTTTTGAAAAGAGAGGAGTCCTCGTCAAAGCGTTTCACTTTAATTGTATTTCGGGGTTCTAACTCCAGCTCTGGCGACAAAGGATTAGGGAAATCAAATAAGTCCTCTAGAGAAAGGTAAAAACCACCGTCCACCACATCTGTCTTGTGAATGTTAAAGGCATGGCGAATGACTTTAAGCATATTGCTAGGCATTCCTGTTTCGTGCTGGAAACGACTAGGGTCTCCTGTCTTTCGGCGCGAAAGGCTACGACGTATTTTATTGACGAGGTTGCCATCCAGCTCATCTTCTATCATTAAATCGGCATCACGAGATACACGTATGCTATAGGCGTCTTCTATGTCATAGCCAGGGAAGATGCTGGGTAATTTTAGTTTGATGATGTCTTCTAAAAAGACGATATAATGTTTACCATCTATTGGTGGTAACTGAATGAAACGGGGGATTTTAGTTTGCGGTAATTTTATAGCGGCATATTTTGGACGTTCTTTCAAGGTATCATTCTTTTTATACATCTTAACTGAGACATATACCCTGTTGTCTCGCAGAAAAGCATGGATAGCACCTTCTTTAACCATAATAGGTTGTAGAAAGGGGAGTATTTCATTGTTAAAGTAGGACTCTAGAAAGTCCAAGTGGTCTTGTGCGAAATTATTGCCTTGGCATAGTATGATGTTATGTGATTCCAGTTCGGGTAATATATGGCTAAAGATGGTGGTGAATTCCTCCATCTGTTGGGTCACAACATTGTGTATTTTCTCTAGGGTGTCTTCTGCTTCTTTTACCTGTTCGCTTTCAGTTTCTTGTGCATCAATGACTAAGATGCTACGGTGTTCTGCTACTCTTACCGTATAAAATTCTTCTAGATTGTTGGCATAAATAGCGAGGAACTTAATGCGTTCATAAAGGGGAACAGTCAAGTCTTTAGCCTCTTGTAGTACTCTGTAGTTGAATGCTAGCCAACTGATATCGCGATCGAAATAGGGGTGTTGCATAGCTTGTGGTTATAAGTTTTTAAGGTGAGTGATAGAGAATAGATTCTATAGCGTATTCTTCTATATAACCTTGTGTTTATTTATGTGTTTAATCATACTCTTGTGTGTTGGGTATGATTGATAGTCGTGGTGATTCAAACTTTTACTTGTTAATTCTATAGTTCTGTTTTGCTTAAATATTTGTAATATATGTATATAACAAAGATTGTTGTTGTTTTGATAGTCTAACAAATATAAGAATATTATGCATTAATAAAAAAGATTAGAGGTTTCTCTATTAATTATAATGCATTTGTTTTTTTTGTTTGTTGTTTATTGCCACGGATGCACGGATTTTGTCCTATTTGGGTTAAGTTTTCTGGTTTATTGCCATGGATGCACGGATATTGTTTTTCGTTGTGAGGATTTGTAATTTGTATCTAGATAACACACTCATTACAAAAATCTTCCGTTGGTGAGGATTTGCAATCCGTATCTGAAAATGCATCCATTTTGTGTATAGGGGAGATTGTAAGTGTATGTGCTTCGTTTGGGGCTTGTGCAGCCCCATACCCTGCACGTACTTTTTGCTACAGCGCAAAAAGTAAGCAAAAATGCCGCC
>CBFIII010000094.1:0-9140 GCA_965662645.1 Bacteroidales bacterium
TGGGGATTATGAAGGATTTTTTGTTTCTAATGCCCTACGTGCCATCCAATTTATCGTTAGCAATCAGATAAAAAAAAGGAGGTGCACAATGGAAACAGGGTAAGGAAATAATGAAAAAGAGAGCAAAAACATTAGAATTATAAACAACGAAAATTTACTTATGAAAAAACTAAATGAATTATTGATAGTGCTTTTCAGCGTACTATTTATTGTATCTTGTCAAAAAGATGAGTTAGAAATATCATCATCCAATGCTGAAGATGCAACTGAGTCCGAGTATAGCGGAGAACAGATAATACTAGGGAAACAGTTGGAGAATCCCTATTCCATAAAAAACATGCAGCTTTCATTTAAAAACTTATCAGGAGAGATTACACAGAAATCTGCTAACATTTCTGATGAAAGTATCTATGTTACACATTTATATGTTAGATTCTTGCCAAAATCTTTAGTTGAATTAGATATTTTGAGAAATGATACTACATTAGATTTATTTGATTACCCTTTAGATTACGAAATTAATGAAAGGGGCACTTACTACCATGACCCTAGTTTACCCGATACAGCCATTACTTGGCAATATTGTGCTGTTGAAAAGAATTACAGCTTTCCAGATATTGAATATGAAGTACTGGAAAAGCTATTTTTACCTGAAACAGTAGAGGAAGAAACTACACTTAGAAGTGCAACTCTTTGGTCTTTTTGGGATGATTTAGAAGTTGAAGCCTTAAAAATAACAGGTAATTATGAAATCCAAGAAACTAGTGATACGGTGGCTGTAACTCCTAGATGGGGCAGGTCAAAATGGAAACCAAAGGGCACGATAACAGCTAATGGAACAGCGATTATAGGTTGTAAAGTAAGAGCCTATAGTTGGTTCACATGTAAAGATGATTTGACAGATTCTGATGGAGACTTCTATATTAACCACAATTTTAAAGGTCATGTAAATTATAGTATTAAGTGGGAAAGACACTATTGGAGTATACGAAGTGGAACTTGGGGACAAGCTTATTATAATGGTCCGAGATATAAGAAGAAAGATTGGAATTTAAATATTACTGGAGGAAAATCTTTACGTTATGCTTATATTCATATGGCAGCATATGATTATTTTTATAGAAATCCATTTAACACTCATATTCCGTTTGATAAGAAGTGGTATAGATCAGATCTAAAAATTGGCTATTACGATAAGCTCGGAGATATCTTTGGTGATTATGCAAAATGGAGAAATTGGTTAACATGGCCACATATTAGAGTATATAAAGGGGCAAGCAGCACGCGTTCCACAACTCAAATATATGCTACAACCATTCATGAACTTGCCCATTGTGCTCACATGCAAAAAATTATTAGCGCTAAAGGATCAAATAGAATAAGTGATTTTTATAATGCTGACAATAAACTAATTGAAAGTTGGGCTAGAGGTGTAGAGCGAGAATTTACAAGACATTTTATATCATCAACTTACACTCCAGGCTATCACGGTGATTATACAGGCATTGTGCATTCTTTATTACCAATTGGTTATACACTAAAACAATTAGAAGATGCGTTAGTTGAAGCAAGTACAATGGATGAATGGAAAAATAATATTGAATCAAAATATGAAAACACAAATGAAAATCAATTGGATGCTATTTTTGCTAGGTTTTAGTATAATCATATCTAGCTGTAAAAAAGAGACAGATTATGAATTTATTGCAGAATTTATCTATCAAAATGAATCAGATAGTAATATTGAAATGATTTTAATGGGTGAGATAACAGAGAATGAAACTTTAATCGATGAGAAAGTGAAAAAGTATTCAATCTCTCCTAATACAGATATTAAATTCATAATTGCCTTGCCTACAAACACTAAAATCACAAAAATGCCTACGGGAATTTTAAAACAAAATAATCTGTTAGGTGATTCTGTACGAATTAACTTTGAATCAGGTGAAAGTTTAGTGTTCTACAAAGACAAAGCAAATAATGACAGTATCTACCTAGAATCAAACTATTCATATTCTCAAAAAAGTGATTATGATTTTGAATATATTTTTAAATTAAAGTAGTGAAATATTTGATATCAGGACAGAATTATAGGAACAAAACAATGAAAAATCCGATTGCTAACAGGCTAGTATATGTAATGTGCCAGTTTGGCTGTCACACAAGCTTTGGTAGTTCCTAGAAGCTCCGCCAAATTACAAGTTTACTGTTAATAATTAGAAAGTTAACAGCAGAACTTGTAATTTGGCTCTTTGGTCGTCAAGAAGATAAGTGATTTCTAAATGGCACACTACACATCTAGCAATCGTTAGATGTAATGCAAAAAGCATAGCCCAAGAATACACACCCTAAAAACTCTACTAATTATGTTAGTCAACTTAAAATGTGGTGAATGTCGAAAAGTTTTTGATTATGAAGTCGGTGAACCTCATTTAAATGAGCAAAGCTGGATGTTAGAATTTGAAAACATTCCCATCTGTCCATTCTGTAAAGCCAAAGGAAAAGAACTTCTAACAGAATTAGGTCAAACCCAGATGACCATATGGGATGAAATGTCGTAGCTTTGTACAGTGTACCCAATCAGAGAATAATACGAAAAAGAAGAAGTATCGTTTAGCTGACTTCATAAATTCTCATTGGGATAACTATGTTAAATCCCCAAAGACACGAATTTTACCAGAGCAATTTAAAGCGATTAATGCCATTCGTGTATGTCGTACTGCAGCTTTAGGTATAGATGTTTATGCATGTCCAGAATGTGGTGAAATCAAAAAAATATACCATAGCTGTAAACATCGTTTTTGTCCCACATGCAGTTACCAAGATACCGTTGAATGGGCCAATAGAGTTCATCAAAAGTTACTTGCCATACCTCACCGTCATATAACCTGCACCTTACCCCACGAACTGATCCCGCTTATTAAACTGAATAGACGATTACTCTTTGGGGTATTACAGCGTACTGCAGCTCATACTTTTACGGATTGGATTGGCAGCAGATACAACCTAAAAACTGGCATTACATCAGTATCTCACTCTTTTGGCGAACAAAAAAATTTTCATCCTCATGCCCATATGTTAGTAGCCTGGGGAGGTATTCACAATGAGAATCAGCAATTAGTTAAAATAAACTCTAGTGATTTTGTTAACTATAAATTCCTCAAAAAAAAGTTCAGACATAAATTTGAAGATGAACTATTTATAGCATTTGACAAGAAGAAACTAAAACATCATTTTCTTTCGCGGGAAGAATTTGGAGCCTTCATAAAATCCATAAACAAGCAGGATTGGATTATACATTTAGAGAAGCCTGTAGATAATTTACTTAATCTAATTAAATACATAGGGAGATACATAAAACGAGCTTGTATTAGTGAATATAAGATAACTAATATTGAAGGTGATTACATCAGTTTTAGATATAAAGATTATAAGGATAGAGACGACAAGAAAAAACCTAAAGAGAAAATACTAACATTACATTATTATGACTTCTTTCCTCGACTCTTACAACATGTTCCTGAAGTAGGTATGCATCTAGTAAGACATTATGGAGCGTATTCAAATCGAGGAAAAATTAGAGAACAACACTTAGCAGTAACTCCTAATACAGGAGTTGGCAACAACAATAAAGAGAAGGCAATAATATGTAAGTATTGTAAAGTAGAAATGGTCTATTGCTATACTTATATAAAACATAGACAGACTAAATCAAGAAGAGATAAACAAGAAGAGATTCATAAATTTATCAGGCAAAATATATACGAAAAAATTAAAATTGCATAAGTTTAAGAGACAACTATGCCCTAACATGATGAAATACAGCATTAAAATACAAAATATCTAACATAATTATGCTAATTTTACAAGATCAACGGAATAATACTAAAACAATCAGATTAACTCCAACTGAAAATAAAAATATTAAAAAAATAGAAATGCGTATAAATGAAGCACATCCATCTAACAAAGTAGCATAGATAATGTGGCGGTTTGATTTGTCACACGATCATTGTGACTTCTAGCAGCTCCGCCAAATCAGAGATTTGACAGTGCCTGAGATGGAAAGTTCACAGTAAAATCTCTGACTTGGCTCTGTGGGGAATCCGAAGAGAAATTGGTTTCTAATGCCACACTATCCATCTACTAAACGTTGGGCGTAATGCAAAAAAAACTGAACACGTAGAAAATAAAGAATATGATTAAAAAGATACAATTACTAATAGTAATACTATTACTAAGCTTTAAGGGAATAAGTCAAGATACTAGCTATGACAAATACTTTCTAAAAGCAATAGAAGAAATGACCAATATGCTTGAAGGACGTCAAGAACTTAGTTTTAAAAGAGCTGTATTTCTAAATGAAAATGCTTGTGCAAAAGGAACATTAAATTATGATGAATTCTGTCAAGATATAAACGAGATTGTTAAAAAATTAAATCATATGATACAATCTAATAACTTGCAAGCGCATAAAACGGCAGGTAACTATGCAATCTTTGGATATATGACAGAAAAATTGCCATACAATAATCACCAAAAGATGGTGTATGATATTGACGGACTAATTGATGGCAACAACGAAGCTCATTTTGTTTCTCATCTACTCAAAACAAATAAAGGCAATTGTCATTCGCTTCCCTATTTATACAAAATACTAGCAGATGAAATGAATGTCGAAGCCTGTATCGCAACAGCTCCTAATCATTACTACGTAAAACACCACGATGAAGAAGGTAAGTGGTGGAACATCGAACTAACCACAGGTACAAGTTCACGTACTAGTTGGATAATTGAATCCTTTGGAGTGACAGATGAGGCTATCGAAAGTGGGTTGTATCTTAAACCTCTTGATGGAAAAGAATTAATCGCATTATGTTTATGTGATTTGATTGGTTACTATGAACAATGTACAGGTAGATACTATGGTGAGGTTGTCCAAAAAGCTTGTGATGTGGGATTACAATATACTAAAGCTAGTCATTTGCAATTATGGAAGAACGATGAAGAAAATTATCGTTTAGGTTTAGCTATGAAAGCTAAAGGGATTAAAAGTATTGACCAAATTGATAAATATCCTGACTTGTTAAAAATGTATGCAGAAGTCGAAGCTCGTAAAAACTACATTAAACAAATGGGCTATTCATCAATGACACCACAGGAATATAGAGACAAAATAAAAAAAGCCCAAGAGGGAAAATTTGATAAATATCAAAACTAAAAACTATGAAAAACAAGAAAATTATGAAACAGCTAATCTTAGCTTTTTTGTGTTGTACAACTTTCACAATCGTAGCGCAAACACCTTACGATCGTTTTGCATCAACAAAAGCAAGTAAACAACTTGGCAGTGAAACTTCACAGGAGTATAATGTGACTAAAGATGAGATTAGCAATAAATCAATCACATACGACAAGGAAAATTCAGCCGTGAAAATTTACACTAATAATAGACTTACACACACATCATCTCTTTCTCCAATGAACTCAAAGTTTATATCTGTTGACCCTATGGCTGATAAATATCCTGGTTGGGGAGCTTATGTTTATTGTATGAACAACCCAGTAGATTATTGGGATCCGGACGGTGAAAAGGTACAAGTTGCAGATGATAAATCTTTCGATGTACTTTTATCAACTTTACCCAAAGAATCTAGAGAGTTAATTCAGCGAGATGATAAAGGATTTATATCACGAGAGTCTGTTAGCCAAGCCTCAGATAAATTTAGTAAAAGCGGAAACATGCAAGCATTAAATACTGTAGTTGGTGATGAACGAACGGTTACATTTAATGCGTCAGCAGAGTCCTATAATTATATAAACAGAGAAAGTGGAGCAACTGATCAATTTGATTTCCAATCTCCCACACGAACAAATCAATACCAAGAAATGATGAATTCTGCCAATACCCCTGAAGAAAAAACTCTTATGAAATCACATTTAGATAGTCGACCTGACATTCAAAACAAGACTGAACTTTTAGGAAATCTAGGTTCAGCACTACGTCCATCTAATGCTCACAATACATTCCCAGGAGGTATGGCATCAACTACAAATAATTTTGAAGTTTATGTGAATCCAGTTGGAACTACTAAAAGTGAACAAGCTCAAGGTGCAGCTCATGAGCTATTGGGACATATTGCAACATTCTTTAATGGCGAAGATCCAAAACACGGAAATGAAGAGACTGACCTTGAAATAGAAAATCGAGAATTAGAAGCAATAATAAACCAATTGGAGCAATGAATTATATGAAAATTCCTATATACATAACATTTTTATTCATTTGCCATTTTGTTAAATGCTCTGCTCAATGCGACATTGCAAATATTCAAAATGGTACAATAGAATATAATAAGCTTGATTCGAACTGCGTAAAAGTTGGTTGTTGGGCAAAATTTGATTGCGATTCTATCATTTTTTCAATCACCAATTATTCAAATCAAAAAGAGACTCCACATCAGACAAAATTTTTCCTGAAAAATGGATCAGAAATAAAAAAATACACGAGATTTTTAAACCCAATAGCTTCAAGCAAGATAAGTAAGAAGGTAGAGGAACGATTTAACAAGAATATTATTAATCCAAATCACGGACATGGTACTTTTATTTATTCGATTATTTTCACTCCGAAAGGAACGTTAGAAGAAATAAGAGTATTGCAAAGTGTGCATAAAGAGATTCGTGAAGAATTATACCGTTCAATTAATCTTTTGAAGGATGACGTTATTATCTTGACTGAGGAACAAAATCAAAAGTATTTCATTGGATACTTTACCCTGAAATTCTAGAATATATGTCTTCAAAATATAAGCTAGAAACTTTAATAACAATACTAAATGGATAGTTTTAATAAGAAACCATTGTTGCTAATATTATTAAGTGTAAGTTTTCAATGTTGCAGTATTTGTAACTTTGTTAATATAAGCCCATCAGACATAGGACTATCCAATCAAGACTGGCACTTTGACAACCCGAATTTAGCTGAAAATGAATCTGAAACATATTATATGTTGAAAGGGAATTCTTTTAGGCAAAAGAAATATGGTACGTGGGATTTATTTTGGGGGCAAGATTTTAATTGGTATTTAGTTGGAAAATATCACTTCAAAGATGATCAATTAGATAAAGTTAAAAAATATGATATATCCAATAACCTAACATCAATATATGAACAAATAGATAGTTTACATATTAGACGTACTAAATATGATAATGATTCGGTTAAAGTTGAAACAATCGAAGGAAAACTAAAAGAGCCAATTGATTATGATGACAGTTTCAGTTTTTAATTATTATTTAGAATTAAAATACACATTTAATAATAAAGCACATACGCCCAACACACTAGCATAGATAATATGGCGTGCCGCTGTCACAAGAGCTTCAGCAGTTTCTAGCAGCACGCCAAATCATAGATTTGACAGTGTCTGATTTGGAAAGTTCACAGTAAAATCTATGATTTGGCTAAGCGATGGTCAGAACGATTTTTGATTTCTACATGCCATACTATCCATCTAGCAATCGTTATCGCCAATTTAAAAACGTCACACATCTTCAATTATGAAACAACCTATATTTCTCCATTAAAAGGAATGAAATTATGACTGTTCAGTTGAAATTTGTGACAAAATAGCATTCAAAATAATTAAGCTTTACAGCAGCAACTTATGAAAAACATCTTATTATATCTATTAATAGTAATTCTATTTATAAGTTGTAGACACAACGAAATTGACATCAAAGGTAATTGGTCTGTTTACAATGAAGAGGAAGGATATTCGGAATTATATTTTGATGACACTACTGTTCAAATATTTTGGGAAATTGCAGGAAATATTGGATTTAAGGATTATTCTATAAACAATGACTCGTTATTCTACTACGAATATTTTGTAGCATTGATAAAGACCATAGATTCAGAAACCATTGAGTTTGTTGGTGAGGAAGAAACATCCATAGCAAAGAGAATTTATGGAGAAATAGTCAAATATGATAGTACCACAATGTCAAGTCGAATAGAGAATAACGAAGAGGCATTTGGAATTCTATTAGATGGCTTTTATAGAAGGAAATGTGAATTTATCAAAAACAACGAAATTCCATATGAATACTATGATCAAAAGTGTAGTAAATATGAAGAGGATTCCATAATACAAAAAGAGAATTAACAACTGAAAAACAGGCGATAACACGCTAGCATAGATAATATGGCGTGACGCTGTCACACAAGTCTCAGCAGTTTCTAGCAGCACGCCAAATCATAGATTTGACAGTGTCTGAAATGGAAAGTTCACAGTAAAATCTATGATGTGGCTAAGTAATGGTCAGAAAGATTTTTGATTTCTACATGCCATACTATCCATCTAGCAATCGTTAGCTGCAATACAACAAAAAACACAAACACCTAAGTATGAAAGACCTGAAAAACACATTAATTATAGCCACTTGTATATTTTTATTAAGTTCGTGTAACACAATATCGTACACACCACAAGTAAGTTTAGACATTAGTCCAATAACTATAAACAAAACCCTACAAGTTGAAAAATTCATAGATAAATCTCCTGATGAAGATAAAAAAACACCTTTCTTGGGGCTATCTGTCACTAATGAAAAAGCTATAATTAATGAATTATCACTTGGCGTTACAAACGCAATTATCACTGACTTCTCAATTAATTCATTATTTGAAAAGACAAGTAGAAGAGTTAGCAACCCTGATTATTTTCTAGAAGGAGAAATAATCGAATTTGCGGGAAAAAGTAGTTTAACAACATATGGTATGATTTCCTTTTGCTCTATTGTAGGTGTTTACACTTGGTTCTTAGGTATGCCTGTTCAAAAAGTGGAAACATCTGTTAAACTTAGAGTTAAACTTTATGATAGTGATAAAAAAATAATTAAAATCTATGAGGCGAATAGTTCCAACTATCAAAGGACATCTGTGTATAAGAATAATTCAATGGCGACACCTAGCCTTACCAATCGTGACTTTAGTAAAGTTATCGAAGAAATTAGATTAAAAATAATCGATGATATAAATGAAAAATAAGTAAAGCAGCTAACAATTAGCTTTCAATGTTGAGTTGCTTGCATACTCAACACATTGAAGCTAGTGTTGAACAAACTCCCGCTAC
>CBFIII010000095.1:0-9037 GCA_965662645.1 Bacteroidales bacterium
ATGCAAACGCGGAAAGAATTAGGTGTGCCAGATGAATTGAAATTATTGATAAAATAGCTGCCTCTTCTGGTGGGGATAATGATGTTGCCTTGTCAGTTGTAGGTTCTCCAGGATCAACTGAAGGTGTTGTAGGGGAGTTTAGTGCATATTATGGTTTGGGTGCAAAAGTTGGATTTGATGTGGGTATAAACAAATATTATGCTGGTGTTCACTTGTATACTGTTCAAAAGACTATAGACCATCGAGGTATTGAAACTGTAAAACGTTATACTGGAGTCGAAGTTGGTGGTTTAGGTTTAGATGCTAGTTTTTTGTATAATTGGGGGGCATATCATCCTTTATCTGTAAGTGTTGGATTAGGACCACTTAAATTGTCCAGGAATGGTGCTTCTAAGTTTTCTTTTGGTGGCTACTTGTACGCATTGGGTGGTGTAGGATTAGATATAAGTTCAGATCGTTTATTAGGTACTACGCAAAAAGATTCTCACGGATATACGATTCCCCATTCTTTATGCTTTATTGCTGGCTCAAAGGTATTGATGTGTAATGGGACATATAAAAATATTGAAAACGTGATTGTATCAGATTCTGTGTTGACTTATGATTTTGGTTCAGCTAGCATTGTGAGTAATTGTGTAACTATGATCGATTCTCCAATGCATAAAGATTTTGTTGAGATAGAATTTTCTAATGGTATTATTAATACTAATACCCAAGATCATCCTTACTATGTAATAAATAAAGGGTGGTGTGCATTTAAACCTAATTTGGCTTCAGAAAGATATAATCTTAATGTGAAGAGTTTAGATGTTGGAGATGAGTGTTTTTATTTTTATGGCAATCAGGTGATTGAGATGTCTGTGAAGAGTGTTAGGATTATTGACAAGAAAGTTAGAACTTATAATTTAACTGGTATTGAAGGTGCTAATAATTACTTTGTTAATGGAATTCTTGTGAATAATGAAAACGCAGAGTTGAACAACATTAAAAACAACTAAAATTATTATGGAATATATTTTTTTTACAATTGGGTCAATATGTGTTTTAGTGGTATTTGCAACTTACTTAAGGTGGTTGTCTCTCTATGCCAAAACAAAAAATAGCTCAGTGAGTCAATTATACTCTAAAGGGCTTGTTCTGCCTTTTAGAATAACGGAAGATGAAAAGTTGATCTCGAAAGTTGACAGAATAAAGCTAAATAAAGTTAGAAGTCTAATTGGAGTGTTTCTCGTTTTTTCTTTTGTTATAGGGCTTGTGTTCAATCTTATAGGTTGATTTTTGTTTGCCCCGCTTGGTGCAAGGCTGACGAATAACATATAGTTCAAGGTTCCGCCTTGGACTCATAATGAAGGGAAGCCTATGGCTTGGCAGGGTAGGCTTGTGTGAGTGTAGGGAAATAAGATAGAAATGAAAGCTCGGCAAGTCCGAGCTTTTGCTTTTATAGTACCGCAATACTTTTAAGTCTTACAGATTTAATAAAACCGTCAAGTACTTTTAGAATACTTCCTTTATCCTCATTATCCATCTTCTCAATCTCATTGAGTCGTTTAAGCATCTCGGGATCTTTTAAGATATTTTCTTCGTCGGTCTCTCCCAAGAGATAACCTACCGTTGTGTCTACTAGCTTCGCTATTTTTTTAGCAGCCTCTATGCTTGGTTGCATCTCATCACGTTCATACTTTCCTATTACAGAATAAGAGGTCTTAAGAAGTTTCGTCGTTCTTTCGGATATGCACGCACTCGTTGGAGGGAATTGCATTCCCGACTTTTTGAGAATCAGGATTTTTAATCCGATTAAATATGTTTTTATATTTGTGCAATGAACAGTATTCAAAACGGAATAAATGGCGAAGTGTTTTTTGTTACAACAACTGTAATAGATTGGATTGATATTTTTACACGTCCCCATTATAAGCATATTATCATAGATTCATTGCGACATTGTCAGAAAGAAAAAGGATTGATTATATATGCATGGGTTTTCCGATAGCTATCGGAAGTCAAATCATTTACATATGATTATTTCATCAGAAGTGGAAGGCGATACCAGTAACATAATGCGTGACTTTAAAAAGTTTACGAGTAAAGAGATCATTAAAGAACTAAAATACGACAATCAGGAAAGTCGTAAAGAGTGGATGTTAAATCATTTTGCTTATGCTGCGAAAAATGACAAAAAGATAAAGGATTATAAATTCTGGCAAGATGGTATTGATGTGCAAGGGATATATCTAGAATCATATTTTGAACAAAAGATAAATTATATTCATAATAATCCCGTAAAAGCTGAGATTGTATCTAGACCAGAAGACTACAACTACAGTTCAGCTGTTGATTATTCTGGAGAAAAGGGGCTTCTAGATATTGTTTTTGCTTAAGTAATCGGATTAAAAATCCTGATGCTTATAAAAGGTTGGATTGCAAAACCAACCAACGAAGCACGGTGCATATCCGGGAGGACGGGGAGAGTAGATTGTTATTACATGCTATATTCTTAACAAAAAAAGTTTTTCATATTATGATAAGAGTCTATAAGTGTTCACTATTATAAACAAAAGCCCTATATTTGTTCATAATAATGAACATTAGTATGGGTAAGAAAGAACAAATACTATTCCCTAAGCATCAAAAAATGATGCAAACGATGGGTGAAAATCTACAATTAGCCAGAAAGCGGAGGAAGCTGACCGCTGTGCAAGTCGCTGAACGTGCCAATATTTCCCGAACCACACTTTATCATCTTGAGCAAGGTGATGCAAAGGTTTCAATTGGGGCTTTGTTTAATGTCATGCGTGTGCTTGGTTTACAGGACGACTTCCTCAAGCTTGGTGCTGATGATAAGATGGGACGGAAGTTACAAGATTTAGAACTCTAGGTTATGGGAAAAGATATTAATGAAACACCACAAGAAGGGACACTTAATAGATATGTGTTGCCTACTTTGACGCTTGCTGCTCCTACAATAAAGGGGCTTAATTTGGGGGGAGCAATAATTATGTCAAGTAAGAGCTTGAAAACTATAATCAGAATAGATAATTGGAATACTCGTAGTTCTGGTTTACAGGAGGTTATGAGACAAACAAATGAAGAATAGAATGAAGTTTTTATTTAAATATTATTTAGTAATTCTAAGCTATTTTATTCAGGTGTTATTCTTGTATATTTATGCTTTTAATATAACAACCTTTGATAATATAAAGTTTCTTATTATTTTACTCTGTGGGGGTAGTAATATACTATTGATTGATTTTATTGAAACTATAAATAAAAAACATCTCATAAAAAGAAGTGTTCTTGCAATATTTATTATTATTGTGAGTGTTATGCCTTTTTTTATAGTAAAATACCATTGTTTAAGTAATTTTCTATATTTATATCTTGCCTGTTATATTACTCATATTTTAATCTACTTGAGGTTTTCATTCTTATCTATTCAGAAATATCAAAAGTGTATTAATTTTCAAGGACCAAATATTTTAGCTTTTGCGCCTGATACTGAAACAACATATTTAGATGTGATTTTTTCGATTTTATCTCTTATTATTTTTATTGTATTTGGATATCTAATGTATGTGGCATTGTAAATAATTCGTATGTCTTCCCCCCGTCTCGTCCAAGGTTACGATAAATGTTTAGTTCAAACCCCATCTGCCGTTGTTTGGCGCAAGCCAGACGAGTAAAATATAGTGTGTCCTGGTTCAAGCCTGTGGCTTGGACCTAAAATGAGGGGGAAGCTTGCAGCTTCGAAGTCGGGCTTGTGTGAGTGTTGGAAAATGACGATTCTTTTTAGATTTGCCATTAGAGTGATGCAAGGCAGGAGCCTTGCTTATAGCAAAGACGTAGCGAAAGGACGCTACGCCTAACGGGGGAATGTTAGATGTTGAGCTTATTTTTTAGTTTCTTGCTAAGGCAAGAAGGCACGTATGAATATCTGCGTCAGCGGGGATGACAATGTATTTCTTATGGCTCGTTTCATCACTTTAGCAAAACGACAATGAATGAAATTTACAGAAGCTAAACTAGAAGAAGCCTTTATTTAATTATTAGGATAATATGTCAAGTTTTATGCGCAAAAAACTTGACATCTTGATAAGTCGTGATTACTTTTGCATAATGAATTTATCTCAAGACATACGAGTGAGAATTGAATCATTCTCTATTGGACAGACATTTGGATATGCTGATTTGGGCTTGAATAAAAAGCAATATATAAGTGCAGCCAAGAGTTTAGAACGTTTGCAGAGTAAAGGTCTGATAAAGAAATTGTCTAAAGGGCGATTTTATAAACCTGAAAAGACCGTCTTTGGCGAGCTACAGCCTGACTATTATGAAATATTACGACCTTATCTATTTGAGAATGGACAACGTATTGCGTATGAAACAGGAGTAGGGCTATATAATTCATTAAAGCTCACTACTCAGATGCCTTTTGTGATAAGAATAGCTTGTAATAAAAGGCGCATAACAATCAATAACTATGCAGTAAAAGCAAAGTCTGTAAAGAGTTATGTCGATGTTAATGATTCCAACTACCAACTTCTTGGCTTATTAGATGCAATAAAGGATATTAAAACTATTCCCGATACTTCAATTAAGTCAATAATTGGTCGTTTATGTGCTTTGCTTAAAGAGCTGAATACGTTTCAACAAAAGGAAATGATTAACTATGCACTATCATATCCTCCAAGAGTAAGGGCTCTATTGGGTGCAATACTAGAAGATATATCTGTTGATATCGATTTATCCTCACTTGTAGATAGTTTAAATCCTATGAGCAAGTATAAAATACGAGTGCCTAATGACGTATTGCTATCATCATCAAAGTGGAATATCGTATGAAATTACACAAAAACACCGCACTTTTCAAAGAAGCTGTAGTCGTCACTGCTCAACGTTTGAATCTGCCTCCAGAATATATTGAAAAGGATTATTGGGTTACCTATGCCCTTTACTCAATATTTAATAATGATGTTGTAAAAAACTATACTGTATTTAAGGGTGGTACGGCTTTATCAAAGTGTAATGATATCATCAAGCGTTTTTCAGAAGATATTGACTTGGTAATTACTCGTAATAGTGACGAAAATCCCAACCAGCTAAAAAGGAAAATTAAGGAAATTACGAAAACAGTTTCAGGCATTATGCCAGAAGTATCAATGGAAGGAATAACTTTAAAACTGGGAATGAGCCGAAAAACAGGGCATCAATAGCCAAAACTATTTAGTGGAAAATATGGTCAGGTGAGAGATGTCGTTATTGTAGAGGCCACATGGTTAGGTTATTTTGAGCCTTATTCTGAAAGTTATATCAATTCATATATTTATGAGATGATGATTGCTACGGGGCAGGAAGCGATGGCTTCGGAATATGACTTAACGCCATTTAAAGTGCAAGTTTTAGATCCTCGCCGTACTATCTGTGAAAAAATAATGTCCTTAGTTAGGTTTTCTTATGCTGATGATCCTATTAGTGATTTGAGTAAGAAAGTACGTCACACTTACGATTTACACCAGTTACTACAGCAAGAGGAACTGAAGGTGTTTTTATATTCCGATGATTTTTATTGTATGTTATTGAGAGTCGCTCAAGATGATGTCGCTAGTTTCAAGAATAATAATGCTTGGCTAAAGTATCACCCTAGCGAGTGTATGTTCTTTGCAGAGCTGGAGCTTGTTTGGGAAAATTTGACAAAAGTGTATGAACAGAGCTTTAGAGGTTTGGTTTATGGTGATTTTCCCAATGGAACTTTAGTCTTAGATACGATGAAATTGATAAGAGAACGCGTAAGAGGTATTAACTGGGATATTAAAATAGAACAGTAAACGCATAAATTTACAGAAGCTAAACAGAAGAAGTCTCTGCTTGGTCTAAGCTTGACGAGTGAATTGAAAATCCGCGAAGCTAAATATAGTGTGCCCTGGTTCAAGCCTGTGGCTTGGACACTTCGACTGTCGCTTAGCGACCACCTAAAATGAGGGGAAGCTTGTAGCTTCGAAGTCAGGTTTGTGTGAGTGTTGGAAAATGACGATTTTTTTTAGATTTGCCATTAGAGAGATACAAGGCAGGAGCCTTGCTTATAGCAAAGACGTAGCGAAAGACGCTACGCCTAACGGATTAAAAATCCTGATGCTTATAAAAGGTTGGATTGCAAATCCAACCAACGAAGCATGGTGCATATCCGGGAGGACGGGCGCTACGTCTAACGAGGAACATACTGATTTTACGTCTGCGTAATAACGCATAAAAAATCCCACTCAACTTTGATGATAAGTATGAATGGGATTTTTCGATTTAGTTATTGTCGATCTTTGGTTATTTGTTAGGAAGAAAGTTTCTCATCTATTTTTTACTCTTAACCTGATTTTCGCCTAATCGCTTACGTTTTATTCTACCACAAGTTTTCCTTTACTTTCTGTATCGCCAGAGCTTACAGAATATAAATAAAGTCCTTTTATTAAAGAGGAGATATTTATGGCGCTGGTGTTGACAAGTGATTTTTGCATCACTTGTTTTCCACTCAGGTCGTATATGTTGATGATGTCACCTTCTTGTGTGCCCTCAATGTTGATTGTTGTAGAGGCAGGATTAGGATAAACCATCGTTTCTAGTGATAATTTATTTGAAGTTCCATTGTTTGTGGCGACACCTATGGTGCTGTAGTAAAAGTTGATTAAGCCTTCTGGTGCTTCATCGTCTTGGCCAAGGGTCACTTTTATTTGATTAGGCGCATTGTTAATTTGTAAATTAGTATATAAGCCATTAAGAGCATCATTTATATCCACATAGCCAAATGATTCTGTCGTGAGAGGAATCATTGCGCGAGGTTTGGTCGCTCTACTGAGGTTAGGATTTAATTCTGACATTTTAGCGCCATGATTAACAATATCTGTAATAAGTTGTGGTAGTCCTATGTCTTCTACTTCTATTTCTAAATTATATTCAATATTAAGTGCCATGACTTGTTCCCACACTTCTGATCCTTCTTCCATCCTGTAATATTTACCCCCAGTGAAGTTTTCATAATTATCCCGACTGAAATCAGCTTTTGCTCTACCACACCAATTGTCACTTTCATGGTATTCTTGTTGTATGGCTGTGATGAATTCATTATCCCAAGTTAACGAGGTCTTATCTTCCTCTTCCCAATTTTGTGTTATTGAATCTAGAATATGGGTCTCTGAATAATGCCAAGTTGCATCATTATCATAAGTGATGATGGAGCTGATGCGGTTTTCATCATTATATTCAAAGGTGTATTTATCATCATATTCTAGGAAGATGCCTTTTTCATAAGTGCCATAGGAGTAAGATGTGAGTAAGTTATTTATATCATAGCTGTATTCAAATCTATCTGACTTTCTCCAGTCATTTTCGTAAGTGCTTAGCTCTGTGATGGAGCTGAGATTATTCTCTGCATCATATTCATAATAAAATTTGTAGTTTAAAGCAAAACTGTCAGGATAGGTGGTCGCTATGCTTCGGTCGAAAGAGTAGGAATAGATAGAATCACGCACGTTGTCTTCATTATAGAATAACTCATAAGCACGATTGTAGTATCTTATTTTATCATCTGTGTCATAATTGCTTTCGTAATATTTTGTGAGGTTATTATGCTCATCGTATTCAAACGTTTCATGGTAGGTTACAGAATCATCTTCCCATGCGCCATCTCTCAAAGCGCCATTGCTGTATTGTGTAATAAGCGTACCATCGTATTCAACATCTATTTTAATACCTCGCCAAAGGGTATCCTCCACATCGTTGTATTTGCCATATAAACAAGTGATGTCATTATTTTCATTTCGACTTATTTTAATTTCAGCTAACGCGACTCTTTCTTCTTCAAAGGTGATGCTGTCTTCATTTCCCATCAGATTATAAGTAACGTAGGTGGTAAAGTCCGGATCACTGTAAAGGTTGACTTGCGATAGTTGGTTGAGATCATCGTAGGCAATGTTCAGTTGAATGGCATCCTCATAATAAAGTTCTTGATCTTCGTAATTAATGCTAATCTTCAATTGAGTGATATAGTTATTGTTGTTGTAGATTGCGTTAATGGTACCTGCAGTACTTAAATCGCCATCGCCATTTATGATTTTAATGGTTATTGTGTCTATGTATTGAGCTTCATTGTATGATAAATACATACCTCCAATACAGATTGATGTGTCAGTATCGACAACAAAGACTTCTATGCTACTACACAGGGTTTCGTCATTGTAATCCATGACTAGCAAACCTTTTTCAATGTCTAATTCAAGATCTGAAATGTCAATCACTACTGAATCAAGTACTTTTACATCATTAGTTCTGCGAGTTATTTTAGTGCTTTTTGTTTTAATGCCGCCATTACCTGTGTTGTTCATGGCATTAATCCAGAAATTTAGTGGGGTGTCTTTGAGGTAATTATTTACTTTTTCATTTTTAACAATCTTCAGGAACTGATTATCTTTAGAACCATAGGATTCTTTAATAGTTTGGTACGAGGTTTTAATATTTTTAATTGGATCTTGCATTTTTGCGGCGCTTAAGGATAAGCTACACAATAGTAATAGGTAGGTAATCTTTTTCATGTCAGTAAATATAAATTAGTAAAGCGAATGAATTGAGCGAAGCGTGTGTGATTATGTTAAGAATAAAACCACCTTGAAACTTTTTCCATATGTAGTAATAAACATATGATTTTATGTTTTGTTCAATGAAACAGGTGTTTTTTTATTAATGGGGTAAGTTTTTGTTGTTTGATAATAAGGGGCTTGCTGAAGTTTTGGGTGTGATATTGTGTCGTGTTTTACTGTTTGATATTCGTATATTAAACTGACTGTAAGTTGTATAATGTTAAATAAAGAGGTTGTTGAGGCACTTAACATGCACTACAGAAAGAGTCTAAATAATACGATACGTAAATGCAGTCAATGTTATTTTTATCGCTCTAAAAACGAAATATTATTGACTTGGCAGTCGTTTTTTATGTAAACAGTAGAATGATGTTTTGATAGCTGGGCTCTATTGGGAAAAAAGTCTGACTATCTCTAAA
>CBFIII010000096.1:0-8972 GCA_965662645.1 Bacteroidales bacterium
ATGTCTGGTTGGGTACGCTTACGCATAAAAAATGCTCAAAAAGGACAACGCATAACCATTTATTATGGTGAAAATATAGATCCTATTACCGTCAGTCAGCCTGGGGGACTTCAGCAAATGGCTTACGTTTGTAAAGGGGACAGTGTAGAGTATGCCGAATGCCGTTTCTCCTATAAAGGATTCCGTTATATTAAGGTGAAAAGCTTTCGAAAGCTAAAGTTTAGTCTGGATGATGTTGAGGTTAGGTATGTGCACTCTGATGTGCCGCGCGTCGGGTATTTTGAGTCGTCGGACGAAACGGTAAATGCTGTTCATGATATCTGTCGCAAATCACTCATATTTAACCTGCACAGTATTCCTACCGATTGCCCTCACCGTGAAAAAAATGGTTGGTTAGGCGATGCCGTTACCGGAATGGAATTTGGTATGGCTAATTATGATTTAGCGGCTTTAATGACCAAGTTCACCCGCGATATTTTTGACAGTCAAAACGCAGAAGGTGGCATAGGTGCCATTGCTCCAGCCAACTCTTATGGCAATGGTAAATCTACCCTGTGGGCTTCGGCGGCGGTACACATTCCTTGGTATATGTATGAGTACTATGGCGACACCCGCTTGTTTGAGCAGTATTGGGATAAAATGATGCTATGGGTCGATTTCTCGTGGGGATACAACAACCTTCCAGAAAAAGACGGGATGTTCTCAGAACGTTTTAACGATTGGGTAACACCTTATGATAAAACGTATAGAGGTGGTGGTAAGCCAGGTGGAAATGAAGTGATTGCTTCGATGAATTTTTACTTGGTGTTAAAGCGTTTGGAAGAAATGGCGGGCATCATTGGGAAAAAAGCCGATCAAAAGCGCTTGGAAAAGCAAGTGGAACGTATACATGCAGGTATTCAAAAATGGGCGTTTGACAAAGAGAATGTAGAATATAAAGGGCTGAAGCCTTTCGATGAATTTTTACCTGTAATCAATGCTATGGCTTTGAATTACGGCATAGTACCCGAAGAATACCGTGAGCAACTAGAAAAACGCATGGTGGATAATATTGTGAAAGATAAGGATTACCACCTTTGGGGTGGCATATTTGCCGTACACTCGGCTTACGAATATCTACCAAAAAACGGCTATGCCGACTTGATGCACAAAGTGGTGGTGAACGACACGTGGCCATCGTTTGGCTGGATGATAAAAGAAGGAGCAACCACTTTGCCGGAAGGCTATAAGTTTGAATCGTCGAATATTCATCACTTTATGGGTGCGGTCGATAACTTTTTTCACCGTCATATGGTGGGCATCAATGCCGATCCTGAAAAATTGGGTTTTCAAAATATCATTCTCCGCCCCAACTTTATTAAAGCCATGGACTATGCCAAGGGAAGTTATAACTCCATTTACGGCGAGGTAAAAGCGGAATGGAAAAAAGTGAGCACCAATAATTATGAATATAAAATTGTTGTTCCTGCTAACTGTGAGGCACAAGTGATTTTGCCGCAAGGTAAACAGACCGTAAAATCAGGAGAGTATTCTTTTACGGTTAATGTAAAATGAAAGACTAGAGAGTAAACGTTTAATAATTAAAATACTATGATACAGAAAAATTACAGCTTACGTCGTGTTATTGTTGGCATATTGTGTTGCTATTCAGTGCTTAGTTTCGCCCAATACCAAGCTGGCGATACCATTGAGATACTGACGGATACGTATGACGAACAAATCGTTGAAGCGGAGTGGAATTCAATCAATGAAAGTCCCATTGCAGGAAAGAATGTTCCTACCGAAATGGAAGGTAGAGTCGTAATCGCCAACACCAAATCAGGTTCGCTACTTGGTTATCCCATCTATGTGGGTGAAGGTGGTGGTAGTTTTGTTATTGATATTGACTATTTCGGACGTCCTGGAGGACAGTTCGCAGGTTACATAAACTTGTATTTTGATGATGGGACTGAGGGGAAAATAAATATGACCACTGAAGGGTGGGCTGTAGCAACCTCTCAAGCTCTTCAGTTAAGCGCAGGTTTTCATATGTTATACACCCGTTACAAGGGTAGTTCACAGAGCTTTTATATCGATAAATTTCGAATGAAAGTTATGCCTGGAACGATCAAACAAAAGCCTGTTCGACAGTTTTCTGCATTAACATATACGCCAGAAATTGTTGAAGTTGAGGATTTTGATGCAGATAAATCAGTGATCACAGCAGGAAAAGATACCATAGAAGGCAATGATCCTATTTATGTGACTAATGTGCAGGAGGCGGATACTTTGACTTATCCCGTGCGCGTAGGGTCTGGAGGTGGACAGTATGAGCTGACTTACCGTTACAAAAAACTGACGGATGATACTGCCTCTATTCATTTCTGTCTGGATGATAGTTTAGTCTGTGCTTTGGATCTGCCTGGATCTGCGGCGTCGGAGTGGGCAACTGTTACAGCACCTAAGTCCATATCGCTTAGTCCTAGTTACCACGAGCTAAAAATCGTCTTTGTGGGATCTGCTACACATCAAGCCGATTACTTGGAGCTCACGCCTGTGGCTAATTCTCTTATCAATCAGCATCCCATTATTTTTGTTAATGCTGATGAAAAAGCAGCGGTTTTAGAAAAAATTGAGAATTATGAATGGGCAGAATCCTTCTTTACGCAAACCAAAAACAATGTGGCTGGTAAGGTGTATGCACATGGTGAGAACCCGGAAGCTATATTAGCGACTATTCCCGAATTTGGAGTTAAACAAGACCATACAGCGCTCCAATATGGTTTAAATGCGGCCATCACCTATTTCTTGACCAGTGATGAGAGTTACGCGCAATTTGCTGCAGATATTTTCGCTTATTATTCTAAAAAAATAGCCCCAAAAACACCCGAAACAACTTATATTCTTAACGATCATTTTGGGGATGCCCGAAAACCGATACCGTATATTGCTTTGATCTATGATTTTATCTATGGCTATGTGAAATATCCGGGTACTAAGGTGTACGACATCGATACAAAAAGCTATATCCCATTTAACAATGATGATGCACAGCTTACCCTCAAGAATATTGCAGGCGATGTGTTACGTGAATATGCTAAGCCAGATACTCATGGCAAAACCATTTCTAATCACCCGATATTAACAGCATCTGGAGCGCTTTACCCTATTTTGTGTGTAGAAGATGAGGTGGAAAGAGAGCGTCTGTTTGATGTGTTTTGGAATAAGGGAACATTTAACCAAAATTCATTCACCAAGACCATCATGCCCATGTATGGTAGTCAGGGCATTTGGCCTGAATCGGTGAGCTATAGTTTTATGACCGATGTACCTAAGATTTTGAATATTGTCGATCGTCTAAAGCCAGAACTGAATATAGCCACAAAATATAAGTATGTACTTGAGGGGAGTTTACTCTTTCCTAATTTGAAGAATCCCAATAACACTTATGTACGTTATGGCGATTCAAAGCGTAACAACGAAAGTTCTGATAATTTTTACCGTATGGTAATGGCGATTTCAGAACGCAATGGTTTTGATGATTTAAAGATGCTCGCGGCCAATACTTTAAAGCAGTATTACAATAGTGTGGGGGGGTATAAGCCCGAATTGTCTAACAGTATTTATAATCACAGTCAATCGACGCAGCTGTTTTGGGGAATGCCTATTGCTGATTCTATTAAAGGAGAGGTTGATTTTAAACCTACTGTTGTCGTGAAACATGCCGGGGTGGCACTTCAACGCAATTTTGTGGAAGAAAATAACGAAGCTTATGGTCTGTGTGGTATTATTGGAGGAGCACATTATGTGCACTCGCACTGTACAGGTATTGCTATGGAGCTTTATGGTCAGGGCTATGTGATGGCCCCCAATGGCGGTTTGCCTCCATCTACAACGGAACGTGAATACCCTGTGCATACCGATTATTTCCGCTTGTATGCAGGGAATAACACGGTGATTGTGAATGGTACTTCACATGGAAAGCAACCAGGATCTTGGAATAGCAATAGTTATCTGTGGCAAAATACCACGGTGAATATTGCAGCAGAACCCAGCCATTTGGAAGATCCGATAAGTCCAAACTTTAATTTTGCTACACAGTTTTTGGATGATAATGTGAATAACTGCGATCAGCAACGTACCTTGAGTGTGATACGTACTAGTCCTACTACGGGCTATTACCTTGATGTGTTCCGCTCAAAATCCTTATCTTCTAATAATTTTCACGACTATATTTATCACAATATAGGAGATAAAATGAGCATCACCAATAGTGAAGGTGCGCCTTATGAGGTGACGGCTACTACTAAGTACGACAATGATATTGGTGATCCTGTTCACTCGCCAGGATGGCGCTTTTTCGAAGAAGAAAAAACCACAGCTATGACTAGTGATGAGGTGAAAGTGCGTTTCGATATCGAGTACGATAATAAATACATGCACATGTCTATCCCTGGTGGATTAGGACGTGAATATACGCAAGCTATTGGACCAGAGACGCGTGAGGCGAGCAATGGTTATGTAAAGAAAAAAACGCAAGTATTGGCTATCCGTCAAAATGGCGAAGCGTGGAATAAACCTTATATCGCCATTTTTGAACCTGCGGCAAGTACAGCACCAAGTGTTCAAAGCACGCAACATTTAACACTTGGCAATACTGTTGTGGGGGTAAAAGTGGTGTCAAAAGTGGGTGAAACGATAGTGACTGATTACATCATCTCACAAGCCAAATCGGATAGCGTACATTTGCCGGCTTATGACATTACTTTCAAAGGGCGTTTTGCTGTTGTCCGTACAGTAGCGGTTTCTGATACGCACGAAGATGTCAATCTTTATATCGGAGAAGGAAATCTATTAAGCTATGGCGAAAGCAAGCTTAATGTTGCTGGCAAAGGTGTACAAAACTTCACCAATGTAGTAAAAGTGGAAGCTACACCCACCTATACTTTTAGCGTAAGCGCTAATGCCGATGAAGGTACGATCAGTCAATCTTTACAGCAACTCGAATACCTGGCTGGCACAGAAATTACGCTAACAGCTAATCCAAAAGAAGGCTATACTTTTGCAGGGTGGAGTGGTGCCGATACAAGCAGTGTTAACCCACTGACTGTTTCTGTTGATTCGAATATGGTACTGGTGGCTAATTTTGAAAAAAATACCGGAACAACATCAATCGATCAATTAGGAATAAGCGTTTATCCAAACCCTGCAAAAGACATGCTTTATGTGGAAGGAATAACGGTAACACAAGCCAAAGTATTCACCCTATCGGGGAAAATGATCAAGTCTGTTGCTGTGCATAACAATCAAATTGATATTTCTGAAATGGAAAGAGGTATTTACTTCTTGCAAGTGGAAACGATAAGTAGTCAGGCATTTAACTTTAGAGTTGTAAAAGAGCAATAAGGCTTTTATTGAAGTTATCCTTGATAGATAATTAAGTTCGTTTTTCTCCCAAAATACTTGGTTGAGATGAAGTGATAAATATAAGTGAAAAATGGCGTGAAGACGCCATTTTTCATTTACCTCACTACGAATCTATCTTCATTGCGAACGAAGTGAAGCAAGTTCTACCCATTATTTAACGCTTGGTTCGCATTAGTAATTAAACAAACACCATGCTAAAAAAACTATTTAGCTATTGAAGTGTTCTATGAAAATGTGTAGCTCCTAAGGAAGGAGCTCAATGTGAAGTAATTCACAACCGATATCCGTTCTTTCCATCCCCGAAACTTTAAATAGAGCATTGAAACTCATGTCCTTATTCGGGATGTGGGAATAGAATGCTTTTAGCTCTTTTTTATGACTCAGTTTTTTGCACAATGCAATGACGCCAATGTCGTGGTTGGAGGTGATAAAGAGCGCTTTTCTGTTGTTCTCTAAGTTCATAAACGAGACCATGGTGTAGTCAACTCTATTCATGTCTATTAAATTATTTCTGTAACTGATCGTATCATTGGCATTGATATAAGAAAACCCATTTCTTTGAGTTTTAAAAACCTGGCTATTACTTAGAAATAATTCTTTGGCATTATTATAATTTCTAAAACGGCCTATAAAGATGAGGTTGTGGTTTGATATGTCGCTAAATTGAAACTTCGATTCCATATCTACCGTCATTTCACTGTTGTTTTTAGTCAACCAAGAGGCTAAAGTATTGATGGCAATGGGCGCCATCTTGCTTGTGTAGTTGAAGTTTGCTACTGTAAATATTGTGTCGTCTTTGTCCTTCTGCCACTCCAGAAAATCATCTTCGTTATTAATATTATTATCTGTGATGAATTGTAAGTTTCCTTGAGGCAACTCTTGGGAAATGACAAAATGGTCAGAAACAAAGCAAAGTGTATTGCTGTTGGGTTTAAAGTAATTGTCCCAAAAGGTATGTGTGTGTTGCTGTGTGAATAGAAGAAGCGACGTTATACCAATAAGTCCAATTATGGCAGGAATGACAATTCGTTTAGTTTTGTTTCTAGTGTTCTTTTTTAGACTTTGTTTATCAATAAATTCTAAATTATATTGTCCTTTTTTAACGATAAAAATGACACTATCACTTTTGCCTTCTTCAAGGTAGTATTGTTCCAATTTTTTTCTGAACTTATACATCGCTACACGCACTTTGCTTGTTGACTCCTCAGGGTTGTAGTGTTCTCCAAAGATCGCTATTCCCAAAGTGAATTCTTTAACAAATTCTTCTTTGAGCGCTTGCTCAACCAAGAACTTCAAAATCTTAATGTTTTGAGGAGACTTTTTAAGCATCTTACTGCTGCACACCTTTGCTAGTGCTTGATGTATATTTTTTTGTTCCATTTATTACAAAGATAATTAATTTGCTCTAAATATAGCTTATAAATCAGAAGAGTTAACATTAAGGTAACGGTTACTAAACAGTTCAATGTCTTTGTTTTTAGTGTTTTTATTTTTGTAATAGTAAATTTACAAAAGTAAATGAATACATAATGATGAACTATTATAAAACTGGTTTTGGAGTATGTGTTGTTCTTATAATTATTATCAATTTTAAATAGAATAAGTAAGATGAGAGTATTTTTAGTGATTTTAGTATGTTGTTCTGCCTGGTTCACTCAAGTGAGCGCAGCGCAAGAACCAAAGACAAACGTGTTGTTTATAGCTATTGATGATTTACGCACGGAATTGGGTTGTTACGGAGCTCCACAGGTTAAGTCGCCTAACATAGATCAATTGGCCGAAGAGGCAGTTGTTTTTAACCGTGCTTACTGTAATGTTCCTGTTTGTGGAGCTTCAAGAGCGAGTATGCTGACCGGTATTCTGCCGACCAAAACACGTTTTGTTAGTTATTTGGCGAAAGCCCAAGAGGATGTGCCTAATGCTAAGACTTTACCTGAGGTATTTAAAGAAGCAGGTTATACGTGTATTTCTAATGGTAAAATATTCCATTATAATAAAGATGATCAGGATGAAAGTTGGAGTCAGAATCCTTGGATGCCCCATGTATCTCATATGGTGAGTTTTGATCCAGCAACGACTAAGAATGTGGCTTCATCGGGTAAAGGTCGTGTTTATGAAGCACCAGAAGTACCGGATAGTGTTTATCCTGATTATAAAATAGCGCAAAGAACGATCAGTGATTTACGCCGTTTTAAAGCCTCTGGAGAACCTTTCTTTATGGCTTGTGGTTTTTTTAGACCTCATATGCCTTTCTATGCCCCTAAGAAGTACTGGGATTTGTATGACAGAGATGCTATAGAAGTAGCTCCTAATCGTTATCGTCCCGAAAATGCCCCTACTTTATTGAGAGGCAGTGGCGAGTTTAAGTCATATAGCTTTGGAGAATATACCCCAAATACTGATGATTTTCATAAAATGATGCGCCATGGCTATTATGCCTGTGTTAGTTATACGGATCATTTAGTTGGCGAGGTGATTAATGAGCTTGAAGAACTTGGATTGGCCGAAAATACGATCATCGTCATATGGGGTGATCACGGATGGCATTTGGGCGAGCATGAGTTTTGGGGAAAACACAACACCCTACATAATGCCTTGCAAATTCCTTTGATTGTTAAAGTGCCAGGTAAGGCAAAAGGTCAACATACTGATGCTTTGGTTCAGAGTGTTGATATTTATCCTACGCTTTGTGATTTAGCTAATGTTTCTGTGCCTGATTATGTTATGGGCGAGAGCTTTAAAGCCATTCTTGATAAACCAAAAAAATCCTTTAGAGAGGACGTTTATGCACGTTTTAAAGTGGCAGATGCCATTGTGACGAAAAATTTCACTTATTCTTTGTTTGAAAATGGTGAGGAGATGTTGTATAATCGCCAATTAGACCCTGAAGAAAATAACAATGTTGTTTCAGATGCGAGCTATGAAAAAGTACTTAAAGAGATGCGAAAGTCTTTGGAAATGAAACAAAAGCAAGCTACGAGTTATAAATAAACCAATACGTATTATTCTAAAAATAACATTTAATACTAAGAAAAATGAAACACCTATCACATTTCAATAGCTTAGGTTTTTTAATAATGGTATTGCTAATGATATCGTTTCCAGTGGTAAAGGCAAGGCAAGCAAAACAACCCAACATCATTTTCTATTTGTCCGACGATCAGGATAAACTTGATTATGGCTGTTATGGTAATGAAAAAATAAAGACACCTGCTGTGGATCGTTTGGCGCGCGAGGGCATGTTGTTTGATAACGCCTTTACGGCACAGTCCATTTGTGCTCCCAGTCGTTCTCAGCTTTATTCGGGTAATTATCCACTTAAGAATGGTTGTTTTATCAATCACTTTAGATCTAAACCAGATATAAAATCAGTCACTACTTATTTGGGAAATCTGGGCTATGAGGTGATTTTGGCAGGTAAAAGCCACGTGAATCCCGCCTCGGTGTACGATTGGGATCTTGAATGGCATTCCGTTGAAGGACGGGGCCCGCGTAAGGATATTCCTTTGGATAGTATTCATGCTTATTTTAAAAGTGCAGAAAAGCCATTTTGCATGTTTATTACG
>CBFIII010000097.1:0-8935 GCA_965662645.1 Bacteroidales bacterium
TGTTAGTAAAAACGTCAGGAAGTTTTTTTAAACGCTTCAAGAGCCTGTTCATCTTTTTTATAGTGCGATTTTCGTGGTGATTTTAACTTGGTTTGGAAATGACGTATTAAATAAGTTCTTAAAGTATTATACTTAAGATCAATATTATGATTATCTTTTACCCACAAGACAGCATCCCAATAACCCTGTAATGGATTATTTGAATCATTTACTTTATTGGCTAAACTTTTGTGAATTTCAGCATCAATAACACCTCTTCGTTTACCTCCACTTTTCAGGGTAACTAAAGAGCTAATACCATCTTCTTTATACTGCTTAAGCCATCTTTTGACAGTAGCATAATCTACACCCAAATACTGAGATAATTCTAACTGAGTACAGGACTTCCTTTCTTTTAAAAGAATAAGACACTTAATACGCGAGCGTATTCGATCATTACCTTCCGTGCGATGCAATTTTTTAAGAGAATCTATATTCTCTTTAATCTTTATATTTGAGTGTCTTGCCATTCAATAAAGATACGAATAATTCAGCGCATTATGAAATACAATTGGTATTATTTATACCTTTGGAAATGAAAGCATTCACTAATGTAATTTAACAATATAACTCAGCATTTATGGGGATTTTCTTGTCTATTTCTTTGATAAACGCAATAAAGGACTTTACGCATAAATGAGATATTTACGCCATATTGGGTGGATATAAGTGTTGTGGGCAAACAAAAACATTCCACGTCAAAAATAAAAGAATAAAGCACACCTCACGAACAAGTAAAATGCTAACAAACAGCAAATAAATTTGAAAATATTGAAATAACTTTTATTTTTGAACTTAAATTCCATAAGACTTAAAACAACTTCAATTCTTAAACTACTAAAAAGAAAATATGACGTATAAAGAGAAAGCTGAAAATTTGAAGACACTATTAGATAATATGAAACATGTATTTCGATAAAATGCATTGCTAACAAATTTAGTTGTAGTGAAAGTACCGCTAAGCGTATGATTGATGATCTAAGAAAAGAAGGATATGACATCAAGTATTGTCGATTATCCAAAAAATTCAAGCTAAAACTTTAACAAGGTCATTTTTTGACCTCGTTAATATATTACTTTGTAGCTAATTATAAAAAAGATGCCTATGAATATATAGAATAAAAAACACTTGTACTTAATATAGCGAGAGGTCAATACCCCCTACACAAGATCTCTTTTAAGTGCGGAAATATATTTAAGGGAAAAATAGAGCCTGATTAACCTATTAACTAAACTGTTACGTCGAAAATAATCATTTAGAAATAGATAAACCAAGCTCTCACTAAAAATAAAAAACTAATTTATAAAAAAAATAGCACAAATACTAGCGATAATAATTGGAATTACAACTTTACTTTCCTGTGAGGACAGCATAAAAACAACACAAATACTTAATGTTGAAAATGAGAGTCAATTAACTGTAAAAAATGGAGTACTACACTTTCATTCTGACACTTCTTTTGTCGAGACCGTAATGGCAATTAATAACATGAATGAAAAAGAATTTAATGAATGGGAAAACAATATAGGCTTCATATCATTACGAACACAATTAAACAACATCTATGATGAAATGGATCAATGTGAGGATTCGTTAAGCTTTGAGACATTACTCAACAATAATAGTGATATACTAGCAACAACAGACTCCTTAGTTGTTCCCAAGATCGAATCCATAGTATATTCTAGCCTTATAAATAGAGATGGCATATACTACGTAGGATCTACATTACACAAGATTCAAGGAACAAAACTAGCGGTGTCTCTTACTGGTGACAGTGAAGCTATTGAAAATGCATTAAACCCTATAAAAAAGAAGTCTCAGAGTACCAATGCGACTAGTGATATCTTTATTATGGATTACTTAACAGATAACACAACGATAACAACAAAGTCAGGCTCCCTAAGTTCTTCTCTAGAAGATTGGGAAACTGCTCATGATCGTAAAATTCACCTAAAAATGTTAGTTACTAATGCTTGTGGTTGGAGAGTACATTTCCGTGATGCTTTACCATACTATGTAGAGACAAGCAACGTTACTACTATAGAAGTAACTGCACGTAACTATAAGAAAAAAAAATGGAGTAAAAAGTATAGAGTATATAGTACTCATGGTTATCTGAAAGATCTCTCCTATAAGGTCAGAGATGGATATACTGACTATACTGGATCTCTAAGCTACTATAAATCACCAGAAAGGGTAAAGGTCGTTATTTATAAGAAAACACTTTGGTCTAAGCATGAGACATGGCCAGTGTATGATTTTCCAAATGATTCACCTTCAAGACCTACAATAATTTCAGCCCATGCTGAAGCAACTAATGATGGATTACAACAGAACTGGGCAATAATTAATAAATAAAAGAAGAAACACTCACGAGGAGACTGTTGTAATCAGCTCAACAGTCTCCTCTATCTAAAGCATCTATGAGACAATTACTGTTAAGCATCTTCCTCATACAATCGGTCATATTATCTGCACAGTCAGTCAGAATAAGTGGAACTATATGTGACATTAATACCAAAGAGACATTAATATCAACTACTTGTTACGACGTATGTAATGGCATTGGCCATGCAAGTAACTCAATGGGGCAATTTCACTTTGACGTACCTGTCGGAAAAGAAGCCACATTAACATTTTCTCATATCGGTTATAGTACGTTAGAGATGAACTTTGTCCCAAATAACGATACGACACTAAACATTTACCTTCAAATCAAGACAAACGAAATCAACGAAGTTAATATAAGTGAGTATGCATCATTACAAAAAGATAATGTATTAGGTAAAATAACGTTGCCTATAAAAACTATTGAAGCACTTCCTTCATTTATTGGCATACCCGACCTCATGAAAGCTATTACTTTCTTACCAGGAATTAGTGGTGGCAAAGAAGGATTTTCAAACATTTACGTTAGAGGTGGTGATAGAGGTCAAAATCTCATCTTGCTTGATGGCATAAAACTATACAACACCAACCATGTCGGCGGTTTTATTTCTTTAATTAATTCAGACATATTAAAACATGTTGACATATACAAAGGGGGGTTCCCTGCGCGTTATGGAGGGAGAGCTTCGTCTATCATCGACACCTACACCAAAGATGGGAATAAGGAAAAACTAAAAGGAAAAATCAGTATAGGAGTATTGAATTCTAGCCTTATACTAGAAGGTTCATTAGCTAAAAAATTCACTTTTTTTGTAGCAGCACGCTCTTCATATCTCAATTTATTAAACGCCTTTGAGGGCGAAGATATTGACTCAGATATATCACAAGAAGAAAAAACCTATATCTACGATATTAATGCAAAACTAAGCTGGCAATTAAGTGGTAATCAAAAACTGGCCTTATCGTTTATAAATGGATGTGATAAGCAAAAATCGGAAATCACTACTGGTGATGTTAATGAAACTGGAGGTTTAAACATTAACACCACAGGCATTTCTTTACTTCATCGGGGAAAACTCAACAACAGATTATACGCTGAAACATTAGCTGCATACTCTGTTTACCGTAACAATAATCATTCTAGCTCCACACAAACATTAGATAACGGTAGTGCTACCAATGTGTTTGAAGGCTATTCAAACATTGAAGATTATTCATTTAAAAGTCGCTTAGATTTTTACCAAAGCAACGTATATACAATGCGTACAGGTGTAGAGGCAAGTTTCTACAAATACAAGCCTGGTTTACAAAGCACATCTTATGACAATGACAATACACAAACTTACATTGATGATACTGCAGGATATCAACAGCAGCTCGTATCCTCTGAAATCTCACTTTATCAAGAACACGAAATAACAGTAAGCCCAAAGATTAAATTAAATTTTGGGATCAGAGCTATTAAATACTTCTGTGAGGACACCTCTTATTTTAGACTTGAACCTCGCCTTTCATCACGTTTTAATATAAACAATAACATCGCCTTGAAAGCCAATTACACAATAATGAATCAGTTTAACCATGTTCTCATTAATAATTTAAATGGTTTTGAACGCGAAATATGGTTCTCGGCAACAAAAGAGTTACCTCCTCAGGTAGCACAACAGGGCTCGGTAGGTATCTATTATAACAACCCTAAAATACAAACTGATATTTCACTTGAAGCATTTTACAAAAAAATGAGTCATTTACAAGAATATCAAAGTCCATTATTTGAAGACGAAACCCTAGACAATATCTCTAACCTTACGGCAAAAAATGGAATAGGAAAAGCACGAGGTTTCGAATTATATATAAAAAAAGACTTCTCTCGCCTTATGGTAAATCTTAACTATACTTTATCATGGAGTGATAGGCAATTCGACGACATTAACAATGGTCAGTGGTATCCTTTTATATATGACAGACGGCATGACCTATCGATAGTTACAATCTTTAATATGAATAAACAATATAGTTTCGGTGCTAACTTCAACCTCACATCAGGAGCTCCAATCACCTTACCAATAGGATTCTCTGGTGATGATGGATTAATGTACAGGTATTTTATATATGATGATATTAACAACCAAAATCTACCTCTCTATCATCGCCTCGACTTAATGTTTAAGAATAAAAAAACAACAGCTAAAGGAAGATCAAGAACTTGGACATTTAATCTATATAATGCATACGCACACCAAAACACATTATATATAAGCTACAATAGCTATACTAACAAGACTTATAAACTAAACTCATTCACCATACTTCCTAGTATAAGTTACACTTTGAATTTTTAATAATATGACTTTATTTAAGCGTGTGTTCGTACTCCAATTACTTTTTTTACTTTACGCTTGTGAAATGAAAAAGGAGATCGATTATGAACCTCTTACATATCAACCTCAGATAATAGTTCATGGATACATAAGTACTGCCGATGGCGTGGAGTTGATTCTAAAAAAGACCCGCCCAGTAAACAGTACAAATGATAATGACACAATAATTGGAGCAAAAGTGTGCTTATATAACGAAAAACAAGATTCTATATATCTATCTACAACAGATCAATATCACTACAAATGTGACTCTTTGGGCTTTGTGAAAGAAGGAACACAATATTATATTAAAGTTAATGTAGATGGGTTTAAGGAGCTAATTACAGCAAAACAAACTATACTAAAACCACCCACTATCGATTCTGTCACAATGAATGATGATTTTATCAACATTCACTTTAATAACGACTATTCTGAGAATGAATATTTTCAAGCACAGTGCTACAGATATTATGATGGTGAAATGGAGCGGCGATTTAACGAAAAATTTGGAATGTTTGTAGTAGAGAATATCAAACTAGGCGTAAATACAATAGAGTGTCAAAACGACTCTTACCATCGTGACTCAATACTAGTAGAATTATATGTGCTGTCCAATGACCTAATGCAGTTCTTAACTAGTCTGGACGCTTATGACTACACAATAGACGATCCCTTTTTTCCACAACCCTACACTGTATATACAAATATTAGTGGTGGGTATGGTATCTTCGCAGCACACAACTACACTTCCTTAGTTATCCATACAGATCAAAAATAATACGAACGGATCTCTTCATTTATTCTCCTAATGGAACATAAAAAGAAGATAAAATCCCCATTTAACGCAAGCATAGACGAGTAAAATATGGCATGTCCTGGTTCAAGCCTATGGTTTGGAACTAAAAAAAAAGGAAGCTTGCAGCTTCGAAGAATAGCTTGGTATGAGTGTAGGATAGGACGATTAAAATATAAGTGACACACCACTTCCACAAAGTAATTTTGCTCATCCAAACCGTAGGTTTTAGCATAGTTTTTTAGGACGATATTCATTATAAGGTGGGCATTTCTCATTTTACAGCAGCCCCCCTTGGTCTCAGCCTGACAGACAAGAATAGAACAAATACAGAACACCACCATCCTATAACGATAAAACAGACAAACACCTCCCCGACTAATTTAATAACACTTAACACCTTGCTTTTTTCTGTTTTATTTATACCTTTGGAAATGAAAGCATTCACTAATGTAATTTAACAATATAACTCAGCAATTATGGGGGCTTTCTTATCTTTTTCTTTGATAAATGCAAAAAAGCCACCTGCTGCTAAATGAAATATATACGCAATATTGCGGGTATAAACATGTTATAAATTATTTTTCCTTAGCGCAAAAAACTGATGCTCAATAGAAAAAGATCTATTTCTTTTTGTAGATTTGTGTGGCAAAACAATTTATAAAATACTAAATGTTATGCCCAACTATAAAAACAAACTGATGAAACAGACAAAGAAATACTTAGTAGCCTTTCTTGATATTCTTGGATTTAAAGAACACATAGAGCAATTTGATAGTGGGAAAAAACCTAATTTATTAGAGGACATTTCAAATGTTGTTGAAATTGTGACAGAATATTTGCCTCAAAGAAATGGCTATGATGATAAGGAATTAATAGGATGGAAAAAAGGTTTAGTAATTAAGTCATTTTCTGACTGTTTTAGTATCGCAGTTCCATTTGATAATGAATTGGTAGATTATTCTGAAAACGTCAAGCTATTCTATCAATACTTAGCTATGTTTCAGGTGATAATGTTAAAAAAAGGATTTTTAATTCGTGGTGGATTGACTGTCGGTTCATATTATAATGATAATAATATTATATTTTCCGGTGCTTTAGTTGAAGCATATTCACTTGAATCTAAAAAAGCTTGTTTTCCTAGAATTATAGTGTCCGATAAATTTATTGACATTATAAGAAAAATAAACTCAACTTATAGAGAACGAATGCTGTTGAATGAACTTGATGATACATTTATAAATCCTTTTAATTATTCATATATAGATGCAGAACAGGCAAATATAAAAAAAGAAAAATTAGAAAAGTTATTGCCTGGAAGTGGATATATTGATGGAGATTTCAATGAGATTTCTTTAACTCAAAAAGAAATAGAAATTACTGAGATTCTAGATTTGTTTATTTCAAAGGAATCCGAATATATTGATGATAAATCGAAAAAAGAAAAATATAATTGGTTGTTAAGTTTGTGTCGGTATGAATTAAACTTAAACAATGATAGATTTGAAAAATATAAATAGCAGGGCATAACAATGTGTATAATTCATAAGGGTTTCAGAGGTTTTCTAGCGTTATCACCCGCATCAATTTTGGGTGGTAACTTGATGGGTTTGAAACCCGCAATCCCTTACGAAATCATACACGAATCGTTATCAGTAAGACTAAGAAGACACTACGAAATATTAAAATTACAGATATTATGAAAGATAACTACAATAAATCAATACACCTTAAATGTATTAATTGTGGGGATACAGATTTTGAATTTAATGATGACAAGTCTTGGATTAAATGTAATCGCTGCGGAAAGGAATATAATGGAGGATATGAGGAATTAGTTGTACTAAACCAAGAAAATATAAATCAAGAGCTTGAAAAAACGAAAGAGGAAGTAGGAAAGGATTTACAAAAAGAAATCTCAGATATGTTTAAGAAAGCGTTTAAAGAAAATAGAAATATTAAATTCAAATAGTTATGGAAATTGCAGGACTTGTTATCTCAATAATTGCTCTATTATTAACCTTGATTACATATTTCAAACATGATTTAAAAATCAAAAAACAAGCAGATTTAATTAATAAATATCACATAGAAAAAATAGAAAAAGAAAAGACGGGAGAGAAAAAAGCAATAATAGAAGCAAATGTTATGAAAGGCAATAAAGGCACACGACAGATAAAAATTTATAATAAAGGTAAATCTGTCGCAAAAAATGTCATTGTAACCCTTCCTAATATAGACGGATTTCAAATAATTAATAATCCTTGCCCAATAGACATAAAACCTCAGAATGAAATAGAAATCTCTTTAGTAGTTTTTATGAGTAAACCTGATAAAATTGATATTAATTATAAATGGAGTGATGATTTTTGTGATATAAATAACGATAAACAAACTATACAGATATAAAGATCCAATTGGCAACTATACTTATTTGATAATAATGACGATATTAAGTAAAATCCTACTACATCTACTTTCGATTGATATTCTGATTAATATACCCAAATGGACAGAAGTTCTTCAAGCCTTTGCTGCAGCTATTGGCATCCCATTAACAATATTTACATTGTACAAACTTGTAATGAAGGACAAACAACGAGAATCTGAAATTCAAAGTCTTTCTACTATAGCAAGCCAATTAACAGACATGCAGTTAGAATCCGAGAAACGATATAAAATGTCAAGAAAACCTATTATTAATATTGAAATAAATACAGACTTAAATAAGCAAATAGTAAAACTTGATTTCTGCAACACGAATATTAATAGCTCTTTAATAAATAAAAGTTTAACATATAACAATCCTGATTTTGACGATTTTAGTGCATCAACATCAACTATAAATACTAAAAATGGCAATCAATATTTCTGGATTGCCTTAAGTTATAAAAAACCTTTACTTAATCAAGTAGAATTACATCTTGACTATACTACAGAAGAAGGATATGTTTTTATACAAAATGTTTTAATTTGGTTTGATAATGAAAAATGTATTTTCTCTCCTTCTCCAATAGTTGATCAAAAGAATAGCGCAATAAATGAATAAAGTCCAATTGGCAACACTGTATATACAAAATAAGCGGGTTAGTAGTAAAACAAAGGGTTGTAGCCCACAATTGTCTACTTTATATATACTCAACGTTGGCAACCTTTAAAAATTAACCAATAGAAGAACACTAACGAAATAAAGAATCGCGATGAAAAAATTTCTATTTACAATCGTACTTATAGTTACTTTTAATAGCATTTATGCAAATAATCATATCAATTTTTTGCTTGTCCGCAATTACTCATAATTCAATTTAAAACACTATCTTTGTGTAAGTTAAAAACATTAAAGATGAA
>CBFIII010000098.1:0-8669 GCA_965662645.1 Bacteroidales bacterium
CACGCAATAAGATCTAAACAAAGATTACGAACAATAAACGATCCTGCTACAAGCAGTTCAGGTCTCTGTTTGTAAAATAAAACTCATAATATGACATTTAATTGAAAAATTCACCCTCATCTATTTGGGTTTTACAAAAAATAGATTACTTTTGCATCCGCTTTAAGAAACAAAGCACATCAACAAACGGTTTGGTAGTTCAGCTGGTTAGAATGCCTGCCTGTCACGCAGGAGGTCGCGAGTTCGAGTCTCGTCCAGACCGCAAAAGGAGTTAAGATTTATCTTAGCTCCTTTTTTTGTGCCCAAAAACAAGGACAACAAGCTCATTGTTTTGTATTTTTACATTATAATTACAAAATAATGGAAACAAGACTCGAAGAATACATCCTCAACCATATCGACAAAGAACCCGAGCTGTTAACACAACTCAATAGAAAAGCACACCGTGATCTATTATGGCCACGTATGGTAAGCGGTCACCTACAAGGACGCATACTCTATATGTTATGCCAAATGATACAACCCAAGCGCGTTTTAGAACTAGGCACCTTTGCAGGCTATTCAGCGCTCTGCATGGCAGAAGCTCTTGCTGACAATGCCGAGATACACACCATAGAAGTCAATGACGAATTAGAAGATTTTACCCAACCTTTTTTTGACGCCTCACCATACAAAGACAAAATAAAACTCATCTTTGGCGATGCACTTGAAATCATCCCTACCCTAACAGATCAATATGACTTGGTTTTTATTGATGCCAATAAACGTCATTACCCCCAATATTATGAAGCCATTTTCGAAAAAGTAAATCCAGGTGGTTACATTATAGGCGATAATATTCTGTGGGATGGAAAAGTAGTAGAAGAGATTCCAAGCAAAGACAAACAAACGCAAGGCATATTAAAATTTAATGACCTGATTCAAAATGACGATCGTGTAGAAAACGTGATATTACCTATTAGAGATGGTATGATAATCGCTAGAAAAAAATAAAGACTGACATATTAACACCCTACAGTGACAAGGAAGTAAGTGAAGTGATTTTTATCACAAACATTTTGTTATACAAAAGATTAATGCATCGTTTTTGTTCAAAAATGAATACATTTACACAACAATTGATGAACGTCCCCGCAATAAGCGGTGAAAAAAAAATCCTCATTATGGGATTCAAAAAAAACATAATAATATGACTCAAGCAAACAGAGGTCTTATAGGTTTACTTCAAGCTCAACGCGATTATTTTGGGGCTCATACCTATGAACGCCTAGACAAAAAGAAAGGTGAATTTTTCCATACCAACTGGACAGGAAAAGGCGGATCTACAGCCTCTACAACTTATAATATCTAAATAGCCAAGACCTAAAATTTACAACTATGAATAAACCAGAAAATCATATATTAGTTATCTTTGGCGCCTCAGGTGACTTAACTAAACGCAAATTAATCCCTTCGTTATATGATCTTTACCATCAAAAGATGCTTCCTAAAAACTTCACTATCGTAGGCTTAGGACGCACCCCAATGAATAATGATCAGTTTCGCGCATCAACGCTCGAAGGAATACAAGAATTTTCAAATTTCAAAAAAGAAGATATCAAGGCCGCTAAAGAATTTACAGGCTACCTTAATTATCTTCCTATGGACACGACCCATAGCGAAGATTACGCAAAACTAAAGACATACCTTACTGATTTAGACAAACAACGAGAAACAAAAGGTAATATTATCTTTTACCTCTCTACTCCTCCTAGTCTTTATGGTCCTATTTCCGACAACTTAGGGAAATTTAAGCTGAACGAGGAAGAAAATTGCTGGAGACGCATCATTATTGAAAAACCATTTGGAACAGATTTAGAAAGCGCTTTAGCTTTAAACAAACGTGTTCAATCCATATGGGAGGAAGACCAGATATACCGTATCGATCATTACCTAGGCAAAGAAACAGTCCAAAACTTATTGGTGATGCGTTTCGCCAATGGCATATTTGAACCCTTATGGAACAACCGTTACATTAAAAGTGTAGAAATCACCTCAGCCGAAAGTATAGGTATAGGTTCTAGAGGTGGTTATTACGATCAGAGTGGTGCACTGCGCGATATGTTACAAAATCACCTCTTACAATTAGTGGGATTAACAGCTATGGAACCACCCGCACAACTGCATTCTGATGCTATACGTAACGAAACCGTAAAAGTACTACAATCACTACGACCACTCACTGATGACGATCTGAAAAACAACATCATACGCGGACAATACACCTCGTCAGTCATCAATGGAGAAAAGATAAAAGGCTATCAGGAAGAAGATAACATAACACCAGGTTCACGCACCGCAAGCTTTGTGGCCATGAAGTTTTACATTGATAATTGGCGTTGGGGCGGCGTGCCCTTTTATGTACGTACTGGCAAACGACTTCCAACTCGAGTAACGGAAGTGGTCATTAACTTTAAAGCTACACCGCACCAGTTATTCAAAAATCTGCAGGACGATATACAACATCACAACCAACTCATTATGCGTATTCAACCCGACGAGGGAGTACTACTTAAATTTGGGACAAAAGTACCAGGTGCCGGATTTCAAGCACAAAATGTCAATATGGATTTTCACTATTCTGATTTATCCGACACCTACTTACCTAGCTCATACGAAAGACTCTTACTCGATGCTATGTTGGGAGATTCCACCCTCTATGCGCGTGCTGATGCCGTAGAAACATCATGGAAATTTGTAGATCCCATCATAAAATCCTGGGATAAAAAATGCTGCATTCCTTTACACGGATACCCCGCAGGCACTTGGGGACCTACAAAAGCAGACGAACTCTTCGAAAAACCGCACGGCTGGCGACAACCGTGTAAAAACCTTGTAGGCGATGGTGAATATTGCGAATTATAAATACCAATAGACGTAGAGACAAGGCATGCCTTGTCTCTACATCTATTCATACCTTGTCTCTACATCTATTATTAAAATTTATCATTTATGAATAACATAAAGTCATTTTCTACACCACAAGAAACAGCGCAATCTCTGGCGCTTTATCTCAAAGATAAAATCAACACAAGTAAGACCTTTTACCTCGCCATATCGGGTGGTTCTACCCCAAAGATGCTCTTCGAAGCCTTAACAAACATCAAGACAGAGATAGCTTGGAACAAACTACAACTTTACTGGGTAGATGAACGCTGCGTAACTCCTGATCACCCAGAGAGCAACTACTTGATGACCTTCAATAGTCTATTATCAAATGTCCTGATTCCTAAAGCTAATATTCACCGTATGAAAGGAGAACTGACACCTGAAGATGGACTAAAAGATTATGAGAAAGAAATGGAGACCTTACCAACGTCAGAAGGTTTACCACAATTTGATTTAATCATACTAGGAATGGGTAATGATGGCCATACTGCGTCTATATTTCCACCATATAAGGAATTAATTACTGTAGCAAGTAATTTAGCTATTGGCACCAATCCTTATTCAGGACAAAAACGCCTCACCTTAACGGGAAGAACAATCAAAAATGCAAAAGATATCATCTTTCATATTACAGGTGCGAAAAAAGCAAGCGTATTGAATGAGATACTCAACAAAAAAGGAGATTTTGAGAACTATCCTTCTTATGCTTTTATTGGAGAAAAAACAACGTGGTGGGTTGACCATGCTGCTCTAGGAAAATAAACTATTCCTTGAGGTATAATTCAGTCTCAGGACCTAAGTTAAACAAAAGATCCAAGATACTTAGGTTAGACATGAAATCACTTTTATCAAAGAAAACCTGAGTATAAGGCTTTAAATTATAAGCCGTGTCTTTTCGAGGATTAAAAACAAAACGCAGATCATCAACATCATCATCTTGATAAAATCGGGATGTTAAAGTGGTAGGCCTCTTCTCGTCTATAGCTAAAAGTATAACCTGATGTAAAGCCATATTAAAATCCATAAGATAGTCATATTGCTTCTCATACAAAGGAAGAAAATCATCGATATAATAGGCGTAAAAAGGAGAATTCTGATAAGCTGACATCAGTGCTCTGAGATGTTGCTTTCTCCAATCGGTATGATAAGCGATGCGCACTTCTTTAAAAGGAATCTTGATTTGTACAGCCTTCTCTACAGGAACACTTAAAGCTATCTTTCCATTGGCAGTAAGAATCTCACAACGGTTTTGATACGTTTTTCGTTCATAATGATTATACTGTTCCATCACCACCTCTTCGGCATTAAAGAAAGCCTTATAATAAGCAATAGGCGCCAAATATAATGATGTTAATAGTGTCTTTTTCATACTGTCATTTGCGCACATAGCGAAACCTATCTTACTTTTTAGCTCCGTATTATTCTTTTTCAATTTTAACATAAAATCAACCCATTCAGGATTCATTTACTCTTACATCACTCAACAGTCAACAACCTCGGGGCATTTAGTTGAAAATAAAACATTATTCGCAACAAGCTACAGAAAATTAAACCCACAACGTTGAGTGTATGGTGTCGTAAGGGATTGCGGGCTTCAAACCTTTCAAATTACCACGCCAAATAAATGCGGGAGATATCGACCGAAAACCTCTGAAACCCTTATGCACTATACACATTGTTGTGTTTTTGTGCTTTATTTTCTCAGTCAGTCCGTGCGTTTGGGTAGCCATACTCTTTGACAAGTTTTGGTTTATGCGCTGGCTTTTTTGAGCGACTTGGCAATGTGTATGGATACGAAGAGCTGACATCTTATTTAAGTTTTTTCTTTATTGCCTCAGTCAAATAATATCCTCCTGTTTGAGCAGCATCACCCTTAAACTCTATAAGATTTGCATCTCTTAGTTGCTTTAAATATCGTTCTATGGTACTTTCAGAAACATTAATTACTTCAATATATTCTGGAACCCTTTTCCCTTCATTTCTAGCAATTTCTTTTAATAATGATTTAAGCTTATTTTTTACATTCTTAGTTGCTCCCTCAATTGCTCCCTCAATTGCTCCCTCAACTTCAACATCAATTGCTCCTTTAACTGCTCCCTCAATTGCTCCTTCATTTCTTACTTTTCCGTAAAAAGATAGTTTCACTTGATTCTCTTTAGTTTCCCATTTAGGAGATTCTAAACCCGCTTTTTTACAGGAATCAATTATCTTAAGAGTTCCTCTTCCTATCTTTTCTATATATCCGCGAAGAAATGTAATGTGTGCAATGTCAGGATTCACGGGCATTGACAAATGACTTCTTCTTAATTCAGATGCTTTCAATGGTGATTTGCCACTATTAATAATTTCTAATTTATCTGCATATATAATTATTGAAATCGAATCTGAATGGTCTGAATAACTTCTATGTACCAGGGCATTCATAATACCTTCTCTTAGTGCAGACATTGGAAATATATAATCATCCTCTCTTTTCCAATTAGTTTCATCAAATTTCCTGACAAATGGTAAATGCTTTTTTAGGAATACCTGTATTAATTCAATGTTTTTAAAAATATTGCCTTCCATAACTTGGTCATCAATAAAAGTATCTCCTATTTTTCCTTTCTCAAGAAATGCAGCCCTAACTCTTGCCTGAGGAATAAATCTAGAAGGCTTTTTAGCAAATAAAATCACGGCGGCATTTGTGAAATTTCCATCTTGGTATAATCCTAGATATGATAGGAAATCCAATGGCTTATTAAAAGAAACAGACAATTTCTTTGTATCTAATGCAAGCTCTATTGTTTTTTGAACTTCATCAAAATCAATATCCTTTTCTTCTACGCCAAATGCAATTTTTCTTTCCCAATGCAGTTCTGAATCCTGTCGATTATGAATTAGTTCAGAAATCTCATTGGAAGTTGCTTTTTGAGTTTGTTTACCTCTTCTATAATAAATACCTCCGTTAAATACATAAGGCTGTTTCGAACCAGCCCATACTTTAATCACGAGTACTTCATTTTTTCCTACTAATTCAGCAGATACCATGATTGGAGTAGTCGGGACAATTTCTTGATTTAAATAATCTTCTAATTCATTTTTTATGTTTTCTGCATTTTTTACTCCAACAATAGATTTATCATCAGACACACCAATAATCACTTGACCTCCGATATTATTTAAAAAGGAACAAACTACTTTCCCAATAATATCCTTCCGAACAACTTCTTTAAAATCAAGCTGCTCGCTCTCTCCTTGTTTTATAAGGTTCTTTATAAGTTGTTCACTATTCATCTTCTCTATTATCTAATTCGTTTTTTCTTTGCAATACGTCTTTAAATTGGGTCTCAACAAAAACCTGTAATTCCGAAGCTTTAAAGAATGGCTGAACCCATTTGTGTTTTACAAGGTTAAACATGTCAATAACTTTCAAGCTATCAAGTACAGAGGTAGGTTTAATGTCAAATTCATTTCTTATTCTATTTTCATCAAACATAAACTGCTGCATTAGTTTACGTGTAAACTCAATGAAATGATGAGCAACAAACCACATTGGCTTATTCAATTCAACTGCTTTTTCAAATTCTTTATGTGTAATTCCAGAGCCATATCTTGGAAAAATTATTCCAAAAAACAAATCACAAGCTTCAACAGCCTTCAAACAAGCTTCTTCATTTGTCATATCCATAGGCACATATACATTACCTTCTTTTGACATGATTACTTCATATCCAAACCCTTCCAAAATATATTTTATCTGGTCAAGGTCTGATTCTGAACCATACACAGTTGAAGAAACCATTATTTTTAATCTATCCGCCATAAATGCGTTTTAAATCTTCTTTAATCATACACAATATAATTCTTTCAATCAACAGGCTATGTGTGTCTGCAAAAATTGGGCTCTTTTGCAAGCTGAAGTATTGGCTTGTGTGTTGGAGCTTGCAAATGTGCCAAATGTGCGTTGGCTTTAGTTGCACTGTCTCTCTTTGCATGAAACACAATGTGGAATTAAAGTAATGCATCTAATTCACGAATAATCTCATCAGATGAGAATCCCCTACCCGCAGCAAATCGCATCAACTTCTGGCGACGTTCATACTGATCACCTGTCGTAATACCCCGATTTTTGATTTCTAAGGCATGACGTAACTTTTCAGCATACAACTCATCATCAATGGTATTCATCGCTTCTTCTATAAAGTCAGAAGGTATTTGCTTTAGGGATAACTGGTAACGAATTTTCACGCGTCCCCAGCCATTAAAACGGTATTTGTCCCGCACAAAATAAAGAGCAAAACGCTCTTCATTAATGTATTTATTATCTATAAGTAAATTAATAACACCATCGTGATCAACACGTTCCACGTGCCAATCAAAAAGTTTTTTTCTAATATCAGAAACACACTTTTCACTCTTACTACACAATGCAGTAGCCCGTGAATAAGCCTCTTGTTTAGAATATTCTTTCATGATACTAACTGTTAGCTATAGACTAACACCTAAAAACGGGTTATTGCTTAGGTACCCAATGGAAAAAACGGTTGAAACGAATACTAGCAGGAAAAGACTTTTCCTTATCCAACGACAACCATACAAACACTGGACGACCTACAATATGATCTTCGGGTACAAAACCCCAAAAACGAGAATCTAAAGAATTATGACGGTTATCCCCCATCATAAAGTAATAGTCTTGTTTAAAGGTATAACTCGTCGCCAATTCACCATTAATAAAAATAGACGAATCTTTCACAGCAAAATCATTACCGTCATATACCGAAATAATACGCTTATAAATAGGCAAATTAGTCATATTCAGCGCTACCGTTTCTCCTGCTTTAGGAATATGAAGCGGTCCAAAGTTATCACGATTCCAAGCATAAGCAGCACTATGAGGAAATACATCAGGAACATAAAGCCCTGGCTTACGCAAATAAATATCAACAGATTTAATGGCTGAGAAATGACGTAATTTTTCAGCAGCACCTGCAGTCATCATAATATGATAACTAGTAGCATCCATCTGCTGCACATCTTCTGTGGTGATGCCTTGTTCTTTTAAGACTAAAGGATTCAAACGAGAAGAAGTACGCACAACATAACCATGCTGTAAAGTAGGAATATCCTTTTGTTTTTTCTCATTGATATAAACTTGTCCATTTACAATATGTAAATCATCACCAGCCACCGCTACACAACGTTTTACATAATTATCACGTCTATCCACAGGACGCCAAACCACCTCACCAAATTGATCAGGATTATTTAACACCGTTTCGCGACCATACATACGACACAAAGCATAATAGTCAGGATTGGTTACTTTAGTCAGTGCGGTATCCCCCGCAGGAAAGTTAAAAACAACAATATCATCATTGGCTACGTGACCCAAACCTTTAAGACGTTTATATGGCCATTGTGGGTTCTCTATATACGATTTAGTATTAATCAAAGGCATCGTATGTTGTGCCAAAGGAAACGACAATGGAGTCATAGGATTACGAGGTCCAAAAGCCACTTTACTCACAAATAAATGATCACCAACTAATAAAGATTCTTCTAATGACGAAGTAGGAATTTTATAATTCTGAAAGAAATAATTATTTATTAAAGCGACAGCTACAAGTGCAAAGACAATAGCATCAAGCCACTCCAACAACCAATGGACTTTCGTTCCATCTTTTCGCACCTTCCAATTCCAACGCACATATTTACTCACATAAACATCGAAGAGCAAAGGTAAAAAGATATTAAGC
>CBFIII010000099.1:0-8475 GCA_965662645.1 Bacteroidales bacterium
AAATAAATTTTTGCTGTTAACATCATTTCAACAATCCTGCTTTTCTCTTAAAGCGGATGCAAAAGTAATGCTTTTATCTTAGCACACAAGTTTAATTTCACCAAAAACATAATTTTATTCATCCATCATTACTATCTCATTGTATTTATGTCTTTTGAAAAAATAATAAATATTAAAAGACGCTATCAAAACCTAGTTACACCTAAAAATATTCTAATATTTGAAAACAATAAACGATAACGCTACATTAGAAACTTAGTAATAAGATATAAAATTGTTGATTATGCACAGTCTGAAATATTACCTGAAGGTAAAAATTTACAGCATAGGGACAAGATAGAGATTGAAACTTATATAATTAATTGGATTAAGACAAGCTTCATTTGACTGCATAATGTAAAGCAATAAGAACCAACTAATTGGTGGCTCTTATTGCTTTGTAAATGCTATTCAATAATCAGTTTTTCACTATCGCGCCCAACCTTAACAGTATAAACACCAACAGGAAAAGATGATATATCAATATAGGTATTGCTCATAACATTAGCTTGACTGAAAAACAAAACACCATTTGAGGTGTAGATGTTAACATTACTTTCGTTAGCTAGATTTTGAATTAAAATATACTCAGAAGATGGGTTTGGGTAAATGCTAAAATTGTGTGCTGAAATAGATTTTGTAGCAGACGCTCCCTCTGTCCAGTTGGCATATACAGTAATGTCTTCTGTAATTACGGTTTCAGTTGTAAATGGCACACCCTGTCCATTCTCCTGAGTGTACCAACCTGCAAACATATAGTTTTCTTTTATAGGTGTAGTAGGTAGCGGAGAAGTGCTAGGGTAGTTATTTGTCTTGTATATATAATATAAGTCCCCTTCATTTTCATAGCTTACAAGATACGATGGCAAATCCCATTTTGCATATAACTCAGCCCCTTCACTTAACATATAATAAATGCTCGCTTCTGAATAGGTCGCATTTGAATTGTCAGTCGTTGACCAACCTACAAAGATATAAGGTGGGTTTTCAAATTCAACAGGAGGAATCACACCTGCTGACAGATATCGTATTGACAAACTATCCATTTTTCCTTGTCCTCCATTCGCATTGAAATTCAAGGGATAAGATTCCGTTTCAAAGATTGGTTCATAGGAATCTCCGTTTGAAACGGTATCTCCTTCTGAATAGGTGTCGTAATAGTCCTCATCACCTCTCTTCCATCCTACAAGTTTATATCCCTCCTTTTGTGGAGCAGGTAGCACTATTCGTTCTCCATCGAATGCACCATATCCAATATAGGTTACACTATTTGCTAGCTTAATGCTATCAAGAGAATTCTCGCTAAATGCATACTTTCCTATAAAACTTACTCCTTCTGGAATAATAATTTTGGTAAGGTGATTTTCAGCAAAAGCAGAACGGCCAATGCTTTCTAAGCTTGAAGGTAATGTGACCTCCAATAATCCCTTATGATTAAATGCATATTCTGATATGCCAGTAATGATTTGGTTATCTATCACATTGGGTATTTGAAGCAGTGCCACCTCGCCCTTAAAGTCATTTATAACTCCATCACTTACAACAAAATCTGAATCTTGAAATGTGTAAGTCATATAAACTCCAAAAGTTAAAAGGTATGACGAGAATTCGGATATGTATTCATCAGGGTTGTATCGGTTTCCATAACCGTCATAATAACCTAAAAACCCTTCTATCGCTGAAGATGGCAGCTTTATGGACCGTAAATTGGGATTGTTGCAGAAAGCATTTGCATCCACAGACTTAAGATTACTATTTTCTTCAATAATGATTTCGTTCAAACTATTGTTAGAAAAGGCATATGATTCGATACTTATAACTGATTTGGGAATAAAAAGTGAGTCTAATAGATTTTCTGAAAAGGCATTGTATCCAATAGTTTTCAGGGTGCTTGGTAAACTAATACCACATAAATTTTTATTGCTAAAAGCAGACTCGCCAATACCAATAACCGTTTGACCGCCTAACTCAGAAGGGATAATAAGATCCTGATAAAGGGGTATGTTTGCATGAGTAATAACACCATTTTCAATAATCACCTCTTCTGTTTTTATTACTCTTGGAGGAGCATATACTACAGCTGTAAGGGTGCATTCTGAATAATAGTCATAGCATAAAATACAGTAACTACCAGCCTGACATATTGTTGTTTCATAACTATCCGAATAATGATACTCATATTGACGAACCCCTTCAATACTTGATGTTGGTAGTTTTATTGTTACAGATGTACCAAATGAGTTGTCAGAAAGGTAGCGTAATTGACTATTGTCCTCAAAGAATACGGTATCAATAGTATAGGGTAAATAGGGGCTGGCATTAAACGCATTGGGTGCAATACTATCAATTGTTTTTGGTAGATACAGGCCAAATAAGTTATTTGCAAAAGCATTTTCACCAATGACATTAATTTCCTGACCGTGTAAAGAGTCTGGTATAACTAATACGACATCAGATATACCACAGCTTGTTATAATCCCATTCTCTACTGTGACATCATCATCTTCGGATAAGGTGTGTGGTCGAAATTTGCTTCCATCATTTACACTATATGAAAAAGAAAAATAAGGAAGATTATCTCCAGGATTAAGATAATAGTCACCTGAATAGTCGTTTATGGCATAAGAATAGTTGATAAATCCATCAATTCCACTAGTAGGTAGAGCAACAGATAGCAAACTCGCATTTTCTGAAAATGCCTCACTTCCAATATGCGAGATCATGCTATTATCTTCAAATGAAACGTATTCTAGGCTATTATTATAAAATGCATGCCATCCAATATTTTCTACGCTACTAGGAATAAAGAGACTATCTAAATGATTGTATGAGAAAGCAACATCCCCAATTGCTTTTACTTCTAACCCCTCAATAATACTCGGTATTACAAGGTTAGTCGCAGTTCCATTATAGCCAGTTACGCTAATACCACCATCGTAGTCGTCAACTACAAAATCTCCAACAGTACGATTTTCAGCGTTGATTGTCGTTATTATGGTAAATAAAATTGTAATAATTGTAAGTTTTAGTTTCATCATATTAATTCTAATTGGTTTTTACTTTGAAAAAAATAATCTTTAACACTTTTTGGTTTTTATAAGAATTAGATCCTCGCACTAGATTCGTTGATTAGTTTTCGTGGAAAGATCAATGTGTAATTACCCAATGTGTTGCCTACAAAACTCTCCATATTTAGATGATGAAACCGAATAGGACTTATACGATGGAATGAAACATAATTTTATCGTTCTGCCATTAACATCTTGGTCAAAAAAACCTATTGAATACTGTCCGTCTTTAATCCAATCAATTCCCTTGAATAAGGAGTTGACAACTTTTTGTTTTCCTGTAATAAAAATCAAAGTACGCTCTACCTGTGTTATAACATCGAATAGTGAATCAACTTGGGTTTTTAATGCCGTATGAGAATAAAGATTAAAATCAAAGCGATCAGAAGAATAAGGAAAAAGTTCTAGTTGAAGTTTATTATTCCTAAGACTCTCTAAATCATTTAAAGTAAACTTCTTTTTATACGGAAATAATCCTAGCCCCGCATAAAAATCTAATTGCTTATTATCATACTTACCAAGAGAAGAGCCTTTTTTATCTTTTACAAACTTTTTATACGTACCAAAATTTTCACAAAATTGACGATACCCTTCCCAGTTGTATATATTAATTTTATGTGTCTCTAAAAATGAATTCAAATCTTCATCATCCAGATTCAACATTCCTGGTAAAGGATTAAATTCCACCATCACAATTTTTGAATCCAACTTACCGGTAAAATATAATGGCAATGAGTTTTCCTCTACAAACTCATACTTCCTAATGAATTTTTCTCTGATTTCTTCATTAAAGCGAACAGCTCGAAAAATGGGTTGTTTTTTTTCTAAAAAAGAAAGGTCTTTTTTTATTTGTGTAACTATTGTGTCCATAGGTATTAAATATTTTGGCACAAAACTAGTTGTATCAACACAAAAGTTAGCCTGTCATTCCTGTCATTATTTTTTTAAATGGCATATATTTTATATCTTTAAATCGTGCATTTGTAAAACGATATACCCTAACACTTGATTAAGCAATTAAAACACCATATTGAAGGAACTTTTGGACAGAAAATTTGTTACTCAAAGGACTGTGAACTATTGTCACAACAAGTTTTTGAAGCAACACATCGCAAAATTAGTACCGCCACATTACGACGTTTCTATGGTTTGCTATCTTCGAAATACATGCCCTCAAAATATACTCTTGACACACTATCTCTATTTGTAGAATTTACTAATTTTGAAGCATTCAAAAACTCAATTACTGGCAATAAAGAGTCCATATGGGAAAAGACTAAACGAGAGACAAAAAAGATTACCAATTATACCCTATCCAGCATTTCTCATAACGCATTAATTGATTTTGATAAGGCTATTCACCGTGAGCTTATTAATGAACAATTGAATCAGTTTGTTGACTCAGATAAAAACTTAACAGCACTGATAGCTCCTAGTGGCTATGGAAAATCAATTGCCCTTGCAAAATGGGTGTTGGATTTCAACGATACTGACGATATTCTCCTGATGACAAATGCATCTATCTGTTTAAGTTTATTTGATTATCAAAGAGTACAACTAGATGAAATAAGTTTAAACATCAACAATCAGAACAGCACATTAAGTCAACTACTGAAACAACCAGACAAGATAAAAGGGAAATTCATTATCGTAATTGATGCTATTGACGAATTGTTTTACCAACCATCAAAACTCACCCATTTTTACAAGCAACTTATTGACCTAACACAGCAAGTAATCGTCAAAGATTGGCTTAAAATTGTTTTTTCAATACGTGAAAGTGTATTCAATGACTACTTAAACAAGGAAATAGACCTTGATTTATTATTTAATTATTTTCCCATTGAAAAGTATCATACTGCATTTTGCACAACCAACACTCCTTTACTTTCCGATAATGAGATATGCAAAATAATCCCTAATAAAGAGTTACAAATTCAATTTGAGATACTGCCAATACAAGTAAAAGAGTTCCTACGAATCCCAATCAACTTTAACTTATTTATTGAACACTCAAAAAAGGAGAACAACAATAATATTTCAGTCGTAAATTTATATCGTAGTCATTTCGATAGAAATATTTTTAAATCATCATTTAAAGAAGAAAAACAGGATATAATTTGGAAAATTATTGAACTCATTAATGCTGAGAATAAGAACTACACAGTTAACAAAAGCGAACTAAAACTGATTTTTCCTATCCACCTAAAAACAGGTGGTAACTTCTATTATGCATATAATGAGTTATTGCAAATTGGTATATTGTCGGAAGAACATAATCCTAACCAATATGGGTTTACGAATATAAAAATAAAATTTATTCATTTAAGCTTCTTTTATTATCTATACTCATTAAAGCTAATTGATGATAATAAAGGACTTAACAAAGAGTTGTTCCTTTCGATATCACATTCCAACATGAACATTGACCTCAAAACTAACATCATAACAAACTTATTTCAATTAGCGTATGAGGAAGAGAACCTGTTGGGGATAGAAGATATTTGGGAAATAAATGAAGATATCCTTGAGTCGTCTTCATTTATTAATACGGTAGGAGCTTGTTTACGAATCAAGAAAGGAATAACACAAAAACTTATCGAGACTTACGCTTCTAATCCGATAGCTCACAAATATTATTTTACTCGCTTTGTAGATATCAATTATTTGAACAATGGCTATTCCAATCAGGTAAATGCTTATAGAAAACATATAAAAGAAACCGATTCAGAGGTGTTTGTGAATACCTTACTCTATTATTCATCCTTTTTGAACATGGATAAGCCTTCACTCGAAGGACTATTTAATACACTTAATAATAGAACGATAGATAATACAACAACAGCATACCCAATGGGAAGAAAATATGCCTACACAATTCTTCATAAGCACTTCATAAAAAAACAAAAAATAACAATCTCTATTACTCAATTATTAGAGCAAAAAAAAATCACATACAAAACAGATTTATTCAATTACAAAGAACAGTATCTTTTTGAGATAACTGTTTGTTTATCATTGTTTCTTATACAAGACTATGACTTGATGGCTGGTATTATTACGTATTCTTTTCAGAATAAAAACAACAAAACATTAGACGCACATCAACAATTCATTAGAAGATATCATTACAGTATTCTCAAATCATTTCTTGACTTTTCAACATACAAAAAGAATGGTGTGACAAATGAAGACTCATTACAACATTGTGAATCATTTATAGAAACATATATCGATGTAAAAGATTCTTTCCAATATATCATCCTAATATGTCTGATTCTAATGGAATATTATCAAGATAACAAAGACAAACAAACTTTTTATTATAATAAAGCAATGTCATTGGCTGTTGGAGCTAATTATCCTTTCTTTGAGACACTAATTCAACAATCTCCATTTAAACCAACCTCTTGTGATGAAGGGTAAATTTTATTCATTCTCAACACCACAACAAGAATAAGACAAATCCACATGACGAGTAAAACACTGCCTAACAGAGTGCTATAAAACTTAAAACTCCAGACAAACAAGAATGGCAAAATACTAATCATTGGTAAAATAATAAGAAATATTGATTTCCATAATACGCTGTGTCTTGTAGGTTTTATGGCAGTACTTAGTCGTTTATAAAAGGCTTCCAAATGTTTTTTGTCGTCAGGTCTTGTTACAAAGGTTACAGTGATCCATATAATGCTAACGAGCACTGTTAACACCGTTAATTTAAGGGGGTAATATGACACTGCACAATCACGCATCACTGATGATATTAAGGTATTAAAAGAGCCAATGTTATTAAAAAAATAATCAAAACCAATCGTCAACAAAAGACTTGAAAGCATAGCAGATAACTGTGACCATGCATTGATCCTTTTCCAAAACCAACGTAATACAAAAACAGGACCTACTCCAGCTGCCATTGAAAAAATAAACTTCTGAACACCTAATAGATAAGTATTGAAATAAGCAATTGCTAAACCTGTTGATACTATTAATATCATTGCTAAATAAGATGTTCTTATTTTACTCTTCTCACTTGCTTCTTTATTAATATAAGTAGAGTATAGGTCAACAGAAATAAAAGACGCTCCCCAGTTAAGTAGTGCTTCAAATATTGAAGTCAAACCAATAAAAAAGGCTATAAAAACCAACGTATTTACAATTGGGGAAAGAGAATCGCTAAATAATGAAATAAAAAAACCTTCATAATCCTTTACTCCACCTATTCGTGGAACCAATTCAGGTGATATGTGTGAAACATAAAGTCCTGTATCGAGAACGAATGATTTGAACACAAACATGATTGACATTAATAAAATAGGAAAAATAGCCGTTTTGAATGCATCAAGAGGAGTCCTTACAGACATGAAACGTTGAGCCTTTGGACCTGAACCATCAATAATACTTATGGACCACCATTGAATTGCAAAATACACGAAAAAATTAATTCCTGTATTACTATTTGTTGTGTCTGAAAAAAGGTTTAATGATTCTGAATGATTGGAATTCAAATCAAAATAGATCTCCTTAAACCCACCAAAATGTGACACTACGAGAAGTGAACCTACTATAAAAGCAACTAAATAAAGAATGCTATTAAATATATCTGTCTGCACTTTTACATTATAAGAATTTTTTAATATAACTAGAAATGCAATAATTGAAACAATAATGAAAGACTCCGTGTAAGATAGTGAGAGGTATAATACTAATAGCTTTATTAACGCTATAAGATACAAACTAATAAATATTGAAGTGGCTAAATAACCGACATAAGCAGCTCTGAATATATGAAGGACTTTTGCGCCAAATCCAGAAAATCGCATTAATATAAACTGATTATCAGTTATGAATTTTAATCTACTCCATAAAGGAGCAAAAATTACAGGAATAAAACCAACCGACAAAACACTGCAATAAAAAATCCAAAGACCTGAATATCCTTCATCAATAACTATGCCCATTTTGGAAAGCATGTTAACATTTTCAGAGCTTATTATGAAATAAGAAAGACCAGTAATCCACCAACTAACAGTTTTTTGTGAACCAAATAAATTGTCAAACTTTCCATTAAAAGAAAAAAAGGAGATAAGTGATACAACAAGTATGTATCCAATAATAATAGGTATGCTTATATTATTCACAAGTATATAAGATTAATCATTTCTTTATTCTAGCGAGTCAAAAATAAGATATTAAATCCAATTGCTATCCTCTTATCCTATTAATTAAAATAAAACTCTCAGACGATGCCGTTGCAAAAAACTGTAAATAAAAAAAGCCCTTATTCAATAAAGAATAAGAGCTTTAATATAAGTGGCGGCGACCTACTTTCCCACATACAATGCAGTATCATCGGCGCTATTGGGCT
>CBFIII010000100.1:0-8458 GCA_965662645.1 Bacteroidales bacterium
AATATGCGAACCCCATAACGATTGGAGCTCACAAAAAAGCGATTGAAACCACTATAGTAAAAATCCTTGAAGGTTAGACGATTAACTGGTAGCGGGAGTCTGTTCAACACAAGCTTCAATGTGTTGAGTATGCACTTGTGCTGAGCACATTCGACTTTGCTCAGTGACCCCGCTAGTCGAAGTACTTGTGCTGAGCACATTCGACTTCGCTCAGTGACCCCGCTAGTCGAAGTAAGAAACTCAACATTGAAAGCTAATTGTTGTAGGGCGTTATTATTTAATTGAATAATTTGTACCTGGTCCTGTACCATATTTTTCGATCAAGTTTTGTTTTATTAATTCTGGCAGAATCCGCTTAACAGTAGGGCTCGGAATAGCAAGTTTCTTCGCTATCTCTCCAGATTTACATCCTGCATTATTCTCAATAAATATCAATATGGATTTTTCTCGTGGTGACAATCGAGTTTCTACTCCTTTATTTTTAAGCTTCTCCATCAATTGTTTTTGAATATTCCCAAGAGCATCAAAAAAGAACCGAATCCAATCTGTTACATTTTCATAAGGTCTTTGTGCTTGACAAGATCTCAATATCCGGTAATATTCAGCTTTTCTACTCTCTATTTCGTGTTCAAAACTCACATATTCAATCCACTTGTATCCATTTTTCATCAAAAGCAAAGTTGACAGTAATCTACTCAATCTTCCATTGCCATCTTGAAATGGGTGAATGCTTACAAAATCGTATGTAAATAATGCACATTTTACTAAAGGATGAGTTTCATTATCATTACTGTACCAGTCTATCAGACTACGCATTGCATCTTCGGTGGGAAAGCCAGCTTCTGTTGTTTGAAAAATAATTTGTCTTGTTCCATCAGGAAGCTTTGCCTCTACTGCATTGTTATGTTGCTTGTAATCTCCTTTATGCCATTCATCTTTCAGACTGTACTTCAAGAGCGTATTGTGAAGACTTTTCAAACTACTCTCTGTAATTGAAATATTCTCAAAGGATTCCGAAATTATATCTAAAGTTTCAAAGTATCCGACTACTTCTTGAGAGTCTCTATCAACAATCTTTGTTATGTCAATTTCTTTAAGCAAAACCTCAACTTCTTCATTAGATAGATTTGACCCCTCAATTCTTGTTGATGCACCAACACTTCTAACTGTCGCTATTGTTTTGAGCTGCTTCAGACTTTGCCCTTCTTTCTTCTCTATTGAAGTCCAAGAAGCATCAAATCGGTCAATTTGGCTTATTAACCTAATGAGTTTCCAATCAATATTTAATTTAAATGTGTGTACTTTATTTTCCATAAGGCAAAACTACAAAAAAACAAATCATTATTGATACGATATGATTCGTTTTTATTCGATAATGATACAAACATAATGATACGATATGAGCTATTATTATACGATAATGAGCTGTTTTTTTAATGCTCTACAACGATTGCTGTCGAGTAGGTAAAGGGAATTTCACTCTAAGCCTCTCACAGAATACTTCGACTGTGCTCAGCAACCGCCGTGCTTGATAGTCTCCCATCACATAGCCTGCTCCGATGCCTATCGGGGGCTCTTATTATACAATCAGAGCTACAAAGTTATTAATAATAGCCTAATTTCCAATGATAAAACAGCGTCGGATATTGTTTACTTATTTTGTCCAGGCAATCGAAGGCTTTATTTAAGTTGTATCTGTAGCATTTAGAGTGCGAGAGTAGTCCTTTTCCTTGTATGATTGTAACTCTATCTTGCCGTATTGATTCTGTAAATAAGGGTGTATGATCTTAAGATCACCATAGCCTTCAAAATGACCCCAAAATAAAGGCATAAATGAGCAAAATACCCGATCTCAACAACGATAGGAGCTCACAGAAAAGCGATTGAAAATACTATAGTTAAAATATTTGAAGGTTAAGTGGTTATCTGTTGTTTGGAGTTTGCTGACGAGGGCTTGTTTGTTGTGTTTCCCGAAAAAAGTTGGGACAGGTAGTGACTAGGTTAGCATAATTGTTCAATACTAGTTTCCATGTGTTGAGCAGGCTAGTAACTCAGAAATGGGGGGTAATTGTTCTGCCAGGCTTGAATGTTTAAATTGTCTTTTTATAAAATATTAAGCCAATCTTCTCAATATGTTCAACGAGTTTTTGGTTATCTATTTTATGAAATATTGATAGGTCTATGCTGTAAGGTAGAAGTAAGTCATCAAGTTCTGTTTCAATTTTAAAAAGCAATGAAAGGTCTAATAATTCTCCTTTTATTGTTAAATCAATATCAGAACCATTGTGATAGTTTCCTTTAGCTCGTGAGCCATATATTACGGCTGCTTCAATATCTGGGAATTTTGAAAAAACGCTATTTATGGCTTGTATCGTTTGGGGTTTTAATCCGTATAGTTCGCTCATTTTTTATCGGCTATTTGTTGCATCTTATTTTTGTAATCATTAAAAAGTACACTAAAATGGTTAATAATATTGAGGTAAATTTCTTCCGAAGTCTCCACGTTATAAGTATGGCTGGTTAAATTGCGGTTTCTAATCATAACCATCCAATTATCACCATCTTGTATTAATCCAGTTTTAAAAGCTTCTCGTGTTGCATCTCTGCTTCCGTGAATTTCGGAATTACCTTGATATTTGAAGAAATCTTGCATAACCTTCCAAGCTAGTTCGTGAGTGTATTCAAAAGCTTGAATTAATCCTTGTTTTTCTAATTGACTCAATTCTTTTTCTTCGCTCAACTTAACAGCTGCGTTTAATTGTTGAAGAGCTCTTTTGTAATTCTCAAATCGCTGTTGCCATCTAATGTCTGGTGTACTCATCATGCAATTTTATTTAATTATTCTGTGTGTTCAAAATCAATCATACAAAGATAATGCGAATAGGTTACGTGGCAAAAATTAGAAAATATATCTCATTTCTTTTATACGATTGGCTTTTTTGTTTGCCTGTTCGTAAAGGTACATCGTTTACACAAGTTAAATATTATACTTTACACTATGTTTTAATTCATCCTAAGCTTCTCACAGAACCATACGTGAAAGTCTCCCATCACACAGCCTGCTCCGATGCCTATCGGGGGCTCATATTATACAATCAGCGCTACAAACTTATTAATAATATCCTAATTTCCAATGATAAAACAGTGTAGGATGTCGTTTCCTTGTTTTGTCCAGACAAGCGTAGGTTTTATTTAGGTTGTATCTGTAGCGTTTAGAGTGGGAGAGGAGTACTTTTCCTTGTATGACTGAAGTTTCACCTCGAGGGGTGACAATAAAAAAAAAGTGTTCAACCTTAATATCATCATAGTCTTTAGAATAATGCTAAAATTAAACCCTAAATGAGCAAAATATCCGATCTCAACAACGATTAAAGCTCACAAAAAAGCGATTGAAACCACTATAGTAAAAATCCTTGAAGGTTAGACGATTGTCTTGTAGCGGGAGTTTACTCACGAGGGTTTATTTTTATGGTGTTTCCCGAAAAAAGTCGGGACAGGCAGTGATTATGTCAGCATAATTGTTCAACACTAGCTTCAATGTGTTGAGTATGCACTTGTGCTGAGCGGTAGTCGAAGTAAGCAACTCAACATTGAAAGCTAATTGTTGTGTACAGTTATTCCTGCACCCTAATAATCTTTATATATCTCGAAATAGTAATCATCATTTTCTTCACTAAAATTCTTTTTTGAAAGGTCTTTCATTAAAATACCGTTATACCAAAATTCAGAATAAGGAAGATTAGTATAAGGATTCATTGTTGCAACAATTGTATCTGAATCACCATTTCCCCAATCAATTATTGTTGTAGATAGACCTTTATCATCAAAATATTCACTTAAGCCAATTCCAAATACATTTCCTATATCATGTTCTGAATCATAAATTCCACATCCTTTCGGCCAGTCTGCATGGGCATGGTATTGTTCTATATTTTCTCCATCAATTACATGTATATTTTTAATTTCTTCAAAATCAATATAGTTCTCTGTTTCATAGTTAAATAGATTTGTTTTGTCTTTGTTGACTAAAACCAAATCAACTCCTTTGGGACCTGGAAAACTTTCTTGTTTTCCTTTTTCACAGCTCATAAAGCATATTGCAATTGATACATAAACTAATATTTTCATAACTATATTATTTTCTGATTCTATAAATCATCTCATTTTTGTCGTTAAAACCCCTAAAATCTTTCACTTTGTAGTTGCCATTATATTCAGAATAAGCCCCCCATCCCCAATTCATATGCAACCAAAGTAAATTTGCACCACAAGGATTAACATAGTAGTCATATCCATCACAAACCCATGCATGTCCTCCATCTGAGGATTGTCCTCGTAATATTACTGGATACCCCCAACCTATTTCATCTCTAAGTGTTTGAGGATTAAAATCGCCATAATTTGCTGAAGAGTAGGAAAAGTTTTCTTTAAATGCTTCCGCCAAATCTTTGGTTTTAGCGCTAGAACTTTCACACCCATAGTCCATATCTACTGCGTTACCAATATCTCTTATTAGACGAGATGCTTCACCTGAACCAGTAAAGTTATACGTTAAGTCGTAATTATAAGTAGTTGGATATTCTAAATAGTTTATTACCTGAGCACCTGCAATCGCAACACATCCAGCTAGAGCTCTCCCATTACTTTGTCCTGAACAGCTTTTATATGGTGCATAGTCGTTAAAACCTACCCCTTGATGCCAGGCAGTAGATAATAATGGTGATACACTATAAGTTTTTGTATTGCAAAGTGGGTCATTGGCGTCTTCTGGCACTTCGTCTGGTAGTTCTGCAGGGTGGTCACCAATTGGTAATAATGGTCTAGCCCCATCTTTAACCGCTTTATCCCATCTTTCTGCGACATAATCCTCTACCCAATTAAATTGTCGCAAAGAATCTATAACATCAATAGTAGCATTTTTCCAGTCAATTAAGCCATCAGGCATATTTACCTCTTCCAAAGGAAAATTAGAATCGAATGAATACGCGAGCAACGGTTCACTTCTTTTATCTGCCGCAAGAATAATGAAACCACCACCCTCATAGTTTAAGACGTAGTAATATGGTACACCATCCCTTAAGAAGAGTTTATAATCACTTAGTTCCTTAAATAAATTCGCAGATTTTAAACTAATGCCTGTATCAAATTCGGTTGGCATTTTTTCAGCAATGTTCAATAGCTCATTTTCAGATAATGTGAATTGATTATTTAAATTTGATTCGTTATTTGTATCTGTTTTCTCACATCCTAAAACAGTCAAAACGACTGCTAAAATATAGATTATTCTTTTTATCATTGGGTCTCGTTTTTTGTAAATAAATTACTTGTATACTTTTTGCTTTTCAGAAAGAAGCTTAAACTCCCTGTATACTCGATTAATTAACCATTATCGAATTTATATGATTGATATCTTAATTGCTCATAGGTTCATCGTTTTAATTGTACACAACGGTAAATTGTATGAGTAGTGGCAGATTGCGTGGTAGTTTCCTGTCAAACCGCTATGCTGTTTGAGCGGGCTACAAAACTTGATATTTAGCACATTGCCTGCCATTACTTATACAAAATGTTAGCGGTTCGGGCTTTATTTGTAATCTCTTTTTTCAAGCAATACTTTTTTATTGTCAAATAGCACATATCTTTCAATCCAACGGTTTTTATTGTCATATTTATATTCAAAAGTTTCCGTAACAGAATGTCTGTTTCCACCAATCAGAGTAACCATTTTTCCAGTTTCTTTGTCAAGCAAAGTTGGAATATAACTATATGCAATATCATTGTGCTCGTTGTATCTAATTTCCTCCTCAAAATCAAGCGTGTCATTTTCAAAACTCTGCTTACGAATTATCCTGTTTTGAGAATCAAAAGTCCTTTTGGTAATGGTTACTGAATTATTAAATGTCCTTGCTACAGTCTGTGCATTATTGTTTGAATCAAAGTCACTATACTTATTGTCAACTTGCCACCTGCCGAAATATTTAGTCTTAGAAATCACACGGTTATTTGAATCATAACTATAATCATATCTGGTGGTATCAACTCGTTCTTTGTTATTTATGTCATAGGTTTGAATCTTCTCAATCAACAATCCAGAGTCTCCATATTTGTAAACATAGCTCGCAAGGTGTTTACGCTTATAATAATTCATTGACTTAATAGCATTTCCCTCTTTGTCAAAATTGTAAATCGCACGATATCCTTTTTTTGAGCAACAACCGTTAAATGACTTAACAGTTAATTTTTCAATTCCTTTAAACTTTTCACTCTCAACATCTATAGACTGTCCTAAAGTTATCAATGTCGATGTAAAAAGTATCATTAAAATCAGTATTCTCATTTGTCTAATGTTTTGCAGGTTGTCGTCTTTGCCTGACCGCTAACGTGAGTGGATGTATCGTAGGGCATAAGAAATCAAAAGTCGTTCTGACCATCGCTTAGCCACATCATAGATTTTACAGTGAACTTTCCATTTCAGACACTGTCAAATCTATGATTTGGCGTGCTGCTAGAAACTGCCGAAGCTCATGTGACAGCGGCACGCCATATTATCTATTCTAGTGTGTTGTGGCGCGTTATTCTTTAATTTTCCATACAATTCCAATTGTTTTTCTTATTTGTATCTCTTTGGGATTTAAAGGTAGCTTACCTCCAACTTCTTCTAGATCATCAAGCTCTAATGTTTCCGCCACTAATATGTCATATTTATAGTTTGTATATCCAAAATTCACATCTTGAATCTCAGACAGTTCTACATTCAATGACTTAGCAATAATTCTCGCTTTTGTACTTGCATCTTTAATTGCAAGTTCGATTGCTTCATTAAGAAGTCTTTTTTTTTGATCTTCACTTAGTGTAAATGCTAAATCATAGTTGAGTGGGAATTTATTTGCTTTCAATGTGTTCATTACATTATTTAAAGCTTCTGAATTATATGGCAGTTTAAGAGTGACCTTTATTTTTCCTTTATATCCATCTCTTTTTCGGTCCCTATAACTCCCTGAATAATTCTCATCTATTTCTAGTCCATTAGATTTTAATGTTGTTGATATCCCATTTTCTGTGAATGCTTTTTGAAGAATGTTGTAGTTATTTATTAATTTGTCAGAGCATTTAGAGTATATAGAATCTTGAGATTCGACAGAAATATAGACAACCATTAATTCAGGTATTTCAGATATTATCGCATTACCTTGAATATTGATTAGGTTGTTTTGGATTTGGGAAAATGTATTTAATGTAAAACACATTAGAGTAAATAGAATTATTTTAGTTTTCATATTGTTTGTTTTGTCGAGTGAATTATTTTAATGCGCCACAACGGTTCGGCTATGTAGCGTAGGGCATTAGAAATCAATTTCTCTTCGGATTCCTCACAGAGCCAAATCAGAGATTTTACTGAGAAATTCAAAGTTCAGTCTCTGTCAAATCTCTGATTTGGCGGAGCTGCTAGAAACCACTAAAGTAATGAATAACAGCCGAACTGCCCTATGATATATAGCTATTGTTAGCATTTCGTAGTTGTTATTTTTCTTCTTTTTTTAATCTTAAAATATTCTCAAATCCAACAAGTACTTTTGATGCCTGTAATTGCAAATCATTTTTTGCAAATGATACTATCTCAGAGATTAGTAACCTAATGTTTTGTTCCTTATCTTGTATCGTATTGATGTCATCATAATCCTTCGGAGATGATTTAGATATAATTTCATTTAAGTAGATAATAGTCTCCAAAGTATTTCTTAAATTTTTAAAAACTTGCTCTACATCAAGCATTTCATCTCTTAAATTTGGAGCAATTGCCGAACCTATCTTTAATGCTCTTACTCTGCTTACAGCTACTGTAATTAATGAATAATATTGGCTACCAAAATCATTAGTACTATTGAATAAATTTGCTTGTACAGTATATACGTCTGCAGTAGTAGTTGAGATGTTGAATTCTTGAATTAGCAAAGCATTTTTTGCTCTTATCATTTCTTCATTCATTTTGTCAGCAAACTTGTTATTGTCCTCTTTAAGCCTTCGAATCTGCCAATTAACACCTCCTAATGTTATAGCACCAAAAATTGCTAATATACCTGTTAGAATCCATCCAAAACGAGATGACTGTTGAGATAAAGAAGATGAGTAAAAACCTTCTTTCGCTTGATAAAGCATTAAGCTATTGTTCAAACTGTCAATAGTATGTAGAACATCCTTGTTATAATGGAAATCTTTAGAAATATCGGTTAGATATCCAACTTTAACTTTAAGATTTTCAAACTCAAGACTATCAACTTGAGCCTTAAGAGTGTTTGTAAGTGACAATAAAAACACAATACAAAGTGTTAATATTTGTTTCATAATATTTAGGTTACGTGTGTTGTTTTTTCTATGAATGCTAACATTTAGTATTTTATAAATTGTTTTGCCACACAAATCTACAAAAAGAAATAGATCTTTTTCTATTGAGCATCAG
>CBFIII010000101.1:0-8445 GCA_965662645.1 Bacteroidales bacterium
CTCTGATTTGGCTCTGTGGGGAATCCGAAGAGAAATTGGTTTCTAATGCCATACTATCCATCTAGCAATCGTTATGCCCAAGCGAAAAAACACAAACCGGCAGATAATATCATATATGATTTTCAAGTATCTTTGTATATATGGATAACAAGGTAGAGAAACACAGGAAAGCACTAATTCACAGCATCAAAGACATTGTTGTTGAAAGCCGTAAAAGAGTTATAAAAACAGTAAACCATAGTCTGATTGAGACCTATTGGAATATTGGAAAAGAAATAACTCTAAATGAACAAGCTAACAGCATCGATTCAAAATCTGCGAGACAACAGATTCTTGAATTGTCAAAAGAATTAACCAAAGAGTTAGGCAAAGGCTTTTCCCGATCTAACCTTTTTAATATGAGAAAATTCTACCAATTGTATCCTGATGTCCAGACACTGTCTGGACACTTGAGTTGGTCACATATTTGTGAGATAATAACAATTGAAGACACTAACAAAAGAGCATTCTATGAACAAGAAACAACTAATTCATCTTGGTCTTTTAGAGAGCTAAAAAGACAGATTGATAGCTCTCTATATGAAAGATTACTATTATCATCTGGCAGTGCAAATAAAGAGATGGTAATTGAAATGTCACAAAAAGGTCAAAAGTTTGACTCCCCTACTGACATAATAAAAAGTCCATATGTTTTTGAGTTTTTAGGAATCCCCGAAAAGAAACCTATTCTAGAAAAAGAATTAGAACGTAAACTTATCAAACATATTGAAGATTTTTTACTTGAGTTAGGACGTGGCTTTATGTTCGTCGGTTCACAGCAAAGGGTTACAATTAACAACACCCATTACTATGTTGATATGGTCTTCTACAACAAAATACTGAAATCATATATTCTAATCGAATTAAAAACAAACAAGTTAAAAATATCTGATGGCGGTCAGTTAAACACGTATCTAAACTATTACAAAACAGAGGTAAATGAAGAGACCGACAATCCTCCAATAGGAATTATTCTCTGCACAGAAAAAGATGAAATAGCCGCAGAATACATACTCGGTGGTTTTGAAAACAACGTTTTTGCTTCTAAATACACATACGTTTTACCACAAAAGGAAGAACTAATAAAAGAGTTAGAAGATATAATAAAAGAATAACGCCAGGGCATAACAGGCTAGAATAGATAATATGGCGCAGAGGCTGTTACACTACTTTCGGTAGTTTCTAGCAGCTCCGCCAAATCAGAGATTTGACAGAGACTGAATTTTGAATTTCTCAGTAAAATCTCTGATTTGGCTCTGTGGGGAATCCGAAGAGAAATTGGTTTCTAATGCCATACTATCCATCTAGCAATCGTTATGCAACATATAAATACAACCATGCAGTAACAATTCGATAAAATGAAAATAAAGAACACATTACTAATTTTAAGTTGCTTATTATTGACGAACTGCTCCTCTTTTTTTAGAGCTATAAACATTACTCCGTCACAGAAAATTACAGAAATTGAATTTATAGAAGAGAATTCAACTCAAGGCTACCAATTTTATTATTCAGATACACTTGGGAATAAGTATTTAAGGGAGTTACGCCAAACCTACGGATTAGACACTTTAACATCAAACTTGCCAGACGAATTTGAAAAGATTAAAACCATACTCCATTGGAGTAGTAGCCAATGGGAACATAACGGCTCTCATTCTCCATCAAAATCGGACGCACTGACTATTCTAGAAGAAGCAAAATCCGGGAACCAGTTTAGATGTGTTGAGTATGGAATTTTGGCAGCAGCAAGCTTAAATTCGATTGGAATCCCGGCAAGAGTATTAGGACTTAAAACAAGAGATGTTGGAAAAGTGAAATTTGGCGCAGGACATGTAGTAACCGAGGTATATTCTCATGAATATTCAAAATGGATTTTTATAGATCCTCAGATGAATATTTTGCCAACTCTTGAAGGAATCCCGTTAAATGCTGTAGAACTTCAAAAAGCAATTATAAATGAATGTCAAAATATTGAACTAATAAATGCAAAAGGAAAAGTTGAACAAAAATTTGCAAAAGGCTATATTAATTGGATAGGTAAATACTTATATTTCTTTGACGTAGATTTTGACGAGAGAATTGATTATGTAGTAGAAAAAAAAGGCTTTGAAGGGAAAAAAAGTATAATGTTAGTACCAGTTGGCATTGATAATCCCTCCGTTTTCCAAAGAAAATATAAAATTGACAATTGCATTTACACTAATTCCATAAGTGATTTTTATATAAAACCAAATGAGTAAATTAATAAAAACGAAATTCTTCAGAGACCCACAAAACATTATTGCTGTGGGTGTAACAGCAATTAGCTTGTGTGCTTTAATTGTTTCATTAATTCAAACAAACGTATTAAAAGAAGAGCATGAATTGATGCGTGTGCATGCGAGAGCCTCCGTGTGGCCACATGTAGTATTAGGTTCAACCTTAGAGCATAATTTGAAAGATAACAGTATTAGCTACTTATCTTTTACGCTTACGAATAAGGGGGTTGGACCAGCAATAATTACAGATGTTAAAATAAGCTATAACAACAAAATTGTCCATAACTGGTGGGAACTTTTTAGCATCCAGGGAATACCTGATTCTATTGACAATCGTATTGATAACGGAAACTTTAATGACATCGTACTCCAAAATGGAGAAACTATTGAAATATTAAATATGAATGCCAACCTTACTTTAGCCAATGAATTTTATGAAAGACTAGAAGGTTTTTCATTGGAAATATACTATGAATCCATCTACGGTGAAAAATGGAAGTTTGATGGTACAACAACCAAGTTAGAAAACTTTAATGGTTTACCCGAAGAAGAACAATTTAGGTAAATAAAATATTGAAGAAAGAACAAGAAATACGTTGCACAACACATGGTATAGTGCATGCGGGTTTCAGTGGTTTGCGAAGGTTCGTGGCTCGTAAAATAGTCAGTTGTAACTTGATAGTTTGTCGCTTCGTAATCCCGCACGACACCATACCTTCAACGTTAGAGCCAATACAAAAAACTGCATCCATTATTATTGAAATGATATATTAATACCCAACAAAAAAAATTACAGAAAAGAATATGTACATATCCAGTCCCCAAAGAAGTAAATCCAGTTAATTTACAAACATATTAAATCTAATCATTATGAAAACTAAATCAGTATTAATTATGCTAAATCTATTTTTAGCATGTACACTTCAAGCACAGATAAAAGTTAATCAATCAGGCGATGTAGGAATCGGAACATCTACCCCCTCACGAGAGTTTCAAGTAAATGGGCATTCTCGTTTCTTTGCTGAATGGTCAGCACACACGACTATATATTTAGGATCAGAGACTAATGATGCAATCATTGTCGACAACTCGCCAAATAATTATTATGGCGGTGGTTACTTTTTTAGGGTTCATAACGAAAGTGCATTATATGACTATACTGATGTAATGATGCTTACAGATAATGGTTATGTTGGAATTGGCACTAGAACACCTTCATACAAACTTGATGTGTATGGGGATATTGCCACCTATGGAACATTGCGAATTTCATCGGACAAACGCCTAAAGAAGGAAATAAAATCAATTAACAATAGTATAGAAAGACTAAAATTATTAGATGGCGTTTCCTATCTGAAAGAAATCCCTGAGGATTCGGTTATCCTCTTAGCAGAAGATAAAGATAAAAAAATATCTAATGACTTAAAAGAAAAGAAGAAAACACAATCAGAAATGGGGTTTATAGCCCAAGACTTACAAAAAGTCTTTCCCGACTTAGTTTCTAAAGATAGTAAAGGCTATTTAACAATAGATTACATTTCATTAATTCCTGTTGTTGTAGAAGCACTAAAACAACAGCAAACTATAATTGAAGAGCAAGATAACAGAATAAAGGAAATCGAGAAACTGCTATCTATAGGAGAAGAACTACCTAAAAGTAAAAGTGCTGTAATCTCTTCAAATCTAGAAACAAAATCAACACTTTCAAATACAGTCCTATATCAAAACACTCCAAATCCTTTCAAAGAAAGTACTGAGATTAAATATTTCTTACCAACAGAAACCTCAAGGGCAATGTTATATATTTATGATCTGAATGGAAAACAACTTAAAACATACCCACTAACTGGTCATGGTACTAACTCACTTACTATTCATGGTGGAGAATTGTATGCTGGCTTGTTTACATATGCTCTAATTATTAATGGTGTATTAGTGGATAGTAAGAAAATGGTCTTAACTGAATAAAAATAGTTCTGAAATATTTTGTCAATCTTTCAGTTTTCCTACTCTGCGCATAACTGATGACAGCTAATGATTACAAATATGTATCATTTAATGACGATGATGCTCCATGATCACATACAAATTTAAGTAGTTTTTTAGAAGCACTTTATCAGCATCTATATAAATAACATTACGAAGTTGTCGTTAGTTTGTGAAAATTTGTTTGAGCAAGTAATTATTAATAAACTTGCTTACTCATTACCCCACTCCATCTGTTGCGTTATCTTTATGAAGTTGTTAGAGCCAATACAAAGAAAGATGCTGCAACCTAAAAACAATATATTATGAAGAAAAAAAAATTAACCCTTGTAATTTTGTCCTCAATAGTAATTGGACATATTTATTGTCAGAAGAATGATACTATAACTGGCAAAATTGTGCAAATATCTACCCCTTGTCTTGATGAACCATGTCTTCCAGGAACGTTGTTTGCCATTGAGAATGATACGTCGGATTATATCATTACTTTAAATTCAACTTGGCAATGGGCTGATAACCCTTTAATAATTAACGGTGACACTTTATCTGTTAATGATTCAATAAGGGCTATTGGTACAATTTCAACAAAAACAGATTTGCAAAGCGAAATTTATTCTGAAATAGAAATTTACACAACTTTTTTTTTATCAACTTCCATAAACCAAATAATTAGAAATAATATTTTAACTTACCCTAATCCTTCCAATGGTTTAATAGTCATTAAATCAGACGACTCAGACATTAAAGATGTGGAGATATTCAATGTAAAGGGAGAAAGTATCTATTTATCAAAAAATGAAATCCCTACAAAGAACATTAAAATTAAAAACTTAAAAGAAAAAGGTTTTTTTATCCTAAAAATAGAAACAATCAATAATCAAATAATTACCAAAAAAATCTTAATCCAATGAAAAAATCAATCACAGCATTTTTCTTGTTCCTCAATGTATTATACTGTTTCTCTCAGCAATTAACAGAACAGGAGCATGACGAACTATCAGACATTTTCGCGACTGATGTACAATTAATGTCAGGTTTAAATGACGAATTTGAAAATACTAAATTAAAATCAGGTTTTTTATACAATCACTCGACTATATATGAATTGCCTGAAAATACTTCAATCGTAGGTAGCGTTGATAAAATATTAATTATTGTGAACTCTTCAATTTATTCGCAAGTAGAGGATAAAATCAAGCGATATGGATATGATTTGAATTATATCTATGGTTGTGAAGTAATCATGGAACAAGTTTCTGGTTCAGACCATGAGGACATCAAAAATTTAATACTTTCTGAAAATACAGATTTGGATGGAGTTGTACTAATTGGGGGTATACCTGCAGGCTGGTATGAAGTAGCAGACGATTTCGGTAAATATGGCCATGCGGAGTGGCCTTGTGATTTATATTATATGGATACAGATGGAACTTGGGGGGATTCAGATAGTGATGGTATTTTTGACTCTCATACAGGAAATGTCCAACCTGAGATATTTGTTGGTAGGATTTCTACTGCAAATATGGGAACATTATTAAATGAAAAGGAAGGTTTAGAAAATTATCTTGATAAAAATCATAAATTTTGGATTGGACAATTAACTGTAAATAAGAAATATGGTCTTACATATGTGGATAGCGACTGGGATAATTCCAGTTATTTTAAAACCGATATGCAATATATTTATGGTAGTGCAAATTATGATGGAATTCTCTATAAAGATTTTTCTTCTTTTGGTAAAACAGGCTGAATTCAAGTTGCTAATGCAACTTTATGATTAAACAATAATTTCTCCATTCTAAAGATAGGAGTTTCAAAATTATATCTCTTTCTCGGTCTGTTATTAATTTTAGTTTCTATCTCTTTAATATACTCATCTGTTAGTATTGAAAAGTCTGATTTTTTAGGAATGTATTGCCTTACTAATCCATTAAGATTTTCATTTGCACCTCTTTCCCAGGAGTGATATGCGTGTGCGAAATAATAGTCAATAGCAAACTCTTCAGATACTTTTTCGTGTGCAGCAAACTCCTTTCCATTATCAGAAGTTATAGTATGTATATATGGTCTCCAGTCTTCTAAAAGTTCATTAATAACATTAGAGATAATGTGTGCTTCTTTTGATTCTGCTTTTTTCATTTTAAGTACACCAGAAGCTCTGTCATTAATTGTAACAATCGCTTGTTTATGATTTTTCCCAATAATCAAATCGACTTCTAAATCTCCAAATCGATTTTTTTGATCAACGATTTCTGGACGTTGATCTATGCTTATTCTATTCTTAATAATACCTCTTGAATCCTTGCTGGCTCCTCGTTTGCGATAAGATCGTCCCTGCCTTCGAAGATGTGTATATAATGTTCCTTTCTGCCTTTTATTATCCCAGATATGTTGATAAATTCTTTCAATTGATACATGTGCTTTATTCTGTTTTTTTAACGTTCCAACAACTTGTTCAGGACTATAATCTTCACAAAGCAAAGTCTCGACATCTTGTCTTATTTGTTCCGTAAAACGAATATTTTGGGGTTTGTTCTTCTTCCTTTGTATGTATTTTTTATGAGCTAAATCGTGCTTATATTCACCACTTCGCCCATCTTTATTTCTCGCTATTTCTCTACCCACAACAGACTTGCTTTTTCCTATAGCTTTAGCAATTTCAGTTTTAGTATAGTTCTCTTTTATCATGCAAGATATTGTGTATCTTTGCTCATAGGTTATATGCTTCATATTACATCTTTTTGGACGGAGGGTAATGTAAGAAATATATCCATTCGGAAGAACAAGAGGGGAATTATTTTCTCTCTTTCTTCTGAAAAAATATATTATTTTATTCCGTCAATAAAAGTTGCATTTACTACTTGAATTTAAGCAGATTATTTGAGTCGTCTTTCAAATGACCGCTACGAATTTATTCAATTAGCTTGTCATTCATCATATCAGCATCATGCGATGTCAGGCGGGAGTATTTATGCAAACGAAATATTTAATAACGGGTCAGAAGCTATTGGTTATAATCTTTTTTGTTGTAGTGGTTGTCGTTGGACATCTGTGAGTTCAACATCAACAAGAGGATTTTTAGGTGGTGCATATATTTATAATAGCAATAATTCAGGTTTAGTAGTTGTTGGTAGTACAAAAACAGGTTCCATGTTGGATTTTGACCAATTTTATGAGCCTTTGGGAGACGGAGATAGTTTTGGAGAGGCTCTCGTTGAGTGGTGGATTGATGCTTGTGGAACAAGCCATTCAAGTACAGAGGTATATTGGCATTATGGTATGTCTATCATTGGTGACCCAATGGTGAATTTCTATCACTGCATGAATGATAGGTGTGATAGTCAGATTACATTAAGTACTTTCGATAATTCAAACTCATCTCCTGTTAGATATTTCTTGGCAAAGGATAATATTACAATAAACCCAAGTTCGACTTATGTAATACCATCAGGAAAACATGTGATTTTTAATGCTCCAAATGTTGATATTATAAAAAACTTTGAGTGTGAATTAGGTGGTACGTTTGAGATTGTAAATGAAGGATGTGAATCAAATTGTCCGTAAGTACTGGCTCTAACAATTAGCTTTCAATGTTGAGTTGCTTGCATACTCAACACATTGAAGCTAGTGTTGAACAATTATGCTAACATAATCACGAACACCATAAAAATAAACCCTCGTGAGTAAACTCCCGCCACCAGTTAATCGTCTAACCTTCAAGGATTTTTACTATAGTGGTTTCAATCGCTTTTTTGTGAGCTCCAATCGTTATTGAGATCGCGTATTTTTATCATTTTCGTCTTCATTTTAGGGGCATTTTGAAGACTATGGTGATCTTAATATCATACATTCTTATTTTTATGGTCAATACTGCGAGATAGAGTTACAGTCAGACAAACAAGGACATAACTCTCCCATTTAAAATATTTATATCTTTATATTTCAACACATTAAAGAACCAACTAAGCCACCACCAATGGCGGAGCTCTCTTGCGTGGGTACGATTTTATAACAACTATTTCGCCACCACAATGTTTGCAATGCAGCAGTGATTTTTCGCCCCAGGCTGCTTTTAATATTTCAGCCCTTGTACGCTTTGCGATCTCTTCTATTTTTACGCCAAATTGTGCTCGTATGGTAGCAATATTCACTTTCTTTT
>CBFIII010000102.1:0-8124 GCA_965662645.1 Bacteroidales bacterium
TTATAGCTTAATTAATTCTACATCGGCATAATACGATTATCTCTTGGAGCTAATTTTAAAATCAAATTGGTATTACTAGTTGTTTTTATTTATGTCGTTATGAAAAGTAATAAATGTTTGTGGTTTACATTATTAGTTCTATTCTATTCTTGTGGTAGTTCGACAACTAAAAAAAGTATTTTTGAAAACAAGATAATTGTTGACATTGATAATGCAGATCAAAAAAAGAGTCTGTATTTTAGTGATCTGTTCACTGATTATAAAGTTGTTGCATTAGAAACAAAAGAAGAATGTCTGATTGGCAAAATTGATCATGTAAGGAGCTACAAAGACAAGTTTTACATTTTAGACTCGAAAATTGGGAGAGGCATTTTTGTTTTTAATAAAAATGGAGATTTTATAAATAAAATTGGAGTTGAAGGTAAAGGAATAGGTGAATACATAAAACTTGATGATTTTTCAATTGATTGTAGAAACGATCAAATAGCAGTTTTGTCTAAAGTTTTTCGTAAGATTATTTTTTATTCCTTAGAAGGAGAATATTTGAAAGAAATTGGGATTGATATTCCAAATGCAAAATATATTGAGATTTGGAATGATAAGATTTATATTGATGCATTGCCATCAAAGGGAAAGGTTACTAAGTACCTTTTATATGCCTATGATCTTAATGGAAAAATGGATGGTGCTTTTTTATCTAATAAAAAGCTCAGAAATGAATTTTGTCAACCGCTGATTAGGTCTCGATCTTTTTCATTATTCGATGGTCATTTAATGTATTATAAGACACTAGTGAATGATATTTATATTTTCAGTAAAGATGGGCCGTCTCCGTATCTGGAATTGAAAACAAAGAATGTTTTTACATCAAAAGAAATAGAGCACTTTAATAACTATCCCCGTACGAGAGGATTTATGAAAGATTTTTTTAAGCGAACTAAAAAGTTTACAGGGATTTATTCACTTATTGAATCAGAAAAGTTTTTCTATGCAAAATACAAAAATAATAGGGTAGCATCACATTTGTTTTATTATAAGGAGTCTGATGAATATGTAATTACAAATAGAATTATTGATGATTTAACTAACATTAGTTGGCCTGAATTTTCTTTCTCGTGTGAAAACTATATGGTTCAAATTCTAGAGGGGCGGAAGATGAATAAGTTTATTAAAAATAATAATGATAAAAATATAGAAGATCTTAGTGATCATACCATAAGCCTGGATTCTAACCCAATTTTGATTTTTTATAAAAATAAATAAGACTACAATATGAAATTGGTATATATACCCTTTGTCTTACTAATTTTTATTTTCAGTACGTTGCTCTTAACTTGGATAAGCAATTTCCACAAAGAGCTTATAAAAGAATCTAATGAATGTAATTATCTACAAGAGAAATGAATAATAGAATTATGGAAATAAACCCAAAAGAAGCTCAAAATCAATTAGATATAATACGTGGAGAAGTCATGCGCGTCATTAATGGCGAAACGTTTGACATGAGGATTGATGTGTTTAATCCTGATAATCAGAGAACATATGCTTCAATTGAGCGTGTTTTTATTACAGACCTACATTCTCCTAAACTTTATCAACGATGGGGTTTTCATATAAGGAAGCTTTTGCGCAAATCCATAGGGGGAAAAGAAGTTAGAATAGAAGTCTTGCAGAGAAATGCAAAAGGACAGTTAGAGACGACCTGGGATAGGTTAAGTACGGTTGTTTACTCAAGTTGACAAGTACAACAAAATTGAATAATAATTTGAAATTTAGCTCTATTGAACTACTGAGTATGAAATTTATGAATTACGAATTATGAATTCGCTTCATTCAAATTAAGTTGTGAGTTCTAAATTGTAAGTTATAAATTCGCTTCATTCGTTATTTCTTCATTTTTATTCCTTTATTTGTTGTTTTTCTCTTGTTTTTAGTGAATTACACAGTCACCATCGAAACATCAATGTCTTGCTGGTTCCCCTCTTGAGCGGAGTGTTGAGCGCAAGCTGAAGTAAGGGGAATACAAGGGGTGAGCGATAGAATTGTGAGTTGTGAATTATTAATGGTGATAATGAGTTGTAAGTTGTGAGTTGTGAGTTATAAGTTCGCTTCACTCGTCAGTTATTCGTCATTCTTCCTTTTATTTTTTCATTGTACCATTTTTTTCCATTATATCATTCATCCATTGTATCATTGTATCATTCTTTTTTTCCATTGTATCATTCATCCATTTTTTCATTGTATCATTCTTCCATTCTTCCATTGAACCATTGTATCATTTTTACATTGTATCATTCTTTTTCTTGTAGTTTAATGGATTACTGAGTTTAAAATTTAAGTTCAGAACATGATGAGATGGATTACTTTAGGGAAAAACCAATACTTAAAAGAAATGAAAATCCCTTATTGAGAAACCATTATATTAAAATGGAACTTCTTAATAAGGGATATTCTAAAAACACAATGAGTCGTTTTTATTTATGAAGCAAGAGAATGTCTGAATGCATTTTCTAGATTATCATATTTAAAGATAAAACCATCATTTAATATTTTACGAGATGCCACTAATGGACTTTGAGTAAGGAGTGTTGCTGCCTTTCCAAAAAATAGGCGTAAAGCGATATTAGGAATGCCTAGTAAAGCAGGACGATGCATTATATAAGAGAGTGTTCTTGTCATTTCTAAATTATCAACAATATGAGAAGAAACAAGATTGTAAATGCCAGATTTTGGATTTCCAATAGCCCACAGAAATGCATTCACTACATCATCGATATGAACAAACAAAAACGGTTGATTGCCACTGGCTATTTTTCCTCCAATGCCTATGTTGAAAATAGTAGATAATTGCCTCATAATCTGAGATCCTAAACCAAGAACAACTCCTAAGCGAAAAATGGTAACACGTACTGAGTTATCAACCTTATAGACTTCTTTTTCCCAGTCTTGAACTAATTTCCCTAAGAAATCAGATTTTAAACGACGACTTTCTTCTGTGTGTCTCTCGTTATTAGTATAAACACCGATAGCCGAAATTGACATAAGTTGTTTAGGGCGTAGATCTTCAGGTAGGGCATTTATAGCACTGACCAAATTACGGGTTGTTATAATACGACTATTATAAATTTTATTTTTTGATCTTCTAGTCCAATGCCTTAAGATGGGAGATCCTGCTAAATTAATAACCACATCACAACCTGCCAATTGTTCTTGTAATTTATCTCCTTGTTTATAAAGCAACGAGCGATCAATGCCAATGACATCAATGGCGTTTTCTTTAAGAGAACGCATTAAATAGCGTCCTTCATATCCGTGACTTCCTGTTATTGCGATTTTCATAGCATTGTGTTTTTATTATACTATATAAACATTAATTGGCTCAAAAGGTTCAATCAATAATCGCAATTTTATCTTCTATTTAACCATAAATAGTTATTGTCGTCTTTTTAGTGAGTTAACTACGGGGGTTAGGTTTTTATTATTTATAAATAACTTAATATTAATATGTAAGGTGGTTTTTAGAATGTCTTTTTTAGAGCTAGAATTATTATGTTTATCAGTAGGATGCTTATTATCTATACCTTAACATTGCTATTTTTCTTGCTATTTAACATTTTTTTGTGTGAAAAAAAATATTAAAATATTAAATTATTTGTCGTGACTAAATTTTCAACTTTTCAGCAAGAAGTGTCCTTGTGTTTTTGGAATTATTTAGTGAAATTTCATATCTGAATTAATACCATACAACTATTGCCCAATGTGTGGGAGTGTTTTCCTCAGGATTTATAGCAATGGCGTCAGGATCTTACTTTATTATAAGAGAATAATGAAGTAAGCTGCTATTTATAATCTAATTTCGGGAAAATAGAAATTTATAACATTGTGATTCCTTTTCAATAAAAAACTAAAAAGACGAAGCACAAGGTATGAACCTATACTTCGTCATTTCAAGAAAAACTTAGAGTGGAACTCAGCTTAGTAACTGAAACTGTAAAACTGCTCCAACATTATCATCTATTGATCCTTACCTTTTTTTATATGACTTAGTATTTAGCTACTAAAGGAATACGACGACCAAAACCAAAAGCTTTAGAAGACACACGTAAGACTGGAGCCATCTGAAAACGTTTGTATTCATTGATGTTAACCAATCGGACTGTCTTGGTTACAGTAGCTATGTCATAACCTAAAGAGGCAATTTCTTTTGGTGATCTGTTGAGTTCTATGTAGTTATATAGGATGCCATCTAAAGTGTCATAATCGGGCAACGAGTCGGAATCTTTCTGATCGGGACGTAGTTCGGCAGATGGTGGTTTTACGATGGTGTTTTCAGGAATGACTTCTCCATTGCGGTTCATATAGCGGGCTAACTTAAAAACATCGGTTTTATAAACATCTCCTAAGACGGAAATTCCACCATTCATATCGCCATAAAGCGTACCATAACCCACGGCAGCTTCGCTTTTGTTAGTGGTGTTGAGTAGGATAGGTCCAAATTTGTTAGAAACTCCCATCATCAGCGTACCACGAATACGGGCTTGTATGTTTTCTTCTGCCACATTAAAAGGCAAGTCTTTAAAGATGGGCTGGAGTGATTTCTCAAATTGATCATAGATATCTTTGATAGCTACCACATCGTATTGAATGCCTAGATTGTTGGCTAAAGCTACCGCATCATCAACAGAATGCTGAGACGAAAAGTGAGAAGGCATGAGCAAAACGCGTACATTGTGAGCCCCAAGAGCCGCTACAGCCAGGACGACAACAACCGCAGAATCGATACCACCAGAGAGTCCTAAAGTCGCTTGTTTAAAACCCATTTTTTCAAAATAATCTTTGATACCTAACACCAATGCATCATTAATGAGTGGAATATGATAGTCCTCATTGGCTTCTACTGAAATGTTGCGTTGTGGTGTGAGATGATTCATATCTATCACACGAAGGTCTTCGGTAAATCGGTTACACTTTAAACAAAGTTGAGCTTCTGCATCAAAAACCATGGAGTTACCATCAAACAATAATTCAGTATTAGCACCTACTTGATTAACGTAAACAACCGGCAATTTGTATTTTTCTGCATTATGACGTAAGACTTCTTTTCGGGTTCCTTCTTGTACATAAGAAAAGGGCGAAGAAGCGATATTGATAATCATTTCAGGCTTCTTCTTCATCAGTTCTTCCATCGGACTGACGGCATATAGTCTGCTTTGTGCAAAAGGATTAAGTACGGGTTGGTTTTCCCAAATATCTTCACAAATAGTCAAAGCTATACGTTGGCCTTTGAACTCTAAAATTTCGAAATCTGAGTTAGGTTCGAAGTAACGGTATTCATCAAAAACATCATAAGTAGGGAGTAATGTTTTATAAAATATGTTTTCAATTTTACCGTCATTAAGAAAGTAAGCGGCGTTGTATAAACGTTTCCCTTTACTGTGAGGATTCAAAGCTGGCGCACCTACAATAGCTGCTATTGCTGTACATTTAGTCGCAATACGTTCTACACTTTTGAGGCATTCTTCTACAAATTCGCGACGTTCTAATAAGTCGTGAGGAGGATAACCACAGATAGAAAGTTCTGAAAAAACGACCAAATCAGCTTTTTGCTGCATAGCGTCATCAAGTGCTTTTATTATTAATGTCTCGTTTTTTTCAAAATGACCGATATGATAGTTTAATTGTGCTAGTGCTATTTTCATGTAATTATTTTTTCTTGTGAAAAGTTATACCTCAAAAGAAGTATAAGTCTTTTGTCTTTTTTATCAGAATACAAAAATACCATGAATGTAGATAATAAAAAAAAACATCAGACGAAAACGAGGTTTAGGTCTGATGTTTAAAATTGTATTTCTAAAGCTAGGAATAATCCGTTGTTCTTATTTTTCGCTTAAGATACGTTGCGTTTCACTGGCTATCATTAATTCTTCGTCAGTAGGAATAACACAAACGGTAACACGCGAGTCCTTGGTGCTAATTATCGCATCTTTTCCGCGTAATCCGTCATTTTTAGAGGCATCTAAATTAATACCTAAAAATTCCATGTTTTTACAGATAGCAGCGCGATCGGTATCGGAGTTTTCACCAATACCTCCTGTGAAAGTTAAGACATCACATCCGCCCATGGCAGCCATATAAGCACCAATGTATTTCTTTACACGGTATTGGAAGATATGAATGGCTAATAAAGCATCTTTATTGCCCTCTTTATAGGCTGCATCTTCTACTTCGCGAGCATCAGATGATATACCCGAAACTCCTAACATACCACTGTGTTTATTAAAAAGAGTAGATGCAGCTTCTGTATTAATCTTTTCTTTATCCATAATGTACGTTACCGCACCAATATCAAGATCACCTGCGCGTGTTCCCATCAAAAGACCTTCAACGGGTGTAAATCCCATAGAGGTATCAACTGATTTTCCACCATTAATAGCACAGATAGAACCACCATTACCCAAGTGACAGTTGATAATTTTTGTCTTACTATAATCTAATCCTAAAAATTTACAGGCCTGTTCTGACACATAACGATGACTGGTACCATGGAAGCCATAACGACGTATTTTATATTTGTCATAAAGCACTTTCGGAATACCATACATATAAGCATAATTTGGCATCGTTTGATGAAAAGCGGTATCAAAAACAGCGACTTGAGGGGTCTGCGGAATCAGAGCACTAATGGCATTAATTCCCTTTAAGTTAGGAGGATTATGCAAAGGTGCTAGATCTATACATTCTTCAATTTGAGCAACAACTTGTTCTGTTATAAGTACACTACCTTTAAAATCTTCTCCTCCATGAACTACACGATGACCTACCGCATCAATGTCATTTAAACTTTTAAGACACCCATGTTTTTCACTGAGAAGAACGCCAAGAATGAATTCAATACCTACTTGGTGATCCAACACTTCTCCTTCAAGTTTTACTTTAGGATTATCACCCTTTTGATGTTTAAGAAAAGAACCTTTTAAACCGATTTTTTCCATAACACCAGAGGCTAATGATTCTCCATTCTCTAAGTTTAAAAATTGGTATTTTATGGAAGAGCTTCCACAGTTGAGTACTAATACTTTCATTAGATTGTATTTATATGAGTTATTTATATCTTATTTTCTAAAAAAAAAATGACAGCCTATAGCTTTTTTGTTTGCTACGGTTATCATAACCGATTATTTGTATGTTCTGTTTATTGAAATAATAACTTGAGTTCGATTTTATATTCGGTCACAATTTGAATTTTATTTGAGTAGAAATTTACACAAATCCGAGAAGCAATAGCGGGCTATTGTGATTGAATTTGGATGAATTTATGCCAAATAAAAGCAAACATAGGAAAATTTACATTAACCACATCTTTGCACTTATAATTAAAAAAAAAATAGCCTGTTATTACTCCTAAATTGCAAGCATAAATGGACTAATAATATATCTTTTTGTGGCTAAGATTTAATGTCGAACTCATGTTAATCGTTAAATTGCAAATTGGACTTTGCAAAAATACCTTTTTTTGATGAATTTGCTCTTATCCAATAATAAAAAAAACATAAAAATTTATTTTTATTTTTTTTATACTTGTTTTTATTTTTAAGCGTGTTTATTGTAAGGATATCACCATAATAAATAGCTGATAGAGAATGCTTATTAATTATATCGTTTTGAGTGTGTATTGTTGTTGTAATGTGCTAAACATTAAATGTTTAAGAAGTTATTTAAATCAGTTCAACTTAATGTTTTTACGTCTTCAAAAACATTTTTTTCAGGAAAATCATTTAAAATATACGAAGATGAATGCGCTTGGCATAATCAGTTTAGAAATCAAGTTATTCTTCGTATTGATAGTTAATTAATTAGGAAAAAATAAAAGAAAGACCCATTAAAATTTAACAATTCCGCAATAATGTTGAAGCCACCATTTCCCTATTGGGGTATCATTATTCAACTGCCAACAGCAAATATAGGGGAGAATTCAAACACCAAATGTGGGCTATTTTTCGTTGTTTTTGTGGTGAATTTTGTCGGAATATTGAAATACACAAAACAATTTATGCTTATCCGTAATCCATCATAATCCCGTAATACTAGCAATCACGAGCCTGTCAAAAAGCTTTTCACCAAAAT
>CBFIII010000103.1:0-7826 GCA_965662645.1 Bacteroidales bacterium
TCCCGATGGGACTTTTTGTTTTCATTAACTATTGTTTATCTACCATAACATCGTCCTTACAGGACTTTATGAAATAACTTATTTTTCAAGTGCCATCGGCACGTAGTTATGGTAGTTCATGAATTTGTTATTTTAAAATCCCGTAGGGATGGTGTTATGACTACGCATAATTTAAACCCACTCAAAACGACATAGAACCTTAATTTTGTGTTCAAGGATGGAATGTGCAACAAGATTTTAATTACAAAGTGTGGGTGTTATTTTCAACCGCTTGTTGCGAATAATAAAATGTTTTAAACTTGATATTTTGTCTGTTTTTTTACCGAGCAAATTATTGAAGGATAGATGGTTATATTCTGTAGGAGTGCGGCACAATAATGTGTGAAATACCGATCTATTGAGGAGTTCAAAGATCTGCTTTTTATGGATTAAAAAAAGAAAGGCTGCATTATAACAATGCAGCCTTTCTTGATTTATGTTTTCTTAATTTATGCTTTCGTGTTAGTGATAGCCAATTCTATGACTTCATTAATGCGTTCTACAAAATGAAACGTAAGTCCCTTGACATATTTCTCGTTGATTTCTTCTATGTCTTTTTTGTTTTCAGCACAAAGGATGATTTCTTTTATGCCAGCACGTTTGGCAGCAAGTATCTTTTCTTTTATGCCTCCTACGGGTTCTACCTTTCCTCTAAGCGTTATCTCTCCAGTCATGGCTAGGTTCTTCTTTACTTTTTTTCCTGTAAAGGCAGAAATCATAGCGGTAACCATCGTTATGCCTGCTGAAGGTCCATCTTTAGGTATAGCGCCTTGTGGTACGTGAATGTGTACATTATAGGTTTCTATCTCTTCAGCTTTTAATCCAAACTCTTCAGCATTCGACTTGATGTATTCTAAAGCTAAGATGGCGCTTTCTTTCATCACGTCACCTAAGTTACCTGTGAGGGTTAGTTTGCCTGTTGTGCCCTTATTTGAGCTGGCTTCAATGTATAAGATGACGCCTCCTACGGATGTCCAAGCTAGGCCTGTAACCACACCAGCGAAATCATTCCCTTGGTATTTCTCGTTACTAAAACGAGGAAAACCTAAATAATCTTGTAGGTTATTAGGGGTGATGGTTTGTTTCTCTATCTCGTCAATGGCTACCTTTTTAGCCGCTTTACGCATAATAGCAGCAATCTTTTTATCTAAAGCACGTACTCCACTTTCTTGTGTGTAACCTTCTATCACAGCTTTTAATGTAGTAGGAGAGAGTGTGACTTGTGTCTTTTTAAGCCCATGATTTAATAATTGTTTAGGGTACAAATGACGCTTCGCAATTTCTACTTTCTCTTCCATAATATAACCACTGACATCAATAATCTCCATACGGTCACGCAGAGGAGCCGAGATGGTAGATAAGGAATTGGCTGTAGCTATAAATAAGATTTTACTTAAATCATAATCAACCTCTAAATAGTTGTCATGAAAAGTGCTATTTTGTTCTGGGTCTAACACTTCTAAAAGTGCCGAAGAAGGATCTCCTCTATAATCAGATCCTACTTTATCAATTTCATCCAACATAAAGACAGGGTTGGAAGTGCCCGCTTTACGAATGTTTTGAATAATACGTCCTGGCATAGCGCCTATGTAAGTTTTACGATGGCCGCGTATTTCGCTCTCGTCGTGTAACCCACCTAATGACATACGAATGTATTTACGATCTAAAGCTTTGGCTATCGATTTTCCTAGTGATGTTTTACCTACTCCAGGAGGGCCTACTAGACACAGAATAGGCGATTTCATGTCGTTTTTAAGCTTGATAACAGCCAAGTGCTCCATAATGCGTTCTTTGACTTTTTCCAAACCAAAGTGATCTTTATCTAAGGTCTTTTGTGCATTTTTGAGGTTAAAGTTATCATTGCTACACGTATTCCAAGGCAAATCGAGCAAGGTGTTTACATAGTTCGCTATCACACCATATTCAGGTGATGAAGGGTTGGTGCGTTGCAATTTGATCATCTCTTTTTCAAACATCTCTTTTGCTGCATCCGACCAATCTTTGAGTATGGCTCTGTCCTTCATTTCTTCAAACTCCTGGCTCACAGGGTCATCTCCCAGTTCGGTTTGTATCGCCTTTATTTGCTGGTTGAGGAAATATTCACGTTGTTGTTTGTTCAGGTCAGTGCTTACCTTGTGCTGTATGTCTTTTTTTATTTTCTGAAATTGACTTTCGGTAGCTAAAATCTCCATCAGTAAATGAGCACGTTCGCTAATTTTATCTATCTCAAGTAAACCTTGTTTATCATCTACCTTGAAGGGGAAATGACAACTGATAAAGTTGATCAAAAAGTGAAGGTTCTCAATATTGCGCAAAGCAAATAATGACTCTCCAGGCATATTATTAGCCGAGTTTACCACCTGTTGAGCTAGGTCTTTGATGGCTTCTTCGATAGCTCCAGTATTGTCGGCTTCTTTAAATTTAGCATCTACAATACGTTCGCTAATTTCAACTTTATAATATGGGGAAGTTTCTATGAATTTTTCAATATTGAAACGAGAAACACCTTGCAATATAGCCGTGATGGTACCATCAGGCATTTCTAATATTTTGATAATCTTAGCGGTAGTGCCACATGGAAATAAGTCTTCTTCTTTTGGTGTATCTATTTTAGCATCTTTTTGTGCTATTACTCCAATGAGTTCTTCGTCTTCATAAGCCTTACGCACCACTTTTTGTGATTTTTTACGCCCTACGGCAATAGGAAGAATAACGCCTGGAAAGAGAACCATATTTCTCAAAGGAAGCAGTCCTATTGTAGCAGGAAATTCATCCTGTTTGGTTTCTATCTTATCATCTTCGGCTATGATGGGAATAAAAGCATTTTGTTGTTCTTCACCACTAAGCATCGAAAACTGAGTGTCTTTTTCAAAATCTGTCATATTTTTATATGTGTCGTGTCACTATGGCAGGATATGCAATAATGTCTATGTTATTTCTATCTTAAAATTCTTGCTATGCAATAAGTCAAACCCTGTGCCATAGGAATACCTTAGCGTGCCAAAATAATACTTTATTCTTATAAAAGAGCTAACAATGAAGAAAACGTTATTGTTCTCTTCTATATTATGCATCTGCTTATTTTTGTCCAATTTTTCTGGCTAAAGCTTACGATTTGTATCCTAAGTAAATGTTTTCGTGTGTTTTTGCAATTTAGGGAGAACCTAACTAGTGTTAATTATTTTGTTTCCAATTTCCAATTAATCTCTTCAATATGCTTAGATTTTAAATAAGCATTAGTCTGCGAAAAATGATGATTGCCATAGAAACCGCGTGAGGCAGAAAGAGGAGAGGGGTGCACCGATTTAAGAATGAGATGTTTGCTTGCATCTATAGCTTCCCCTTTTTTCTGAGCATAGTTACCCCAGAGTAGAAATACCACATTTTCTGTCTTTTCGGAAAGCACACGAATAACGGCATCGGTGAATTGCTCCCAACCTTTACGTTGATGCGATGCTGCTTGATGTGCGCGTACGGTAAGTGTGGCATTAATCATTAAAACTCCTTGTTGTGCCCAATATTCCAAATTGCCACTCGTGGGGGCTTTATAACCCAAGTCATTTGTGATTTCTTTGTAGATGTTACGTAATGAGGGCGGGGTTTTTACGCCTTCATTGACCGAGAAACATAAGCCATGTGCCTGATTGTCGTCATGGTAAGGGTCTTGTCCTATGATTACTACTTTTGTTTTATCAAAAGGACATTTGTCAAAAGCATTGAAAATCAGATGGGCAGGAGGAAATACTGTTGTGGTTTTGTATTCCTGATCTATAAATTCCGTGAGTTGCTTAAAATAAGGTTTCTCAAATTCATCATTCAGAGCTTCTTTCCAGCCTGTTTCAATATTTATGTTCATCGTCTTCTGAGGATTATTGTGTTTTATGTGTGACTGAAAAGTGTGTTATGAGATTGTAAATAAAGATCTTATTAATAATGCACTAACCTTTAATTTTTGCCTCTTTTTTACCTTTTTACCAATTTATCTACAAAAGTATAAATATTTGGAGCCTTTTCCTACCTTTGCGAAACAATAGAAAAATGTAAATATGTTGACAAAAGACGATTATCAATTTGGTCTTAAATTGAAAGTAAGAGATTATGAATGCGATATGCAGGGCATAGTAAATAACTCTGTCTATCAGAATTATATGGAACATACACGCCATGAGTTTATTCTGACGATGGGGCTTAGCTTTGCAGAATTATGTGAACAAGATATTATTGTTGTAGTGGCACGCATTGCCATTGCTTTTAAGAATTCGCTCCATAGTAATGAAAGTTTTATATCTACCGTGAGTGTTAAAAAAGAAGGCGTGAAATACATTTTTGATCAAGCCATTTTTAATGCTGAAAGTGGACAAGTTATTGCAACTGCCATCGTTACTGCTGTGGCTAAAGTAAAGGGCAGATTGAGTCATGCTGCCATTATTGATGAGGCTATCATTAAGATGGAGGCTTCGCAATAAAGATTAATTTATTTCTGAATGACTCATTGTTGTCATTTCAGGGTTTAACCCATTTTTTTAAGCATAATAATGGATTTTATAAAAGGAGAAACTTTAATATTTGACAAACCATTAGATTGGACTTCATTTGATTTAGTGAATAAGGTACGTCGTGTGATTTGTAAAAATTTGGATATTAAAAAATTAAAAGTAGGTCATGCGGGGACTTTAGATCCCTTGGCTAGTGGCGTGGTAGTGATCTGTACTGGTAAGTGTACCAAAGAAATAGATCAACTCCAGGCTCAAGAAAAAGTGTATATTGCTGAATTAGAATTGGGGGCTACAAGGCCTTCATACGATTTAGAAACAGAGATAGATGAGCGTTTTCCTTATGAACACATAAGCCGTGAACGTTTAGAAAATACCTTAACGCAATTTATGGGATGTGTCATGCAAGTGCCTCCTGCTTATTCTGCTGTGCGGGTCGATGGTGTGCGGGCTTATCGTATGGCGCGCCAAGGACAAGAGGTAGAGATTAAGGCTAAAGAATTAGTGATTGATTGCATTGAAATACTCGATTTCTCGTTGCCTAAATGTACACTGAAGATCTGGTGTAGCAAAGGAACTTATATTAGAGCTTTAGCGCGTGATATTGGTAGGGCTTTAGACTCTGGCGCTCATTTAACGGCTTTGCGTCGTATCAGTTCTGGTGATTTTAAGGTGGAAGATGCTATTGATTTGGATGAATTTGTTAAACAATATCCTCCAGTAATAAAAGATGAGGAATCAAGAAAAAAAAGAATAATGTTAGATCATACAATGTATATGCAACAGGCCCTTGAGGAGGCTCATAAGGCGCTTGACGAAGGAGAGATACCTGTAGGTGCGGTGGTGGTTTGTAATAAACGCATCATAGCTCGGGCACATAATATGACCGAAACGCTGAATGATGTGACGGCGCATGCCGAGATGCAGGCTATTACATCGGCGGCTGACTTTTTGGGTGGTAAGTATTTGAAAGGATGTACTCTATACGTCACTATGGAGCCTTGTGTGATGTGTGCTGGTGCTTTGGCTTGGGCACAAATAGGAAAAATAGTATATGGTGCTGCTGACGATAGGCGTGGTTTTAGTCGTATCGATGAGTGTATCTTGCATCCTAAAACAGAGGTTGTCTCTGGTATTTTATCAGAGGAATCTTCTTCTCTCGTTAGGGAGTTTTTTAGGAAAAAAAGATAAATGTTACGATTAAAGACTATCTTGTACCCCGCAGTTTGCTGCGAATAAAAAAAAGTGTTTCGAATTAATACTCCGTCTGCTAACAGCGGGGTAGTTAAATATAAGTTATAATAGAAAGTATAAAATAGAATGGACATAACAAAATCAGAATTTGTAATAAGTAACACGGATGTCAGTAAGTGTCCCCAAGATACAAGACCAGAATATGCCTTTATTGGTCGTTCTAATGTGGGGAAATCTTCCTTGATAAATATGCTAGCTAATCGTAAAAAGTTGGCTATGACTTCCTCAAATCCTGGTAAAACCAAGTTGATTAACCATTTCGTGATGAACGAAGAATGGTATTTGGTCGATTTACCTGGTTATGGTTTTGCTAAGACGGGTAAAAGTACCCGTGATTCTTTTGGTAAAATTATTACCGATTATATGCTTCAGAGGGAACAGCTTACCTGTGTTTTTGTCTTGCTAGATATTCGCCGTTCTCCTCAAAAAATTGATATAGAATTTGTCAATTGGTTAGGAGAGAGTGAGGTCCCTTTTGTTATTGTGTTTACTAAAACCGATAAGCTGCCTCAGACTAAAGTTCATCAGAATCTTCAGGTTTATAAAGATACGCTTTCCGAAATGTGGGAGGAATTACCTCCTCTTTTTGTAACGTCAGCCATAAAACGTGAGGGAAAAGAAGCTATCCTTGAGTATATCGATGAGATAAATCGTGATCTAAAAGAGGAGCTAAAAAAGAATTTCAAAAAGTTTTAATCCCACATTGTGGGGTTAATTCTCCGTAGCTTGCTGCGAATAATAAAATGTTTTCTCATTTGATATTTCGACTACTTGTTGTGAGGTAGAGTATAAACGGTTATGATTGACTAATACTTTATGTGATTTTCAATCCGTCGTTTCCTAACTGTTTTACATTCATTTGCTTTCTAGTAGATGGATGTTTTTTTTGTTTTAAAACTAAGACTTTGCTTTGTGTTGGTCTTCATTCTATCTTGGTGATTTATTATTCAATAGGGTGACTGTTTTTCTAAAATTTAAGCTGTTTTAGTACCGAAATCTTATTGCACACTTATCTCAGACCTCCCAAAAATTGTAAAAATGTTTAACGGGACCATGACCTTTGCCTATCTTATAATCTTTACCTGCTACGATGGCTTCGTTGATGTAGTTTTTTGCTGCTTTGGCTGCCTTATTCAGATCATAACCTTGTGCCAAAAAGGAAGCCAAAGCGGAAGATAAAGTACAACCTGTGCCGTGTGTATTTTGTGAATGGATGCGTTTAGATTTTAGTTCTAGGCTCTCATCGGTTTCCGCATTGTAAAAAACATCAATCAAAGTATCACCCTTTGCATGTCCCGCTTTGAGCAAGACGGAAACGTCACCACTTTTCTGTGAGAGTTCTTTGGCTAATGGCGTCCAGTCCGTTAGTGAAGTGATCTGTTTGCCCAAGATAATTTCGGCTTCTGGTAGGTTGGGGGTGATGATGCGTGATATAGGTATAAGTTTGTCCTGTAATGTCTTAATGGCGTCGTCTTGTAATAATTTATTGCCTGAAGTGGCTACCATTACAGGATCTAAGACGATATTTTTCACCTTGTATTCTGTTAATACTTCATAGACTGCTTCTATCGTTTGGCTGTTATGTAACATCCCAATTTTTACGGCATCAGTGCCTATATCACTCAGTACTGCACGCATTTGTGACTGGATATGGTCGATGGGTATGGGGTATATCGCAGTAATACCTACCGTATTTTGTGAGGTGATGGCGGTGATGACCGATGTGGCAAAACAGGCGTTCGCCGAAATGGTTTTGATGTCTGCTTGTATGCCAGCACCACCTCCCGAATCGCTACCGGCTATGGTGAGTACTCTACTGTAATTTTTCATGATAATGATGAATATTGATGGAGTGTGATGTTAGATTATTTGAAATGATCAAATCCTGTTTCGTGTGGTGAAATCTTTTGGCCTTTGATATGCCAAGTGATATCATTTTCATCTGATGTGATTTCTCCTATCGCATACAATGGTTTGTTAAAGTTAGCCTTAAAATCGTGTGATAGTTTTTTATAATCCTTGGCGGAAACGGTGAAGAGT
>CBFIII010000104.1:0-7689 GCA_965662645.1 Bacteroidales bacterium
AATGAAAAGAAAATGTTATTTTATAATCAAACCAACCTGTGGTTTTATTGTTCTACGTCTTCATTTCTATTATAATCAAACAAGCTATAGTTCTTCAACGCAGAAAAAAACATAAATCTATTTTTAAGCATAAAATATCATTTGGTACGAGCATGCATTCGTACTTCACAAATGAAAAGAAAATGTTATTTTATAATCAAACCAACCTGTGGTTTTATTGTTCTACGTCTTCATTTCTATTATAATCGAACAAGCTATAGTTCTTCAACGCAGAAAAAACATAAATCTATTTTTAAGCATAAAAAATCCCTACTTCAAGAATCGAAATAGGGATTTTTATAATTGATATTTAAAACGTTAAAAGCAAATTCTTCGTTTTATACTAATTTTAAATCTTTGGCAATAGCCTGAATTTTTTCATCCGCTTTAGCTTCAGCTGCACGATAATCTTCACGCTTCTTCAAATCGCCTTTTACTTCCATATAGAATTTGATCTTAGGTTCTGTTCCCGAAGGACGAACTGATACCTTAAAACCATCTTCAGTGAAAAATTGCAACACATTAGATGTAGCAGGGAAATCTAATTTAGTGATTTCTCCAGTCACCATATTTTTAGCAGTAAGGGCTAAATAATCTTTAACAATGCTCACTTTAGAACCTGCTAAAATGGTAGGTGTTTCGTTTCGGAAATCGACCATCATCTGACGTATCTCATCCGCACCTTCTTTTCCTTTACGTACTACAGATATCATCTTTTCTTTAGAATAACCATATTCCAGATAGATATTCTGAAGCAATTCATACAACGAAAAGTTTTTATCTTTGGCCCAGGCAGTCATCTCAGCAAACATAGAACAAGCAGAAACAGCATCTTTATCACGCACAAAGTCCTGACACAAGAAACCGAAACTTTCCTCGCCACCACAGATGTATTTTTTCTTTCCTTCTAGACCTTTGATAACAGCAGCAATCCATTTGAAACCCGTGTAACAATCAAAAGATTCTACACCATTAGCTTCAGCTACCTCTTTCAACAACTCAGTAGAAACAATAGTTTTAACAAAAAACTCTTTGCCAGTAATCAAACCTTTTTCTTTCCACCTAGTAATCATATAATAAGTAAGAAGCAAAGCCGTTTGGTTACCATTAACAAGTATCCACTCGCCTTTATCATCTTTCATAGCCACACCAATACGGTCAGCATCAGGATCAGAAGCCATCACAATATCAGCATCGGTATCTTTAGCTTTCTGAATGGCCAATTTCAAAGCAGCAGGCTCTTCAGGATTAGGAGAAATAACAGTAGGAAATTCTCCACTTACCTCATCTTGCTCAGGCACGTGAATCACATTTTCGAATCCAAATGCAGCCAATGCAGCAGGTACCATCTTAACGCCTGTTCCATGAATAGGCGTATAAACGATCTTAAGATCTTTATTGTTTTTTACGGCTTCAGGTGATAATGACAAAGCAGCTACACGCGCTATATAAGTCTTATCCATGTCCTCACCCAAAAGCTCAATAAGTGCTTTATTACCTTCGAACTTAATATCATCAATAGAGGCAATAGCCTGCACTTCGTCAATCACATTAGTATCATGTGGTCCTAACATTTGTGCTCCATCATCCCAATAAGCCTTATAACCATTATATTCCTTAGGGTTATGAGAAGCAGTAAGAATAATACCACTTTGACAACCTAATTCACGAATAGCAAATGACATCTCTGGCGTAGGACGCAATGCATCAAAAAGATAAACTTTAATACCATTAGCAGAAAAAATATCAGCACTTATATTTGAGAAAAGCTGACTATTATTACGACAATCGTAACCAATACATACAGAAATCTGCTCCATATCAGGAAATGACTTCAGTAAATAGTTGGACAAACCTTGAGTAGCCGCACCTACAGTATAGATATTCATACGATTAGTACCTGCGCCCATAATGCCTCGCAAACCGCCAGTACCAAATTCTAAATCACGGTAAAATGCATCAATTAAAGGAGCTTTATCCTCAGCATCCAATAAGGCTTTCACTTCAGCCTTAGTCTGTGCATCATAGTTGCCCTCTAGCCATTTTTCAGCTCTAAGTACAACTTTATTCAACAATTGTGTATCGCTCATATTTATAGTTTTTTTTGTTTTCAATTCTAAGACACAAAAATACAACTTTTCATGGGATTGATATAATATGAACTTTAACAAATAAGCTTAAAATAAGTTGATCTTTTTAAAATCAGCAATATAGATCATAATATCAGCACCAAATGAGCTGAACGATAAAGACTTAATAAAAACAAAAAAAGAGAAGAGAGAAGATAAGAATGCGATACTTTTTGAGAAACAAAGAAGACAAGGAACACATTATCATCGTAATCACTTGAATTTCAGAAATTAGTTTTATAAGTTTGTGAGCCGAAACAGGGAAGATGCCCCAGTCAAGACATTCCTGAAACAAAAAAACTCCCACCGAAGCGGGAGTATAGGTCTAAAACCTTCGGCATATAGCCTTATTGTGATAAGATAAAATTTGGAATATTTATCTAACGACAAAGGTAAATGAATTTAAAGGACATAAACAAATAATTACCTAATAATTTAAAAAAATGGCACGTATTTTAGGATTAGATTTAGGAACCAATAGCCTGGGATGGGCTGTGATAGATGAGGAAAATGGACAATTTGCATTAGCAGACAAAGGCGTCAGGATTTTTCAAGAAGGTGTAAAAATTGAAAAAGGAATAGAAAACTCAAAAGCAGCTGATAGAACAGAGCATAGAAGTGCAAGAAGACTAAAATACAGAAGAAAACTTAGAAAAATTGAAACATTAAAAGTACTATCTGAATTTGGCTATTGTCCCGCTTTAACCGAAGAAACACTCAACTTATGGCGATATAAAAGAATATATCCCAATAATCTTGCATTCAAAAATTGGTGGCTCACAAATGACGAAAACAACATAAAAGAAAAGAACCCTTATTTTTTCAGACACCTATGTATAACAAAAAAACTAGATTTAAATAACGAGGCTGACAAACAAAAAATCGGTCGCGCTTTTTATCACATAGCCCAACGAAGAGGTTTCCTAAGTAATCGACTTGATTCAACACCTGAAAATGAAAAGGGAAAAGTAAAAAGCAATATCAGAGAATTACAAGAGAGAAAAGGTGGTAGAACCTTGGGTCAATACTTCTATGAAGATTGTTATCTCAAAGGAGAAAAAATAAGAAACCAATACACACACCGAGAAGAAGATTATTTAGATGAATTTAATCGTATTTGTGAATTTCAAAATATTCCCAAAGCAATAAGAACAAAATTAAATAAAGCCATATTTTATCAACGACCATTAAAATCGCAAAAAGGACTAATTGGGAAATGTGTGTTTGAACCAAATAAAGCACGCTGCTCCACTTCACGACCAGAATTTGAAGAATACCGTATGCTATGTTTCATCAACAATATCAAGATTAAAACACCTGATGATGAAAAATTAAGAGTTCTAAATACAGAAGAACGAAATAAAATTATTCCTCGCTTCTTCTTGCAAAAAGAACATTTCGATTTTGACGACTTAGCCAAACAACTAGCTCCCAAAAAACAATATAAATTCTATAAAGACAGAAATAAAAATACTGAAGATTACCTCTTTAATTATTCAATGAAAACCACAGTCAGTGGCTGTCCTGTTTCAGCACGATTCAAAGAACTTTTTGGTAATTCTTTTATCGATGATAGTTACCAATTCATTAAAAATAAAAATGGGAATACACCAAAAATCATCACTGATGCATGGCATGCTTTATATACTTTTGATTCCGACAAGAAGTTAAAACAATTTGCAAAAGAAACACTAAAATTAGATGATGAGCAATGCATCTATTTTACAGATAAGATACATTTAAAACAAGACTTTGCATCCCTAAGTCTCAAAGCCATTAACAAAATCCTTCCCTATTTGCGTGAAGGACTTATCTATTCTCATGCAGTATTTCTTGCCAATATGGAGGAAACAGTACCCGCTCATATTTGGGAAGATGATAAAAACAAAATATTGATTAAAAAATCGATTAAAGATATAATCTTAAATCAAAGAGATCAAACACTTATTTCAAACACTATTAATGGTTTTATTACTGATGCACGCAAAAATAATAACGTTTGGAGCAACGAAGCAAAACCACTATTGATTAATGATTTAGAATCTAAAATCATTTCAGTCTTTGGTATTAATCAATTTCAACATTTTTCAGAAGAAAAGAAGAAAACAATTCTAGATACTGCTAACACTCTACTGGAAATACAAATGCAAAAGGACTTTGGCAAAGGAGAGTATGTAAAAATTAAACGTTTAGATGAAAGCGTCATTTCATTTCTAGAAGATAATTTTGGTCATATCAACGAAAAAAAACTTTACCACCCATCTGCTATTGAGACCTATAAACCCGCACAAAGAAGAGATGATGGTCGCTTATATCTTGGTAGCCCTATGACATCTTCAGTACGTAATCCTATGGCAATGCGCGCTCTTCATCAATTGAGACTTGTCATCAACGCACTCATCAAAGAAGGCATTATAGATAACTTCACAAAAATACATATTGAGATGTCCAGAGGATTACTCAACGCCAATGAGCGTGCAGGTTTAAGAACTTGGCAAAATGGAAGAGAGAAAAAAAGAAAAGAATACGAAATTAAGATTAAAGAATTTTTAAAAGACGACAAACAACCATCAGAAGACGAAATTCTTAAATATCAACTCTGGGAAGAACAAAATCATAAATGTCTATACTCAGGACATGAAATTGCAATTAATGAATTTCTAGGAGCAAATCCTAGTTATGACATAGAACACACCATACCTAGAAGCCTATCCTATGATAACTCACAAGAAAATAAAACACTTTGTGAAAACCGATTTAACCGAGATGTAAAGAGAAATGCTATTCCTTCAGAATTAACAAATCATAAAGAAATATTAGCTCGCATAGAACATTGGGAAGAAAAAATTGAAGACTTAGATAAACAAATAGAAAGAACAGTAAAACAAGCAAAAGGAGCTACTGATAAAGCACAAAAAGATAGTGCAATACAAAGGCGTCATCAACTAAGCTATGAACGTAACTATTGGAAAAACAAATACAAACGTTTTACGATGGAAGATGTACCTGAAGGCTTTAAAAATAGCCAAATGGTAGATATAGGTATCATCACAAAATATTCTAGGCTCTATTTAAAAACTGTTTTTGACAAAGTTTATACTGTAAAGGGTAATACCGTAGCTGATTTCAGAAAAATATGGGGACTTCAAAATGAATACGAGAAAAAAGCGCGCATAAATCACATCCATCATTGTGTAGATGCTATCACTATGGCGTGTATGACCAAAGATAACTATGAAAAGCTAGCAAAATATTATCATGATAGAGAAAATGCATTTCTAAATAACAAGACTGAAAAACCACAAGTTAAAAAGCCGTGGAAAACATTCACTCAAGATGTCTTAGATATTGAAAATGAAGTACTCATTTCACATTACACCCCAGACAACCTCCCGAAACAGAGCAAGAAAAAAATTAGAGTACGTGGAAAAATTCAATATAAAGCAGATTATAAAAAAGACTTAAATGGTAAATTTCTAAAAGACAAGAGAGGAAAAAAAATCATTGAGCATTACCATACACAAACAATACTAGACGAAAACGGGAATAAAAAACTTGTTAAAATCTCACTCTATGAACAAGGAGATACGGTAAGAGGTAGCTTACACAAAGACACTTTTTATGGAGCTATAGAACGTGAAGTTATTAATAAAAAAGGAGAAACCGAGAAGCAAATAAAATATGTCGTTAGAAAACCATTAGTTTCACTTGAGGATAGTAATATAAAAAATATTGTTGACGAAAAAGTGAAGGAAATCATCATTAATGCTAGGAAAGAAGAAAAAGTCATACAAAAACAAATTGACTCACTCACAAAGAAACGTAAAAATGCGGAAGAATGTGAAGAACCTGAGATTGATAAAGACATAGAGGAACTTAAAAAGGCTATTCAGTTACTTTATTCTTTACCTAATAAAAATGGAAAACCTATCCCTATTAAAAAAGTGAGGGTGCTGCAACCTACAGTTACAAATCCACTACATATAAAAAAACAAAGAGATATTTCACAACAATCTCGTAAGGAATACAAAGAACATTACCATGTCGCAAATGATGGCAACTACCTTATGGCTATCTATGAGGGGAAAGATGCAAAAGGAAAGATATTGCGCGATTTTGAATTGGTTAATAACATTGATGCTGGGGAATATTTCAAGCTATCTGTAAAAAAAGATTTGGAAGGACAAGAACTGGATAAATATGAAGGACTTTTACTTAAAACAAAAACAGTAAAAAAGACTGAGATTCCTTTTAAAGCTGTTATAAAACCTGGCACGATGGTGATTTTATGGGAATCTTCTCCTGAAGAAGTTTGGGACCTAAGAATAGAAGAAATAATGAAAAGATATTATAAAGTTGTAGGTTTAAGTATCAATAGAATAAAACGTTCATCTGGAAAGATTGACGAATACGCAACTATTGTTTTACGTTTTAACCAAGAAGCAACTTCAGCTTCTGACTTAAAAACACAAGATGGTGTATTTAAATCAGATGAAAAATATATGGCTCAACGCAAAATGAACCATAATCAATTTAATGCTCTCATAGAGAATATAGATTTCAAACTCTCACCCTTAGGCAAAATAACAAAAATATAAACCCATGTTAAAACGCACCCTCTACATCGCGAATCCCTATCATTTGCACTATAAAGATAGACAGATGGTATTGGATAATAAAACAGGAAAAAGCAAAAGTGTACCCGTAGAAGATATAGGCTTCTTGGTCTTAGAGCATCCACAAATTAGCATCTCTATGCCACTGATATCAGCTCTTAACGAAAACAACACGGCTATTATATTTTGCGATGAAAAGCATATGCCTACAGGAATGTTATTAACATTAGATGGGAATAATTTACAAAGTGAAATCTTTCGTAATCAGATAGAAGCCACACTTCCGTTAAAAAAGAATTTGTGGAAACAAACGACGGAAGCTAAAATCACCAACCAAGCCGCCTTTCTCAAAAAGATTAACCAACCTAACGGTGACCTACTAGCCTTAGCTAAAGAGGTTTTAAGTGATGATAGTAGCAACCGCGAAGGGCACGCTGCACGCTTGTATTGGAAACGTCTATTTGGAAAAGAATTCACCCGTGAACGTTTTGGCTCCTACCCCAACCCCTTGCTTAACTATGCCTACATTGTATTGCGTGCTTGTGTGGCGCGTTCTTTAGCAGGGTCTGGCTTGCTCAACACCTTAGGCATTCATCACCGCAACCGCTACAATGCCTTTTGCTTAGCAGACGACATTATGGAACCTTACCGCCCCTATGTGGACGAACTGGTCTATAACATGACCTTAAGGTATGAATGGATAGAAAAACTAGAACCTCAACACAAAACCGAACTGTTAGAAATACTAAGCACAGATGTAATGATAGCAGACAATAAACGCCCTCTAATGGTGGCACTATCACAAACTACTGCCTCGCTAGCTCGTTGCTTTTTGGGAGAAACAAAAAAGATCATCTATCCTCAATTTGAATAGATGGAGTGATGATGATGATGATGATGTAAAG
>CBFIII010000105.1:0-7666 GCA_965662645.1 Bacteroidales bacterium
ATTATAGATACCGTGTGGGTTTGTGAAAAAGATCTTCCTTACAGTTATAGAGATACTGTTTTCGACATAGGAACAGTGGAAGGTATATATACTTTCGATCATTTAACGGTTACTGGTTGCGATAGTCTTATTCACTTGCTATTAATTGTTTGCCCTGCTTATAGTATGCAAGATTCTAGTGTTATTTGTTCTAGTGAATTGCCTTACAGTTATATGGATACTGTTTTCGAAGTGGGAACTAAGAGCGGCAATTACCCAGTACATCTTACAGCAGTCAATGGATGTGAGAGTTGTGTTGATTTTAAATTGACAGTTCATCCATCCTATGCTATTACCGAAAAAGTAACAATTCACAAGACCGCTCTTCCTTTTGAATACCGAGATGTTGTTTTTCCTGTTGGAACCAAGAGTTTGTTGCATGATTTCATCTTTTCTACTCGTTTGGGTTGCGATAGCATCATCACTTTAGATCTTATGATTGATTATTCTGATACGACTTATATTGTAGATACAACTTGTTACGGTGCCTTTTATGATGAGCATGGCTTTTTGGAATCAAAAACAGGGCGTTATCAAAAAATACTTCCCAATAAAGATGAGTCGGATAGTTTGATTACTTTGGATTTGTTCGTGAAAGCAAAGATAGATTTTTATTTAGAAGCACCGTTTAATGAGAGATCGGTTGAGATTGTGGATGTTCAAAATTCTGAGAATTATATTTACTCAATAAATGGGGTAGAAGATGGCGATCTTTCTTTGCTTGAAGATGGTGTCTATGAGATTATTATCACTGATACCGTAACGGGCTGTAAGAGTGTTCCTCAGAGTATTAATGTCTATACTTTTTGTCCTATTTATGAAGTGGATAGTGTCTTTGAGGTATGCGCTGACGAAAAGAGTTTGACTATACCTTTTGAGGTTTATAATGGTTTTCCTGATAGGTACAGTTTGTTTTTTGAAGACAAGGCTATTCGGGCTGGATTCGAAAATGTGGAGAATCAGAAATTTTCATCTTTTGATGAGATATATCTTTTATTACCCGATAGTTTACGTCCCGACGATTATGAGATGACGCTTTCTTTTTTGGATCCTATATGTGGAATAACAGATAGGCGTTTGAACCTGTCAGTGCTATATTCAAAAGATATTATAGTTCAGAAGTGGAGTGACGTATTGGTGTTATTGAATGATAGATATAATGGTGGCTATGTCTTTTCTGATTACCAATGGTATAAGAATGGTCAGCCTATTTCTGGTGAGAAGGGGTCATATGTTTACATAGAAGAACTGCTGGATTTGGAGGCGACCTATAGTGTGCTTTTGACCCGTATCGAAGATCAAATAAGCAAATTCTCGTGTGGTTTTAGACCCGAAATACGAGATATTATTTCCGTTTTCCCCACTTATGTACAAAATCAGGAGTATATCAATGTGTTATTATCTGAAGATGGTATGGTGAAGATATGGGATATAAAAAACAAGCTGATTGGTCATTATTCTGTTTGGAATGGAAACAATAAAATTCCTAAACCGCATGTTTCCGGGTTTTATTTACTCACAGTAGAGACTAAGGATGGCATTGCAAAAACAGAAAAAATAATTGTAGAATAGACTTCTGATGATAATATCAACTAACGCATAGTAAATAGACGAGGTTTTAAGTAAGGAAATTTATAATGTGGAATAAAGTCAAAATAAAGCGTGTAATTATAGTAATAAATGTAAGGATTAATGAATAATGTTATACTGAGAAAATATGGTGTTATATTTCTGCTTTTGTGGGGCGTTTGTGCTTCTTCATTAGCACGAAATCATTATACTTACTTTGATCAACTAAAAGAATCTTATTTAGCTGTTTGGGGATCTTTGGGCTATTCTCAGCTGACCTATTCCTATGCTGACATCAATAATTATGGCTTGCCAGCAGGCAATTTGGGCGTAGGATATGAGTTTCACAAAGGATTTAATAATATGTGGTCCATAGGTGCAGAGTTAAGCATCCTAGGAGCTGGTATGCAAAGGGTAGGAGATATGACCGATGATCATGATATGATAGATAATGATATTTCTCCCTATTCTGAATTTACGATGAATGCTACTTTCGCCGATTTTGAAGAGACCAACCTTTTGGGGTACCTTAATATCCCCATAATGTATGGTTATAAAGTGGATAGATTTTATGCTCTTGGCGGTGTGAAATTAGGGTTTAAGCTATTTTCTAATTATAAATCGTCTTCCTTGTTAACTACTACGGGTGATTATGAATGGTTTTTCGATGATTTTGAAGATATGCCAAATCATTATTTTGTGACGAATAAAAAAATTGAAGACTCAGGAAAAATAAATATGGGAGTTAATGCCTCTCTCAGTGGTGAATTGGGGTATTATTTCTCCATAGATAAAAAAGAAAAAAATGATTGGCGTATCAGCCTTCAAATGGATTATGGATTGGTTGATATTAACCGAACAGATAGAGTTAACAAAGAACTCTTTACCCGTACTGATAATCCCATCGATTATCAGTTGAATTCTGTCTTTTCGACCACCACCTCTGGTGATGTGAAAGCTTGGTTTGTAGGCATAAAACTGACTTATCTGATCTGTACCAAAAGCAAATGGGATTGCAATTGTTATTAATGTGCACCAATAAATCGTGTAGATTAATTAATGTCGTTTGTCCTTGACTTACCTAGCCATTAGTATCCACTCTTTTTCCACTCCTTGAAATTGAATAGCTACAGGGTGCCTACCACGCTAAAGGCGTTAGAGTCTGTAGAAAGGCAACGTGTCTTTTATCACATTGACATGGGCTGGCTGGTAGGTTTGCTAAAAATGCATAAGTAAACGATTTCTATTACTTATATTTGTAATCAAATTTAGAAATAGATAAAGTTGTTTAAAGTCATCTGAAATATTAAGATTTTCCTATGCTCACTCTTTTATTCTCTAATAGGAATGTTACGCTGCGAGTGGAATCCCCTTTTCCCGTTCATTGAAATATGATAGCTACGGGATACCGCCTGCAGTAAGGGGGTTGGGGTGAGCGAAAGAAAATAATTAGGACTTTAAACAAAGTCGATATGCTTTAGTACCCTAATATTATTAATCTATGAGTCATTTTGTACCCCACACTGTGGATCTGGTAAACGGAAATATAAAAGATAAAAAAGCTGAAATTCGTGACTATTTCATCAAAACATTTGCGCTAGATGAAAAAAATTATGAACAGTTAAAAAATGATAATGCGTTTTATAAACGGGCAGATCCTTTGCGTCATCCTCTCATTTTTTATTACGGACATACGGCTGTATTTTATATCAATAAACTCATTTTATCCAAAATGATAGATACCCGTATCAATCCTTTATTTGAGTCTTTATTTGCCATTGGTGTGGACGAAATGAGTTGGGACGATTTGAATGAACAGCATTACGATTGGCCCACTGTGCGCGAAGTTTACGACTACCGTCAAAAGGTAAAAAAACAGGTTTTAAGTGTTATTGACAACACGCCACTACAGATGCCCATTACGGCTGAGAATCCATTTTGGATAATTATGATGGGCATTGAACACGAACATATTCATGTGGAAACATCTTCGGTACTTATCCGTCAACTGCCTCTTAATGATATACGCCCCAATGTGCTTGGTACGCGATGCTCTAATATTGGGATAAATCTAGAGAACCGTATGTTGCCCGTTGCTGGTACGGATCTGATTTTGGGGAAACCCAATAATCATCGTTTTTATGGTTGGGATTTGGAATATGGTGAAAATCGTATAAAAGTGGAACCTTTTGAAGCCTCGGAATTCTTAATTTCAAATGGGGAGTATCTTGATTTTGTAAAAGATGCAGCTTATCAGAAAAAGGAATATTGGACCTCTGAAGGATGGAACTGGAAAGAGTTTAAGAACGTGGAACATCCGCTCTTTTGGCGTAAAGCCAATGAGAAATATTTTTTACGTCTTGTAGATCAGGAAATAGAACTGCCTTTAAACTGGCCTGCTGAGGTCAATTATTTGGAAGCCAAAGCTTTTGCCAATTGGAAAACGGAAAAAGAAGGGAAAATATTTCGTTTGCCTACAGAAGCAGAATGGTATAGTTTGGTTCAGCAAAATGGCATTAATGATGAGAATTTCGCAAGTGTTTCTGCCAATATTAGTTTGTCACATTTTACTTCGCCTTGTCCTGTAAATCAATTCAAACAGGGTGATTTTTATGATTTGGTTGGTAATGTTTGGCAATGGACGGAGACGCCGATAACGGGCTTTCAAGGTTTTAAAGTACATCCTCTCTACGATGATTTCTCGGCACCTACTTTTGATGGACAACACAATATTATAAAAGGGGGTTCGTGGATTTCAAGTGGAAATGAAGCCACTTGGTATGCGCGTTATGCTTTTCGTCGTCATTTTTATCAACATGCAGGCTTTCGTTTGGTACAATCGGAACAGATGTTACAAATAAGCAAAGATGAATATGAAAAAGATGCAGAAGTAGCGCAGTCCTGTGCTTTCAATTATGAAGAAGCTCCTTTGGTTTTTGATCATTTTCAGAAACAATTGGCTGAGGTATGTATCCAGCAACTGAATGGGCAAACGGGATTGAAAATGCTAGATTTGAATTGTGATACGGGAAGAACTGTTTTTGAATTGGCAGAATATTTTGATCATATCACAGGCATTGATTTCTCTGCTCGTTTTATACGAATGGCTATTCAATTACAAGAAAAAGGGTTTATTCGCTACCTCACAAAAGACGAAGGTGAGTTGATTAATTATAATGAAATTCAACTATCTAAACTTGGTCTGACGAAAACAAACAACTTACAGTTCATACAAGCTGATGCCAATAATCTGAAAACCATTTATACGGGCTATGATGTGATTTTAGCCGTTAATTTGCTCGAAGAATTACAGGCTCCCGATCAGTTTTTAGCTTCGATTAATGAGCGATTAAATAAAGATGGCATTCTGATTTTAGGCTCCACTTACGATTGGGAAAAGAACACTATAAAACACGAACATTGGTTAGGTGGTTTAAAAAAAGATGGTGAAACGGTAAGTTCTTTTGAAGCCATAAAATTGATATTACAAGAAAAATTCGAGTTAGTAGGTCAGCCTGTTAATTTGCAAGCGGCGCAAAAATTGACATCACGAAATATTCATGTTTCTATTGTTGAGGTATCGATTTGGAAACTTAAGTAAGATATCATTACAAATTTGATACTCTGTTTGCTTGCCGCAAGTGAGTTCATTGCTATATAAAAACACTCCAAGTAGGGGCTGTTTTTTTTATGCCCAAGCGACAATTAAAAGTGACTATTTTAAAAGATATGTAAGTGATAAAATGACACTTGTGTTACAGGTTAGATTGTTGTGTTAATTAAAAACCTTTGTTTTATTGGTTTTCTCCTTATGTTAATGGGGTATGGATTCTTTAATTTAAGCTTGAACATAAATTCTTTGAACTCTTTTTGGGGGCTATGTCGTTTAGTATGGGTAAGTCTTATTCCTTAATGATTCGACTTCATCTTTTCAGGTAAAATAACACCGTCCCGATGGGATTTTTTGTTTTCAATAACTATTGTTTATCTACCATAATATTGTCCTTACAGAACTTTATGAAACAAGCTGTTTTTCAAGTGCCATCGGCACGTAGTTATGGTAGTTCATCAATTCATCATTTTAAAATCCCGTAGGGATGGTGTATATCTAAGCATAATTTCAATCCACACAAAACGATATAGAGCCTCTTTTTCATCTATTCTATTATTGATATTATTCTTAATTTCAATAAGAATACTATATTTTTGCGCTCTTAAAAAATGAATTAATAATTCACTAATTAATATTCCTACTGTAAGTGTAAGGGATATTTATTTGCAAAATAGTTTATTATTCGCCGTTAGTTTCGTGGAATAAAAACCAGAATGTGCGATTAAAATATTTAAAATAAAGAACTTATTATGAAAACACCTATTTCGGAATGTTTATATTGTCAGGACAATGAAACATTACACCAATTAATGATTAAAATTTGTGATTTAGAAGTCTCTCAACTCTTTTTATTTAAAGAGCAATCACACCCTGGACGTTGTAATGTTGTTTACAAAGATCATGCGGTTGATTTTCACGAATTGAGTGATGAACAGCGTAATGCTTTTATGCGCGATGTAGCAACAGTAGGTAAAGCGATCACAGCAGCATTTAACCCAGAAAAAATCAACTATGGTGCCTATGCCGATACGATATCTCATCTGCATTTCCATGTAGTGCCTAAGTATAAAGGTGGGTATGAATTTGGAGGTCTTTTTGAGATGAATCCTAAAAAAGTGACGCTTTCGGATGCTGAATATGCTGAGATGGTTGAGAAAATAAAAATTGAATTATAAGATAAGATGTCTTAATTATTAGGACGTTGGCGTTTTTCTTATCGCCTTAGTATTTAATTGATTAGAATATCAAAAAAATGGTAAATCTAATAACCTAGATACGCATTGTTTAATTGTTGGTGATACAGATTTGATTCCACGGTTCCAAGTGCTTCGGTAGTTTTTAGTAGTACGCCAAATCATAGATTTACGAAAATATTAAGTTCACACAACAATTACCTCCCAATGCCCACGTTTGCAACGAGAAGCTATTAACCTGAGTTCGATTTTAAATTCGGTCACAGTTTGAATTTTATTTGAGTAGAAATTTAATCAAATTCAAGAAGCAATAGCGGGCTATTGTGATTGAATTTGGGTGAATTTATGCCAAATAATACCAATTAAAATTTAAAATGAGCCTTAACAGTTGGTGGTATTATGCCGATATAGAATTGATTGAGTTTTATAAGCGAAGCGAAATAAAGCACATTTCAATTCATAATCGGTATAAAAGCAAACACGTAGGAAAAATCAATTAAAATACATCTTTGCACTTTTGATTTTTATAAATAGTCTGTTATTACTTCTAAATTGTAAGCATAAACGGACTAATAATATATCTTTTTGTGGCTAGAATTTAATGTCGAACTCAGGTTATTAGTCTTGCATTATGGAATGCTCTAGAATAAACACACCGCAACCAGCAATATTTTTCCCCTAGCTATCCCCTATAAATGATAAAGTGAAAGAAAAACGCAACCTATCAATTAATTTAATAAATGCATTAAGCTTTGCATAATATAATATACCTTTGGCAGTGAAATGATTCACAAAGACGCATTTATCAATAATACTCAGCAATAATGAGAGTTTTCTTGTCTGTTTTTGCGTTAAATGCAATAAAAGCTGCCTGCTGATAAATGAGAGTTATACGTTGATATTGCGGGTATCGATACGTCTATCTTTGATCTAAAATAATTACAAATTCAGTTAATACTAACTAATAAAACCAAACACAATGAAGAAAACATTTCTTCTCGTGCTTGCGCTCACACCAGTATGGTTGTGTGCCCAACAGAAAGTCATCGAGCTCACACCTACCTCAGGTAGTATGTCGAGCTATGTACTGAGCAACATTAGCAAGCAGACTTTTGAGTCTGGCAAGCTAGTTACCAACTTCAATGATGGAAGTATCGCCATCGAAACCACGCTCTCAGCACTAAGCAAAGTCACCTTTGGCACTAGTGTAGCGACTCAACTAGCAAGCGATGGCAGCTCCACAGATTACACC
>CBFIII010000106.1:0-7636 GCA_965662645.1 Bacteroidales bacterium
GAGTAGCGAGCAAAACTGGAGGCCATAAGGCTTTAACGAATACTGCAGCCCCGAAATGGTCGCCTCTTCTGAAGCTGTAGAAGAGTCTATGATTGCGCTGACCCATTGCCTTGTTGGGGAAAGCCGTCGTCCTGTAGGAAGAAACGGTTAAATGCACTACAGGAGCAGCCGGGGTAGGGGTTATAGCATCCAGTGAAAGAATTCTAGAGATAACGACGGGAAGGTCCTACTTCCAGCTGGGTTGATAGCAACCAGCAAAGACTTACTATATAATGGCACAACCTAAATTAGTAAGAGGACTTAGGACTGACGCATGAGGTAGTAGTAGCGAAGAGGAAGGGGTAATGCTTTTCTATGTAATCTAAAAGATTACACTTGTTGCGGTAACACCGTACCAAGGTGTTGATTTTCAAATTATTTGATGTGTATTTCTTCAAGCTAAATGATGCTGAACTTCATTACATATAGCACCTTCTTCATTATATTTAAGGCTCTATCTTCACATTATTTAATTAGCTTCTAGTAAAAAGAAGAACCATAATCATCTGTTTTTGATGACTATGGTCTTAGTTTTATCCAATTTCTATTTCATTAACAGCCAACATTACTATATCATTGTTCACTTCATTTAAGCTTTGATTATGTGCAATTAACAAGCAGGCGTTGCATATCTTATTAATGACTCTAGGTACTCCGTTTGAAGCATTAATAATACCTTCTAGAGCACCCTCACTAAATATACTTGTAAAACATTTTGCTCCACTAAGTTTACTTGTCACATATGTTTTAGCTTCTTCTTTAGTTAATCCCTCTAAGTGATAGTTCATGGTTATACGTTGCCTTAATGGTTCGTGAGCCACTAAACGAAGAGTGTTATTGAGCTGCGGTAAACCAACAAGTAACACCACAACCCTGTCCTTTGAATCCATATCAAAGTTAAAGAGTAACTTCAAATCATTTAAGATAGCGTTATTGATATAGTTAGCCTCATCAATAATAATAACAGGCGTGATACGTTTTTCAATAGAATAACGGTTTATTTCATCTTGAATGATACGAAAGTTATCACTCTTTCGAAAGAGTGGTTCAAGACCTAATTGTCTAGCTAAATATTTGTAAAACTCAACAACAGTTAATGTCGATAAAGAGCTATAGATGACTTTATAAAGGGAAGGATTAAGCCCTTTAGCCCAGTGTCTAACAATGGTAGTTTTACCTTTGCCAGGAGAACCTGTGATGAGACCAAATCCTCTTGTATTGAGTAAGATATCTAAGCGATAAATACTTTCTTTAAATTCAGTTGTTTCAACCAAAACTTCTTGTGTGTTTTTCATAAAGGGATTGAATTCTAATCCGAAACGGCTACTGTAGTCCATGGTTACTGACCTCCTGTCAAACAGACTTTTTTACGTTTAATCTGAGAGTTTTCTTGTTTATTTAAAAGCTTAATTGGTGTTAATTCGCCAGTGCTTTTATCAACAACAAAGATCTGTTTCAAATCTGGAGAAAACCTTAGTAGAATTCGTTGCTTTGAATAACGGTAATCGACTTCATACTCAACGTTATTTAGGACAACAACATTATCAATCGATACACGTCTTTCAAGCTCTAGTAAGAAACTATATTCTATCTGCTCCGCTGAGAGTCGTTTAATGATAGGTGATTCCTGAAAGAAGCGGTCCATAGGAGATAATCCGTTTAATGAGGAATGTACACGGTTGTTATAAAGCTTTATATATTCGTAAAGAGATACCCTTAAATCGTCTAGATTATGAAAGTCAGCCATGTTTAATTGTGACATCCATTGTTGCTTTAGGGTAGAAAAAAAGCGCTCTATTTTTGCCTTTCCGATGGGAGTATAAGGAGGATTGTAACTCAAAGTGGTACCGATTCTGGCAGCGAGAAGGCTAATCTGCTTATTCTTATAGCTACTTCCATTGTCTAAATTTAATATTTTGGGCTTGCCAAATTTTGAGATACCTGATTTCATAACAGACATAACATTCACGAAGTTATCATTGAAGAAAATATCGATGCCTGTAATCATACGAGAGGCATCATCTAATAAAGCAATGATCCAAACTTTCTTTTTCTTGCCATCAACAGTGAGATAAGGACCAACACTACTATCTCCACACCAAACTTCGTTGATATGTGGCCTTTCATAACGATGCATATCCTTGTTGGTCGTAACCTTTGTTTTAAGGTTTAACTGATTAATATAGCGATTGATTGTGGATAGGGAAATTTCTCCTTTGTTGATTGTCCCATTTTCAATAAGTTTTTGATGAATGAGTGTTGCTGGTATTCTTGGATACTCTTGTTTGAGATAGTTAACCTGAAGCATCATATCTTCATCTAACTTTCTAGACATGCCTGTATCCACACGCTTTTTTGGTAATAAAGCATCAAAGCCATGTTTTTGATACTGATAGAACCAACGTTCTAAAGTGGATGCTGAAAGAGTAGTATCTAGACCCCTTGGATTGGTGTAAGTTTTATTGGCAGCATCACGAAAAAAGCCTTTTCTACTATTAACATCATCATAGGTACCACTAATAAGTGGTGCAAGTATGGCATACCTAAAAAGGGCTATCTGTTGTCTTGTTTCGTCTTTCATAAATGAAATCCTCCTAATATTTTTGATTTATTAGAAGTTTAACGGATTATACACTTGACGTAAAACAAGGTTATGTGGTTTTAAGAAAACAAAATATTGGGGGTGCATTTAATCTGCATAAAATGTCTAGAGAACAGTTTAAAACATGATTTTATAACAGATACTTGGACAACGCCGCCAAAGGAAGCAATGCGTTCCTTCCAGTGTGCAAGATATTGGCGAATGACATATCTGATGCTTCCTTCATCAATAAGCAAGTTTGAAAGCATAATAGGTTCAAAGGATAACTTATGTAGATAAGATTGGATGATACAAATCTGATCATGATATAGAATTCTCGAATAAGGAATAATCCAACTGGGAAGAATAGCATGGGTTCTCTTACAACTTTTACAACGTACTCTTAAAATGGAAAGCTGTAATAAACCTTCAGGAGTCTTTATAGAACGGTAATAATAGCCATGTTTTACTAGATAACCTTTTTGTTCACAAGTGCAAGATATTCTGTGAAAAGGAAGGTCCTCAATAAATTTATTATATTTTTTTTGTGAAAAAGACTTGCAATTATCTAATAATATAGTTATCATATCAGTACGTTAAAACTTATGAGTAATTATAAGTTTCGTAAAGGACAGAAAGCAAACTTTCCAGGGAAGCTTCTGTCCTTTCTTTCTATAAATTTTAAAAGTAATGATAACATAAAAAGGACCAATATTAAATAGTTTGACTAAATTTTAGTCTTGCTCTTGATGTGGGTCCTTTATTTATTATGAAGAATAATTTTTGATTTAGGAGCATATAAACTGCTGTTCTACACCAAGGCGAAGGACCTCTGGGCACTTGGAAGATCGTAGTAGGTGGAAATGGACTCAGAGCCATTTCGTTATCTCTAAAGCGACCAGAGCTAAAGTAAACTTATAAAACAACGGGTGCATACGGCTATCAACGTTTAAACTTAGGTTTTATGAGGAAGGCGATAGATTTCTGATTATTCCAAGGTCAAAACCGGACTCGGGAAATCCGACCGTCCGGGATTGTAGGGAGGCTCCGGGAAACATGGACTACTGTTGCGTGCGCCCGGTTTCTATCCCGACCGTTTCATATAGTGGGTGTGATTCCCACCGAGTTAAGATTTAGCCAATCGCTCGTAGCGAGTCTTGGGTGATGTTACGGTAACGGGCAGAGCTAAGCGTAGACAGCTAGACTATAGGCCAAAAGCCAAGAGGTTGAAGGAAGTAGCTCCGAAATGGTTTAATACAGGATGGTCGACACTTTTCACTTAGTGGAAGACAACATTGTGATAACCGTAATGGCAAGGGTATCACAGCGCCTCGGAGTCGAAGACCTTAGCATGTAGTACATTGATATGAAACGGCAACCCGGGAGATCCTGATTGATCTTGTGAAAACAAGTATGGCATATCAAGTGATAATAAAGCAAGTGAGCCAAATGTCAACAGGAAGTCGGATAGCGTCGTAGTACCGATGATAACGGGTAATGCCGGAGGAGGAAAGGACGCTACATTTAATGACCCTTGTAAGAGAAACATCAACTATACTGGAGATAGGATAATGATGGAAACAAAACTGAAAAGGATAGCGGAACAAGCAAATGAGAATAAAGAAATGAAGTTCTCTACGCTAATGTATTTAGTGAATGATGAAGCATTAAAACAGTGTCATCAGGAAATGAAGCTTCAGAAAGCTGCAGGAAATAGTGGTATAACGAAAGAAACTTACGACGAAAAGCTTGATGAGAATATCTTGGATTTGGTTAACCGGATGAAGAAGATGAGCTACAAACCAGGCGATGTAAGACGCGTATATATTCCAAAGCCTGGTAGTGAAAAGAAGCGACCACTAGGAATACCAGAGTATGAAGATAAGCTGGTACAGAAAGCAATGGCGAAAATTCTAAATGCTATATATGAGCAAGACTTTCTAGAATGTTCTATGGGATTTAGAGAAGGAAGAAGTCAACATGATGCCCTAAAAGTACTAAATGTATATCTCGAAGAGAAAAGAACCAACTATGTAGTGGATGCAGATATTAAGGGATTCTTTAATAATGTAGACCACAAATGGATGATGAAATTCTTAGAACACAGAATCAGTGACCCAAAGTTTATGAGAGTGATTGCAAGATTCTTAAAAGCGGGCTACTTAGAAGATGGAGTGCATTATAAGACAGAACAAGGCACACCTCAGGGAGGCGTAATATCACCAGTTCTGGCGAATATTTATCTTCATTATGTATTAGACCTATGGTTTGAGAAAGTAGTCAAGAAGAAATGTCGTGGAAATGCTTATATGGTACGTTTTGCAGACGACTGTGCGCCACGAAGGCGTGTCCAAGTAGCTTAGCTACTTGAAGACAGCTATGCTGTACAGATGATGGTGGAAGGCCCACCGAAATCGCCATGCAGGTGGAGGTTTCAAACTACCTTAAGGTGCTGTGGACAAAAGCCATGGTATTGAGCGTTAAGGAAAAGGCAGTTCAAACTGTCAAGTGTGTGTTATGGAGATGAATGATCATGTGAACCACTTACGAAAGTGTCGAAAGCGTAGAGATTCCATCAAAACCAGGGGGCAGTCGTTAATCTGGGATAAGTCTAGTGGAAACCTGTTTACTGACTAGATGGTGGGCGGCACAAAGATGGCATGAACTTAACACAGGCGTTTGTACGGAACGTGGGAACCCACGGGCTGATGCTAAGGGAGTATATCAAGTGGAAGAACCATAAGATAAGAGTACCGATGCAGTCATGGGGGCAGATTGGGTTGTAGTAGTGAAGAAGCATCTGTAATGGGTGTGGAGCGAAGAACCCGAGTTATCCAGTTAACTTAAATAAGCCAACTTTGAAAGGAGGAGGAGCTTATGCAAGAAACAAAGCCGTATGAGATATCAAAGCAAATGGTAAAATTAGCCTTTGACAAAGTAAAAGCAAACAAAGGAGCACAAGGCGTTGATGAGCAAACTATTGAAGCTTTCGAAAGAAATTTAAAAAGCAACCTATATAAAATATGGAATAGATTATCATCAGGGAGTTATTTTCCTAAACCAGTAAGAGCAGTTGAGATACCGAAAAAGAATGGTGGTACTAGATTACTAGGAGTGCCTACGGTTGAAGATAGAGTTGCACAAATGGTAGCAAAATTATATTTTGAACCTCAAGTGGAGCCTATATTTTATGATGACTCTTATGGGTATAGACCAAAGAAATCAGCGATACAAGCATTAGAAGTTACAAGAGTAAGATGTTGGAGAAAAGACTGGGTATTAGAGTTTGACATTAAAGGACTATTCGATAATATCAGACATGACTACCTGCTAGAAATGGTAAGGAGACATACTGATGAAAAGTGGATACTTCTTTATGTGAAGCGATGGTTACAAGCTCCATTTCAAATGGAGGATGGAACCATTATAGAAAGGAATTCTGGGACACCTCAAGGAGGTGTCATTAGTCCAGTTCTTGCAAATCTATTTTTACATTATGCTTTTGATGATTTCATGACAAAAGAATTTCCCACAATTCAGTGGGCGAGATATGCTGATGATGGAGTAACGCACTGTGCAACGCTAAAACAAGCGAAGTATCTGCTAAGAAGATTGAATGAACGCTTTGCACTATTTGGGTTAGAATTAAACTTATCGAAAACAAAGATTGTATATTGTAAAGATGAAGACCGTAAAGGTAATCATGAATACACATCATTTGATTTTCTAGGTTACACATTTAGACCAAGACATGCAAAGAATAAGTATGGTAAATTCTTTACGAATTTTCTACCCGCAATGAGTGAAAATGCAAAGAAAGCCATAAGGAAAGAAGTGAAAAGTTGGAAGTTGCAATTGAAATCGGATAAAACTCTGAATGATATTGCAAATATGTTCAACCGAAAGATACAAGGTTGGATAAACTACTACTCTCACTTTTATAAATCTGAACTATATGAAGTACTAAGATACATAAATAGTTGTCTTGTTAAATGGGTTCGAAGGAAATATAAGAAGCGAAAAGCGAGACGTAAAGCAGAACATTGGCTTGGAAATATAGCAAAACGTGATAGGAAGTTGTTTGCACACTGGAAGATAGGCGTTTTACCAGCGGCTGGATAATGGGAGCTGTATGAGCCGAGAGGTTCACGTACAGTTCTGCGAGAGACTTAGGGGGAGGTTCCCTAGGTCTACTCTCTTTGTCTGTTGTTTTGAGTATGAAGATGAAGCAGTTATGTTTTATGAGGTGTTAGGTGAGAGGTTAAAGAAATTTGGACTTGAACTGGCAGGAGATAAAACAAGTATATTGCCATTTGGTCCATACCGAGACAACAGTAGTATGAAAGCTCAGAAGAAGAGCTTTGATTTCCTGGGCTTCACCCATTATTGTGGTAGAAGTAAATATGGTAAATACAGAGTCAAACGTAAAATGAGTAATAAGAAGAAACGAGAAAAGATAAAGAAAATAGGTCAGTGGATAAAAGAGAATAGGACACGAGATATTAAGGTGCTCATGGCTAAATTAAACCTTAAGCTTAATGGAACGTATAATTACTATTGTATAACTGATAGCAGTAAATGCATGTCAGAGTTTCAATTGTTAGTTATAAGAAAGCTATTTAAATGGTTGAATAGACGAAGCCAGAAGAAGTCATTTACTTGGGAGAAATTTGTGAAATTTCTAGACAAGTACCCAGTGGTTAGACCTAAGGTTAAAGTGAATATTTACAACCTAGGTGATGCGGCTAGATACGTGATGTGAACCATTAAGTGCGGAGCCGTGTGCGGGAAATCCGCAAGCACGGTTCTTCAGAGGAGCTACGTCCCGTGAGGGGCGGGCTTACTCGACCGGGCAATTCTGGTTTTCAAACCAAAAGTGAAACCAAAAGTGACGGGCAATTCTGGTTTTGAACCAAAAGTGAGTGCGGCCGGGCAAGGTCGTTTCATATAGTGGGTGTGATTCCCACCGAGTTAAGATTTAGCCAATCGCTCGTAGCGAGTCTTGGGTGATGTTAC
>CBFIII010000107.1:0-7610 GCA_965662645.1 Bacteroidales bacterium
ATTATTAATAACTTTGTAGCGCTGATTGTATAATAAGAGCCCCCTATAGGCATCGGGGCAGGCTGTGTGATGGGAGATCAAGCACGACGGTTGCTGAGCACAGTCGAAGTATTCTGTGAGAGGCTTAGGGTGAAACTCCCTTTGCCTACTCGACAGCAATCGTTATGCATTATTTAATAAGAGACATGTAACATGACACTGAAATTTAACAATATAGAATCTAAATTCACAATTACAAATGATGTAATTCAAGATAGGATTGGTCTTGAGATTTGTGATAAGTCTTCAAACTCGATGATAGTAGAAGATGTCTATTTAAACAGTATATAATTGACAATATTGTAATGAGTAGCTAGATGCTTTCAAAATAACACTAGTACATTGCTAAACAAAAAAACACTACAAAGCTATCAATGTCAGAGCATTTATTATTACGACATTTACACAAATTCACTTAGTAAAAGTAAATGAACTTTTTTATTAAAAAAAACACTTAAGACGAGATAAATGAAAAACCATTTTTTGAAAATTATATTTACATTACTTATATCTAGCGTATTTAATGCATGCGAGAAAGAAGAGATAATAAGCTTGAAATTTGCAGAGCTAGAAGTAAGAGAAGTTGAATACCGAGAAGTATCTATTTGGTATTCATTGGAAGATGTTGACAAATACGAAGTCGAGGAATTGGGATTTTGTTATAAAACCATAAATAACCCGACAATATATGATTCAACCTTTGTTTTATATAAAATAGAAGATACTATCCCAATACACAAAGGCAATAGAATTACAATTAAAGGTCTATCTCCCAATACGACTTATTATATGAAAGGATATTACGAAATTTCTGGTTTAGTCTATTACTCTAAAGAGAAGACATTTTCAACAAACACATTGGGTAAACCTATTGTTTCTACGAATACAATTAGGGATATAACTGCAGCTTCTGCTTCTTTGGGTGGCGAATTATTAGATACTAATGGGGCGGATATTATTGCATGTGGTGTTTGCTGGAGCACCTCCGAAAATCCTACTGTTTCAGGTAAAACAACGACAGACAGCATTAGTAAGAGCAAATTCGATAGCAGACTTATAGACCTAAAATCTTCAACAACATACTATGTGCAAGCTTATGCTACCAATGAAGTTGGAACTTCTTATGGGGAAATGAGAACGTTTACAACATTTGATGGTATTCCTGAATTAATAACAAATAATGTAATTGTCATAACAGAATCAACTGCTATTGGCAGAGGAAGGTTAATAGATGATGATGGTGTTTCTATTTTAGAAAAGGGTGTATGTTGGAATACAAAAGGCTCTCCAACGGTAAATGATAGTAAAGTAGGAGATATAATTGAGGAAGAAAATTTCAGTTTTCAATTGGATAATTTAAACCCTGAAACTACATATTATATTAGAGCTTATGCTAAAAGTGAGTATGGCATAGGGTATGGTAAGGAGATAAGCTTTAATAGTGGCGCACTTGTGGATTATGATGGAAACACTTATCGCTGGGTAAAAATTGGCAATCAGGTATGGATGGCCGAGAATCTTAAGGTTACCCATTATCCTGATGGAACAGCTTTAGATTACATGGCCAATGGCGACTGGTATCTAATGTATTACAACGGTTTATACTATGATGCATATGGTTATCATAGTTACAATGACAATAGTCATGGTGCCTTCTATATTTGGAATGTCGCAATGGGTGGTAATACAAAAAGTAGTGAATCAACTCCAAGTGGAATTCAAGGAATATGCCCTGATGGATGGCATCTACCTAGTGATGATGAATGGACCGAACTTGAAAACTATTTAATCGAGAATGCGTATAATTATGATGGTACTACTTCGGGTAATAAAATTGGAAAATCTCTAGCATCAGCAAGTGGATGGTATGAGGGTAATAGTTTTCCATGTGACCCTGGTGATGTTGGGTACAATCAGAAAAGCAACAACTCTACTGGATTCTCCGGACTTCCGTATGGAAATTTCATGGATGGTATACATATTGGTAAAGGCGAACGTGATGGTAAATGGTGGAGTAGTACTAAAAAAGAAAAATCAGACATCTACTACCGCTCTCTGCATCTACAACACCCACAATTAGTTAAGTATTATAGGAATAGATTTGATGGATTAAATGTAAGATGTGTCAAAGATTAATAAATTATTATTTTCGTAACAAAGCTTCATTTGACACTTAAATCTAAGCTCCAATAGCTTAAGTTTAATCAAAAAAAGAATTGTATAAATATATCCCTATTCGAACTGGGCTTGCAATCAAAGAAAAATAATGCATAACAATTAGCTTTCAATGTTGAGTTGCTGACTTCGACTAGCGGGGTCACTGAGCGAAGTCGAATGTGCTCAGCACAAGTGCATACTCAACACATTGAAGCTTGTGTTGAACAGACTCACGCTACCAGTTAATCGACTAACCTTCAAGGATTTTTACTATAGTGGTTTCAATCGCTTTTTTGTGAGCTCCAATCGTTATGGGGTTCGCATATTTTGCTCATTTATGCCTTGATTTTATCTTTTACATTACAGACTAGTAATACCAATTTGATTTTAAAATTAGCTCCAAGAGATATTCGTATTATGCCGATTTAGAATTAATTAAGCTATAAAAGCGTAGCGCATTAAAGCTTATTTTAATTCACAATCGGTATAAGATGGATACAAAACCACTATAAACGCTAAAGATACAACTTAAATAAAGCCTACGCTTGTCTGGACAGAATAAGTAAACAATATCCGACGCTGTTTTATCATTGGCAAGTGGTTTATTATTAATAACTTTGTAGCTCTGATTGTATAATAAGAGCCCCCGATAGGCATCGGGGCAGGCTGTGTGATGGGAGACTATCAAGCACGGCGGTTGCTGAGCACAGTCGAAGTATTCTGTGAGAGGCTTAGGGTGAGACTCCCTTTGCCTACTCGACAGCAATCGTTAACGGTCAGTTTAAAAACCAACGAAATAACATAAATATGAAAAAAACAATCGTACTATTATTAATAGTTTTAAGCCAACTGAATATTGGTTATGCAAGTCAAATTATTAAATCCCCAAAGGTTGACAAAAGAGTAGAATTATTGAGTATTGTATTTAAACTAGCGGGAAACAAGGAATATAATGAAGTTGCAATTACAGAGTATGCAAATAAAGTAGACAAATACTTCAATCAATTTAATAATCACGATGTTATTCTTTTTGCAAAGGAATTGAGACAGAATAAAAGTATTTCATATGATGCGGTTGTAAGTATGGCAATTGTTTTGGACGATGACCTGAATCCTTTAATAGACTTTTCACAAACATTACCTGAAAAAAGATGGAGTAAAGATGACGCAACAAAATTTGTTAAACTCTTAAAAGATTTTTACAAGGAAACAAAATATGAAAAATTCTTTTCAGAGTGTGAACCTCTTTTCAAAGAAGTTGAAAAGCAGTTTTCCAATGTGTATGACAAATTAGATTTGAAATGGTATCAAACTTTTTTTGGTACAAATGCAGAAGAAGATTTTAACCTATTTGTGAGTTTAGGCTGTGGCAACCACAATTATGGACCATCCTATTCGCTTCCTAACGGAAAAAAGAAAGTGTTTTCTGTAATGGGAACCTGGAAAACTGATGACGAAGGTATGCCAATATACAAAGAAGCCGAATATCTACCTGTTATAATACACGAGTTCGCACACTCATTTGTAAACCCTTTGAACGAAAAGCACAATGCTGAATTTGAAGAAAGTGGAACGGCTATATATAAAGCTGTGGAGTATGAAATGAGTCGCCAGCAAGCATATGGTAATTGGCAGATAATGCTTAATGAAGCATTGGTAAGGGCATCAGTAATTAAATATTTTATTGACCATAGCGAAAGTGAAACAAAAATTCAAATGATGCTAAATAATGAGTCAAATAAGGGATTTATCTGGATTAAAGGGCTTGTTGCCGAATTAGAAAAATATGACAATAACAGAGATAAATATCCTACACTTGAAAGTTACATTCCAAACTTAGCAGCGTCATACAAATCTTTTGCAGAGAAAATCACTCAGTTTGATACTCAAAGACCTAAAGTGGAAACAATATCTGAGTTTAATAACAACGACACAAATGTAGATTCTAAAATAAAAACTATAACGATAACTTTTGACAAAGCTCTAGCTGGCAAAGGTTATTCTGTAAACTATGGTAGTAAGGGGAAATTTGCTTTTCCCAAGCTAGACAATATATCTTATTCAAATGACAACAAATCAGTTGTAATGGAAATTCAGCTTGAATCTAACAAAGAATATCAATTTGTATTGACGGGTAAAAATTTTAAAACAGAACAAGGTGTTCCATTAAAAACATATGAAGTGAATTTTAAGACTCAATAAAAACCGAACCGCTAACAAAAGCTATATTTAATGTGGGATTCAGCGGGCAATTCAACCGTAGTTCTTCGTTGCAACACCGCCAATTCGTCTTTGACGATTGACGTAAAAAAGAAAATATGAATAAACGAATTGGCTCAGTGGTAACTTGAAAGTGAAGTGTTTCAAAGTCACGCACTAAACATAGCTAAACCGTTAGAGCTTATATATAAAAAAACAAACAACAATGAAGAATCAACGCCTATACGATACATCAACTCACGTTGTGCATTACTCAAAAAAAACATTACAACTAATATCATTAAAATTTACAATTAACTATCAATAAACCTAATATTCACTCAAATTAAAAAATTAAGAAAATGAAAACATTTTATCTCGTATGCTTAACTCTCGTAGTAGTTTTATTTTCAGCGTGTGAAGACAATGAAGAATCAGATTATGGAACAAGTATAAACACAATTTTAGGGACTAATAGTCGCTCATTATTTAAAGTTCAAGTTGGTGAACAATATGGATACATTAAAACCGATGGAAACCAAGCTTTTGATTCTCTATTTTCTGAAGCTGATGATTTTTATAACGATTTAGCAAGTGTTGGAGAAAGAACAGAAACAACGATAAGAAATGATTACAATGATAAACAAACAGAATCAATAATGTTTACTAGTTTTCAAAGTACATATATAAACGGAGAATACACACAATACTATGGAATATATGGTGAAGATAGATATGGATACGCATTGCCAAGTAATTGTAAATATTATGATTATTACTCAGACATAGAACTATCAGGCTATAAGAAAGGTGACTATATAACATCTAAATACCGAGTAGAATGGTATTATTATGGTTTTTTTCAAGATTACAATGCATCTTATTACACAACAGACGATGTGGCAATAACACCAAATCCTTCATATATTTATGATTATTACATTATAGTACCTTACTATACCAAAAGATTAAGCTCTAATGTAAAATATGGTTTCATAAACTTAAAAGGACAAATTACAATACCAGCAATATATTCCAGGGTAGAATTTTTCACACCCGATGGAATTGCCTTAGTAAATGAAAGTTCTGAAGAGAACTATTATGATGATGAGTATTCATTTATTAACAAAAAAGGTGAAAAGATATCTAATGACACTTATTATAGAGCAAAATTCTTTACTGAGGGATTAGCATCAGTGAAATACACAGAAGATAGCAAGTATCAATTTATCGATACGAAAGGACTCCCTGTTATTACAAATGGTTATGATTACGCATATCCTTTTGTAAATGGTCTTGCTGCTGTTGAAAACAATGACTATTGGGGATTTATTAATAAGGAAGGAGTTGAAGTTATACCTTTACGTTTTAAGAGCACTACAGGTGTTTTTACACATAACTTAATTGGAGTCTCAGACAAGTCATATGATGATTATGAAACAAATAATAGCTGGTATTTTGTTAACAAGGAAGGTAAAGAAGCCTTTGGAATAAATACTAGATTTGATAATGTAGAACCTTTCTTTGAGGGACTTGCAGCTGTTGAAATTGGAGAACGATGGAGATTTATTAATACAAATGGAGAATATGCTTTTAACACCTCTTTTAGTAATACGGAGAGTTTTAGTAATGGACTAGCCGCTGTACAAGATAATAATGAACTATGGGGTTATATAAATAAAAATGGAGAATTTGAAATCATGACTCAGTATTTAGATGCTGATGAATTTGTTAATGGTGTTGCAATGGTTGAATTTACTGACCGAACTTGGGGATATATTGACAAAACGGGAACCGAAATATGGCGAAGTACTGAAACTACAGATGACTATTACTCGAACATAAATTCTGCAAAAATTGAGGAAAACAAAATCACCAAACATATTAAGAAAGCTGTCAGACTTTATGATGAGCAATAAAAGATAAACTAACAGCACACCAAATCATAGATTGATGAACGAATTGTTTTTTTACAGGTATTCGTGAATAACATTTTTCAATATCTGAAATAGAAAATTCAGAGTAAAATCTATGATTTGGTGGTCGCTAACCATCGTCGAAGGTGCTAAATGAAAAGCAGAAATGTTTTTTATTTCTTCATACCATCTAGCAATTATTATGTGATATAAAAAAACACAACCTATCCTAAAATAAATATCACAAGTGCAAGTGAAGCTACAGGGCTTGTGTGTTTAACGGCTGTTATTGACCGAATTGAATCGCAAAAAACGGCTAATAAAGACAAAAGACTAGAATCACTAATTCAATATGAATTCACAACTCAGGGAGTCTATCAAAATGGATCTTCAACTTGAAAACAAAAAACAGTTTAATCCCACATTGTGGGTTTAATTCTACGTAGCTTGCTGCAAATTATAAAATGTTCTTCAATTAAATGCCTCGTGAATTTGCTCCGAAGTTGTTGACTAACATCAACTGTTTTTTCTTTTGAAATCTTACTTTTTAGAAAGCTTATCGTTCAACAACTCCTCTCTAACCATAGTGTGTCCACACTTAGGGCATTTCAGCGTTGTACATTTAACCCCCTGTTGATGTGGTATTTTTGTGCCACATTTAGCACAGATACAAAATCCACCAACACTATATTTTCCTCCATTATTTCGACCTCTACCACCACCATTTCCTTGACCTCTACCGCCACCATTACCAAGACCCCTGCCTTGACCACTTTCACTGTTACTATTTGAATTTGTCATATTATATGTTTTAAATTAGACTTCTAATTATTAATGAACTACTCCGATAAAAACAGAGTATCAAGTTGCAAAACATTTTGTCATACGCAACAAACTGCGAGAAATAAAACCCACAAAGTGAAATCTGATCTGAATAATTTTTAACTAACAGGCTTTCTCTTTATCACATTTCAACGTAAGAGAAGCAATAACTCACCGTACTTACTTAATATGTACCCACGACAAAAGATTTTATATCATATTCAGATAATTTCATAATGCAAAGGTAAAAAGTTTAGGTAGTATTGCGGATAATTATCATACTATTTTTCATACCACGCTAATTAAATTTTTTCCTTATCATATTGCTACTCATATCACGTTAAAAAAACACTTCTGGCAAACTAATTGATAACTATGAATATCTTATGAACATTGGGATCTATAATCAAAACAAGAATTACATTCCCTATAATTTCATGAGACAAGGTCTAAAAAAAAGACAACGAAACATCGTAT
>CBFIII010000108.1:0-6978 GCA_965662645.1 Bacteroidales bacterium
TCAATGAGCCAAATCATAGATTTTACTGTGTAACTTTCAAATTCAGACACTGTCAAATCTATGATTTGGCGTGCTGCTAGAAACCACTAAAGTAATGAAAAACAGCCGAAACGCCCTATAATCTATGCCAGATTGTTGAACTAAACTCCCGCAAAAGCGGGAGAGCTTAAAATTACAGACTCGAAATTAATATAATCTGGTATAAAAACCTCATTTTCGCTCATAAATATTTAAATAACAATATTATGAGTAAGAAATCTTATTTAGTGCAAGCCTCAGAGGAGGTGCCCGAGTACAAAATTCTCAGCGAACAGTTTTTGAGGCGTTATACCATCGAAGGCAAGTCAGAGTCGTGTATCAAGAACTATTTGATGCAGATTTCTAAGTTGGTGCTTCATTATAAAGTCTCGCCGCTTGAGTTGTCCAAAGATCAGTTGGAAGAGTATCTTTTTTACCTGAAGCAGCAAAATGCGAGTCCTAGTCAGAGTTCTTTTAAACATCTGATTTATGGTCTGCGACGATTTTATGAGATCTTTAAACAAGAAGATTTGCGTTTAGCGCTTCCTGCTTTCTCAGGAACCACAACATTGCCTGTAGTGTTCTCTCAACAGGAGATTATTCAGATTCTTAAAACGCCCAGACTCCTTAAACACAAACTTTTATTTGCGGTTATATATGATGGCGGTTTGCGCATTTCTGAGTTGTCCAATCTTCAGATTACCGATGTGGATATGGATCGTAAAATGATGCACATCAGGCAGAGTAAGTATAAGAAAGACCGTTATGTGCCTATCTCAGATCATCTTGTGCGAGGTCTGAAAACCTATCTTGAAGTCTCCAACCCGAGAGTCTATCTTTTTAATGGAAAGCTAAGAGGTCAGCCGATGAGTTTTACGGGTATTCGTAGTGCTTTTAAGTCTATTTTGCGCAAAGCAAAGATTGAAAAAGATGCCTGCGTGCACACGCTTCGTCACAGTTATGCAACGCATTTACTCGAGATGGGACTCGATATTATATCCGTTCAAAAGCAGATGGGGCATTCTTCTGTAGTTACTACAATGATGTATTTGCACATTGCACAATCCGATCCCAAGGCGGGTTTTAGTCCTATGAAAGAGCTTTACAATGGTGGAAAGTAAGAATGATATCGGAACTATTGTTCGGCGTTTTTTGCCCCAACTGCAGAGCAAAAGAGGTCTGACCGATTTTCAATATAAAGCCTTTAAAGCCTTGGCTGAGTGCAAGACAAAAGAGCTTGGAGGATCGGTAAGTGCCTGTGTCGATTGTGGTTCTTTGCAATATGTCTTTCATAGTTGTAGGAATAGGCATTGCCCTAATTGTCAGGGGATAGACAAGGAGTTGTGGATTGAAGATCGTAAGACAGAACTGCTGCCTGTAAAGTATTATCATGTGGTTTTTACGGTGCCTCATATTCTGTTAGAACTCTTTCGGTTCAATAGAAAAGTTATGTACGATTTGCTTTTTGAAACGTCGTGGAATACGCTGAAAGGTTTTGCTCTCAACCCTGAATTTTTAGGTGCAATGCCTGGTGCTATCGCTATTCTTCACACGTGGGATCAGCGCTTACAGTTTCATCCTCACATCCATATGATAGTGCCGGCTGGTGGACTTGATGCTAATGACAAGTGGAAAAATAGCAAACGAAATGGCGATTTTCTCTTTGATGTGAAAGAGATGTCACATGTCTTTAGTGGTCAGTTTGCCAAGAAATTGCGCCAACTTAAGATAGAAGGAAAAATTGTGAAATGGGTGCCTAAAGATTTGATAAAGAAGCCTTGGGTGGTGTATGCAAAGCAAGCATTTGGTTCGCCAGAAAATGTTCTGGAATACCTCGGACGTTACACACATCGCGTGGCTATCTCTAATTATCGCATTATAAAAGTAGATGATAAGATGGTCACCTTTAGTTGGCTAGATCGAGAAGATAACTACACTAAGAAGTTGACAACCATTACTGGAGTGGCGTTTTTAGAGCGTTTTCTTGAACATATTATGACTCCTTATTATAGGCGAATACGGCACTTAGGATTTTTGGCTAATCGTAATAAGAAGAAAAACCTCAAAACGATAAGAGTTCAGTTTAAGGTTAAAATTGAAGAAATAAAAAAGCGTTCACGAGCTGATGTGCTAAAAGCGGCGTGGGGCGAAAAATCCTTGCTGCATTGCAAAGAATGTGGAGGAGAAATGGTGCTTGTTAAGTCTTATCCGCGCAAAAGAGCACCGCCATTGCTTATTGCGTAGTTGATTAAAAGTATTGAAAATTAAGGATGTACGTGTTGCAAGTGGGAGAGGTGTGTCCTTGTGTGATTATTATTAATGATAGAACAACCTAATCCCAAAAAAGTAAAATCTATAACGACAAATGCTAATATGATGACCCAAAATGTACCTCAAAAGTTTAAAAAAAGAGCGAAAATAGCATTTGTAATCCCTCAAAATAGTGATTGAAAACACTACGATTTAAGCATCTCTGGTATAGTAGTTTAATCTGGTATCGGGAGTTTGTTCAACATAAGCTCCAATGTGTTGAGGTTGCAAGCAACTCAACATTGGCAGCTAATTGTTATAAGCCGTCTTTTATCTCTTCAAAGGGTGGATATAAGCAAGTATAAAAGCACTCCTGAAAAGGAAATACTGGAATATTATAAGCACGATTTCGGCAGGTTTGTACACATATCAGATGTTAAAAAGCTAATCAGTGATTTATCAGATGGCTTATAACGACAAATTGTATGAATAGTGCGGCTGCAACGCTAATCAGTCTTGCCTTTGCAAGATCAACTGATAGTTGCCGAGCGTCAGCCCCCGTGCGCCCTAGCATTATTTATGACAAATTGTTAGCTGTCTGTCAATTTTCTTCTCTTCTGCCATTCTGAAGGTGGAGACATATTGTTTTTTATTCCGTAATAAAAAAATGTATGGCTTTGCACAAATATACTGAATGGCTGATTGTCAAACAAATAAAAATCTATTATAATATGTATTTGGCATGTTTAGTCGATTTTACCTCTAAGAAAATGTTTTTCAGAGCTAACAGAAGGCAAAAATAATCTTGCAATAATGAACTTTTACCAATTCTTTTTTGTTATCGAGTAAGACTCGCTTAAGCTCGTTTCTTAAACCTGAAGAGTGTTACATCTTATAAGATGACTCTTAACATTGTATCAATCTTACAGTGTTTATCCTCTAAATTCAAGGATTAATCGATAACAAAACCTTCCATTAAGTTCTAAGTTTATTATTACTAGCTATTTATCTCTACTTGACCTTCTGTTCGAGCTGAAAAATGATTGCAGCTAACGGTTAGTATAAGCGTAGTGCGGGTTTTCGAAGCACAAAACTTTCAAATACGCACTGAGCCCAATCTTTGATTTACCTTAAAAATTCAACTCGTCAAATCAAAGATTTGGCGTTGTTGAAACGAAGCACTGCCGTTAAAATAACCGCTGAACCCCGCATTACGTTTATACATTGTTGTGTTTTAGTGCTTTATCTCCTTTTAATATTTATGTGATTAGTTGTATTAGACTGTCACATACTAATTTATTATTCTGAAATATTTATAATGACATTTTGTGTAGAATCTGACAGCAATGTACCATCAGAAAGTTCCAATTCTATAATAAACATTCCTGAATAATTTAAACTTGAATTATGTTTTAATTTCAAATAAGATTTTTCATTTTGATTATATTGAAACTTAGCTGATTCATTAATTCCTTCTACCAAAGACAAGTCATTTAGCCATTCTGAATTGTCAATACATAATTCAAAATAATTGTTTATTTCAGTATTTATAGCTAAATTATTAAATTCATTTGTGTTTGTAATGTTGCATTTTTTTACTTTATTCTTCAAATAAATAAATGGTACATACGACGCATAAGCAACTCCAACTTGTGAAGAAAAATTGGTAGATTGAGCGATTTCGGAACTTTTAAAGTCCAAATAGATTTTAAATTCATCTTCGCAAACAATAGTATCTTTTAAGTCTTTTTCACTATTGGAGCAAGAAGCTTGAATGTTGAAGCTATTCAAATTTATATAAATATCTTCTTCCTTTGACGGACAAGCCACCAAAAGAAATGTTAACATTATTAACAATACTAATTTCAATTTCATATTCATAAAGGTTTTAAGGTTATATAATTTTAAATTCCGTTTCTTTCAATTGTGTAATTAGTTCTTTGCATTAAACACAACGATAAATTGGATGGCACGTAGGGCATTAGAAACCAAAAATACTTCTTAATCCCCACAGAGCCAAATCAGAGATTTTACAGATAACTTTCAGATTCAGACTCTGTCAAATCTCTGATTTGGCGGAGCTGCTAGAAACTACCGAGGCTCGTGTGATAGCCTAAGCGCCCTATGTGCTATGCCAAAATGTTGTGCCCCGTTATTAAAGTTTATTATCTTCCAATAGCTGCTATTAGTATTGGAATAATAACTGCTAATGCAGTTCGAAACGTAATGAAATTCGCTTTTTTGAAGATAAATAGACCACTCAATGTAAGTATTTCATTAAGTGTATTAGAATCGACTTTTCCACTAGTTGTAGAACCTGAATATTTAATGATTGGACCATCAGAAGTTGTAATGCTCCATCGTGTACTTAGTAAATTTTCATACTTCCACGTAGACGATTTACCATCAATTACTATTGAAGCTTCTTTCCTCCAGCTATTATAATTTATCTGACCAATTATTTTATCATTCGATTTATCAAGGATGATTGTCTCTTCATTGAAAAAACCTTTTGATATAAAAGAATATTCCTTTTCTTTTAGTTTTCCATTCGAGTTTTTAGAGAAAGGAGAGTAGCTCAGGTTTCCCATCTCCTCATTGTTTTGATAAACAATTGAAGTTTTAGAAAGAATGCTTTTCTTCCAGTTTAGATTAGTTTGCATAGTGGTCTACTTATATTATTTGCTGTTAGCATAAATGAAAAAAATCAGAAGCTATATGTTCTCTGACTCTGCGTTTTTTAATGGGGCACAACGATTGCTAGATGGATAGTATGGCATTAGAAACCAATTTCTCTTCGGATTCCTCAAAGAGCCAAATCAGAGATTTTACTGAGAAATTCAAAGTTCAGTCTCTGTCAAATCTCTGATTTGGCGGAGCTGCTAGAAACCACCGAAGGTCGTGTAACAGCCTCATTGCCATATTATCTATGCTAGCCTGTTAGCTTTCGGTTTTTACCATTCTTTAATAAAAGATTCAAGATATGGGGCATACCCATAATTATATTTCGAGGATGATGGGTGATACACACAATAACAAGGAATCATTTTTCCTGAAATATCATATATGTATACATTTTCAGAAGCAAGATCACATACTTTTCTATCTGACCATTTCCCATTTTTGCTAGGCATATTATTTAATAGTCTTTCACCCCAAATAATAACTAAGTCTGGTTTATATTCATTCAATACTTCATAGAAGGCTTCTTCACTAAGGCTAAATTCTTCTTCTGTTGGAGATTTTCTTGCTTGTGAGATAGAAACCTGAACATAGTTGTAAAACACAACTGATTGCCAGAATTTTTCCATTTCGTTTGAATTTATCTTTCTATTATGTATGACATTAGCGAACTTTGTGAAAGTGCTGTGATACGATGCTGCTTTTTTTTGCCCTGAATTGTAATCTCTATAAGAATTAATTATTTGTGTAGTGCTAAACTTTTCACAACTATTCCCGTATTTTATTCCACATTTTTCGCACCCTCCACAATAATGACTCTCTCCCAATATTAGCATTTTTTTTCCTTCGAATATTCCATCTTCGTAATTTTCTCCAACCCAAGGTTTGAAGAATACATTTGTTAATTTTCTCATATCTTAATTATTAAACAATTGTATAATGTCTATCTAGACATTATACGATGTAATGTGTTTTTATTAATGAAGTCTAGTAGGACTACTATTTTATTAATATTTTTTTTTGACAAAAAATGGCTTTCTCTTACATAAATAAGAGATTACTCAATAACTATTTTATTTACAACCCGCTGACTCTTGGCAGAGGATAATCGTAGTAGATATGTTCCGCTAATTAGAGATGAAATGTCAATATTCATTGAGCCAGTATATCCTTTAAGTTTTTCAGTGTAATAAACTCGACCTGAAAAGTCAATAATTTCAAGCAAAGCATTTCTATCTTGGGATGATAAATTGTATTCTACTTTTATGTTCTGTTTAGCAGGGGTTGGGTAACTCTTTAATTGCATCTGACTCTCTACTGATGTTTGCGCAATTCTTACTGATGATTCATTTGAACCATAGTTTAGGTCATATGAAACCTTGCCAGGCAATTCATAAACTTCATATAAAGTATCTCCATCGGAAAGTATCATCTGCGATTTATCTCCAACATTCTGGATTTGTTGACCAATTGCATCACCTTCTCCCCAATAAAAATTGGTTTGCTCCTTTCTGAATAGTTCAACTAAATCTTCGTTCATTATTATTATCCCACTGTAGTAGGAACCTTCTACTGTAATTAGAAATTCTAATTTGTTATCTAAATCAAATGTTTTGTCTGAAACATATGATACCCACCAACTCAATGTGTCAGATATAGGGATAGTTATGTCTTTTATAATAGTATGGTCTTCTGCATTATAAACAACCAATTTTTTGTTGTTTATATCCTGAATATAGTAAATTTTTGTACCATTAGACAAGGCTCCTGTTGCTGAATAACTTTCGCTAGTATTAGGCATATTGATTGTGTTTACTTTCGTAATCTGACCATTAACAATCAGGGAAGTAAATATGACTGTCATAACTATTAACTCTTTAATTCTTTTCATTAGATGTTTTTTAAGGTATATAATTGTTTTTATGAGGTTGCTGTTTTTTTTAACTGAAAGCTAACGATTGCTAGATGGATAGTATGGCATTAGAAACCAAATTCTCTTCGGATTACCCACAGAGCCAAATCAGAGAT
>CBFIII010000109.1:0-2529 GCA_965662645.1 Bacteroidales bacterium
ATATTTTTGGTCGTAATTTACATCAAACGATTCTTCGAAGCTGCAAGCTTCCCCTCCATTTTAGGTCTCCCGAGAATCGGGGAACCAAGACACGCTATATTTCACTCGTTAGGCTTACGCCAGCGAGGGGATGTCAGGGCTACGCCCCTACAATTACTTTTGGACTACGAAGCTACGAAGATTTTAGGGCTACGCCCCATTTCCGACATTGTTGTTTCAGGTTACGATGTTACGAAGATGTTAGACAACGTCCATTGTTTATATTTTTAGGTAAGGGGGCGTTAGCCCTCTAATCTTCGTAGCAATATAAATTTACATATCAAGTAGGGGCGTAGCCCTGATCTCTCTCTATTTTCATACCATTCAAAAAAATATTTTGGGTAGTAATGCACACCAACCTACTCTTCGAAGCTACAAGCTTCCCATCCATTTTAGGTCCAAGGCACAGCCTTAAATCAGGACACGCTATATTTCACTCGTTAGGCTTACGCCAGAAAGGAGGTGTAGCTAGTACTTATTTATTCTTATGATTATCTTATTTTCAGAAAAGTTGAATCCCAATACTTGTTCAGAAACATCTCCTGCTTCAAACATAACTTTTCCTTGATTAAGTCCTAGCATTTGTTGTGCTCTCCAAAGCCCTATTCCATCTCCTTGTTTACTTGCTTTTTTAGCTTCTTTTCCAGAATAACCTTCTTCAAAAATTTTCTCGATTTCAGAACTAAATACAGTGTGACTTGTCATTTTGAAAATTACATCAATTTTTTCGTCACTATCATCAAACTCTATTTGTATTTCTGATTTAGGTTTGACATATTTTGCGGCATTCTCTATAATATGATAAAGTGCAACTTGTATTGTTTCATAATCGAATAAAATTTGAGCTCTACATTCTTGCACATTTACAAATACATCTTTGTCTGAAAAATCAACGAAGAATGTATGAAGAATATTCATTAAAACTTTATGAATTATGTGGCTTTTCCTGTCAAGTGATGGATTAGCTCGCTCTAGTTTCTTATAGATTGAGAATTCTGACTTCATATGTATATTGTGCTTTGCTATTCTAATGAATGCAAGTGCAGCAGCATGTGGATCAGATGTGATTTCGTCTTGTATTTTTTCTATTTGGTGGTTAAAATCAGATGCTAATACATCTTGTGGTACTAAATCATATATCTCTTGGATATTATGAGCATTAATTGAAGTTAGATTGTGTACGAGACGATTAACTCTTTTCTGTATAGTTTCTTTTATTCTTGCGTTTTCATTAATTCTAGGGAGGACTAAGTCATAATATGCATAAGATAGAGCCTCTAATTTTTGCCTGAAGAGTTTTGTTGTTTTTGTTGACGAACAGCATAAAAATGTAATTCCATTTTTATTCTTAATCTTACCATATTTGACGCTTGAATTTGTCTTTTTACATTGTTGTGAAACACCTTGTGAATCGCATTTTAAATAACACTTTTTGCAAGTTTTATCTAGGTTTGATGCTATTGTAGTTCCACTTATATCTTCTACATGAAAATTATTCATTATAACTGACTTTCAATAAGGTTGATGAATTGATAGGGCTCGGCATTTTTTTGTAGGCAATCATCAACTTCTCTTAATGCTTTATGAAACCTATCACCTGTAGATTCTCCTGAGTATATAACTACAAACTTTGATGGATATTTCTTTTTTATTGCAGATGCTAGACCAAGACCTTCATCTTTAAATAAACTTTTCCCAACACCGTTAATATCAACAAAAATTACATTTGAATCTCGGACTTTATGGTCATCAATATTTGTGATGTCCTTTACTGATTTTGTGTTTATCCATCCTGCTTTTTTAAGGATTGAGACCATCTTAAATTTAGTATGCTCATCGTCAATGAACAATATGTGGGTAGTCTCTTTCGGATTTTCTTTAAGAGTGGTGGGGGAATCTTCAACTTTCTTAACTTCACTTCCCACATTGTTATTAATAGTTATTGAGTTATTCCCTGTCTTAATACTAACATCATCTTTATTGGTTTTTTTTCGTCTAATTGCATATGTAATGCCACTTATAACGGAAACTCCAATCCCGCTAAAAATCCATTGATAATTTGTACTTAATAATTCTCTCATATATTATATAGTTTTTATGGTTAGGTGTGTTTGTTCTATGAAAGCTAACAATTATATTCCCCAAATATCCCGTATAACTCTCATTTATCAAAAGTCAACTTCTATCCCCTTTATCAAAGAAAAGACCAAAAGCCCCCATAATCACTAAATTCCAGAACTAAAATTATTAAGATAAACCATCTCATTGCCAAAGGTATAATATATTATACAAAACATAATATTTTTAACACTTTTATATTTATGTGTTGGTAGGGTTTTGTTGCACAAAAAAAAGCCTTGTCCTAAAAATTAGAACAAGGCTTTGTGATAAGGATGACCAGTCGTTTATAGGACGTCAGTCATTTTAAGTAATTATACTCTGTCGTATTTATACATGCCCAGATCATCGATTGATGAGCCGTGAATAAAT
>CBFIII010000109.1:2538-6623 GCA_965662645.1 Bacteroidales bacterium
GCGTCAGTCATTTTAAGTAATTATACTCTGTCGTATTTATACATGCCCAGATCATCGATTGATGAGCCGTGAATAAATTCGGCACGAGCCAAGTTTTCGGTTTTACCTGATTTGATAAAAAGTTCCGTAGAATTCTTGAATTTATCGTCACGTTGCGTGTCCAAAAGGAGCAGGTATCCCATAACGATGTTACCAGCCATCTCTACCATACGACGGGCGTGGAAATCTACGTATTCATTATCTTTTTTCTCTACCACAGTCTTAACGGCATGTTCGTATTCTTCGGTCATCACGATAAGGGTACGACGTATGCTGTGTAGCTCAGGACGCAAAGGCGCCATCTCATATTCACGAATGATGTTAAGATAACCTCCTGTGGTTACGCCACGGATAGCTGCTACCACTTGTAGCTGTGTGGTGCCTTCGTAGATAGAGGTGATGCGGGCATCACGATAGATGCGCTCAATAGGATAATCTTTCATAAAACCAGATCCACCGTGAATCTGTAGCGAGTCATAAGCCAATTGATTACAAATCTCAGAAGTCAGACCTTTGGCCAGTGGCGTGAAGATGTCGGCTTTTTTCTGGTAAGTCTTCATCTCTGTGCGTTCTTCAGGGGTCAATTTGCGTTCTTCAGCGATGTGCATATACACCTTATAAACATCTACAAAACGAGCAGTTTCATACAATAAGGTACGCGACGCATCTAGTCGCGCTTTCATATTAGCCAATAATTCATATACGGCAGGGAAATGTATGATTGCTTTACCAAATTGTTTACGTTCTTTAGCGTATTTCAATCCTTCGCGGTAGGCGGCTTCTGACAAACCAACAGATTGCGCTGCAATACCCAAACGAGCACCGTTCATCAAGGCCATCACGTATTTTATTAATCCCATTCTACGTGTGCCACAGAGTTCTGCTTTAGCATTTTTAAATACTAATTCACAAGTAGGAGATCCTTTGATCCCTAATTTGTTCTCTATGCGACGTACAGTCACTGCTTTTTCTACACGGTCGTAGATAAACATGGATAAACCACGGCCGTCGGTACCACCTTCGGAACGCGCTAATACCAAAGCGATATCGCCATCACCATTAGTAATAAAACGTTTTACGCCGTTAAGGTACCATTGGTCTTCTTTTTCGTTGTATGAGGCTTTCAATTGTACCGCCTGAAGGTCAGATCCTGCATCGGGTTCGGTCAAATCCATCGCCATCGTTTCCCCTTGGCATACGCGAGGTAAGTAGTTTGCTTTTTGTTCTTCGTTAGCAAATTCGTTAATGGTCTCGGCACAATCTTGTAGTCCCCAGATGTTCACAAATCCAGCATCGGCACGAGAAACCATATCGGCTGCCATAATGTAAGGCACGATAGGCATATTTAATCCTTCGTATTTACGTGGAAGGGTGATGCCCATAAGTCCTGCTTTGATTAAAGCATCAAGATTTTCTTGAGTTCCTTTGGCATATACCACTTCGTTGTCAACGATATGAGGTCCTTCTTGATCTACGCTTTCGGCATTGGGCGCTACAATGTCGCCAGATATCTCACCTACTATCTCGAGTACCTTTTCGTAGCTGTCCATAGCATCTTCGAAATCTACAGGAGCGTAATCGAATGTATCTTTATCTGCAAAATTGCGTTCTTTCAATTCCACAATCTTTTGCATCAAGGGATGATTTAAGTGGAATTTTAAATCGGTATTATCATTATAAAAATTAGCCATTTTTTCTTTAGTTAAAAGTTAAGAGATAAAAGTTATAAAAGCATCACGTCTGGGTGTTTTTATCTGCTTTTACTCAAAAAGCGTTAAAGAGTAGAAGATAGAGAGGTATTTGTAAGCATTCATCTATCTTAATACCACCATTTATTTTGTATTTTTCTTGTATGCCTTGATCAGCTTTGGAATAATGTCGTTCACATCACCTGTAATCACGTAGTCGGCTACTTGATTGATAGGTGCTTGTGGGTCATTATTGATGGCAATGACCATAGACGATTCTTCCATACCAGCCGTGTGCTGTATCTGTCCTGAGATACCGCATGCGATATACAATTTAGGTCGTACCGTAACGCCTGTTTGTCCTACCTGACGTTCGTGTTCGGCATATCCGGCATCTACTGCTGCACGAGAAGCGCCTACTTCTGCTCCTAGTACACTAGCTAATTCAAATAATAGTTTAAAACCGTCTTTAGATCCCATACCATAACCACCAGAAACAATGATGGGGGCATTTTTGATATTGACCTTAGACTTTTCCATGTGGCGTTCAATGATTTTGACCACCAAGTCTTCGGGTTTCAGAATCGCATCAACATTAACTGTTTTTACTTTTCCTTTATAATTTGCATCATAAATCTCTTGTTTCATGACGCCTTCGCGAACGGTGGCCATTTGTGGACGACATTCGGGGTTAATGATGGTTGCTACAATATTACCACCAAAGGCTGGACGAATTTGATACAATAGATTTTTATATTCTTTTCCTGCTTTCTTGTCGGAATAAGGGCCTATTTCCAAAGAGGTACAGTCAGCTGTTAATCCGCTATAGAGTGCCGACGAAATACGAGGTCCTAGGTCGCGTCCCATAGTGGTAGCACCTAAGAGGCATATTTGTGGTTTTTCTTTCTTGAATAAATCAACAATGATAGTGGTGAAGGGGAGGGTAGTGTAAAAATTTAAACGTTCATCGTCGCCTATATGCACGGTATCTACTCCGAAAGGAATGACTTGTTTTTCTACATCCTTTAGATCTTTTCCTAAGATTAAGGCTTCAAGGTCACAGTTAAGGTCATTAGCTAGTTTGCGTCCTTTTGTTAATAGTTCTAGGCTGACATCTACTATTTTGCCCTCGTCTATCTCACAAATAACAAATACGTTACTCATAATTTTTATATTTTTATATATTAAATAATTAGAGGACTAACCTATGGTATGGTTACTTATCAACTCTTTAACTAACTCTTCTATCTCGAATGCATCGGCAGTTAATACCTTTGTTTCTTTGGCTTGGAAAACAACATTTTCAATTTGTTTTACTTTTGTTGGCGATCCAGCTAAGCCTGTCCATTTAGAATCGGTTTTGATTTCTGCAGCACTTAATTCCTTAATTTTAAGATAAGGACGGTTGGCTGTTAAATCAATATAGTCTTCGCTATTGTCTTGTAGTTCTGTAATGGTGTGCGCATGCTTATATTTCATCAGCAATTTGGCATTGCGCGGACGACAGTCGGCCGCTGATCCGTTGACGGTAACTACACAAGGTAGAGGACACGTTACGGTTTCTACGCCACGTTCTAGACGACGTTTAACTTTTATAGTATTTTTTGGAGTCTCGTTAATCTCCTCGGCATAGGTGATCTGAGGTATGTTGAGTTTTTCTGCTACTTGTGGTCCTACTTGTGCTGTATCGCCATCAATAGCTTGACGACCTGCAATGATAAGATCATATTCCATATTTTTTAATGCCATAGAAATAGCATAAGAAGTGGCTAAAGTATCAGAACCAGCAAAGGCACGATCCGTCAATAAAAAACCGCCGTCAGCACCACGATACATTCCTTCGCGGATGATATCTGCTGCACGTCCAGGTCCCATCGTTAGAATAGTGACGGTAGATCCCTCGTTTTTATCTTTTAAACGTAATGCTTGTTCTAAGGCATTCAAATCTTCGGGGTTGAAGATGGCTGGTAAAGCCGCTCTATTAACGGTACCATCTGCCTTCATTGCGTCCTTGCCTACATTGCGCGTATCCGGCACTTGTTTAGCAAGAACAATAATTTTTAGTCCCATACTTTATTGAATTAAATTAGTGTTTAGTTTATTTATTTACAGTGATTTATCTTTGGTAAAAGAATCCTGAAATGACACACTGAAAAATGAGAAGTACAAATATAAAAATTTAGAACAACTCTACAAGTAAAAGATGGATTGAATGCCGTTTTTTTGTACGCAAGAGGTCGATATAATAACAGTATTTTTTACCTTATTGGAAATGTATAAGTTGAAGGAGAATGGTAGCATTAAATTTTGGACATATGTCGTTTTATGTGAGTTGTAATTATGCGTAGAGATAACATC
>CBFIII010000110.1:0-6479 GCA_965662645.1 Bacteroidales bacterium
AGAACTACGAATTTAAGAATTGGAATAATAAAATTTAGCACCCAAAATAAATAGACCAATAACATACAATTCAAGATTTTTAGCTTCAACTTAAAATGAATAAATTGTTCTGTCTTTATCTTTAATCCTAGCAATATTTTAACGACCTTTGAATCCAAATTTAAAAAAATAAATATGTCAGTATTATTAGAATTTGCGATGTTCCCTACCGACAAAGGAGAAAGTGTTAGCACTTATGTCAGTAAAATCCTCAAAATGATTCGCGAAAGCAAAGTCCCTTACCAACTCACACCAATGAGTACTATCATAGAAACCGAGACGATGGCAGAAGCCTTAGCTATCGTACAAAAATCTTATGATGTACTGGATACCGATTGTGACCGTGTCTATTCCACCCTTACATTCGACATCCGTAAAGGCAAAAGCAAGCGTATGATTCAAAAGATTAACTCTGTGGAGAATATCATTGGAAAGGTGAATAAGTAGAATGTTTTCTACTCATTATCATCAGCTTTAAGAAATTACAAAGCCAAGACTTGGACTCCAAATAAGTAAAACGACAGCTTTGAGGCATTACTATGTGTGAGTGAAAAGTTATAGGATTGAAAAGATAAAATCACAAAATAGCATATGAATAGTCAACAACCTCGGGGTAAACTCACAAAACATTTAGTTGAAGAAAATTCTAGTCTTCGCAACAAGCTACGAAAAACAAAACCACAATGTGGGATTAAAAATATAATATTTGATTTTGGAGGAGTTCTAATTGATTGGAATCCGAGATATCTCTACCGTGATATATTTCAGAATGAAGTGGAAATGGAATTCTTTTTAAAAGAAATTTGCACTAGCAAATGGAATTTGAAACAAGATGCTGGTCGCTCATTTGATGAAGCCACACAAGAATTGATAAGTAAATTTCCTCAATACGAAAATGAGATAAGGCCTTTTTACGCTAGTTGGGCAACGATGATTGGAGGTCCAATACAAGAAAATGTTGATCTAATTGACATTTTAAAGGATAAATATCACTTATACCGATTATGAATTGAAATGCGCTTTATTTCGCTTCGCTTATAAAACTCAATCAATTCTATATCGGCATAATACCACCAACTGTTAAGGCTCATTTTAAATTTTAATTGGTATTATTTGGACTCACTAATTGGTCAGCAGAATCATTCTATAAAATAGTTGATCAATATCCTTTTTTTAAATCACTAGAAGGTATCGTTGTTTCCGGAACAGAAAAAATAATAAAACCTGATGCAAAAATTTACAACATATTACTTGATAGATATCAGTTAATAGCCAATGAATCATTGTTTATTGATGATAATAAAGATAATATTGATACTGCCAACAAATTGGGTTTTAATACCATTCATCTGAAAGAAGAAACAAATTTAAAAGAAGAATTAAAGCGATTAGCAATCATACAAAATACAACAGATGAAAAGGAAATTTTGAACAAGCTATCATAAGCTATCCCTATAAAATCATCAACAGATTAAGGATAAAAGAATTGCTAATGAGGTTGAAAGAGATATCTTTGTCATTTATAAAATAAATAATATTATATTGCTCATAAAACATAACCTAAGCCTCTTTCATTGCAAATAAATGCTCTAAAAAAGCAGGCAAGGAAAACGACTTAAAAACCACATAACAATCTGCACTTTAAGGGTTAAAATAGCATTTTTAAGCAACTATAGTTTAAGGTAATTTACAAAAGGATTTTTCAAAGAGGTGTAACTCACAAAACGATCTTTTTTTTTCAAAAGATATAGCATGAACAAAAAACAAGTACCATTAAATTTTTATTCCTTTTTCACCAAGTATTCCTTAATGGAAGACTATGGGTTTGGTTCAGGCATATTTACGCGTATATTCCGAAAATTCTTGAAAGATGTTCCAGATGAAAATACCATAGAATATGTTTTCACTCAAAAGAACTTCTCTATAGATAAAGCACTAGAATTAATCCATTTAGACACAACAATTGATAGTAGCATATTAGAAGAACTTGATTTAAGTATCAAAAGCTTAGGAGCCAAAATTGTAGCTTTTGGCCTTGATAATAAAATCAAAGCTTATTTTGATTTTTTAGAATTAGACACCGCCCCTTTTGAAATCTTATACGATAAACTTAACAACCTCAACAATTGCAACAAAGAAAGACTTGAAGACCTCGCCTTGACATTAGAAAAAACAAAATGTCTGATTAACTTTCTGAGAAAAAACAAAAACACCATAGGAACAAGTTTTCACCTAACCATTACCACCAGAAGAATCTTAGAATATATTGTTCGCATTGAAGAGTTAATCAACTTAAAAACAAATATAAAATCGAAACAGCATTGGCAAGCTATCTTTGAAGAATATATCGTTTATTCAAAACAGAAAAATAGCATTGTAAGATTCATCGCACATCACATCGACCTGATAGCCATAGAAATAGTAGAACACAATGCCAATAAAGGTGGAAAATACATTGCGGAAAGCAAAAGTGAATTCTGGTCTTTTTTCAGGCGTTCGCTACTAGGAGGCGGTCTTATCGCTATTTTTGCTTTATTTAAAATAGCAATAGGAAACTTAGGATTAAGTCATTTTCAGAATGCTATGTTTTATAGTGTAAATTATGCGGCATGTTTTATAATAGTGAAACAAGTGGGTGGAATAATTGCAACAAAACAACCAGCTGTTACAGCCTCTACCTTAGCTAAAGGCTTTGATGTAAAAGATGACTTAAAGATAGATTCCATCCAAAAAATCACGGTATTAGTTAAGAAAGTAGCCAGAAGCCAATTCATATCTATGCTAGGTAACTTCCTGATGGCACTGCTTTTTGCCTGTGGCATTACCCTACTGCTTAATGTGATAGGACTTGACAACATTTTACATGAAGACAAACCCGCCTACCTCATAAAACATACGGTTCCTTCATCTAGTTTGGTGTTTTTTGCTGTTATCGCAGGATTATTTCTAGCCTTGTCAGGCCTCATTTCTGGGTTTATTGATAATAAGATTGTAGCCTCAAAAATGGCTTATCGCATTAGAAATAGCAAATGGTTTTTTGGTAACGGCGATTTCATCAAAAAGAATGGGGGACAATTGATGGGTAATATTTGTCTGGGTTTCTTTCTCGGTAGCGCTTTTCTATTGAGTTATATATTACCTTTTGAAATAGACATTAGGCATATTGCTTTTAGCTCAGCTAATGTAGGTTATGCTATTATGAACCAAGATTTCAGCAGTAACATTATCTTACTCGCTATTTTAGGCGTGCTCTTGATCGGTTTTATCAACTTTATCGTTAGTTTCTCTATCACCCTATTCTTAGCCTTAAAATCAAGAGGAGCAAATTTCAGAATACTCCCTCAATTAACCGTAAGTATTATAAAAGACTGGTTTAAAAACCCTTTGGATTATTTTATTTATATAAATAAATAAGCACCGAGACTTGGATTTTTATATAAACATTTTTATGGACGGTATTCTACGGTCGCAGCAAGCTACCGAGGACAAAACCACAATGTAAAAATAAAAGGAGAACTATTGAACACGAATCTTTTTTTATCAAAGGATAACGTTCTCTTGTTTCAACTCTCACAGCAACCCTAATTTTCACACTTCTAATCTTTCTTTATAAAGCTTTTAACGAGATCAGAATAAAAAATATTTATCAAAAAAAACAAACAATAGTTAATTAACTGTTTGTATATTTGACAGAGTGAAATTAGTTTTCATTCAATGATAAATTTCATTAAAAAAAACAACCCACAGATAAACAGATAACATCAAAGTCTAATTGTAAACTAAAGAAAAATTATATGAATAAGTTTTTTGATAAAGAAATATTAGCCCAACTTGTCCATACTCTTCAAAAATGGACTCTACTAGAACTCCCATTAATTATCGGTTTAATTATTGGTCTTTTCATATTGCTTCGCGTCGTTAAATATACCGTAAAACGGTTAAAGAAAACCTTATTAAGCCATGCCGAGAAAAATGAAAAAGTTGACACACAAGAGGCAGAAAAAAGAATAAACACCTTGATGGGGATAGTATGGGGAATTGCAAAAATCATTCTGATTGTCACATTTTTAATGATTATCCTTCAAAAATTTGGTGTTAATATCGCTCCAATTTTAGCCAGTGCAGGAGTCCTGGGATTAGCCATAGGTTTTGGCGCACAAGAGTTGGTACGTGATATCATTTCAGGATTTTTCATTTTACTCGAAAATCAAATTAGGACAGGTGATGTAGGAATTATTAACGGAACAGGAGGATTGGTTGAGAAAATTGAGTTGCGAACCATAACACTGCGAGATTTTGCTGGCGTAGTTCATATTTTTCAGAATGGAAAAATAAACACCCTTTCAAATATGACAAAAGAATGGTCGGCCATGGTCTTTAATATTGGCGTAGCCTACAAAGAAAATGTTGAACAAGTCATAGAAATAATGAAACAAACAGGCGATGAATTATCCAATGACCCAGAATTTAAAAACCAAATTATTGAACCCATTGAAATTTTTGGTTTAGATGAATTTGCGGACAGCGCCCTAATTATAAAGGCTAGATTTAAAACAAAACCCATAACTCAATGGACAGTAGGCCGAGAATATAGAAAAAGACTGAAGGTAGCTTTTGATAAAAATAATATTGAGATTCCATTCCCACACTCCACTATTTATTGGGGTGATAAGATTTCACCGTTAAAATTAGATATTGATAATGCAGATTTAATTAAATCTTAAACAAAAACATTATGGCACGATTTTTAAAAAGCAGAGTCAAGGCAAAAGGAGCATCTCCTGGCAGCCTTATATTTATAGGAAAACAAAAGATGGAATTTACAAAAATTCGTCTTTTTAAGTATTCTGAAACCAACACAACGGAAAAAGAATACAAAACCATTGATGAGGCTCTAAAAGCTATAGATCAAAAACAAATGAATTGGCTCAACATTGATGGCATACATGATATCGAAATTATAAAAAAAATAGGAAAGCAATTAAACATCTCGCCACTTGCTCTCGAAAACATCTTAAATACAGGGCAACGTGCTAAGTTTTTTGAAGATACGGAATCAATTACCTTACTCACAAAAGCAATCTATTACCTGCCTGAAGAGAATAAAATTAATGTGGAACAAATTTCTTTTGTGCTCTTCGAAAATCTGGTTATCAGTTTTCAGGAACAACAAGGAGATCACTTTGAACCCATACGGACAAGAATCAGAAATGGATTGGGACGTATCCGAAAATCAACTTCCGATTACCTAGCATACGCCTTAATAGACAGTTTAGTTGATAACTATCTGATTAATTTAGAAATAATTGGCGACAAAATAGAAGCCTTAGAATCCCGATTAGAAGAACCCAATAAAGAAATAAGTAATGACCTATTTCAATACAAAACGGAGATTACCTACTTCCGAAAAACAATTAGACCATTAAAGGAGGTGATGACACGATTAATAAGGTCTAAAAATGAACTCTTAAAAGATGAAAATAGCGTTTTTTATCAAGAATTATTTGACATTGAAGAACAAGCAATAGAAGAGGTGGAAAGTTATTTTAGTATGATCAACGATCTTATGAATCTTTACAATACTAACGTTAGTAATAAGGCTAATGAGGTCATGAAAGTATTAACCATTTTTGCCTCTATCTTTATCCCACTCACCTTTATTGCTGGTATTTATGGGACTAACTTCGATTATGTGCCTGAATTACATTTCAAAAGTGCCTATTTCATTATGTGGGGAGTAATGATAGCTGTAGCCATTACGATGCTTTCTTTTTTCAAAAAAAACAAATGGTTTTAATGGTAAAAAACAGGATACAGAATATCTTTCTCAGAAGACAAATATCCAACAAACACTATAAATTATAGTTATAAAAATGAAATGGAGTTGGGTATTATTAGTTCTTTTTATTTGCACTTTTAAACTATCATGGGCACAAGATAATTTAAAGGTGAATAAGATACTATTTTCTGGAAATGACTCCATTTCAGATGCTGCTCTTGGCTCTGTTATGAACACCAAAACACTGACACCTGTACAAAGGCTGACGTTTTGGAAGTCGGAGGCTATATTTTCGCAATACACGCTAAACGAAGACGTCGTACGATTAAAAAAGCATTATCAACAAAATGGTTTTCTGAATCCCATCATTTCTACCGAAACATTTTCTAATAAAAAGAAAACCAAAACGGAAATAAAAATTTCCATTATTCAAGGAGATTATATCGTTAACGGAGAAGTCAATTTTCTTCATTTGGGTGACACATTACCCCCTCATCTTAAAGATCCTAAAGACCTAAACTTGCCCTTAAAATCAGGAAATAGGTTTCGGGATAAAGATGTAACTAATACGGAAAAAGCATTAAATGACTATTACAATAACAATGGTTATCCTTTTAGCAAAGTGACCAAAGCAATAAGCCTTAACGAGAAAACAGGGCCT
>CBFIII010000111.1:0-6330 GCA_965662645.1 Bacteroidales bacterium
CTATTTGAAGGTTTTATTTTTATATCGGATGATAGTTGTTTGTTTTTTTCTTCTTTATTAAAAATATACCGTGATTCGAGTTTGCATAGCTCACTTTCAGGATGGTCATAACTAAAGGAATAGATGTGTTTTATTGTCTGCATATTTATTTTTGATATCTTCTATTTGTCCCATTTTAGTAATGAATGGTTAACGGTGATTTTTTTAAAACTCCTTGAAACTTCAAAAGTAGGACTATTTTAAGAGAATGTAAGCCGCATTTAATCCCACATTGTGGGTTTTATTCTCCGTAGCTTGTTGTGAATAATAAAATGTGCTGAACCTAAATGCCTAGTGGGGCTATCCCGAGCTTGTTGAATAATTGCTTTAGCTGATCGTTTTCATAGGAATGACCTTCTGATTGTATTTTTTGTGATGACAGAGTTATTTTAGTTGTCAATTTGTTGTAATGCTTCATTTATTTCAGTAACAGGGAGTTTGCACGTTTTATTTTGACATACGTAAATAGTGGTCTGACCTTCTATCAATTTACCTTCAAGCAAGGTTAAGTTGCCTTCACTTTTTCCGCCTGATAAAAACACATGGGGCAAATAATGTTTGTTAAACTCTTTGCGTAGGGTTTCAAATCCATTGCCTAAAATAGCAACTTCGTAGGGTGGGCTGGCAAACCAGCTTATCAAAATATCCCAATTGGCATAATAGGCGCCATTTTCTAATGCTTGCTGTTTTACATTGTTTAGCATTTTCTGAGATTTGGAGATGTAATTCTCGTTGTGAAAATAAGTGCCGAGAATAAACAAATTTTTGGCCATTTCAGAATTTGAAGAGGGAATGACATTATCTGAGACTTCTATTTTTCGAGCTATTAAGTCTGGATCTATATCAGAAGTATAATAGAACATGCCACTTGTTGTATCATAAAAATGAGTTATGGTATAGTTGGTTAATTGCTTTGCATCGTTTAACCAATGTTCATCAAATGTAGTTTGATATAAGGCTATAAAAGCTGCGATAGTAAAGGCATAATCATCAAGAAATGCATTGATCGACGTCTTGCCATCTTTATAGTTCCGGTATAATTTATGGTCTGGCGTTTTGACTTTTGTATTGATAAATTGAGCATTTTGTAATGCTATATCTAAATACTTCTGGTTATCAAAAACATTATAAGCGTCTATATAGGCTTTAAGCATAAGAGCATTCCACGAAGTGATGATTTTATCATCAAGTGCAGGAGCAATGCGTTTCGTTCTTTCTTTGAGTAATATTTCTTTTGCTTCTAAAACTTGTGTGCTGAGTTCTATTTCTGTGATTTTATATTTATCCGCTATCTTTTTATCATTCGCCGATTTGAATAAAATGTTTTGATTATTTTCCCAATTACCGTGTTCTTTTATGTTGTAATAATCAATTATAAGATCTGCTTTGTTGCCTAATATTTGTTGTAATTCCTGTTGAGTCCATACATAAAATTGACCTTCTACTCCTTCGCTGTCAGCATCTAAAGAAGAATAAAAGCCAAGATTTTTTGAGGTGAGTTCTCTCTGTATGAAATCCAATGTTTCATTTATAATTGTTTTGTATTTGTCCTTTTTATTTTGCCGATAGGCTGACGCATATAAACTGACCAGTTGTGCATTGTCATAAAGCATTTTTTCAAAATGAGGAGCTTTCCAATAGGCATCAGTAGAATACCGAGCAAACCCACCTCCAATTTGGTCGTAAATACCTCCATCGGCCATTTTATTTAAGGTCAGTGTGACTGCTTTTAATGCTTCTGCATTATGAGTGAGGTAATTGTAGTGTAGCAAAAATTGGTAGCCCACAGGCAAAGGGAATTTTGGTGATCCTAGATGTCCACCTTCTGTATAGTCGATGTGTTGCTCCCAGATTGCAAATAGCTTATCTAAGTCATTTATTGAAAAATCAGCTTCCTCGGTATTCAAATAAATCATTTCGTTAGATTGTACTCCTGCTGTGACTTCTTTGGCCTGTTGTTCTGCTTTGTCTGGATATTTGTTTACAAAAATAGCGACATTGGAGAGCATATCAATCCACTGTTCGCTAGTGAAATACGTACCGCCATGAATAGGCCGTCCATCGGGTAGGGTTATACAGTTTAGAGGCCAACCTCCTCTGCCGGTGATCAATTGAACGGCATTCATATATACCTGATCTATATCGGGTCTTTCTTCTCTATCTACTTTGATAGCCACAAAATGTTCGTTCATGTATTGGGCCACTTTTTCGTTTTCAAAACTTTCGTGCTCCATAACATGACACCAGTGACAAGCGGCATAACCAATACTAATAATGATCAATTTATTCTCATTCCGAGCTTTATCTAAGGCTTCGTTTCCCCAAGGATACCAGTTTACAGGATTATGGGCGTGTTGCAACAAATAGGGGCTACTTTCATTAATCAGCTGATTGGTGAAATGATGTTCTGTAGAATTCATATTAACTTTTTTTGAGTTTGAACACAAGAAGCAAGAGAGAACAAATAAACAAAAACTATGGTATATAAGTAGTGTGAAAACTCTAATACGCTATAATATATTTATTAACCTGAGTTCGACATTAAATTCTAGCCACAAAAAGATATATTAAAAGTCCATTTAAGCTTGCAATTTAGAAGTAATAATAGGCTATTTCAAAAAAATATAAGTGCAAAAATGTAGTTTAGTTTATTTTTCCTACGGATTTGCTTTTATTTGGCATAAATTCACCCAAATTCAATCACAATAGCCCGCTATTGCTTCTCGAATTTGTGTAAATTTCTACTCAAATAAAATTCAAACTGTGACCGAATTTAAAATCGAACTCAGGTTATTACTTATGATTTTTATGTACTATAATTCTATTCTAAATAGGTTAAAAAAACAGTTTCTGAGCATCAAATTCTTATTACTTTAATATTTCAGATACAGTAATGCAATTAGTATTAGAGACTGTTTTATTATAAGTACCTTTGCATCTTTTAAAAAATTTAAAAAATAAGAATGATAAATAAAGTAGGAAATATCAAAGCGCACCTATTCATGGCAACGGCCATGGTCCTTTTTGCAATAATATCTCCCGTAGGAAAATTAGTATTAGATTACATTCATCCACTCACCTTAAATACGTTTCGATTACTGGGGGCAGCTATCTGTTTCTGGATTACTTCCATTTTCGTGAAAGAGAAAGTTGCTAAGAAAGATTTATTCCTTCTCTTCTTTGCTGCGCTTTTTGGAACGATGCTTAATCAGGGATTATTTATAATAGGACTAAGCAAAACAAATCCTATACATTCCAGTCTGATGACTTCTACAGCGCCTATACTTACGATGATTATTTCGGCTTTTTATTTAAAAGAAAAGATAACATCGCGACGTATAATTGGTGTTTTGATAGGTGCTGGAGGTGCTGCTATGCTCATATTGATGAACAAACAGACGGGGGATTATCCTAGTAGTATATGGGGTGATATAATATGTCTTATGGCACAATTATCGTTTGCTATCTATCTTACTGTCTTTTTAAAATTGGTGAAAAAATACTCTCCAGTAACGGTAAGTAAATGGATGTTTACTTATGCTTTTATAGGCTATTTTATTATATCCTTTCACCATATCGTAGATGACGATGTCTTTTCATTACCTATAGGCATTTGGATCAGAATCTTTGTTATTGCTATAATGTGTACTTATGTCACATTTAATTTGATGATGACAGCCCAAAGGAGTCTGAGTCCTACCATGATTTCAACTTATAATTATTTTCTGCCGATAATAGGAGCTGGAATTAGTTTTGCCCTAGGTATGGGGACTCTTGGTATTTATACTTTTGTAGCAACTGCACTCATCCTTATCGGAGTCACTTTCGTGAATAAAAGTAAGACTAAAAGTTAAATCCCACATTTTGGGTTTTATTCCTCGCAGTTCGCTGCGAATAAAAAAAGTGTCTCGAATTGATTCTCCGTCTGCTTGCAGCGGGGGTGTTCATCATTTTCTTATTTTTAATTGTAAAGGCAGAATTCTTAAATAACCAATGTCTTAGCTTTTCCCAAAACAGGTTATTTCATTATTACAGGAATGAGAAAAGCTGACATAATATGACAGCCTAAACCCAATAGCACGAAAATATGGAATATGGTATGTATAAATTCACGTTTGGCTAAAGCATAAAAGAAAGAGCCGACAAGATAAAATAAGCCTCCCGCAGCCATCCAATACAAGGAATTAAGGCAATTATTATCTACGCAAATAGTGATTAATGGTTTTATTGCTACTAATATAACCATTCCCATCAGTACGTAAGATGCGGTTGTTATATTGTTATTAGCTTTGAGTGTGCCAAAACTAAAACCGATACCAACAATAGCAATCAACCAAATGACGCCGAAAATACCCCAGCCCCACAGTCCTTCGTTTCTTAATAAAATCAAGGTGAAGGGAGAGTATGTAGCTGCAATAAGCACATAGATGTTGCCATGGTCAAAATGACGTAATAGTGCTTTTAACTTAGGTTCTTGTACGTAGTGGTAAATGGTGGACGAGAGCATACAAATGATCATGCCGAACCCAAATACAGAATAAGCTACAATGGCCCATCCGTTATTGGCTTCAATAGCGCGTTGTAATAACAATACTGTAGTAACCACTGCTATTACAACACCGAATGCATGGGTCAGGTAATTGGCTTTTTCTTCGCGTTGAGTATAGAATTTTTTGTTTTCCATGTCTTTGTTTAAAAAAAATCTTTTGGAGGTTTTCGAGAATTAGTATCTTTATTTTGAATCTTAGATCTATGAGATAGAATATTGTAAAATTCACCCATGTGAAATGAGATAGAATCTTTATTTATATGTTATTATGAAATATGTTCTTGATTTTTATTTGCACATTGTTTTATCTTGTTTTTTGTTAGATGTTCCTTTGAACGTCAGCCAGTTATAAGTGCAAGTTCGTATAATAAATGAAGAATGCTGATTATAAAATATTCTCTTTAGCGGTTTTGTTTAATCTTATATTGGGTAAACCAATGCAAGCTCTAATGACACCATGAAGAATTGCAATGGGCATAAACAGAAGACCTATGATTTCCATTTTAAGTTCGTAAAATACAGTACTGTCTTTGTATGGTAAGCCTTTGAGTCTCGATTGAAAGGCACTGAGCGGAATGCCATACATATTTCCTGCAAGAATCATTTGAATAGCCGAAAGTATGATTGGTGTCTTTTGGTCTCCATATTCTTTTACAATAGCATCGTAAGTATATTTTGTAGGGTATCCTTTAGAATCAGCATAGTGCTGGGCAAAGAGTATGGCTTTAGCCTCTTCTGGTTTTATAAAAGTATCTTCACCACTAAGGAAACTGCTTATTTCTTCGTTAGTCATCCCTTGATTCAAAGCCATTTTGGTATGACCATATGAACAGAGAGCACAACCGTTTACCTCAGTAACGGCTAATTGTAACCGTTCTATAAAATGTGGATCTACTAATTTACTTTTCTTATTTCCAATAAGTTTTGACATAGCTCTTGGTGTATAAATTACAGAACGATACATTTCAAGCAAAGTAAATTTACGTTTAAATTCAACTCTTGCACTTGTTGTCTTTGATCGTGTTTCATTCATATCTTTCATTCTATTATTTATTTACCTCTTGAAATTTTGCCGTAACCCTGACAGTAATCTATCGACTAAGGTACAAAGAACTTGATTATAAAAGTTAATAGAAGGTATTTTTAAAACTGGTTTTTTAGTTATTTATGCGAATTAATAGTTGAAAAAATTATATTTCTTTGTTTGAAAACCAAACAGCTAAGTTCTATTCTTCAGACAAATTGGTTCTTTTTGTGGGAGCATTAGATAAACGTAAAGGAATGGACTATTTGGTTAAAGCTTTTAGACATATTAAAGAAAATGTCCCTAATGCAAAGTTAGTTATTGTGGGAAAGGGATCTTATAACTATGTGTTAGAAGATACAAGAGGTTGCTGGGGAAGTATTACGTTTACCGGAAAAATAAGTCATAATGAAGTAATTCAATTGTATCAAGTCGCAACAATACGTGTAATCCCCTCTATTTATGAGCAATGTAGTTATGTTGCTTTGGAAATGATGAAATATGGTCTTCCAACAGTTGTTACAGCAGCCCCTGGGCTTTGTGAGCTTTATAATAATGAGAAAGATGCGCTTGTAGTACCATTATTCCCGGGAAATAAAGATACGTACAAATTAGAAATGGATATTGAAAATTTGGCGCAATCAATCAAAAGATTGTTGGAGGATGGTGTTTTACAAGAACGCTTTAGAAAAGCTACCCATAGTAAATGGCAAACAGC
>CBFIII010000112.1:0-5833 GCA_965662645.1 Bacteroidales bacterium
ATAAAGAGTTATAATAAGAATGGCGTTCGTAATTGAACGCCATTTTTTTGTGTTTTTTTTAGTCCGTAGGCTTGTGCTGGTAGTTGATTTTATTGAGTTTATGTTGTCTTTCAACTTCTTTACAGGCAAACACAAAAAAGGTGTTATGTTATTTATAGTGGGTAAGTCTTATCCCTTAATGATGAGACTTAATATTTTTACGTAAAATAACACCGTCCCGATAGGACTTTATGAAAAATATATTTTTTAAGTGCCATCGGCACGTAGTTTTGGTAGTTCACGAATCCCTTATTTTTAAAATCCCGTAGGGATGGTGTTATGTCTTTGCATGATTTTAACCCACATAAAAAGATATAGAGCCAAAAAAAGCACCAATTAGTCCTAACATTAAAGTTAAAACTAACAGATGCTTTGTATCACACATCTTGTATCACACATCTTGTTTCAGATGTTTTGTGTTTTTTAGATATTCTTTAATATCTCTATTAGCCAATCCCAAAAACGAGTGACTGTATTTATTTTCATGCTTTCATTAGGTGAGTGAGCATCTTTGATGGTTGGTCCTATAGAAATCATATCTAGATAAGGATATTTCTTAAGAAAAAGACCACATTCTAATCCTGCATGAATAGCTTTGATGTCAGGGTCTGCTTGGTGTAATGAGTTAAACGCTGTTTTGGCTATTTTAAGGACATTAGAATCAAGGTTTGGCGACCAGCCTGGGTATCCGTCGGAATTCTTAACAGAAGCGCCATTACTCTCAAAGACTTCTCGTATTCTGGCTGCTATTTCTTCTTTAGCCGGTTCCGATGAGCTACGTTGACTGGTAACTACTTCTATTTTTCCAGCTCCTTTTATTTTGACAGAAGCTAAATTTGTTGACGTTTCCACTAGGCCTTCTATGTTTTTGCTCATCGCAATGACCCCATTAGGGCATGTATTTATAGCGTTGAGTAAGCGCATTTGTGTATTTGCGTCAATGACTTCTTTAGGATTGTCAACAGCTTTTGAAGAGATGAGTAGCTTAGGATCCGAAACAACATATTGATTTTTTGCCTCTTGATAATAAGAAGTCATATTCTGCATAAAGTCCATCTCCTGAGTGCCAGGGATGAGAATAGTGGCATAAGACTCACGTGGAATAGCATTACGAAGATTACCACCTTGAAAATCTGCAATGCGGATATCATATTTTGCAGCTTCTTGCGCAATAAATTTGGCTAATATCTGATTGGCATTACCACGGTTAAGGTGAATATCGCCACCTGAGTGACCACCACTAAGACCATTCACTGTGACTTTTATAGCTTCATAGTTTTGAGGTACAGCTTCGGCGGTATAATCAAAGTTAATCAGTGTGTCCACACCACCAGCGCAGCCTACATAGACTTCGCCATCATCTTCGCTGTCCAGATTCACTAATACGGTGCCACTAAGAAAACCTTTTTCTAAAGCAAAAGCACCCGTTAATCCTGTTTCTTCGTCTATCGTGAACAGACATTCTAAGGCAGGATGAGTTATGTCAGTAGAAGCTAAAAGCGCTAATTCTGCAGCCATGCCAATACCATCATCACCACCTAAAGTAGTGCCTTCAGCGCTGACCCAATCGCCATCAATATAAACTTTTAAAGGTTCATTTTCAAAGTCGAAAACAGTGTCAGAATTCTTTTCGCACACCATATCCATATGCGATTGTAAAATGACAGTAGGAGAGCTTTCCTTACCGTTGGTGGCTGGCTTTTTTATGAGAATATTACCTGTTTTATCTTGCAGAAGTTCTAAGTTAAACTTCTTAGCAAAATCTTTAAGGTAAAGGATGATTTTTTCTTCTTTTTTAGACGGACGAGGTACTTGTGTGATCTCGTAAAAATATTGCCAAATGGCTTGAGGTTGTAAATCTTTAAATGGATTCATCTTGTTTAATTTAATTATTAAATCCTATAACGAATAATGAAAAACTAAAATTACTCATTAATTGTGAGAAGGCAAGGGAAATGACGTTTGTCTTTCCTTATTGGATCTTCTTAACGTGTTTTTTGTTACACTTAAGAACCGTCTGTCGTTTTGCCGTTATCTTGAGTGCGTGCCGTTACATGGTATCATGAGCTGGATTTGCACCTCTTTTTATCCCACATTGTGGGTTTTATTTTCCGTAGCTTGCTGCGAATAATAAAATGTCCTTCAACTAAATGTCTCGTGGGCTTGCCCCGAGCTTGTTGACTTTGATGCTTATAAGTTGAAAATTACGGAACAATAACCCCTAACAATGTCGCTTTGGTTATCTCTTTTACCTTTACGTTAACGTAATCTCCAATTTTGTAAGTGCCACGGTCAAAGACGAACACTTTATTCTGACTGTTACGCCCGTAAAATTGCTCTCGTGATTTCTTTGAGGTACCTTCTATTAGGACTTCGTGGGTAGTGCCCAGTTCTTTTTGATTGCTTTCTTTTGATAAGATGTATTGTAAATCAATGATTTCCTGTAGTCGGCGCGACTTCACTTCTTCGGGAACATCGTCTATCATCGTGTCGGCTGCTTTTGTGCCTGGACGTTCGGAGTATTTAAACATATAAGCATAATCATATTTCACTTCTTTCATTAACGAAAGGGTGTCTTGATGATCTTCTTCTGTTTCGCCATGAAAACCGCAAAGCACGTCAGTGCTTAAGCCACAATTGGGCACGATGCGTTTGATGGCTGCTATACGGTTGAGGTACCATTCTCGCGTATATTTGCGATTCATTGTTTTGAGAATGGCCGTACTGCCGCTCTGAAATGGCAAATGAACGTATTTACATACATTATGATATTTGGCAATGACTTCGAGTGTTTCGTCACTCATATCTTTGGGGTGCGAAGTGGCAAAACGTATGCGCATAAGAGGGAATTCTTCTGCGACCATAGCCATTAATTTGGCAAAATTAATTTCTTTATCGCCTTCCATATATAAATAGGAGTTGACGTTTTGTCCCAATAGGGTGACTTCTTTGTAATCTTTCTCCCACAAGTCACGCACTTCATTGAGGATGCTTTCAGGTAAACGGCTGCGTTCGCGTCCTCGGGTATAAGGCACTATGCAGTAGGAGCAGAAATTATTACAACCGCGAGTGATGGAAACAAAACCCGTGATTTTGCCCATTCCCATACGTTTGGGGATGATGTCTTTATAGGTCTCGGTGGTGGATAGTTCTACATTAATGGCTTTTTCGCCTTTTTCGGCTGCAGCAATCAGATGTGGAAGATCCAAGTAGGCATCGGGACCCACCACGATATCTGTTTTGCCATCTTTAAGCAAATCTTCTTGTAAGCGCTCGGCCATGCATCCTAAAATTCCCACGATGAGGTGAGGTTTTTTCTTGCGGAAAGTCTGGAAATAATCTAAACGACCGCGAACGCGTTGTTCTGCATTTTCACGTATAGAACACGTATTGGCAAATATGGCATCAGCTTCTTCAATCTTATGGGTTATCGTGTAATCAGCCATTTCCATAACAGAAGCTACTACTTCGCTATCAGCACTATTCATTTGGCAACCGTAGGTCTCTATAAAAAGTTTCTTCATTGTATTATTTTAAGCATAAAGATGCTAAGAATTCAGATTAATAGCCTGAAATAGGGGTTTCTATCATGAAAACTTAATTCTTTGGTCTATCGTATTTGATTTATATTGAGATTATACAAAGATAATGGCTTTTGCTTGCCCATGCAAAAGATTGTAATCATCATTATTAATGAAAACAAATGCTGCATTTTATCTGTGTGAATCCTTGTGAATTTATAGAAAAGGGGGGTAGTAGTAAATTATGCCAGTGTGTTAATTTATTGTGGTGCGAAGAGTATCAGACAAAGACCTGACGAATGAAGCGAACTTATAACTCTCAACTCATTATCTTACATTTCACATGGTAAAATCTTCACATGTCACCTGTCTCACATTTTATACGTTATATTTGTTATTCGTAAAACAAGTAATGCACAAAAAAAACTCAAAACATCCCGAACCTTGTTCCCCTCTTGAGAGGGGCTAGGGGTGTGTTGCTACGACGAATGAAGCGAACTTATAACTTATAACTCACCATTCACAATTTAATTTTCACTTCGCTCCGCCGGAGCTTCTATTTGATAATTAACATATTGCTACAAACACCATGCTCCTCTGGAGCTAACAAATGAAGAGAACTTATAACTTATAACTTAAATTGAATAAAGCGAATTCACCATTCAATCGTTCACCCCTTGTATTCCCCTTACTTCGACTAGCGCTCAGCACACCTCTCAAGAGGGGAGTCAGCAAGATATTGATGTTTCTTGGGTGATTTTGTGTTTTGTAGTTTATTGAAATACAAAAAAATGACAAATGAAGAAACAACGAATGAAGCGAACTTATAACTTACAACTTATAACTCATTCCTGTTTTTCCCCACAAATGCTACAATAATTGGCTTCGGGCGATAAGAGTGGAGATTTGCATCTAGGGCAAACAGCGGTGTTGTTTTTGTTTTTTAGCTTGATTGTTTCTGCTGCGTTGTTGGCTTTGAATACGATATTATATAATTTTTTGCGATGTGTTGAGGATATAAAACGAGAATTTTTAATGATGTGATAAGATGTCATTATTTTGTTGCTAAAAAATTAAATAAAAAAGGATCATATTATAAGAGCTGTAATAAAAAGAAGGGGTGATAAAAGAAAAAACCCTTGATACTTTTTGGTTATCAAGGGTTTTGCTGAGTGTAATTGGTTTAATTTTCGAACTGCTTTACGTAAAATATTAATGCATTCATTAATCAAATTCAAAGGGTGAAATTTAATCCCATATTTTGAGTTTATTCCCCGTAGCTTGCTGCGAATAATAAAATGTTCTTCAACAATTGCCTCGTGGTTTTGCCCCGAAGTTGTTGCCTTTTGTTTTTTTAATAAACCTATTCGATAATTTATTGAAGAAATCTACTTTTTAATGATTTGAACAGTTTTATTATTAGCTTGTATAACATAAATTCCCTTTATAAACGATTGCATATTAATTATTTCAGAATTTGATCTGGCTGTTTGTTGTAAAACCATTTGTCCTGATATATTTGATATTGTAATAGTTGAACCCGTTTTTAATCCTTCGATCGTAATGTTTTTGCTTGTTGGATTAGGATAAACATTAAATACCGTTGAAATAACAGAAATATTTGATGTAGAAGAGCTAACTAAAACAATATTTACACTAACATCACTATCGCTTACCGTAACAGTTGCTGTTGAATCGCTAAATCCATCTGCAGCAATGGTATAGTTATAATTGTCAGTAATTAGATCAGTAATGGTAGCTTGTCCGTTTGCATCTGTAATAATTGTATTATTATTAATTTCAATAGAAGCATTTTCAATGACATCAATTCCATTAGTGATATTAAACGTAACTGAATAAGTAGTAGAACTAAATCTTATATCTTTACTAATATCTCCATTAACAACTAAAATTGTACCTGTTTGGTTATCATATCCTTGATAGCTAATTGTGTAATGGTATGTTCCTGACTGAATATTTACAATCTCAGCAATACCATTTACATTAGTCATGTAGTTGGTACCATTAAAATTTATTTGTGCATTTTCAAGTTCTCCATAATCGTTGATTACATTAAAGCTTACTGTATAACTTTGAGCAATGGTTTCTTCTAATGTTACTGTTGTATTAATATCTGAATTTGATACTATTACAGTAGCTGTAGAATCGTTGTATCCTTGAGCCGAAATAGAGTATTCATAAGTGCCTGAAGCTATGTTTGTAAATTCTGCAACTCCATTTGCATCAGTATGTATTGTCCTGTTATTTTCTAA
>CBFIII010000113.1:0-5689 GCA_965662645.1 Bacteroidales bacterium
ATTAACACATATTACACCGATATACAATCATTTACACTTTCATAAAGAATACTTATAATAAAGATGGAGAGAAAAATATAAAGATTCTTAATTTTAATTTCACAAAAGATCTATCTCGCTGTATTTCAGATAATTTATATTAGTTTTGTAATACCGAATATAATATTACTTCAAATAATTACATAACTATGAAAATGAAAAGAACAATTATCCCATTAATGCTAATGCTTGCTGGTTTTTTACTACAGTCATGCACTAAGGATGAAAACAACTCAAGCTATTATGAAGGTGATGAAGAAATTATTGGGGTAATTGTAAATGATATTCCTAATGAAATTATCACATTTAGTGATTTACAAGCCCAATATACAAAAGGCGATAAATTGAAAATCCGCCTTAACCGATCGGGTTTAATCGTTGAAGAATATGAAATTGAATTTGACGGTTACTACGATTATAATGGCGAAAGACTAATTTTATGTAAAACTCCTAAAAACCTAGTAGTTGGAGCAGGTGATAGTGGCTCACCTGTACTAACTTCTGATGGAAAAGTAATCGCAATTTTATGTTATGGTTATACTTTTGCAAATAATCAATTTGCGGCCCGCGCCATTGAAGATGTCCAACAAGTTGGTAGTGGCGATATTAATGATAAAGCTATCGAAATCAACAATTCGATGGGATTTAATAACCTAGAACCCGTTTATCAAATATACGGTATGACCGAACAACAGTTTGAAAGATATACCCTGAATGATAAAAATAATTATTTTTCTAAATACAATAGATTTAGCAATTACGAAAGTGAAATTAAAACGAAATCAGATCTAGCTGTTAGTCAACTCATTCCGGGTAATTCAATTTCCCTTAAAGAAATATCTGGAACAGTCATTAATTTTACAGCTACAGGTACTGCTTCTTATATTTCTAATGATAATGTATATGGATTTGGTCATGAGTATAACGGAGAAGAACCCGTTGCCATGCCAGCATACCTGGCTAGTATGGTAACAATGATTGAATCTGATTATACAGCGTTTAAACTTTCAGTACCAACAGAAATGAGTATTGGAGCCATGGTTAGCGATGAACATGACGGAATACTTATTAAAAAGAATATGGAAGCCGCCATATTTGAATATTCCAGTCAAATAACCATTGGCGAAAATGAATCTATCACAGACATGCACAAAGTGGCTAAATTCAATGATCAAAGCCGAGAAATTTATCATGCAACAAACCTTGGCCCCTATTTATTGAACCAATATTTAAGTGATGAGAATTACGCAAAAGTTAGCTTAACAGGCTCTATAACAATAGTATTTGATAGTGAAACAATGCATTATACTTTTAACATTGAAGAAGATGCTTCCTGGATTGATTATGAGCTGGTATCATTAATTGAAGATGAAATTGAATCAAATTCATTTTTTGGTCATATTAATTCAGTTAATTTTATTGCGAATGCAACGAAAGCTTCAAATATAGAATAAATAGACCGTGTAAATGCCTGCGATTTAAAACAACATGAAAAGCAAATGCAAAACAGATAATCAGATAAAATATGTACGACAGCACAACACGCACTCATAAAATAAGTAGTAAATAGAAAATAATGTCGTATTTTTCAGAGCGCCGCACTAAGCAAAATCGAAGTGTATTTTAAGTGTTCTTAAGTGTCTAAAGTTAAAATGCCTACAATAGGTATTAATTCTTTAAAGTTAGCACGAAATGAATATTTAGTCAAATATAAACTTAATTAAAAACACAACAATAAAGCTTACCTATTACTTAATTAGACAATCAGTTACTGATTATAAGTTTCTGCTATTAATTATATTTATTTAAAATTTCAACGAAAGTGCTAAAAAGTGCAAAACTATTTATAGCACCATACGTTATCGTTGGCTACAACTAATCACAACTACACACAGAGATGATAAAAAACATTCTTATAATATTAGTATTATCCTTATTCAGTGAAACAAAAGCTCAAGACGCTATTGGAACTTGGTATTCCGAATGTCAGGAAAACCATTACATGCTCAATATAAAAAAAGACAATGGTAAGTATTCAGGTAAAATAATAAATTTGAGCAAATCAGTGTACGGTGTTAACATATCAGGTTTAAAAGGATTTGATATTAGTCGATTATCATTTGATAGTCCTTATTTTTCTTTTAATGGTTTAATAAATCAAAGTAAAAGTAACATAAGCGGTTTTGCCTTCATAAATAATGATAGTATTCCTATTGCATGGACTCCGCAACCGAGTGTAAGACGAAATCAAATTGTAAAAAAAACTGTGCCCTATATTAGTGAAGAGATACAATTTCAGAATTTAAAAGATAATTTCAATCTATCAGGAACACTGACACTGCCAGACACTTTGGAGCAACATCCCGTCGTTATTTTAGTTTCAGGATCTGGTCCGCAAGATAGAAATGAAGAGATATTAGGACATAAAACTTTTTTAGTACTTGCTGATTACCTAACACGAAACGGTCTTGCCGTGCTTCGTTACGATGATAGAGGGACAGCTCAATCAGAGGGCACATTTAAAGGCTCTACCTGCTATGATTTTGCCATTGATGCAAGCAGTGCTATAAATTTCTTAAAATGCCATTCAAATATCGATACAACAAAGATTGGGTTATTAGGACATAGTGAAGGAGGAAATGTTATTGCAATTACTGCTGAAGACAATAAAGATGTTGATTTTATGGTATTTCTTTCTGCTCCTGGTGTTAACAATCTAGATATGTATAAAGTACAACTGAAGAACATCTTAAACTATGCGCCAGAGGAGTATGATTATAATCGTGATTATTGGTATTTTGATTCTATATATACCAATATGGTCATTATCAATGATACAGAAATATTGAAAGATAAAATCGGTAATCTTTTTGATAGTTGGGCTGCACAATATTCCACAGATGAACTAAGTGTTATAGACAACCTTAAACAATACAAAGAGAGTGAAATAAAAAAACATAGTGCTGTTTCGTACCGTGAATTTATGAAGTTTGACGTCACTCCTTATCTTAGGAAAATAAACATCCCTATTTTGGCTATAGGTGGTGATAAAGATAGGCAGGTAGATTCCAAACAGAATCTTGCTGGATTTGAAAAGACGTTAAAAGAATCAAAACATACAGCTTTTAAGACGATTGAGGTAAAAAACATCAACCACTTTTTTCAACCTTGTACAGATGGCAATATCAACAAGAATTATTTTAATGAAACAACCTTTTCCGAAGAAGTAATGAATGATATAAGTGAATGGATAAAAAAACTGTAGCACACACGTACGCATAAAAAATTATGAGTTTAATTATTTATTTAAAGGTTGTAACACACATCAAGTTCGGTATAACAGTACAGGAGAATAACCCACAAATCGGCAACTATTCATAGTATCATACGTTAGTTGGAAACGAGAAAGTATCACAATTCCGTTATTTAATATGATTTTTTACACAAAAGAAATGCATCAATACCATAGGTTGATTTATAAAAGACATAACTTATAAAGGAATGCATAAATCGCCTACCACTTAATGATCAATTATAGGTTTGGGAAATAAAATAATTAATAGATTGAATCAGGAAAGATAAATAATAGAGGAGTACATGCTCCATCCTTTATTTCTTTGCGAATGCAAGGAAGAGAAGAGTTAATTTGAATTTTATTTTTACTTATTATAGATATATCTGGATATTGACCGTTTAGCAAAGAAATTATTCTTTGTTTTGGTGATACTGAAGAAAGATGTTTTAAGGTATCATCCACATTATTAGGTACGAAAGTAAAACCCACACAAACCTGAGAGTCAAGACAATGCACTATCGTATCAATATCCTGAACAACGACACTACCGCTTACATTAAAATACGTGCATTTTCCGCCAACTTGTGCATACATACAGAAACAGCCACAAGTTATGGGCAGCAAAAAAGTGAGAATTGTTTTTTTTTTAAAAATTTCATATGTTTGAAAATTAGCACCAACAGCCATCCGCGATAAAACATTAGATATGAACAAAAACACAAAGAACCAGACCTAACAACTACTGGATCAGAACACAAGACCGATTAATCATCATTCTCGCAATTAAAATACAAGATAAGACGTGTATCTAAATTATTGGTCACAAGATTCTTTATCATCAAAAAGTTTGGAAGATCAGCCTTAAATTAATTGTAATAGGAGTAATTTATTCTGTGGTAGTTGCAGCAGTAACAATAGGATTGACTTTACTTGTTGTTGTACAAAATGGCATAAGTTTAAAATAGATATGACGTTTATTGATAAAAAACAAATATAAAACACGACGGCACAGTAGAGTAATTAGCTGACGATCATATGGCCGCGAGTGCGCTTCTCACATCACCGTGCGATCTGCTTCGCTTATCTTCTTCGTCCAGCGAGCCAAAGGGCAAGCTTTACGCTATAACACTCCCCCGCCCACCCTTTTATTTCCTAAAGGAATCCTACACACGATGAAGCTGTTCCCCTTTTCCCGTTCATTGAAATTGAACGAGCTACGTGATGCCGCCTGCGACAAGGGGTTAGGGTACCTGAAAGAAACATCGATAACAAATTATACCAATTTGATTTTAAAATTAGCTCCAAGAGATATTCGTATTATGCCGATGTAGAATTAATTAAGCTATAAAAGCGTAGCGCATTAAAGCTTATTTTAATTCACAATCGGTATTAAAACTTGACTCACTCAAAATCATCACTTTACATTTAACAAGCAAAAAACAAAATAAGATTTGTAATTTGTATCACCACAATCTAACTTTCTGTCTTACATTTGTATCATACAAAAAGGACAACACCAAGTATTAACAGATAAGATTATGAAAAAAACAGCATTAATCACAGGCGCATCAAGTGGAATAGGTAAAGAGTTAGCTCATATTCACGCTAAAAATGGTGGCGATCTAGTCATAGTAGCCCGAAGCACCGATAAATTAGAAGCCATAAAAAAAGAACTAGAAGACCAATACGACACACAAGTCGTCATTATAACAAAAGACTTAGGTCAAGCCAATGCTCCTCTCGAAGTTTATAATGAAGTAAAAACAAAAGGAATAGAAGTCGATTATTTAATTAACAATGCAGGATTTGGTGGCATAGGTAAATTCTACGAACGGGAATGGGAAAAGGATTTAGCCATGATTAATCTTAACATCATAGCACTCACCGCCCTTACTCGCCTCTTTCTTCCTGACTTTGTAAAACGTAACAGTGGCAAGATACTCAACATATCCTCTACTGCTTCGCTCATGCCTGGTCCTATGCAAGCCGTTTATTTTGCAAGCAAAGCATATGTGGCCTCTTTTAGCAATGCCATAGCCGAAGAATTATATGATACACAGGTCACCGTCACCAATTTAATGCCAGGGGCAACAGAAACCGGATTTGGAGCAATATCGGGAATGGACAAAACACCACTTTTCGCCAAAACAGCCAGCGCTCATAGTGTAGCAAAAGAGGGGTATGATGGTATGATAAAAGGAAAAATAGATGTCATCTCGGGCGTCACAGCGGGACAAAGAGTGATGTTTGCAAGTATTCCTTTCTTGCCTAAAAAGATGTTATTAAAACAAGTAAGACAAATGCAAGACATTAAATAATGATGAAAATAAATGCAATCATAACAGGCACTACCGG
>CBFIII010000114.1:0-5667 GCA_965662645.1 Bacteroidales bacterium
ACACGCCTGTTACCGTAAAGACACGGTTGGGCTGGAATGATAGTACCAAAAACATAGTGACCATAGCGGAACAATTACAAGATGCTGGCGCACAAGCATTGACTATACACGGGCGCACCCGAGCACAGATGTACACTGGCGAGGCGGACTGGACACTGATAGGCGAAGTGAAAAACAACCAGCGCATGACCATTCCCATCATTGGCAATGGCGATGTGACTACTGGGCAACGCGCCAAAGAGTGTTTTGACCGTTATGGTGTGGATGCGGTAATGATAGGTCGTGGTGCTATTGGCAGACCGTGGATCTTTCGTGATGTGCGTCATTATTTGGAACACGGCACCGAAGCTCCCGCTTATACTTTGCAAGAACAAGTAGAGATATTAATACACCAAGTAGAACAGGCCGTAGATTGGCTTGATGAGCGACGTGGCATTTTGCATTCGCGTCGTCACCTAGCCGCTACACCAGCTTTTAAGGGTTTATCACACTTTCGCAAGATGCGCATTGCTTTACTAAGAGCTAACACGCTAGAAGAGGTGAAGGTGCTGATGCATGAAGTGGTTGAGAAATATGGCAGTATATAAAACGTATTTTCACAAAGCATTTATATTATTAACCTGAATTCGATTTTAAATTCAATCACAATTTGAATTTTATTTGGGTAGAGATTTAGGTCAAACAAAAGCAAACATATAAGGCCTGCCATTGAGGAAAAACATAAAACTCGAATTTCCAAGCAACAAACAAGAGGCAAGACCACGAGACTTTGAGTTGAAGAACAATTTATTATTGCAGCAAGCTACAGAGAATTAAAACCCCAATGTGGAATTAAAAGAGTACATCATTTATGACTTACTCAATAATGATCACTTTTTTTAGAATATAAAAAATGACACACAATCAGCATCACACGATACACCATTCATTGGTAAACCTTAGAAATACATTCTTCATTGTCCTGCTACTGCTCGTTTCGTGTACCAATGCGCAAGAAGAAATAAAAGTAGGAGCCGCTCGTATGACCACCTACCTGCCTCTTTTGAAAAATAAAAGGATAGCCCTTGTGGTGAATCAAACGTCAGTAGTTAACAAAACACATCTGGTAGATACACTGCTTTCTCATAATGTCAATGTAAAACGCATTTTTGCACCCGAACACGGATTTAGAGGTACAGCTGATGCTGGCGAACAGGTCGCTGATCGCAAAGACGTAAAAACAGGCTTGCCCATCATTTCATTATACGGCAAAAACAAAAAACCTACGGCGGAACAATTACACGGCATCGACTGTGTTATCTTTGACATACAAGACGTGGGCGTTCGCTTTTACACCTACATCAGTACGATGCATTATGTGATGGAGGCTTGCGCCGAAAGCAACATTCCCTTACTTATCTTAGACCGTCCCAACCCCAATGGCAGTTATATAGATGGTCCTGTATTAGAAAAAGCATACTCTTCTTTTGTAGGAATGGATCCCATACCGGTAGTTCACGGACTCACCATTGGAGAATTAGCACGTATGATAAATGGAGAAGGTTGGTTAAAAAACAACATCAAATGTCAACTTACGGTCATCCCCGTAGCAGGATGGACACACCAAACGCCTTATTCGCTACCCATAAAACCATCGCCCAACTTGCCCAATGACAAAGCCATTAACCTTTATCCTTCTCTCTGTTTTTTTGAGCCCACAGCCATCAGCATAGGACGCGGCACTCTGTGGCCATTCCAGATTTTTGGCAGTCCTGAAGGGCACGAAGCCTTTTCTTTTACGCCTATAAGTAGAGAAGGGATGTCGAAATACCCCAAACATGAAAATAAAACCTGCTACGGCAAAGACTTGCGTCAAAGTATTAACAAGACACAATTAGACCTCAGCTACCTCATCGAAACATACCAAAACTACCCTGACAAAAGCCAGTTCTTCACCAATCCTTCATTCTTCAACCTATTGGCAGGAAATAAAACACTACAAGATCAGATCAAATCAGGACTTACTGAAACCGAAATCCGCGCTAGTTGGCAAAAAGGTCTATTCCAATACAAGAAAACAAGAACGAAATACCTGATTTACGACTAAAAGGGCACTATCATTTTGTTATTATTACTCCTCCTTTTGTGTTTTTCTAACACAATCATCCCATTTTTGAGCCTTATTTCATAGGAAAAGGCATATTTTCACAAAAAACAACAATAAAGGCATAAAAATAAAGGTAGATATCTGAACATATCCACATCAACGATGCGATTATTGTATCAGTTTATTGTTTTTATTAGCTATTTGATGTCGTTTTGATGTTTTTGCATTTATTTTTCATTTTATTTCAATTTTATTCACTTTTCAATATTTCTGTGCATTAAAACAAAGACGAAAAATACATTTTAAAATTCTTTTCGCTAATTTTCAGCGCTTTAGTCACAAACATCCCACCCCACAAAAACTTCCACCAAAGGCAATTTCGCCCATCAAAAATCATCATTTTGTCTATTTATTCGCTTTTTTACTATCGTTCTGTAATATTTTTTGCGTTTTTGTTTGCGTATTTGTTTTTTCGCCTTATCTTTGCATCGTCAAAAAGAAACAAAAGCAACAAATATTAGAAATAATAACCTTTTGACACTTTTAACAAGAGAGAATAGCTATTTGTAATATTTAACCAAACATTTAAACCTTTTTATTATGAAAACAATCAAATTAGCAATTTTAGCAATTGCATGTGTATTTACGTTAGGAACGACGTATGCACAAGAAGAATCATCTTTTTCAGTAGGAGCCGACGTAGTAAGTAGCTACGTATGGCGTGGTACACAATTCGGATCAGGACCAGCAGTACAACCTGGCGTTAGTTTCGCAACAGGCGGATTAGAAATTGGAGCTTGGGGTTCTAATTGCTTTTCAACAGCAGAAGGATTTGAAGCTGACCTTTACGCAGGATACTCTTTCGACTTCGGTCTATCTATCGGAGTAACGGATTATTATTTCGGTGGCGACTGGACAGATGCAGATATACACTCCTTCGAGCCAAGCATTAGCTACAGCGTAGGTGATTTCAGCATTTTAGGTGCTTATATGACTGGCGACGGAATCGATGACACCTATATAGAAGCTAGTTATGCTTTTGGTGACGTTAGCATCTTTGCAGGAGCAGGTGACGGACAATATACAAAAGATGGTGACTTTATGGTAGCCAACATAGGTCTAACCTATTCTAAAGAAATCGCGATAACCGACAAATTTACTTTACCAATGTTTGGAAGTGTTGTTCTGAACCCATCTACGGGTGGATTCTACACCGTAGTAGGTATCTCTCTTTAACGTAAGAGAGACCTACATCGGTTAACAATCACTGTTCAAACAGAATATATAACAAGACTAATAATAAGGAGTAGGTTAAGCTAAAACTCAACCTCTCCTCTTTATAATCAAAAACACTTTTTATTATGATGAAAAAGATAGAAGCCATCATCAGAAAGACAAAATTTGATGATGTAAAAGAAGCCCTTAACGAAGCAGGCATAGAATTCATCACCTTTTGGGACGTACGTGGCGTAGGCAAAGCCACACAGGCACGTGTATATCGCGGTATCAAATACGACACCAGCTCTATAGAACGCACAATGATCGTTTTCTACTGTCGCGAAAAATATCTAAAACCAGCCCTTGCAGCCTTACAAGCCTCAGCAAAAACTGGCGCTGTAGGTGATGGAAAAATATTCATCTCAGACATATCTGACGGCATTCGTATTCGCACAGGCGAAAGTGGAGACAAATCCGTTTTTGTAGATGGTCAAGAATAAACAAAACAAAAAGATGATTAAATGCTAAGGATACACATCTTCATCCTTCAATAGCATTTCTTAATTTAAGCAAACAAATAAAAAATTAAAGTTATGGAAGATACAATATATGGCCTAACGGTCGGACTAGACAACATGTGGTTGCTCATTGCCGCCTTTTTGGTAATGTTCATGCAACCAGGCTTTGCGATGGTAGAAGCTGGCTTTACGCGCTCAAAGAACACCGCAAACATATTAATGAAGAACTTAATGGATTTCTCAATAGGATCCATTCTATATTGGCTCGTAGGTTTCACCATTATGTATGGCGATTCTATAGGCGGATTTATTGGCATCCCTACTCTTTTCTCAGGTGATTTATCTGGCATAGTAGGCGATGGCATCAACTACTCTAACTATGCGGATTTATTTTTCCAAACCGTATTCTGTGCTACTGCAGCCACCATCGTATCTGGAGCTATGGCAGAACGTACAGAGTTTAAAGCTTATTTAATTTTCACCATCGTGATTTCAGTTATCATCTATCCTATTTCAGGTCACTGGACTTGGGGCGGAGGCTGGTTAAGCGAATTAGGTTTCCACGATTTCGCAGGTTCATCTATCGTACACTCGGTAGGAGCTTGGGTAGGACTAGCAGGAGCTTCCATCATAGGACCTCGTATTGGAAAATACGGGAAAGATGGTTCAGCAAAAGCAATACCTGGTCACAACCTTGTATTAGGTGCTCTTGGTGTATTTATCCTATGGTTCGGATGGTTCGGCTTTAACCCTGGATCTCAATTAGCAGCAGCAGGTGTTGACAATGCAGAAGCCATTGGTCACATTGCAGTAACCACTAACTTAGCTGCAGCAGCAGGTACAGTAGCCGCTATGATAACAGCTTGGATACGTTACAAACGACCAACACTTTCGCTTTCACTCAATGGAGCTCTTGCAGGTCTGGTAGCTATCACAGCTGGAACTGACGCAGTAAGCCCAGGTGGAGCACTTATCATTGGTCTTATGGCAGGTGTCATCTTAGTCTTTGCAGTAGAATTCATTGATACCAAATTAAAAGTTGACGATCCCGTAGGTGCAGTATCTGTACACGGTGTATGTGGTGCTTTCGGCACCTTAGCAGTAGGTCTATTCTCAACCTCAGAAGGTCTATTATACGGAAACGGAGCTCACCTATTAGGCGTACAAGCCATCGGCGTATTAGTATTCTTTGCTTGGGCATTCGGAACAGGATTTATCCTTTTCTCTATCTTGAAAAAAGCAGGTGTTTTACGTGTATCCAAAACAATAGAAGAAGAAGGTCTAGATGTTTACGAACACGGAGAAACAGCTTTTAATTAGAACAAACAATCCAAACTAACCAATTCAATAATTAAGGAGTCTCAGCAATGGGGCTCCTTTTTTTTATGCTATAACAATGAAGCAAAACAAGAAGTAAATAATTTGGGCGGTCGAGCAGGCTATCCATTATACTACAGCAGCGATAACTCTCACACTGGCATCACGGTGCGTAGGGCTCACTCCGATCGCCTCCACCCGTGGCCATTGTGGAGTTATCACAGCTTTCGTGCCATTCCTATCCTTACCGCAAAAAAAACAGCACATTCAACACCACAACAAACTTTTATCTTTTAGCTCTTCTCCTTAAAAACGAATGAACAACAACTTATAACTAAACACTTAAAACTTATAACTTTCTTTCTTCTTGTATCTCTTCTCCCCTTTAAGACGAATGAATAGCAACTTATAACTAAAAACTTATAACTTATTAAAACTTATAACTAATTACAGCTTTTTTTGATAAAAATTAACAAATCGTTGGTAAAGGTGCATCCGTGTATTACCACCATAAATACTATGATTACG
>CBFIII010000115.1:0-5505 GCA_965662645.1 Bacteroidales bacterium
TGGCTAAATTAATAAATTTAATTAAATAGAAAACTAACATCTGAAAAAATTACGATTTGCCAACAAAGCATATAAAAAATAAGGGTCAAGTGCCAAACCTAAAGTCGGTGCACAAAAACAAACATCACCAATAACGGAAAAGTAAGTGTAATAAATCCCTTACTTTCCATATACCAAAACGTTACCTACCATTAAAAAGAAAGTGGTGACGTTCTAATAAATAAAAAATAGAACGATATGGATATAGCAGATTTAAAATTTGCAAAATATGAAGATATAAAAGATAGACTTCAATACGACAAAAATGGCAGGTTAATTATAGCAAGTTTCAATAACAGAGAAATGCACAGAGAGTACAGAAATCATCTGTGGGAAATAGTACCAGAATACGACCTTACTGTAATAAGAGAGGAAGCTCTATTAAGAAGGTTAAGAGAAAAGACAGATTACGAAACTACCGAAGAAGGAATAGAAAATTTCAAATCAAATGACAAGATGATTAGAGAATTTTATTCACGTTATCCCGAACTCGAAAAGCAAAGTCCTTATTTGGATTACCTGCTGGTGAACCCCAGCTAAATTCTGAATAGTTAAACAATTTAATACACTCTTGTTTTGAAAATGCACCTGACTTTTCATAAAAATTAATTTGAGATAAAATATCAAGTATCTCTTGAGCAATTAAGTGATAACTAACTTTTTGTTCAACAAGATCCAAATCTTGAAAAAGTAGTAAAATATAATTTTTAGTTTCCATAATTTGAATTTTCAAGCAAGATAAGTATTATATTTGAAAAGAAAAGGAGATACAAAAAGAAAAATAACGGTAGGTAACACTATATAAAAACAAAAGCTAAATTAGTATTTTCCGCAAAAGTAATATCACCTTTACAAATAATAGTCTTAAACCCAAAAATTAATTAAAATCAACAACGCTTCAATTTTTATACTTGAACGTTGTGTGTAATGTAAACAAATAACAACTTATGAAAACAATAACAGAAGAGGGAGATGTCATCCAACAAGAATTGGACGCTTTAATCAATTACAGTGAATTAGCTTACAAAGTAGCAACACCACTCTGTGAAAATATAAAACAACTTTCAGCGTCAATGATGACTTGTAAAACTCCTGAAATGAAAAGTACCTTGAAAAAAATATGCTATGGAATTATTGATTCTTTTTCTGAAATTCAGTTGGAGCCTTATAATCTAAAATAGTATCTATGCTTCCACTTTTAGTATTGACTTTTAAAGCTATTAAAAATTCTCTGCCATCTTTAGGATCTAAATCATTCACAGGGGAATTTCTATAGTCATCTGCCATCTCTTCAATTCGAGCATTTGCTATATCTAAAGCAAGTTTAAGGTAAGTAGAATCAGTATCTTTTATTTTAGCAGGGTATGTGTAAACTTTAATCGGCATAATTTAAATTTTTCAGTAAATATAGGAAAAACAAATTATTAAAAATCAACTTTGTTCAGTCCATTTATTAAAGTTTGCCACTCTTGAAATTTTACAAAAGAGAAAAATTCATCAACGATAATATCACTTACACCCTTGCCATTTTCAAGATACTCGAACAAGTCATTAATTACATAAAACTGATTATTAACCATAACACAATTTAGAAACTCAGGAAAAACTAATTTATCCGAATAGACTTTTCTAATAACAATATAATATTCAAACATGAAATTTAAATTTACAAGATTAACAAAACACGAAAGTAGCGAAAACCATTTAGGTACGGAACAAGATGTTGATACATTTTCAAAAGGCAACTATAATTCTGAGGATTTAGAAAATTCAACTTTACCTTATGAAATTAAGAGAGTGGGAAATAAAAAATTAATGAGAATGAAAAAAGGAAATACAATAGTGATAACTCAAAATACAATTGAAACCTTTATATTGCAGAAGGAATAAACAACGGAAAGTAGAAATTAAAAAAACACTACACACAACAATGGGTATAATTAATTGCTAGGCTGTTCACTATTTGCGAAAGTTCTCGCCAGTTTTTTATTCCGTTTATATTTGGTAAATTTACTCCTTTAACACGCAACTAATAATACCCTAAAACGTTGTGCAACATACAGAAAACGCAAAACTATGAAAGAAAATACAAAGGAACCTTTTACAGGGGAATCAAAACAAATATTTGATATTTTAAAAGGGACGGAGATTTATGATAAAATAGATACACTTAACCTGTATAGTACAGATAAAAAACTAAGAGGAAAAACCGCAACAGAATTTTTTAACTTTACAATAAAAATTGTAAATATTCATAAGGAAGTTTATCCAGATGATAAAGGTCTAATGGAGTTTCTTGTAGCTACAATTTTGCCGATGTTCCCTGTAAAAAAGTTGCAAGTATCGAACGATGATAATTAGGATTAGATAAAAAATTATCAATATCATTTTTAAGTTTAAAATTCATTTTTATAGCCAACGCATTATCGTTTTGAAAAAGATGTAAATCTGATATAAAATCAAAAATTTCTTTACTGATATCCACTCTTTCAGAGTTATTTTCTGTTAAAAGAAACTGCTGAGATTTTTTTATAAAGTTAACCTTGTCCATATATTCAAAGATATAAATAAAGAATTAAATCGATACTATAAAATAAACAAAAGTACGATTGCACAACAAAACCTATTAAAAATAGCTATTTATTGCTTTACCCAAGGGCTCTGTTTTTTTGTTTGAAACAGCAAATTAATCCGAAAAGACATGGTAAAATTTAAATTCGCTACTTTTAATAGCTAAAACGTTAGGTTTAATTAAAATAAAGTACTATATTTACCAATTAACAAAACTAATTTAATTCATGAAAGAAAGAATAGTAAAAGGTCACAAATTAAGAAAAGAAATTTTGGAAACCTCCGAATTACTTTGCGGAGCAGTAAAAAGTACGCTTGGACCAATGGGAACTAATTTTGGGGTTCTAGACCTTATAAACTTACCTGATATAATTAATGATGGGGCTACTGTAGCCAACAGTATTAAGTTTGAGGATCCTTTAAAACAATACATCGCCAATATTATAAAAACAGTAAGCAAAAATACCGATTCTTTGGCAGACGATGGTACTACTACAAGTTTGACACTTACCGATGCCATTCTAAAAGAGGGTATAAAATACATAAATGCAGGATTCAGACAAATAGACTTGGTTACAGGATACCAAAAGGCATCAAAAGAAATAATTTCCTTAGTAGAATCTAAAATAATCCCTGTTACAAACGAACTATTAAATCACGTAGCAACTATAAGTGCTAATAATGATCCTGAACTAGGTAAAGTTATCTCTGACGCATTTATTAAAGTAGGTGTAGATGGGCAAGTTGAAATAGTCCCCTCTAAAACAAATCAGACTTATTTTGAATCTATAGGCGGTATGACTTATAATTCGGGGTATGAACACAATCTATTTGTCAACGAACCAATTAAACAAACGTGTAAATTTGAAAATCCTTCTTTACTTATTTTCGAGGGAAAAATAAATAGTGTATCAGAACAACTTCAAGAAGTGTTGACTGTAGCCAGAAATAATAATCAACCTATAATTATTCTTGCCGATGAATTTGACCCTACTTTCATCAACGACCTTACCTATATCAAATTAAACAACCATGTCAAAGTAGCAGCAGTGCGCTCTCCTTCTTACGGCAAGGAAAAAGTAGACAATCTAAGTGATATCTCTTTTATCAGTGGTGCTACTACAATAAACAAAGAACAAGATATAGACGTTAGCATCTTAGGGCAATTAGATTCAGCAGTTATTACAAAAGATACTTTCACACTAGTGAGCGATACAGATACCAAAGAAAGAGCATCTTTATTAAAAGAGCAATTAAAAGAAGTCAAAGGTAACGAAAAAGACGAATTACAAAAAAGAATTGCAAGACTGAATAATGGAATAGGTACATTATTTGTCGGGGGGAGTACTCCAATGGAAGTAAGTGAAAAAATCTACCGTGTTGAAGATGCAATAAACGCAACTAGAGGAGCAATGGAGATGGGTATCTTACCAGGAGGAGGAATTACTTTACTAAAAATAGCTAAAGAAATAAACTTACCTGACTTAAATAACACAGGAGAGGAGTTAGGATTCAAATTATTGTTAACTGCATTAGAGGCCCCAATCAGAACAATTCTTGAAAATGGAGGAATAAAACCAGACTTAGTAATAGACCAAATACTAAAACAAGAAGACTTCAATTACGGTTATGATCTTAAAAATGATAAATTCGGAAACCTAGTTGACTTAGGGGTAATAGATCCCGCAAAAGTAACATTGGCAGCATTTAAAAGTGCCTGCTCCGTGTCAGAAATGATACTAAGAATGAACGGATGTATATATTAGAACCATGAAATACATAGACATAAGTAGACAAAATCATATAGCCTTTGCAAACCTGTTAAATCAACAATTCAATAGTGCATCAGCTAAGATGATACCCTTTGGAAACCATACACAACATCTGTTTGAGGGAAACAAGTATATAATGACTATCAATTGGTCTTTACTATAATTTACCCCCTCCCTCTTTTTTACAACAACAACTAAATTTTTCTCCCTTATGTATAACTTTACGTAAGGGAGATTTTTTTGATTATAAATTACATTGTCTTTTATTTAGGGTAGTATTCCTTTGATTTGGGGTGGCTTTGACTTGGAAGTGAGGATTGTGACTTTGGGGGGTGGGGGTACTCTAAAATTTAAAAAAGTCATTGTGTCTCTACCTACTATGGGGGTTTTAGGTCTTTGAAAAAATAGTTTTAAAGTACCCCCACCTAAAGAAATACAAAAAATTAATTTTCAAAAACGAATTAAAAACCTTTTTACAAATTCGATACTTAAAGGCCTGGCTAATTTTAACAAAATTTTAACACTTTGAAGTATTGTTTTACTGCATTACCTTTGTATATTTGTATCGTTGCAATGAGGTAACAACCTTAAAAATTTTATTTATGACTTTAGAAACATTAAGAGCGAGATTAACAGATAGTAGAATATTTGATTGGATGTTTAATTCTTCTGCAACTACTAACAACGGTATGAAAATATCTATACAAGGTAAAAGTATAGAAGATTCCATCTTTCTTTTCGAAAGATTAAGCGAGTATTTATACTCAAATAACATACCTTTTAAGGTTGCTACATCAAGACGTTTTGATTTGGTTGATACCAATAAAGAACAATCTCACAAAGCAATGACTATTTATTGTGTAGATGGTTCTGACTTCTCCCAACTTTGTGAAGATGTTTATAGTCTTACTTTAGATTATAAAGGATGGCAGGATATTAAAACTCCGACAAGTTACGAGCATTATGCAGGTGGTTTGTTCTTCCGTAACGATAGAAACGCTAATGGTGTTTATGTGCCCGCAAATTAGTGTTCATTAAAAACTAACGTTCATTGACACTGAACACTAAAAAATATTGAACAATGAGAAAATTAATTGACATAAACGAAGAAGATGGCACTTAC
>CBFIII010000116.1:0-5474 GCA_965662645.1 Bacteroidales bacterium
ATCTGTTTCCTCAATTTAAATTTTGTCTATTTGCAGTAGCTTATCTCATTATCATTGACGAGTGATCCATATTTATAGTTTTAGTCCTAATTCCTTTTCTGCCTGAATCCAATCGGAAAAGGCGTCGCCATGTATCCCATTTTCTATTCTGTTTTTGTAAATGTGATAGGCTTCATTTCTAACATCTTCTTGGGTTATTTCCACTTTTACATAAGCTTTGAGTTGCGGTATTACCTTTTTAGTTTTCATAATTGTAGATTTTAAAGGTTAATAAATACTATTTTACAGACTCCTCTTGTTTTACGATTCCTCGTAGTAATCGTCCTAATATATCCGCGCCAGTAATTACGCGTTTTTCATCACTCCAAAGCAATATTACATCATTATCTATCACATCATCTTCACTGTGTTCGGGATTAAAATTTAAGAGATGAATAATGTCACCTAACTGCAAATTACTATCGGATATGATAATGGGTTTATGAATAAAGTCAGAAGGATTGGGTAGTGTAGTATCAAACATTACGGCTCTTAAAAAACCATCAGCATCCATGATGTATGAGGGCTGTGCTTCTTCATCTGTAAAGACAACCCATTTTTTATTAGAGTCATTAATTTGGTGTAAAAACACGTCTTGATCTTGCTTGGTGAATTTGGGAAAAAGAGGCTGACCATTATCGTGTTTTATTTGAATAATACTCTTAGGGTTTAATGGTTCTCCTTCTTTGTTCACCACAATATCATCCAACGATAGAAAATTGATGGCTCCTAATCCTTCGGTATGATCAATCTCACTTTCAGAACCTTCCATATGCATTTTTAATAATAATTTAATCTTTTTTTCTTTAAAAAACTCTAATGATTCTTTGCCTAACCAAGCATCCAACAATAGGGCACTAGGTTTTGCTACGGGGAAAAGAAGAAATTGATAGAATCGTAATACAGGAGACAAAAGTGATGCCATGCGCAATGAGTTACGTGAAAAATAAGCTTGCGGAATGATTTCGCCAAAAAGAGTGATGATGACTGTAGAAAAGGAAAACGATATCATACCTACCATTACCGAATCAGATAAAAGAGTAAGTAATACATTAATACCTACATTACCCCAAAGGATAGTGGTCAGCAAAAAGTTGGAATCTTTACGCATCTTAAGTACTTTCTTGGCACTTTTTGATGAGGAACCTTCGGCTTCTATTTCTAGGCGTAAACGTGTAAAACTGAAAAATGCTAAATTCAGTCCTGAAAACATGGCAGATTGTGTGATGCAGAATAATATTCCTAACCAGATAAATAGTTCACTCATAATAAAACGCGGTATTTTTTAGATTAATACGAATAATATGACAAAATGTAGTCCCTTAATTTGCTTTCTTTCTTGATTCTGAAATACAGGAAATAGCTTATTATAAAGATAGTTAAAAAATAGTATAGTTATACTGATTTTATCCTATTGTTTATTTTTTTGACCATTTATAAATTAAGTCAAATCCTGAATTCGTGTTTTGGTTTGTGGCTTGAATAAAAAGGGAACGGTAAAGCTGATATTCTAATGTAATTTTTTGTGGTTGAATCTCTTTGTCTTTTTTGTCTATGGTAAATGTCCGTTCGTAGTTGAGGTAAATGTTGTTGGTTAAATATTTTCCAGTTGAAATGGTGCTTTGTGACCAACTATCATCACTGCTTATTTCGAATACGTCCAATCCTAATTTTGATTGTAATACATCTTTTACCACGCCTGATATTTGATTTAGAATCAAGTTGAGATTGGCACTATTTAAAGAGCTATTCTCTTTTGTGTTGAGTTGGTCTAAACTTTTGTTAAATAATAAGTAGGAGATCGCTTCTTTTTCTTCAATTGAAACATCGTCAATGAAAAATGTAATGGTGGGTTTTATCAATCTATCTGAAATGATGATACTCAATTCCCGTAGATTTTTTTCAGAGTCTCTAAATGTATAATTCACCTTAAAATCTAATTTTGGGTTGATGGATGAACCACCTGTGAAGGTGACTTCTCCACTTTCAAAATCAAGTTGGCGTCCGTATATTTTATAATAGCCTCTTTTTACATCTAGTGTGCCAAAAAATGATATTTTTTCATCTTCCTTAATGGCTTTGATGTTGCCAAATAATTCGAAATTCATATTTTTACCCTTAATCCACGTATTTCTAGGGAATGCGATATCAAAAGAGCCTTTGAGGTTTTTTAAGATATCAGGTGTTGATTTTTGTATGGAATCCCGTGTTTTTTCTGGCTGATTTAAGGTTTGTTTGTTTTTGGTGCGAGCAACAATTAACATGGGTTCTTCTGAATTGTCGTAAACCCGGTTGTATTTTTTCATAAACAAATCAACATTAAAGGCTGACTTTAACATGGTCAGATTACCTTTAAATACTGGTTTTTCAGGTGTTCCTTTGATGTCTAAATTTGTATTTATTAAGGCTGAAGCCATTTCAGAATCAAATAATTTAAAGTTAGATCCTTGCATATTCAAATCGATGGTCTCAATATCTCCTTGAAATAAGGAATCACTTTCTATCATTCCCTTGAATTGTAATTTACCCTTTGCAGTAGATAAAGTCAGACTGTCAAGTTGAAAATCATTGTTTATTATCTTGCTGTTTAATAGTATGTTGTTGTATTTCATCCCCAAGGTGTTATATTTGAATTCACCCTTGTTGATGTTGATATTACCGTTAATATTGGGTTGACTAATGGTATTATTGAGCTGTATCTTAGCATTAAGAATACCTTGTGTTTGTGTTCCTTCTAAGGACAAATATGGATTTATGCGTCCAAGGTCGAATTGATTTAATATAAGTTCTGCTGATAAGGGAGTCTTATTGTCAGGTAAAACCATGTTCTTATTAAAGGAGAGTTGATAGGGCATCTCAATAGTGCTATGCATCAGTTGAGCATGCTGTTCGTCTATATAACTTTCCAAATTGAAATGTTCATTGGCATAACTCATAGTGATCCCCATTCTTTTTAGTTGTAATGTGTCTATGATAGGATTTTCAATGGTCACAAAACCATTTATTATGGGTGTTTTTGAAGAGCCTTTAATGCTAAGTCCAGCATTGAGGTTTCCTGAAATTGGCAGAGGGGAGAGTTGAATTCCCGCAATTCTGCGCAAATCCATAGCGTTGACTTCAATCTCTAATTTCTCATTTCCATCGAATGTAAACAGACCATTAGCTTTTAAACTTCCTTCTTTGGAACGGACTTCTAAAGCATTAATTTCTATAGAATCCTGCCTAAAACAGATATAACTATTTTCGCTTCCTCCTAGCCACGTATCTTGTTCAAAAGTCAGTGCTATTTTCTTAAAATACAAGGTGTGGAGAGGTTCCATTATTAATGTTGATGTAACGGTGCCGTTTAATGAATCGGAAGAATAATAGGTGAAGGAATTCTGTGCGCTATCTTGTGTGAAATTAGAAGTTAACTGTATATCTTTAAATTTAAGTTCTTGAATTGTTGAGTTCAGAAGATTCACATTAATAAATCCGGAATAAGCACTATCTCGTATTTCTAATGACGCCTCGGCTTTCATATTTTCAACCTGAATGGTATCCATTTTAAAATGTTGTATGTCTATATGAGAAGTCGCATTTAATGAATCAAGAGCGCCTAATATGCTGCCGTTTATTTGTCCCGTAAAATCGATATTCTCAGGAATGATACTCGATTTTAACTTGTCTAGATCTTTGAGATCCACCCAAAAATAGAGTTCATTATCCGTGTTAATATTGCCTTCACCTTTAATTTCGGCGTCTATAAAGGGTGATTTAATCACTAAATTATCAATGTTATAATAGTCTTGTTTATAAATGATTTTTGAGTCGATTTTATCAACGGAATGCCCAAATGCCTTAGAGTCTTTCGATTTTATTTGGATCACTAGGTCAAGTGAATCCGTATTCAGGCTTTTTCCTTCTACTAATAGTTCAAGATTTATGGCAGAGTAAAGAGAATCTTTTTTGGTGAGTGTTGCCAAGTCAAATTCTTTTACTGATGCCTGAAGGTTATATTCGGGAATTGTAAATGCATTTATGATTTTAAAATCAGTTTCTAAACTACCAGAAAAAGCTTGAGTAAAGGTCTTTCCTTTTATGGTTCCCTTGTTTTTGTTCAGTTCTAGTTCTAGCTTATTAAGGGTGTGATTTTTAAATGTTATTTGATCTGCTAAGGTGTTTGTTTTTAATGATATGTTTTCTAGTGTAATGTCTGATATATCATTAATAGAAGTTTTCCTTTTCTTTGTTTTATCAATAACACCATACGAAAAGGCGGATTGCAGATGCGTCTGCATATCTTTTATTTTCAGCGTGTCATTATCCATCTCGTCGATGACGAGGTTTGCCTCTAAGTTGAGGTGGTCAATAGGTCCATTTAAATTTCCTGAGATGCCTCCATTAAATTTAAAAGGTTCTTGACCTAAGGTGGTGAGTAACTTTTCAATGTTTTGAAGTTTTACATTAAATTGTAAGTTGTTTTTATCCGATAGATTTCCGCTGCCTTTTATATTTGCTTCTAAATATGGTGTTTTAAGGTGTAATGTATTGAGGGTGTAGTGTTCTTTGTTGATGTGAAGTGTTGTTTTTATTTCTTCTAGAGCTTGCCCAAAAAGAACGGATTCAGAGCTTTGTACGTTGATAAAAGAGGTCATTTTTCCCATCTTGATGTCCGTTCCTTGTCCATCGATAATCAGATTCAGATCAGATTCAAGCCTTGGGTTGGAAGATAACTTAGCCAAATTGATATGCTTCAAATCGATATTACCGTTATATTCGGGGATATCAAAAAGATGTGTGACTTGAATTTCCGATCTTATATCTCCAAATAGTGTAGAGCCATTGAGGCGTGAGTTCACATCGCCTTGGTCTTTTTTTAACAGAAAGGAGAGCATAGAGGGGGCTTCCCTTTCCATATAATGATCAGCTAGTTCTCCTTGAAGTAATAGGGTGTTTTGTTTTAAATCAAATCCTGATCCCTCCATATCAATAACTCCATTTATCAATGATTTAAAGTCGGGTTGGTGTGTCCAATAGGCCATGTTTAAACTATCCATAGTGGTAGTTACCTTGTATTGAGGGAGTGTTTCAAATTCCCAAACATGGGCTGTTAATTTTAGGTGTTGTGAGGCTTGATGAATTTCTACATTTAAAAGACTTGAATCGTTTTGTTGGTCTAGTGTGACAGTAATATCTGCTTTCCCATAAATATCTTTCATCCACGGTTTGATGTCTTCCGTGTCAAAAGGGCTTGCTTTTAGCGTAAGCTCAGTATGCTCGGGGTGACTCAGTGGCAAGTAACCCTGTGATGTGAAATTAGATTGTTCTAGTTGTAGGTTTAAATTATTCCAATAAAAAATGGCATCATCCATGTGTGTTTCCATGGTCATATTCACGATATGGAAATAAGGGTTTTGAGTTGTCAGGTTAAAGTGCCTCACGTTCATCTGTAA
>CBFIII010000117.1:0-5466 GCA_965662645.1 Bacteroidales bacterium
TCAAGTCGAAACACTTTTTTCATTCGCAGAAAGCTACGGAGAATAAAACCCACAATGTTGGATTAAACCAGAAATGAAAAATCACTAACTTTATCGAACTAAAATGTGATTAAACACAAATAAATAAATCTTTCTGGATTTTCAAGAAACACTGCATTTATGGGGGATACAGAAGGGGCTTTGTGTAACCATTGTGTAATCATAGCCATCTCCATTAACGAAGAAACCCTCGCTAATCATAAGATTAACGAGGGTTTCAGTGCCCGGAGCGGGAATCGAACCCGCACTTCCTAATGGAAACAGGATTTTAAGTCCTGCGCGTCTACCAATTCCGCCATCCGGGCTAATAGACTGCTCTTTTTCCTAAAGCGGTTGCAAAAGTAACATTTCAAAATTTAACTACCAAATCTAAAAACGACTTTTTACAATAAAAAAGACACTTTAAGTAAAAAAAACTCTAAATACCAGTATAATTCTGAGGTGTAATTTGCTTCAACTCCTCTTTAATTTTATCATCTACTTCTAAAGTATCTACAAATGCGGCTATCGAAGCAGCATTAACAACATCATTCGTGCGTGTCAGTTGTTTTAAGGCTTCATAAGGGTTAGGATACCCTTCTCTTCGTAAGATAGTCTGAATACCTTCCGCAACCACATTCCAAGTGTTTTCAAGGTCTGCATCCAACACACTACGATTGAGCAATAATTTACCTAACCCTTTTTTCAAAGAAGCTACCGCAATTAAAGTATGAGATAATGGCACACCTACGTTACGTAGCACGGTAGAATCTGTCAAGTCACGTTGCAAACGAGAAACAGGTAACTTCTCAGAGAGATGATTTAGAATAGCATTAGAAATACCTAGATTACCTTCTGCATTTTCATAATCAATAGGATTTACTTTATGAGGCATAGCTGATGACCCTACTTCGCCTGGTTTTATTTGTTGTTTGAAATACTCCATAGAGATATACGTCCACATATCACGGCACATATCGATTAAGATAGTGTTGATACGCTTAATATTATCAAACAATGCAGAAAGGTTATCGTAGTTAGAAATTTGTGTGGTGTATTGTTCACGATTTAAACCTAAATCTTCGTTGACAAATTTATTACCAAACACTTTCCAATCAATATTGGGATAAGCCACATGGTGCGCATTAAAGTTACCTGTAGCACCACCAAATTTAGCAGTATAAGATTTGCCAACTAATTGTAACATTTGCTCTTTAAGACGATAAACAAATACCATCATTTCTTTTCCTAATCGTGTAGGAGAAGCAGGTTGTCCGTGAGTCTTAGCCAACATGGGGATATTAGCCCAAGCAATGGCATATTCTTCCATCATAGTAATGACTTCGTCAAAAGCAGGAATCAAAACCTCAAGCATCCCTTCTTTTATAGATAATGGAATAGAAGTATTATTAATATCCTGAGAGGTCAAACCAAAATGAATAAACTCTTTATGCTTTTGCAAGCCTAAACGATCAAATTCTTCTTTAAGAAAATATTCAATTGCTTTCACATCATGATTAGTGACTGCTTCAATACCTTTAACGCGTACAGCATCAGCTTCTGTGAAATTTTCAATGATTAAACGAAGTTCATCAAACACCTCTGTTCCTACGCCTTGCAACTGTGGCAAAGGCAACTTACACAAAGCTATAAAATATTCTATTTCAACACGAACACGGTATTTAATCAATGCATATTCAGAAAAATAATTCCCAAACACCTCAATTTTATCACGGTAACGACCATCTATTGGCGATACTGCAGTTAGTTTATTCAAATCCATATTATCTGTTTTTAAGAAAGCACAAAAATACAGAATAGTTCCCAAATCTGCGAATCAAAACGCTACCTGAATGTCATAGTTTTCAACTTTCTGTTAAAACATATTATTTTTTAACATATTATTGCATAATACAAGCTTTGAAAAACAGAAATAAGGTATTACTTTTGTACAGTTAAAAAAATCATTATTCACAGCAAAATTAATTTATACGTCAATGTTAGTTGTTTGTTCAGATTTGGAAGGTGTATGGGTCCCAGAAGTATGGAAAAATGTGGCAGTAAAAACGGGTATAGACAAACTAAAACTAACGACGCGCGACATTAAAGATTATAATAAGCTGATGCAATATCGTTTGGATATTCTTAAAGAAGAAGGTCTTACACTTAAAGACATCCAAAACGTCATAGCCGACATAAAACCATTCGAAGGCGCCATAGAAATGATCAAATGGATTCAATCACGCACCCGATTTATATTGGTCAGTGATACTTTTCAAGAATTTGCAGAACCACTAATGAAACAATTGGACTACCCTACTCTGTTTTGTCATTCCCTAGAAGTTGATGATCAATCTAATATCCTCGACTATAAATTACGTCAACCCGATTCAAAACGCGAAACCGTAAAAGCATTTCAGAGTCTTAAATGTGAGGTGATAGCCTATGGTGATTCGTATAATGACGTTTCTATGCTACAACAAGCAGAAAAAGCTTTCCTTTATATGCCTCCGCAAAATATGATAGATGAATTTCCTCAATTTCCAGTAGCAACAGATTTTGACATGATGAAAAAGTTACTCATTGAGATGGGAATATAAATATTCTCTATGAGTTAATGACCTTATTTATTACTCATTATCAACACTAATAGAATATTATAATTGATAAAATTTCTTCATTTGTTATTTCTCCATATCTAACAGTTTTCAACAACTCTGGGAGCACAGCTATCTCATTAAATCCCTCATCAACTTTCACTTGTCCTAATACAATGTTGTATTTTTAGACCAAGCACTTATAATATAAACTGGATACTTTTTTCCTAGTGATTTTGCACCTCAGGCGATTTTGTCATCTAACAATATAACATCACCTTTGGGTTTGAGAGAGAAGTCATAGACTTCCCAATTAATAAAAGACATTTCAAATTTTTCAGAATAGAGAGTATAGGAAAGAAACTCTTTAGTAACATAATGATTACCAATCACACGCGTTGCGCCATTTACCTCTGAAGTAAAAACATCATCAAGACTTTTGTAACACATCAGACCTTCCTGATCTATCACAATGACACAATGCGAACGTGGTATTGTAAGTACTAATGATACCTAATCCATTGAGGAATGGAGGAAAAAACGCTGAACGAAACACTAAAATCAATAACATTTTCCCTTTAGAAAACCAAAGGGTGCGAAAAAACAACGGGATTCTTAATATTAATCTGTAGAAAGAAGTACTTGATCGCATTAATCTTTCTTAGAGAGTTTTATGAGTTTATGCTCTAATTCAACCTCATCACCCGTAGAAAACCCTACGTGAGTATAGAGCACGTTTCCATTCTTATTTAGAACAACAAGTGTAGGACAATCACTCACATTCAACTCTGACAGCAAGGCTTGATCCACATCAAATAACATGCGATAAGGAATATTAAGCGACTCAACCATTGGCTTTACCTTATTTATATTACCTAAACTATCTTCATTTATTCCAACAAATTGCACCTGTAACTCGTCAAACTTTTCCGATAATTCAACTAATTTAGACAAAGAACGAATACAAGGTTTATACTCCGTGGTCCAAAAATTCAAAACGATCAATTCTCCTGTAATTTGCTCACTAAGTAACGTAGAAATACCATCAAGAGTTTTCACCTCAACACCAAGAGCATCTGGCACATGAACTTGTGAAATGCTAGCTAGAATTACGACTAATAAAATAATATATTTTGTCATAGTGGTAGTTGTGAAACTGCGATAATTGGCAAATTATTAATACAAAATTATGGAATTTGAAAGAAGTCTAAATATGAGAATAACAGTAAGACTGTATGCCTACGCCCCATCTTAGCTCTATAAGAAGAACAGAAATTAAGTTATAAAAGTTCATAAGAGACTATAAACACAAAAAATATTGTGGACAAACAACTTGGATATCAATACGCTGTTAGTAACAAAAAAAAAGAGAATTCAAGAACGTGTTTATGTAACATTTCATAAAAAAGTATGACTTACAAATGCTATCAAATGTATGCACTGATCAAACGCCAAAAGAATAGGTGGCAATATTACACTCTTCTTGTTTTTTTGTTAAAGAACATATTATACTTAAACAACGAAAATCGTGATAAAATAAAAAACAAATATTTATTCTCGTTTTTCCCAACATTAACAAGTAAAATTAAACCGTATAACCGATTAAAGGTTTAAAATCTTCAATTTTACACACAAACACATAATAAATTCATCATCAACTATAAACAAATTAAATAACGAGTAGGAATTCTAACAATTTGGACAAAAGTTCGTATTGAAATGATATAAATGTAGGATAAGAAAAAAACAAACAGAAAGAGAAGTAAAAAAAACAAAAGCAATAATCAACTTATTATGTAAAGACATTTAGTACATTTGCTACTTATTAGAGACTGAGAAATGAACTACCCAACTGCAAGCAAGCTAGTTATTGATTTGAAAAACAACCCATTAACAAAAATAAACGTATAGTAAACCCCATAATGTGGAATTAAATAATGAAGCTATGAAATTCAAAATATTAATTCTCTTTGGTATTTTAATTGTTTCTTGTTCAGAAGTTCGATTTGAAAAACCACAACCTGAAAAAGGCAAACAAATCACAGAATTCCCACAACAATTTATTGGCTCATTTTTGGACGCAGAACAAAAAGACACCCTATTCATCACACAAAAAGGATTTAGTTACGATGAAGAAATCAAGACATTAGAGAACGAAAGAGTGTCATTAAAAAAAGTCGGAAATTATTATATCCTATCGTGTAGAGAAATTTTACTTGGAGAAGAAAAAACAAATTTGAAAGGCTGGGAAGTTCTCCCCTTTCAACTGGTTAATGATACTTTAACTGTTTTCTACCTCGGCACTTCGGAAAAAGAAGATGCGCTGACAACAAGACTAGAAAAAATATTATCAAAAGGAATCAAAAAGAAGCTTCGAGACCCCGAAAATCCAGATTCTAAATACCTCCTCATAAATCCTACCAAACGAGAATTCAAAACCTTGTTAAAAGAAAACATCTTCAATATACAACTAAAGTTCACGAAGATCGATTAGAAAATCGTGAAAGGAAAACCATCGCTCACCCCTAATCCCAAAAGAAGCATCATCACTCGTTACTCAATGGAATACTGAGTATGAAATTTGAATTCTTAACATGGTGTGAAGAATCCCTTCATTCACCCCTACCTTCTGAAAGGTAGGGTGAACGAAAGAGATCTTAACTGCAGTATGATTATTATAAATATTACAATCATATTACAATTAGACGTATATATACGTCATTAAGATTTTTGACGTATATTTGCGTCAAAGAAATTAAAAATGGCCCAATCAAGAACAGAATTATTCGATAAAGAACTAACAACAGACGCCTCCTATTTCAAGGCTTTAGCACATCCTGCGCGTTTACAA
>CBFIII010000118.1:0-5376 GCA_965662645.1 Bacteroidales bacterium
AACATTTTTACGTTGTGATAAATTATCACCAATAGAGAAGTTTAGAATAGATTTAAAAAAGGTAGCAACGTCTTTGGTAAGTGGGTAATTAGCAAGAAATTCGTACAGATTGGTGATCTTTTTACGATTCATCAACTTGGTAACCATTTCCGCTATTTGAGTGTAAAGCATCTCGTTAGAACCTTCGAATATCTGAAAGGGTCTTGAATCCGCAATCCCTCTGAAACCACGACTTTCTGCTTTGTAACCATTGGCACCGCTAAGCTGCATGTATATTTGTGCTGATTCTTGCATTAAATCAGTAACATAAGCTTTCATGCTGTTGGCTTCTACACCATCGCTGGCTAAGTTATTATCAATACCGCTATGCGCCGAGCTGCGGGCACACATGGCAGAACAAGCGGTAAAAGCACTTTGTATTTTAGCTATTTGGAATTTGACCTGATCGAGTGCTATTAGTGGCTTACCACCAATGATACGTTCGGTGCAGTGCTTGATAGAGTCATCAAGCCGGCGTTGAATAAAACCCATAGCCATACCAGGAAACTGAAATCGACTCCGATGAAGTAAATCCATCATTAACTTTAAGCCTGTTGTGTCGGGTATGAGTTTTTGTTTTTGTGGTACTTCTATGTCTATGCTATTTTTTCCATAGGGAATCTGATACAACCCTGCATTGTTGTAATATTCTGCTACCGTAATATGTTGCCCTGGCTGTTGTACATCGCAAACGAAAAAATCCAAATCTCTTCCCAATTTTCCATTGTCTAGCTTATTTCTCGACGTCATGATCCAATAGTCAGCCATCCCCGTGAGACCTTGCCAATGCTTTGTTCCTTTGATGTGGTAATTAGACCCTTTCTTTATATTATAAGTCTGCATATTGAGAGCATCGCTACCATAGTCTGGTTCAGTAATCATTAGTCCGCCCATGTTTTGCTGAGTCAGAAAGCGATTAAATACACTTTTCTTAACCGATTCCTCACCATATTTACCAACAGGTTGAAGAAATAGCGCCATATTAATCCCGAAGGTTAAAGATAGGGGCAAGGACTCGTAAGAGGCTGCGGCCATTAAGCCCAGACATTCTTTGACCAATGCACCTCTTCCTCCATATTCTGTGGGTATAGCGACCGAAAATGGATTTTCTGCCATAATATCGCGTAATACCAAAGCCGGGAATCCGCGTTCCTGACTAAATTTTTCTATGTTGTCTTTTTTGTAAAAGACGCTTTTTAATGTCTTCTTAAATCTGTTTAATAATTCTTCATAAGAATTATTAACAGCTATATCGTTTGTGTTCATAATTCATTTGTATTTATTAATAATAATTTATTAATCGTCTTTTCGATAAGCACAATACTTTTATTACGGTATTATTATATTTTATCGAAATATACGCAATATTTATTTCTACTTTAAAATTGGTGTAAAACAAATAGAGGTAGAATGCCGATTTTAATTCCACATTGTGGGTTTTATTTTTCGCAGCTTGCTGCGAAAAATAAAATGTTCTTTAACTAAATGCTTCGTAGGCTTGTCCCGAGGTTGTTGATTTTCTCAAAAAAAAGACTTAAGCCTTGAAGAATATAAATTATTGGTATCCAGATTTCTTTCCAATCAGCAAAATGATAGTGGTGGTACAAAGGAATGAGTGAGAAGTCCGTACCTCGAGAGGTCGATAAATCTCATTAGATGTGCTAAGTGTACCATTTAGTTCAGCAATTTATCGGGTGTCCAAATTATTATTTATTTAGACTAGTCGTGTTGTTTTGTGTTAATGTGTTTATTGTTAAATTATTGTGTGCTTGTTTCCTTGTTTTGCTTAAGCTTATAATATAAGGGAGAATGCTTTATTCATTATTATAGAAATGTAAAAATCTGTATCTTTGTCGTCTCAAAAATTATTATTAAAATGGAAGAAGAAGAAATTATTTTGTTACGAATATCAGGTGAAGACCGTCCGGGTGTCACCTCATCGCTTACCGGCATATTGGGAAAATACCATGCTACCATTTTAGACATTGGACAATCAACTATTCATCAAACATTGTCTTTGGGTATCATGTTTAAACTGAATTCTGATTCGCATGGCGGTGTCCTTAAAGATTTGTTGTTTAAAGCTTATGAATTTGGTTTAGTGGTGAAATTTACGCCTATAGAACCTGAACGATATACACGATGGGTAGGACTTCAGGGTAAAGAGAAATTTGTGATTACTTTACTTGGAAATAGAATTACTGCTCAGCAATTATCTAAAGTGACTGAGGTGCTTGCTAATGAGAATTTAAATATTGATACGATCAAACGTCTTACTGGAAGAATTCCATTAGGGAGTGACACTATAGACAATAGTCGTGCTTGTGTGGAACTTTCGTTACGTGGTACGTTGGTGAATAAAACGTCCCTTCATACACAGTTTATAAAATTGAGTGCTGAGCTGGGTATCGATATCTCTTTTCAATCGGATAATATTTTTCGTCGCAACCGTCGTTTAATTTGTTTTGATATGGATTCTACGCTTATCAAAACAGAAGTGATTGATGAATTGGCCGATCGTGCTGGTGTGAGCGAGCAGGTGCGTTCTATTACGGCTGCTGCGATGCGTGGTGAAATAGATTTTGTGGATAGTTTTAAGCAAAGAGTAGCTTTACTTAAGGGATTAGATGAGTCTGTGATGAAAGAGGTTGCCGATAATTTACCCATTATGGAAGGTGCAGAAAGACTGATGCATACCTTGAAAAAGTGTGGTTACAAAATTGCCATTCTCTCTGGAGGATTTACTTATTTTGGAGAGGTTCTTAAAAAGAAATTTGATGTGGATTATGTGTTTGCCAACGAACTTGAAATCGTAGATGGAAAATTGACAGGTAAGCATAAAGGTGATATTGTAGATGGTCAGCGAAAAGCCGATTTGCTGAAGTTATTGGCTCAGCAAGAAAAGATAGAACTGGAACAGGTAATTGCAGTGGGCGATGGTGCTAATGATTTGCCTATGCTTAATGTAGCAGGTTTAGGTATCGCTTTCCATGCCAAACAAAAAGTGAAAGAAAATGCGCGTCAATCTATTTCTACCATTGGTCTCGATGGTGTGCTTTATTTTATTGGATTCAGAGATACTCATATTTTTTAATCCCACATTATGGGTTTAATTCTCCGTAGCTTGTTGTGAATCATGAAATGTTCTTCATCTAAATGCCTTGTGGGGTTGTCCCGAGGTTGTTGACTCTCTTTTTATAAAAAAAACTCTGATCTAAATCATGGTATGTGATTAAATTAGAGCTTAGTGTTTACTGAAATGTGTGTTTGTTATTCAGTTAATTAAGATACCATTATGAGTTGCATTATCAATTATTGTTTGATGTGTTTTTTTAAGTATTCATAAAATAATGTAGCACCCTGCATTATTTTATGAATACTTATTGATTTCTTGATGTGATAAGAAATTTGGTTAATTCAGCAGGTTCAGCTCTATTGCGATAGTCTGCATCTACGAAGGCATAGATGATTTTCCCCTCTTTATTGATGATATAAGTTGCTGCCAAAGGTAATTCGTTGGATTCATCGCCATTATACTTATTCAAGCCAAAGGATTTGTCGTAAGCCTTAGCAACATCTTCCGTTAATTTAAAAACGATACCATATTCCTTTGCAATATTATTTCCTATATCACTAAGTACTTCAAATTTTAAATCGTGTTTTTCTGAGGTACTTAAGGTACTATCTGGTAATTCGGGTGTTAATGCTATGAGGTGAGCTCCATTTGCTTCAAAATTAGGTAGTTCTAGTTGCAACTGATGAAGGGTTAAATTACAATATGGACACCAGCCTCCTCTATACCAGGTTAGAATAACAGTACCTTTTTTCAAATACTGATACAGTTCTACTGATTCTCCAAGAGCATTATTTAGTTTAAAATTAGGAGCTGTTTGCCCCACTTTTAAAGCTTTTCCCAAGATCCCACTTTCCTCAATTGATTTAATTCCTTCGTTGTAGATTTTCTTTTTATGCTCATCTGCATTTAACTCAAAATTGTGTTTTTTTGCGTCGAGTAGGGACTTTAGAGTCATATTTGTATTGTTTTCTATTGTGTTTAATGGCTTTGTTTGTACCTGTTTGTCTTTAGTTGAACTTCTGTTAATGCATGAGGATATCATTAATAGTAAAAGACTAAAAGTTAAAAATTTAATTGATTTCATAGGATAAAAATTTATTATTATAGAACACCATAAATACGATGTTTCGTTGTCTTTTTTTTAGACCTTGTCTCATGAAATTATAGGGAATGTAATTCTTGTTTTGATTATAGCTCCCAATGTTCATAAGATATTCATAGTTATCAATTAGTTTGCCAGAAGTGTTGAAATATGAAAGAGCTTTTCATGTGAGTTGAATTTTTCATTGTGGGTTTTGTTCTTCATAGCTTGCTGCTAATAATATGAGGTCTTTTATTCCTACTTGTGTGTGCGTTTAATATCTAAAAAAAAGGATGAGTGACGCAAGCTTGTCCCGAAGGGATATGTCCCAGTTATTCCATTGTAAGAATATTGTATTCTATCTATAAAAAAGGTCGTTTCATCTAATTGAATAGTATCTCTTATAGGGGAAGACTACATTTAACAAAAAAAATAAGATGATGAATAGATTTATTGTTACGGCGATGTTAGCTTCTGTCTTTTGGATGAGTAGTGCTAAAAAGATAGAGACTGCAAAATGGGAACAACCCAAGTATGAGAATGTGGATAGTATCTATATTTTAGATTACCATTACAATAGTAATGCAAAACTATTTTATATGATTTCTAATGATAGCCATAATCTTTATGTGCGTGCCAAAGTTATAGATGTAGGTGCTCAGAAGAAGTTCTTGATGAATGGTTTTACGGTATGGGTTGATGACAGGGCAAAAGGGAAAAAAGAAGTTGGAGTGAAATATCCTTTGGCGCCTGATAATAAAATGGAACACAAAAAGGAAAGACCGAGTGGTGGGAAGTTTAATGGAGAAAAACCCGATTTTATAAAAATGAGGACTAATTTGATTTCAGGTTTCAGAGACTTGGAGTTGATCAATTTTCCTGAAAAACCTGAGGTTGTTTTTGTTTCGGAATTGGATCAAAATCCTGTTAAGGGGAAAATTACAGTTAATGAAGAGGGCGTTGTTTATTATTTATTAAAAATACCTTTTGAAAGTATAGGTTTAGATTATGAACCTAGTAAGTTGATTAGTGTTTCGTTAGTAGGTGGAGTGGTGAGTGGTGGTGCATCTAATAGGGAATCGGGTGTTTCGTCAGCGAGGATGGGTGGTGAGCAATCTGGAGGAATGGGTGGAGGCCGATCTGGTGGTATGGGAGGCCCTCCTGGTGGCGGTGGAGGCGG
>CBFIII010000119.1:0-4879 GCA_965662645.1 Bacteroidales bacterium
CAAGGTGCAGGTCTATACCAAGGATCATACAATGCCAATATGCGCGGAAAAGGAAATATGCCTTTAGTGATCAATTCTGTCATCAAAGACAACCATTCTACTACCAATGGAAGAGACAATATCATCAATTGGGGCGAAGATTGGATTTACGCTTGGAATTCTGACATAGAAGGATTTAATCACGCCATAGATAAATTAGATCATAAATATAATGGTTTAATTGACATCGCTAAAGAGGTCACTTCTCTAAATGATGCGGACGTTGATAGACTTTACACACAAAAAATAATATCATATATAAACAGTAACGCTCCACTAAAATCATCTAGTCAAAGAGGTCACCAAGGGTTTGGCACAGACAATACACTCAGTAAAACAGCAGAAATTCCACAACAAGTTATCTATGTCAATGCTAATGCCACAAATGGCAATGGTTTTAGTTGGGGAAAAGCATTTAACAATTTGCAAGAAGCAATCGATAAGTCATACAGTCATGGTGGCGGAGAAGTTTGGGTAGCATCAGGAGAATATAAACCCACGACTAATACAGACCGTACTATCAGTTTCACCATGAAAAAAGGCGTAGCTATCTATGGCGGTTTTGCAGGAAATGAAAAGAAAAAAACAGATCGTGACATACAAGCAAATACAAGTATTCTCAGTGGAAATATAGGAAAAACCAACAGTAGCATAGATAACAGCTACCACGTCATATTAGGAAGCATTAACTCTATCATCGACGGATTTACCATTGCTGACGGTTATGCCGATGGCGAGATAACCAATCGATTTGGCGGTGGCTTGTACTCCTGGGGATACGAAAGTTCTACCATCGTAAAAAATACCGTTTTCACGAATAACTATGCTGAAGATGGCGGAGCTGTTTTCTGTTTTGCTGATGTGCTTTCATATTTTAAGAATGTAAGATTCAAAGACAACAAAGCATTGCTAGGTGGTGCTGCTGCTTTCCGTTTTGGCTCTTCTTGCGAACTAGAGCAATGTACTTTCACCAATAACACAGCAGATTCTCGTGGTGGTGCTATGGTCATCAATTACGGAGCAAATGTCATCGTCAACCGTTCATCATTCTTGAATAATACAACGTTAGGCAACGGTGGAGCTATCTGGGTGGACGACCAGGCATCACAATATGGCGGCACAAGCCCTATCATTACAGAGTGTACTTTCTCAGGCAATAAAGCTAAATATTATGGTGGAGCCATTCACAATTATAATATTGCTACCACAGAGATCAACGATTGCTCCTTCACCAATAACGAAGCAGAACAGGGTAAAGACATCGCCAATACCTTGCGTTGCCAAGTGAGCATCTCGGGCAATACGACTCCTGACATTTTTAATGATAACACTAGCCGTGTTAATACTAATGCAAATACATCTAGCAAAGCAAATAACAATAAAACGCTTACGGTAGAAGATCTGGACTTCAGCGTGACGATTATCGGATCTGGTAGCCCCACCTACAACCCAGAACGTTCAGAACCATCGGCACTCATACAATACAAAGGCACCAAAATTTTAGTAGATATGGGAAATGGTACCAAGTCACAACTTCAAAAAATTGGCTTAACAGGAAGAAATGCTCCAGATGCACTTTTCCTCACCCACCATCATATCGATCATAATGATGAATTTATATCACTAGTTCACGACAAACTAATGACTGGAAAAGAATTTCTAGTGGCAGGTCCATCACCTATTGACCAGATGACAGAATATGCGGCAAAATTCTATGCTGAAGATTTAAACTACCGTATGAGCGGTGCAGGACGCACTTTTGATGCCAACAATACCAATGCCAACATTAAAGTCTTAGAAGGTGGAGAAAAGTTTGAATATAATGGTATGACAATTTCAACAATAGAAGTACCTCATAGCATCAAAACACTAGCTTATCGTTTTGATGTAGAAGGACATTCCATTGTCATCACAGGAGACTTGTCTTATACTGCGGACTTACAAAAATTAGCTTCAGGAGCAGACATTATGGTCATCGATGGCAAAACCTCTTCGGGAAGGACAAGTAGTAATAGTCACGCTAACACACTGAAAAAAAATGGATCTGTTTCTGCCCATGCTTCCATAGAAGAAATTGCAAAAATGGCCGTAGAATCAAATCCCAAAAACTTAGTATTAACGCACCTTGGCACTCAGAATATAAATGAAAGTGCTACCAAGGAGTTATATGCCAACTTAGGATATAAAGGTAAAGTTATCATTGCTGAAGATTTGCTCAACATTACAACTACTGGGCAAACTTCTACAGCAGAAAAGCAAGAGTCCACAAATAATAAAAGTCAGGAAAAAACAAGAAATAATTCAAGAAACAATAGCCAACCTGGAGCTAAAAAGCAAAATACAGGACAACAAAACTCTCCTATGGATAGACTTGACAGCAATGGAGACAACAAAATCAGCAAAGCAGAAGCAAAAGGCCCTATGAAAGAAAATTTTGATAAATTAGACACTAATAGTGATGGATTTGTTACTGCTGATGAGCTACAGAAGAGGAAAAAAGGACATTAGGATATATAATGGGAGAATGGTTCAATGAGAGAATGGTACAATGGTACAATGTGTAAATGATACAATGGTTCAATGAAGGAATGATACAATGTGTAAATGATTCAATGGGGGAATGGTACAATGATTTAATGAAAAAATGGTGCAATGGTTCAATGGTACATAGGGGAATGGTTCAATGATTCAATTAAAAAATGGTACAATGTGTAAATGATTCAATGAAGAAATGATACAATGATTCAATAAAAAAAATGGTACTATGAGTAAAATATAGGTATTCACCTTTTGGATTATTTGATAAAATGGTTGTCAAGAAATGCTTGAAACTTATCTTTATATTGTTCACTTACAGTCACCCTGATTTTATCAAAAATAATCTGACCACGTTCTACCACAGAAATCTTCTGCAAATTAACAAGGTAAGAACGGTGAACACGCATAAATTTAGTTGAAGGCAATTTCTCCTCAAGACTTTTCATACTCAACAAGCTCATTATCGTTTTACCATTCTCTAAATGAAACTTCAGGTAACCTCCCATTGACTCAATAAATTCTATCTTATCAATATCGACCTTCACCATTTTATATTCCGACTTAATAAACAGATATTGATCGTTTACATCCACTTTTTCCTGTTGTGAAGCTGAGAGGTCAAAATAATTCTTAGCCTTATTGGCAGACTTTAAAAAAGTAGGATAATCCAACGGTTTCAGGATATAATCCAGAGCATCTACCTGAAAGCCATCAATGGCATATTCGCTATAAGCGGTTGTAAAGATAATCTTAGGAGCCTTGGGTAAAGATTTCACAAAATCCACCCCATTAAGGTTAGGCATCTGTATGTCCACAAACATCAAATCCACAGGATTATCACCCAGAAAATCTAAGGCTTCCAAAGGACTTTCAAAGAGCCCTAACAAATTCAAAAATGGGGTCTTTTTAATATAAAGCTCCATCTGCTGTAAGGCAAGAGGCTCGTCATCTATAGCTATGCAATTAATCATCATCAAGTGGAATTTTTAAATAAACACTAAATTGATCTTCCTTTTCAGAAATCTCTAAGGTATAATCTCCTTTATACAACAAATCCAGTTGCTTACGCAAATTATCTAATCCTAGACCAGTAGTCTGCCCTATTCTACTTTGAGAATTTATACTATTACTACTTCTGAAACGAAGACTATTATCTACAATATCAGCAGATATAGAGATGAAAGATGGATTTGAATAATCAACGCCATACTTAAAAGCGTTCTCCACAAGCGAGACAAACAAGAATGAAGGAATCAATCGTTCGTTATCTGCCACCTTAAAATCGACATCTATCTTCACACGTTTAGAACAGCGCAACTTCATCAGGTTAATATATGAAGTTAGAAAATCAAATTCGGACTTTATCGTTGCTTTTTTCCTATTGGCCTCACTCAACATATGCCTCATCAATTCCGAAAGCTGAATGACAGATTTACCTGCTTTATCAGGATCTATTTCGATAAGAGCATGAATGTTATTCAAGGTATTCATAAAGAAGTGAGGACTTATCTGATTGCGTAAAAAAGACAACTCCGTTTGTAGAAGAAGTTTTTTCTGTTCTTCATGCTGCTTATCTTCTTTTTGCCTTTGTATCAGAAGTTTGATTGTATTATTCATCCCAACAACCAGAATGGATATAATAGCACGTTCACCTAAAAGATCACTTCTCGTTTTCAGTGGTCTCCGCTGAAACCTCATTCCATCATAATTATCCATAATCCAATTGATAAACAAACGCATATGCGGACTCAGCGTCACCACAACAATAACTAATACGGTAACAGCAAGGAGGTAATAAAGCAATTTTTTTTTCAATAAAAGATAGGGAGACAATACCGCATTATTAACAAAAAAGATAATAAGAAAAGGGCTCAAACGAATCCACTCTATTAAAATACGCATCCAATTAAGCTCCTCATTATTGCTCTTCGCCGTAAATAATGGCCCTATAAACACCATTATCCATATCAGTAAATAGATGATATTTTCTGGCTTTCGGGATATGTATTGATTAATACGAGCTATAATATGACGCATATTCTATAAATCTATTTTTACAAAGGTAGAATTATTTTATTCCTACTTAATAATCTTTTGAATCAAGTTCTTTCCTTCAACAGTTATATTTACAAAATAAACACCTGAAGGAAGTTCTCTAAATGAAATTTCAGTAGATCCCGAAACATTAAGCTTAACACTTTTCATTAACTGCCCCATAGAGTTGTAAAGTAAAAGTTCTGTCGGTGCGTTCATTTGTGCCAATTCCACAGTTAATACATCCACTACAGGATTAGGATACACG
>CBFIII010000120.1:0-4538 GCA_965662645.1 Bacteroidales bacterium
TAATGCCTGGCAAACTGTATAAAAAACTCAATAAATAACAAATGGACATTTGGATATTAGCAGGCATCATCATGATCATTGCGTTTTTCATGACGATGACGGGTCGTGGTGGTGGTAATTTTTATATGCTGGCTCTAGTGTTATCAGGCACGAGTATGAACCTCTCGGCTTCTACAGGTCAATTTATATTAATGTGTTCATCTCTTATGGCTACCATTCTTTTTAGCAAACAAAAGATGAATCACTGGAAGTTAATCATACTCCTCGGAAGTTTGATTTTTGTCTCGGCACTTTGCGGTGGATATTTCGGACAGTTTTTTAATGAAAAATTGCTCAAAGGCATCTTTGCAGTCGTCATGTTTATAGCCGCTGTGCTGATGCTACGCAAACCCGAGAAACAACTGAAGAATGATAAACCTTGGGTGATTTCATTAAAATCGAACGATGAAGAATATTACGTCAACTTACTGATAACTATACCTATTGTATTACTTACTGGATTTTTGTCAGGTATGGTCGGCGTTTCAGGAGGTTCCTTTTTAGTTCCCTTAATGTTGCTCACAATGAGCGTACCCATGCACATTGCAGTAGGTACTTCCACCACCTTAGTAACTATATCGGCAGCAGCGGGTTTTTTCGGACATTTAGGTGCTAAAATCTTTGATCCTCATCTAGCTATACCATTAGCCATAGGCGGCTTAATCGGTGCTTTTTTTGGAGCAAAAATGGCCTTAAAATCAAAACCCAAAAACCTAAAATATCTTTTTGCAGGAACACAACTAGTGGCATCAGTTATAATGATCATTAATGTTTTACAATAAAGTAAAAGATATCAAATCAATGACAAACAGCAGAAGTTTTTTCCTTCTGCTGTTTTTCTTTTTGAAGTTATTTTAAAATCCTACTTCCCCCTCCCCGCTTACATAAAAAGAACTGATCATTGCCCTTTTATATTTGGAAAATTTAAGGACAATAATTTTAATAATTTTCCTTGTAATTAGATCTAAAACGCAAAATGAATAAAAAGCAATCTCGATTGTTTATTAACACAAAAGAAAAGACGGAGTCATAATATTCTTTCTGGTGCTATGTCGTTTAGTGTGGGTAATTTTTTATGTTTCATTTCTTTAAGATTTAATTGTGTAATGTTAGCGAAGGTACTGTGACATGTGCAGTGCGGTGGGAAGCTAAAATGAGCAGCGGCTCATCTGCGTAGGCAGAGGCATAGGGTAAGCCTGTGTGGTAGCTGCCTGTGTGTTTTGATTTTAGCTAGATTTTTTGGTTCGTTTTGGATCATGCCAAAATGAATGACTAGGGTATGGGGCTGTCAAAGCCCTAAACGAAAAAGAAGAGTATCCTATATTTTATTGAATAATAAATAGAAATATATTACACACAAAAAATGACATAGAACCTTCTTTTTTTAGAATTTCATGCAACCATTTTAAAAAAAACAACATCTACTATAAATGTAAACACAAATGCATCAAACCATTATACACAAATCATAAAATCATATAAAAAATGAAAAGAACAACTATTTGGGCCATCATTTTGACAAGTGTCTTTTTGATAAGCTGCGAAGTCAATAGTGACGAGAACAGCTACCCAAGCAATGTCGTAGATTATGATAACAGCACCTCTTTTGAAGAGCTGTTTATGCTCGTAAGCATCAAAACATCTGACAGCACCTATCTCGTCACAAAGTCCATCGATTCAATAACCATTTTTGTCAACAATGAGTTTTGGTCCATTAGTAATTCAAGTACTATAGACACTGAAGATATTGTAAAAACGGAAACAAGCAATTACAGCTATTCCAATAACAAACTCAATTATCTAGTGGTAGCTAAGCAACAAGCCTTAACGTCTGACTTCAGCACCATTGGCGACTATGCCAAATACCTCAACGATCAAGTGACATTAAACAATGGGCAATATGCCTGCCTTATTGCATCTTTTCAGGTAACCTTAAATGACGGTACACGAAAGAAATTTGCCCCCTATTCCTACACTATTTTCACAGTAGAATCTAATACTCAAAATGCCTATTTAGGCGAAATAGAACTTAAAATTTACTAAAATGCGCCTACTAAAAATCACATTTATACTTCTTATTACTTTAGCATGCGTTGCGTGCGAAGAGAAAGAAGGAACAATAATTATCGAGAACAATATTTCGAACACTGAAATAAGCAGTGTGTATTGGGGTAACAACTATGTGACGTATTCGCTATTACCAGGGCAAGAAAGCAGCTTGGTGATACGTGATGATGAAGATGAATTTCCGAAAGTCGGACAAGTTTCATTCACCATGAGCTCCAACAATAAAACAGTGTATCTGGTCACCTTAGACGAATTTGAACTAGAAGAAGGCATGACTTTAACCATCAATTTAACAGACTCTACTAAGGTGGAATAGAATGGTGAATTATGAATTGTGAGTTGTGAGTTGTGAGTTATAAAATAAGTTGTGAATTATAAGTTGTAAGTTATAAATTAAGTTGTGAGTTATAAGTTATAAGTTCACTTCACTCGTCAATTATTCGTCATTCTTCCTTTCTTCCTTTTATTTTTTCATTGTATCATTTTTTTCCATTGAACCATTGTATCATTATTTCTTCCATTGTATCATTCATCCATTTTTTCATTGTATCATTATTTCTTCCATTGTATCATTCATCCATTTTTTCATTGTATCATTTTTTCCATTGAACCATTGTATCATTCATCCATTTTTTCATTGTATCATTTTTCCATTGTATCATTGTATCATTCTTTTTATTTTTTCCATTGAACCATTGAACCATTGTATCATTTTTTTCCATTGAACCATTGTATCATTCTTTTTTAGTTGTGTGCCGTTTTATCTGGGTAATTGAGAATATTATATTTACTTTTGGAAGTTATTTGTAACTTGATCTGAAACCAACACAACTAAATAATTATTAAGATACCTTATCGTCTCGTTAAAACATTAACGAAAACTTAAGAATTAGCTTCTCATCAAAGGTTTCAGCTGATCATAAATGCTAAATTAAAGACAAATGGAAAGAAGGAGTTTTATAAATTCAGGCCTTTGGGCTGTCCTCACAGGAGCAGTAGCCTCACCCCTGGCAATGTCAGGTTGTACAAACATCATAAGTGATCATAAGAAACGGGTAGCCAAAAATATCATTTTTTTAGTAAGTGATGGTATGAGTACAGGCACTTTAAATATGGCTGATTTGTTATCACAACGTAAGTTAGGAAAGTCAAGCGCTTGGTTAAAGTTGTATCGTGAAAACAAAATAAAGCACGCCCTGATGGATACCGCTTCACGCAATTCGATGATCACCGATTCGGCAGCAGCCAGCTCTTCATGGGGTGGAGGTGTTCGGGTGAATAATGGTGCTTTGAATATGGCTCCTGATGGCACAAAATACCAACCTATTTTACAAAAATTCAAGAAAAGTGGAAAGAAAGTGGGTTGTGTCACCACCGTTCCTATTACCCATGCCACACCTGCTGGCTTTTCTGTGAACATGAAAAGCAGACAACATCAAGATCAAATTGCGGACATGTACCTTTCGCTTAAGTTTGATGTAATGATGGGTGCAGGAACAGTATATTTTGATGGAAGTAAACGTGAGGATAAAAAAAATATCTTGGGCGATTTCACACAAAATGGGTTTCAGGTAGTACAGAACAAAACGGACATGTTGAACCTAACACCTAATAAACCTGTATTGGGTCTTTTTGGCAATAATGAGTTACCTTACACACTCGATTACTCATCCGATAAATCCTTGACAAAAGAGCAACCGAGTCTGGCAGAAATGACAAAAAAAGCCATTGCTTTAATGCAAGATAACCCAGAGGGTTTTGTACTACAAGTGGAAGGCGGGAAAGTAGATTGGGCGGCTCATTCTAATGATGCTGCGGCACTATTATATGACCAAATAGCTTTTGATGATGCAATAGAAGTCGCTATTAAATTTGCAGAAGCAAGAGAAGATACCTTGGTCGTCATCACTACAGACCATGGCAATTCAAATCCTGGCTTAATAAAATGCACCGGTGTGGATGATAAATTTGATTTGTTTCACCAATTTAAACACACCAACGAATGGATTCTTCACGGCATTAAAAGAGAAGACAAAATAGCTGCAGTTATTGATCGTATCCATTATGCCCAAGGATATGCCATCACTAAAGAAGAAGCACAAGTTATACTCAAAAAATATGCCTCATTAAACAGCGGAGGACTATACAATGCATACAAGTTACCATTTGCCGACTTAGCCAAGATCCAAGAAAAATATATTGCCGTACATTGGTCAGGGATGAGTCACTCCTCCGATTTTGTAGAATTATGTATGTTTGGTGCAGGCAGTGAGGCATTACCTCCCTTTGTAAAAAACATAGATCTTCATAATTATATGCTGAAAACTGCCGAAGTGGATATGCTACAAATGGAACTATCTTAAGTTGTAAGTTATAAATTATTAAGTTGTGAGTTATAAGTTGTAAGTTATAAGTTCGCTTCACTCGTCAGT
>CBFIII010000121.1:0-4501 GCA_965662645.1 Bacteroidales bacterium
ACACCATTCATTGCCAGTTTGTCGATATTAGGAGTACGAACATCATCTTGCACCCCCTGACATGACAGATCTGAATAACCGTGATCATCGGTGTAAATAAGGATGAAATTCACCTTTTTATCCGTTGAGCTTGCATTTTCTTTCTTTGTCTTTTCTGCTGAAAAGGCTTCTCCGATATTTAAGAATAATACCGCAGCAATTGTGATTAGTTTTAACAATTTCATTTTAGTTTTTTTTATTATTTATTCAATAGAAGTAAGTCCCGGAAACCATTCTTCGTCAAAAGACTTCTGTAGCTCTCCCAATATATCTTGATGCGCTGCACTATTGGTAAAGTGCGTTTTTTCAAAGGGATCTTTGTTCAAGTCCATTAGGCGTTCTTCCCTACCAGCAGCATCATATCTGACGTATTTGTAACCATCCGCATTAACGACCATACGGCTCACTTCACCCTCTACACCTAGCGTTTGGCGCCATTCTACTTTTTTGCCTTCGAAAAGAGGTTTTAAGCTACGTCCTCTTGCATCAGATTGCCCTTTAATACCAGCATAATCGCATACTGTAGGAAGCAAATCAAGTCCATTAGAAACCAAGTCTTTGGTATTAACCTGTCCCGCAGGAATATGCCCTTTCCACATAGCCATAAAAGGAATATTGGCCGATTCCTCGTACATCACTGTTTTATGTTCCAACCTGTGAGCCGCATCATTATCGCCATGATCACTAGAGAAGATGATCAGTGTATTTTCCTCCTGACCACTCTCTTTTAGTGCATCAAGAATAACTTGAATCCTGGCATCGACCACTTCGGTCAATCGAGCATAAGCCCAGCGGTGCATACGCCATTGCTCTTCGGTGTATTCCGCACGCGCTCTTTTTCTGAATGATCGTCTATTTATCAAAGACGAAATGGCCTCAGCTTCATCTTCCTGCGGTTCAAAATTGGGAGGTAATGGAGGACAATGTTTTGCAAAAAACTCTTCCTTATCCATCCCTTCGGGTAATTGTAAGGCTTTATCCAAAGCACTTGTTTCAGCTGTAGCATTAGCAACCATTTGTTGCGTTTTTTTATTGTTGGCAAAATCTCGAATCGCCATATAGCAAATATCGTGGGGATTGATAAGCGAGACAATCATAAAGTAAGGCTTATCATGTTTTGCCTTTATTTGTTTTGCGGCTTCATCGGCAAGCACGCCTCTAGTATCGCCCGTCACATCGTTGAACCCTAAAGCTGTAGGCGTTAATGATGGGGGCAGATGTTCCTTTCCACCAAAGACTAAATCATAACCTGCCTTTTTCAGAAATGCCGCTATTGTAGTCGATTTCACCTCGTCACTGACCTGAGGTATGTGCATTGACCCTTTGTTTTCTCTAGCTTGTTCTCCCTTGTCATTATTAAAATAACCAGGAAAACGTCCCGTCATCATACTTACACGTGCTGGCGAACACACCGGATTGGTGGTATAGCCTCTTGTAAAACGGATACCGTTATCGGCGATATAGTCCATGGCTGGTGTTTTCACATACTCATTGCCGGCACAGCTCATCATGGTTTCGCTTTGCTGATCGGTATAGATGTAAATGATATTCGGCTGGGGTGATTGTTTTTCACACGAATAAAATACCACAAGGCACATAGCCAACAGATAGATGTATTTTGCTCTATTTTTCATTTTTTTATTTTTTTTAATTTAAGTAGTTATTAATTAAAAATATACGCTATTAAAAAATAATGCTTTTTATTAGAAAACTATGCACATGCAGCTATATTCAGTGATCACGCACACCTCCCATGCACTTACTTTTCACTCATTATTGTCCACTTTTAAGGTGAACATGATACGCTTCGCTAAATTGCTACAGCCCAAAAAGGAAGCAATGCTTTGCAAAGATGATAACTATTACGATTCAAGACTGTCCGAAATTGTAATAATATAGATCATTATTGTCCGGTAAACCGGAATACTATTAATTTTATGTAATCAAGGTGCTGATATTCAGTATTGATTTTTTAGTTTTTCAAAACCAAGCCCCTATACATCGGGAAATAGCGAATACTGCTCTTTATTCCTCTCTTCTTCTATAACTAAAAGCCAGCTTTTTCTGGATTTTCAAGAAAAGCATAAATATTGATGTAATTCATTAGCTGTTGCCTTATTATGGACACCAAATTTGAAAAAGCCCAACTTCGCTTTATCCTACTTTTTATTAGTGTGACTAATAAGTTGGCAAGCATTGCAGCCCATATCTGTATCTCAATTGCATTCTCATTGTCACCAAGAAAATATTTCAATGGGAAATTCTGTTTTAGTTGTTTAAAGAGTAGTTCTATCTGCCATCTTTTCTTGTAGATAAGCGCTATCTTTTCTGCTTCAAGCATGAAATTGTTAGTAATAAACTCGAACACACGTTCATTCTCGTTATCCCAATATGCTACTCTTCTAGCTCTATGCTCCTTTGTTTTATCTTTTCCATAGTAGAGGCTTATTTCTTCATCTTTCAATACTCCTGAATCTGCATCTTCTGGTATATCAAACTCATCTCTTTGTTTATACTTGGCATTACTTTTCAATCTAGTCACATACCATATTGATTCCTTTGAAAATGCTTCGTACCGTTCATAATCAACATATCCTTTGTCAAAAGTAATGATTGAGCCAGAAGGCAACTTCATAACTTCGTCTAAAAACATATGATCGTGTCGTGCAGCTTCACTGTATCGTATCAAACAAGGAACGTTTTCACTTGCTTTGATTATCGTATGGGCTTTTATGCCACCTTTTCTTTTCCCACTCTTAGAATGACGACCAACTCCTTTTAATATATCTTTAAAAAGCGATATTGTGGAGGAATCCATAATGTACAACCGCTTTAGATCAGCATCTTTTAGACGGCTGTCCGCTAAAGATGATGAGTGCTTCTTATATACAGACATGTATATGTCTTCAAAAACAGCACTGGCACGACGCTTATTGGCTTCAGAAAAAGTGCTGCGTTTTACTAAATAACTTAATCCTAAATGAGATAGCTTGTGAGCATTGGCTAGGAGACCTAAAATCACTTCTCGAATCGAATGATAGCCTTCTAGAACAACAAATAGCATTACAACTAGATGGTTGTAGGTTGTAAACTTTTTTACATAGTGCTCACTACCGTGTTTAGTGGCTATTTTTCTAATCTCTCCTTTATCAATGAACGTTAACAACTGATTAAAGATCGGCTGTCCGCTAAAATGTGTACTTTTACCCATGTCTAACTTTTTTGTGTCGTAACTCAAAAGTAGACAAACTGGGTGGTACTCGAAAATGTGCTGCCCAGTTACTTTTTACCGGACACTAGTGATTCATTTATTAGATCAGCTTCAACCTTCGCTCGTTTAATAGGTCCATTATCACCAATAACATAGAGTTCGGAAAAATCAGTTCCTGAAATCTTTTTGGCAGCAATAACACGGGCATCGGGGTGCGCATTTCTAATCATATTAGTGAGGGAATAGTTGGCATCTTTTTCCGACAATATATGCTCACCACATTCAAAACTTTTTGCACCATCTACGCTTTTCCACCAAGCAATTGCGGCGAGACCTCCTTGCGTATATCCTAATAAGAAATTTACATTTTGAGCCGATTCTGCCTGCATGAGTCCTTTTGCACCTTCAGGCAATCCGGTATTTGTAGCTGTCCAAGCAGTGCCATCCCAATAGTAATGTTGAATCGTTTTTGGGCCGCCATGTACGGTATTGTCATCCGCTCCTTCGTAGGAAAAAACGTGAGGCATGCCTTGCGCATCTAACATTGCCGTGCCGTTATGCGTCCAGTTATCCCCGGTATTTTTGACCAAGGTCATGGTATCGGCATATTCTTTGGTGATAGGAAGCTCCAGCATTTCTCCTTTGACATTCAGCCATTGCTCGTTATCTGTATCAAATGTCATATAATAGCAATTATGGCGCTCTCCATCATGGTGAGGTTCTTTACACAAATGATAATTATAAGCTACTATAACCTTATTGCCTTCACCACGAGTAAAACTCAAATACCACGAATCCCGTATGTCAGGATTCTCGGCAGTTCCTTGTGTAGGCTTAGTCTTTACAATAGAAACCAGCGGACTAAAAGTGCGGCAATTATCTTTTGATATTTGATATACCCAATTGCTTCTGTGTGCCCCATGACGGTAGAATAGATAAATATCACCATTGTCCATTTTTAAGAACTGACTATACGTACCAAACGGCGAAATGTTATCGACGACTTCCCAACTGCTGATGTCCATGGGTTTTTGGGATACTACATGCATCTGTTTGCCAGCATGATAGTTACCAAGGGTATTTTCCCCTAAATCTTTAGTCCCCCCATGTCCACCAAACACAAGATGTATATAACCCTCACTATCAACCACCAAGGTAGGTTTACCATGGTTGTCTATCTTTTTGTTTTGAGTTTTACCCAACAAGCTAGTACCCGCTTTGTATGGGCCTATCCATTTTTTGTGTTTGTGA
>CBFIII010000122.1:0-4469 GCA_965662645.1 Bacteroidales bacterium
TTAAATTAGCACGTTATAAAAAAAATGCCGCTTCTTAAATAAATAAGAAGCGGCATTTATATCAGTATTATATTCTCTTACATCAAGAAAGCTAAAAGAATACCTGCACCTACAGCAGAACCAATTACACCAGCTACATTAGGTGCCATGGCATGCATTAATAGGTGATTGGTAGAATCATTCTTAAGTCCCTCAGCTTGTACTACTCGAGCTGAATTAGGTACGGCAGATACACCTGCTGCACCAATAAGAGGATTGATTTTGTTATCGCCTTTCAAGAAAAGATTCATGATACGACCGAATATCAAACCACCAGAAGTAGCTATCATAAATGATAGAGCTCCAAGACCAAAAATCATTAATGATTGAGTGGTTAGGAAGTAGTCAGCTTGAGTAGAAGCACCCACTGTAACACCTAGAAGTATGGTTACGATATTGATCAATGCAGTACGTGCGGTATCAGCTAAACGCTCTGTTTTACCCGATTCTTTCAATAGATTACCAAAGAATAACATACCCAATAGAGGTAATGCTGATGGCGCAATGAAAGTCGTTAGGATAAGACCTAAGAGAGGAAAGATGATTTTTTCTGTTTTAGAAACGGCACGTGGAGGTTTCATCTTTATCATTCGCTCCTTTTTAGGAACAATTAGACGCATAAGAGGCGGCTGAATTACTGGAATAAGAGCCATATAAGAATAAGATGCTATGGCAATGGCACCCATTAGATGTGGCGCTAATTTACTAGATAAAAAGATCGCTGTAGGACCGTCAGCACCACCAATGATAGCAATGGCACCAGCTTCGTTAGGCGTAAAAATACCTAGAGCAGAAGCTCCAAGATAAGTAGCAAAAATACCCACCTGTGCCGCAGCACCTAAGATGAATAGCTTAGGGTTAGAAATAAGAGATGAGAAATCCGTCATAGCTCCAATACCTAAGAAGATAAGTGGTGGATAGATTCCTTTTGTTACACCCATATATAGGTAGCCATATACTGAGTTTTCCTCATATATACCAATTTCATTACCTGGCTGGAAAGGGATATTACCAATGATAATACCTAAACCAATAGGAATAAGTAGAAGTGGTTCATAATCCTTCTTGATAGCCAGAAATATAAAGAATAGTCCTACGGCAATCATAATGAAATTCTGGTAACTCGCATTATAAAAACCTGTGAATTTCCAAAAAGTAGATAAACCACTTGAAATCGTAATCTCTTTTGCGACAGATTGTGCCGAAGCATCAAAAATATTAAATATTGTGCCTAAACCAACAAGCAAAGCTACAATACCTAACATCAAACCGGGTTTGTTGTTATTATTTTTATTTAGCATAGCATTATTTCAATTCGATTAGTATGGCACCTTGAAGAACTGATTCACCTACATTTACTTTGATAGAGGTTACTGTTCCTGCTTTCTCAGCTTTTATTTCATTTTCCATTTTCATGGCTTCCATGATAAGTACATTGTCGCCAGGTTTTACTTGGTCACCAACTTTTACTGAAATACTGAAAATGTTACCTGGTAATGGAGCAGTGATAGCACCAACACTAGGACCTGAAGGCACAGCACCTTCACCTGGTTTATGCACTACTGGTTTGCGCACAAGGGTAGGCGTTTTAGTTTTCTTTACTTCTTGATGTATCTCTACTTTAAATTCTGAACCATTTACTTCAATGGTTGCAATGTTATCCTCTATATCTTTTATGGTCGTAGAGTATTTATTGCCTTTTATTGTAAAATCAAATTTTTTCATTGTAATTATTCTTAATAATTTTTTCAATTGGATTTAAAATCCTTGATTATTTAGTCCGTAAATTTTAGAACTCCAAGGTGAATAGCGACGTTCAATACGTTTAATAGTAATGATACCACTTTCATCATCGTGTTGTTCATTCATATACATATATAATGTCATCGCAATGGCCGCATTTTCTTCTCCAGAAACACTTCCAATTTTCAATGATTCATCCTTGCTTAGTTTTCCTTGATTACGTAATTTCCTTTCAGTGAAATAATTATATATTTTTGGTATAAAAGAAAATATGATGACCAATATAACTAAGGCTACAAAGACAATAGCCCACCCAATTAAGGTAATGGTCCATGTACTTTGTGTAACGGTTAGTAAATTCATAATATTAATTTAAAATTTATAAAGTTTAAAAGTTAATAAAAAAGAAAGTGCGAGATCATAAAGAAATGTTCCTTTCAGTTTTTTCACTCTTCACTATAATGGAATATTACTGTGCTTTTTCAAAGGATTGTGCACCTTCTTAGTCTGCAAAGTTTGGAAAGCACGAATGACACGGAAACGTGTATTACGGGGCTCTATCACATCATCAATATAGCCCAATGAAGCGGCTTGATATGGGTTCGAAAACTTATCTTCGTACTCATCAAGTTTTCCTTGCGTATATTTTTCTTGTTCTTTTTCGCCTTCAATTTTAGCAATATTACGACCTTCAAGTACTTGGATAGCACCAGCCGCACCCATTACTGCGATTTCTGCTGATGGCCATGCGTAGTTAAAGTCAGCACCCAATTGTTTGCAACTCATTACGATATGTGCACCACCATAAGATTTACGTAGTGTTATTGTTACTTTTGGCACTGTAGCTTCACCATAAGCAAATAAGAGTTTAGCACCGTGACCAATTAAACCTTGATACTCTTGTCCTGATCCAGGTAAGAATCCAGGAACATCAACTAAAGAAAGAATAGGAATATTAAAAGCATCACAGAAACGTACAAAACGAGCTGCTTTACGAGAAGAGTTAGAGTCCAACACACCAGCTAAGAAACTAGGTTGATTAGCTACTATACCTACACTTTGTCCGTTCATACGACAGAATCCGACAATGATATTCTTAGCAAAGTTACGGTGTACTTCTAGAAATTCAGCATTATCAACAATAGAGTGTATCACCTCTTTCATATCGTAAGGTTTGTTAGCATTATCAGGAATGATAGTGTTAAGCAAGTCATCAGTACGATCGATAGGGTCATTACAATCTAATATTGGAGCTTCTTCAAGGTTGTTTTGTGGTATGTAAGAAAGCAATTTACGGATCATTAACAATCCTTCTTCTTCATTTTCTACATTGAATTGTGCTACACCTGATTTTGAAGAGTGCATCTGTGCACCACCAAGTTCAGCAACAGTAATATCTTCACCAGTTACACTTTTTACTACTTTAGGACCGGTAAGGAACATATATGAGTTGTCCTCCGTCATCATAACGAAATCAGTAAGAGCAGGAGAATATACTGCACCACCAGCACAAGGACCGAAAATAGCACTAATCTGTGGTATGACGCCTGAAGATTTAATGTTACGAATGAAAATCTCAGAATAACCTGCTAGAGAACCTACGCCCTCTTGAATACGAGCACCACCCGAATCGTTAACGCCAACACAAGGAGCACCAGCTTTTAGTGCCATGTCCATCACTTTACAGATTTTCTGCGCCATGGTTTCTGACATAGATCCACCAAAAACAGTGAAATCAGTAGCATAAACATAGAGTACGCGACCATCTACAGTACCATGTCCTGTAACTACGCCGTCACCCATAAATTTTGTTTTCTCCATCCCGAAGTTAGTACAACGGTGAGTCACAAACATATCTAATTCTTCAAAGCTACCTTCGTCTAATAAGACATCGATACGTTCACGAGCAGTCATTTTGCCCTGAGAATGTTGTTTCCCAATTCTTTTTTCTCCACCACCCATTTTAGCTTCAGCTCTAAGCTCTATGAGTTTGTTGAGTTTTTCTTGATTAGTCATTGTTATTTATTTTACTGTGATTTTTATTAAAAAAAGAAAAGCCAACATTCAATCTCGTGTCGAATGTTGGTTTCCAGAAATTTACTTATTAGGGTTGTGGCATAATTCAGTTAAAATACCAACGGTCGATTTTGGATGCAAGAATGCGATGTCAAGACCTTCAGCTCCCTTGCGAGGAGTCTTATCGATCAACTTTACGCCTTGTTCTGCTGCAAAGTCAAGTGAAGCTTGTAAGTCATCAACTGCAAATGCGATGTGATGTATGCCTTCGCCTTTTTTCTCGAGGAATTTACCTACAGGGCCATCAGGAGATGTAGATTCTAACAATTCTATTTTTGTTTGACCTATTTTTAAGAAAGCCGTTTTTACTTTTTGTTCGGGAACTTCTTCAATAGCATAGCACTCTAATCCTAGTACTTTCTCGAAATAAGGTAATGCAGATTCAATACTTTTTACTGCGATTCCTAAATGCTCAATGTGAGTTGGTTTCATATATGAAAATTTTGTACTTAAAAGTTATTAGTATGTAAAAGTTAAATATTTGATTATTAGCGAATTAATTAATAAGGCAATATGCATAAAACATTGACATTCCGCATATTAGACAAATAATACGACTTATTTGTATAATATCAGATATCAATATTGCGAGTAAAAGTATGCAATTTGTA
>CBFIII010000123.1:0-4404 GCA_965662645.1 Bacteroidales bacterium
TTTATTGCGCCATCTATTTTTAGGATCACATTTTTTCTTCATTATATACGCCCTCTTTCTATAGAAAGTTTGTCTGCTATTTCAGCTTGCTTTGAGGGAAACATATTATTGATTGCCAAATTATCTGATACACCAATCTTCAAATTATACTGACCTATTATTTGGTGCTTTAATCACTTCATCAAATTAACTGATGCTAATTATTCGGATTATTTGATATGTTTGGTATAGAAAAATTGGTATCCTAAGATACCAATTAAACTAATAATTAAATATAGTCACTAACATAGCTAAGTGCTTCGGCTACCGTTATGCCATCTACCTCCCCCAGAATATAAATCAATCGTTCGCTATTCCAAAATTTGTCTTTTAAATATGCAAGTTCACAGCCTACATTAAAAGCTGGAACACAGAGAAAATTGCCAGAAATAGTTTCACCAAAGATAATCGTAATACCAGATCGCGCTTCTACACGCATTTCATAATGGCTCCCATAATTTTTAATATATTTTATCTGGCCACACCATAATTCACCTTTATTCTCACATGAAAACGATCCGAATTCCTCTAAATTATTACCCATCATCCTAACTCCGTTTCGTTGACCGCCATCAGTAATACATCGTTATTAATTTCCCCTAATCCTTTAGTGTGTCCTATAATTAAGCAAGCACTACATATTTTATTAATAACCCTTGGTATACCATTTGAGGCATTTACAATACCTTCTAGTGCACCTTCTGAAAATATGTTGTTATGACACTCGGCTCCTTTAAGTTTATGAGAAATATACTTTTTTGCTTCATCCTTATTAAGTCCTTCAAGATGATAATTCATGGTTATACGCTGTCTTAAAGGTTCGTGGGCAGCTAGTCTTAAGGTATTATTTAAATTTGGTAATCCAACAAGTAAAACAATTGCTCGGTCTTTTGAATCCATTTCAAAGTTAAATAGAAGCTTTAAATCATTGAGGATAGCATTGTTGATATAGTTAGCTTCGTCAATAATAATAATAGGTATAATTCTTTTTTCTACTGTATATCTGGTAATTTCATTTTGTATGAGTTTAAAGTTGTCACTCTTTCTAAGCATTGGCTCTAATCCGAATTGTGCTGCAAGATTTTTATAGAACTCTACAACAGTTAAAGTGGATAAGGGGCTATATAAGACTTTGTACTTAGAGGGGTTAAGTTTATTAGCCCAGTTTCTTAAAATGGTTGTTTTACCTTTGCCGGGAGAACCTGTTATAACACCAAACCCTCGAGTTTCTAATTGGATATCTAGTCTATAAATAATTTCATTATATTCACTGGTTTCAATTATTATTTCTTTACTGTTTTTTAAAAAAGGATCAAAGTCTAATCCAAAACGAGCAGTATAATTCATTATATATTCCCTCCTGTTAACTGAACCTTCTCTCTTTTAATCTTTGAATTCTCATGCTTATTTAATAACCTAATAGGAGACAATTCATTTGTATAGGGATCAATAACAAAAACGTTCTCCATGTCAGGAGAATATCTGATTTTAATTCTCTGTTTAGAATAGCGATAATGAACCTCATACTCAATCTCATCAATTAGAATAACGCTATCTGCAGATACACGTCTTTCTATTTCAAAAAGAAAATCCTTTTCTATCTGATCTAAGCTTAACCGCTTTATAAGCTCAGATTCACTAAAAAACCGGTCCATAGGCGAAGAACCATTTAGAGAAGAATGTTCTCGTTGGTTATAACATTGTACATATGCCATCAATGATATTTTAAGCTCATCAAGACTATTAAAATCTTTCATATTTAAACCGCTCATCCATTGCGTTTTTAAGGTCTTAAAAAATCGCTCGATTTTACTTTTTGAAGTTGGCGTATAAGGTGGATTATACTGCATTGTCATTCCGATACGAGCTGCTAATAACTTTATCTGCATATTCTTGTATGAACTACCATTGTCGACTGAAAGTCTTGAAGGACGTCCGAATTTTGAGATAGCCGATTTCAGTACAGACATGACGTTCACTGTGTTGTCGTTAAAAAACAAATCTATCCCTGTAATCATCCTGCTACAATCCTCTATGACTGCTATTATCCATACCCTCTTCTTTTTGCCCTCAAGGGTTAGATAAGGACCAACACTACTGTCTGCATACCAAACCTCATTGATGTGAGGACGCTCATATCTTCTCATATCTACTTTGTTAGTGTACCCTTCTTCAATACTTAGTCTATTAATATAACGATTGACTGTGGATAATGAGATGGATCTTTTGTAAATCAAACCAGTATCGATTAGTTTTTGATGTATAAGTGTAGCAGGAAGTCTAGGATATTCTTTTTTTAGATATTTTATTTGTTCCATTATATCTTCATCTAGTTTTCTAGATGTACCAGCATCATTTCTGCGCTTTGGTAAAAGACTTTCAAAACCGTTCTTAATATAATTATAGTACCATCTTTTAATAGTCGAGGGTGAAAGGGATATTTGTTCACCTTTGTGATTAAGAAAAGTTTGGCTGGCTGCATTGCGAAAAAACGCTGTGTTACTAGTTGAGTTTTCATGAGCACCGCTAATGAGTGGGCTAATAATACTAAACTTAAAAAGCGCAATTTCTTGTCTTGTTTCATCTTTCATGTAATGTCCTCCTTCTAATTAACTCTAAACGAAGTATAAAAGAAGAAAGAAAAGAGTAAAAGCAAACTTATGTGGGTTTAAGAAAATAGATATTAGAAGTTCTCTTAATTTGCATAAATTGTCTCTTGAAAAAGTTAAAACAAGATTTAACCAGGTCAGAGTCAAGAGAAATAGAATAAGCAGATAATCTTTCCCGCCAATACTTGTTATAATTCTTAATAATATATCGAATATGACCCTCATCTATTAAATAATTATGAATCATTATATGATCAAAAGATTTTTTGTTAGAATACGCATTGATAATTTTTATATGGTCTTTCAAAAGAATAGCAGAGTAAGGCACAAGTATGTCAGGAAGTACCGCGTGTGTTTTCATACACGACTTACAGATAACTCTCAGTATTTTTATAGAAACAAGCTTACCAGCATATTTAACAGAGCGCTTATAATAAGCATGTTTAATGAGAGTCCCTCTTTGACCACAGGTACATGGTAGCTGATGAATTGGCAAGTCATTTAACATTTCATTATAAATATTTTGAGTAAAAGGGTTGTTTTTTATTGTGAAAATGGTTATCATAATTTAATATAGCACTTATTCTCCAATTTAAATATTGTAGGTAACTGTTGTGACTTATGAATCATAGAGTTCATAAGACGGTGATAAGAACAGATGGCGAATTGTGGTAGAGGAGCAATCTGTTCTTATTTTTTTACTACCTAATAAAATAACACAAAAAGAACCTGTATTAAATAAAATGATGATAATTTAATCATTTCATTAATACAGGTTCTTTATTTAATTTGAAGAATACTTATGAAATCAGAAGCATTTAATGAGCTAATCAATAGATAATTAAAGACATCTTTAAGATAGTGATTAACGAATTCCATTGTAAAATACTTCGTTCCTTCAATTTCAGCATATTTAGCCAATCGCTTCCAATGCCGATCGTATTCAATCATTGTGTTTTTACGAAATTTTTCCTCTGTCATGACATGCTTTGTTGTTGAGATTAAATCTGTAATTGCTATCTTTTCCTTCATTAGTGACCTCCAATATTTATGTTTTTATAATATAAATATTGTATCACTGTTTTATATGGACATAACTATACATTTATGCACAAAATTATGAAGGGAATGTCGCCTTTGTGAATGCGACATCCCCTTCATTTTCATTCTTATTAGTATTAAGTTTGCATAATGAAAAAAAGAATTCAAATATTGAAACGCCCAATTTTAGAAAATTTCTGAATCCAACCATTTTCGTCGTCAAAAGTAATTTCTGCGCCCATTTGATCACATATTTCTCGCATATTTATCATACCTTCATCACTTTTAATCAACAATTCAATTTTGTCATGATTAGCTTCAAATATATCAAGAAAATAAAATATAGTTGTCGAAATTGTGGCAGATAATAGATTGCATACAGCTTCTTTCTGCAACTCTGATAAATTACTAAGTTCTTTATACTTATCCTTTACTATCTGGTTTTTAAGTTCATAATTAGCAATTTTCATACTATTCTCTAAACTAAGATCTCTTACTTCTTCAATAATTATTTTCCCAATTTCATCTAATAATTTTTCTTTATTCTCTTTGTTCATTAATCGAAAACCTCCTAATTCCATGGAATTTTAATCGTTTCTGTAATACCCCATTCAATTAATTGCTTAATAGCTTTATCAACAGCATTTGTTGCATAATTTTCAGGTATACCTAAACTTGTCATAGCCTCAATTTCTATCTCTCTCATCTTTTCAAA
>CBFIII010000124.1:0-4215 GCA_965662645.1 Bacteroidales bacterium
TAACACTACACTACGTCAATTTTACTCATTATTGTTTATTTCAAAGGTATTCGTGATACGCTGCGCTTAATTGTTAACGCCTACTTTCAAATGCGGAGATAATAGTCCCAGCAACGTATTATTCTGTTACTCGTAAATGTTCTTCGTTGGTGTGGATTTGCAATACGTAACTGGAAATGTTTTTATTCTATTGTTCATTGAAATACAAGATTTCAGTCATTAGCTCCTCGTTTATTTTTTTTACTTTTTATTTGAATACCTTACCTTTGGTTTTTATTTATCATTATCACATTATTACATTATCCAATTATCACATTATCCAATTATCACATTATCCAATTATCACATTATCCAATTATCACATTACCACATTATCACATTACCACATTATCACATTATCACATTACCACAATGCAAGAAGTTTTTAATAAAAAGAAGACCCTTAATCTGAGAGGTCAGTTGTTTAATATAGATCGTCCTCTTGTGATGGGGATTCTGAATGTGACACCCGATTCTTTTTTTGATGGTGGGTTATACCCTGATGAGGCGTCGATAAAGAAAAGGGTGCAAAGCATGGTGGATGAAGGAGCTGACATCATTGATGTGGGCGCTTATTCTTCCCGACCAGGCGCTGCGGAAGTCTCGTCAGCTGCAGAGATAGAACGTTTGGCTACAGCCTTAGATATTATCAAAAAGATGGGCGTGAATGTGCCCCTCTCGGTTGACACCTTTCGAAGTGAGGTGGCTGATTTTGCGTTAAGATATGATGAGGTCGTTATGATTAATGACATCTCAGGCGGACAGATCGATGAAAAAATCTTTGACGTGGCGGCTAAACATCAGGCAGTTTACGTATTGATGCATATGCGCGGTACACCGCAAACTATGATGAAGGAAGGGTATTATAAGGATCTGGTGCCCGATATCCTTTTATATTTTTCTGAGCGTATAGCCAAGCTCAAAGCGTGTGGGGTCAAAGATATTATCATTGATCCAGGCTTCGGTTTTGCTAAAGATATGGAACAGAATTATAATTTACTGTCTCATCTTGAGGTTTTTGCTGCCTTAGAAGTCCCTCTTTTGGTGGGGGTGTCTCGAAAATCAATGATTTATAAACTTTTAGGTGTTACGCCTGATGAGGCGCTCAATGGGACTACCGTGTTGCATACTTTGGCCTTAAGCAAAGGGGCTGACATCCTGCGGGTACATGATGTTAAAGCGGCTCGTGAGTGTGTCACTATTTACGAAAAGATGGGGTAACAGTAGGGCTTTTATTTCATTGATTTTTTTTATTCTATTATATGTTGATGTTAATGACATTGTTTTATCTTTGTGTCACGTATCAATGTTTACGTCTTAATTTTCTTGTTATGAAAGGACTGTGGTTTATTCTCCTATTGTGGGGGTAGTACGCCTTGACTTGCTGCGAATGATCTAATATTCTTCAATTAAATATCTTGTGGGTTTACCCTTAGTTTGTTGATCAATAGATTATTGTTAGGAGTCTGCTTTCATAAGTTTTCTGATTTTATTCTATCGTTAAGTCTTTTATTTACAATTCTTTATATTCACTAATATACATCTTCCTAAATTTAAACAGATGAAACAATTACTGTTTTTTATCGCTGTGTTATCGTTGTTTTCTTGTACCGATCAAGGGCGTGTTTTACCCAATCCTAGTGGACGTGCTGGCGAAGTTCTTATTGTAATGAATGATGCGCATTGGAATGCTGAGTCGGGGCAGGTATTGCAGCATGCGTTCAAGCAAGATGTGCAGGGTTTGGCTTGGAGCGAACCGCTTTTTGATGTCTCTCATCTGCAACGTCAGTCTTATAATGATATGGTGCGTATTGCGCGTAATGTGGTTGATGTAGAGGTTGGTAATCGTTATGCTGTAGGAAAGATAAAGTTTTTTGAAGAAAAATACGCTAAGACACAAGCTTACGCCAAGATACAGGCTCCTGATGAGGCGTCTTTGCTCAAGCTGATACAGGATAATCATACCAAATTGGTGAGTTTCTTCTATAAAGCTGAGCGTCGTCGTCTGACGGTTTACTTCGAGAAAAATGAAAATCTAGAGTATCAAGAAAAAGTCAATACGCTGATGGGGTATGACATGGTTATTCCTGCTATGTTTAATCATAATAATTTTTCAGGAAAGGATTTCATCTGGCTCTCGGGCGGTAATGCAGAAGCACGTACCGACCTCGCTCTTTATACCTTCCCTTGTTCTTCTACCACCAAGATAACACGTGAATTGCTCATTGCAAAGCGCGATTCTGTGATGAAAATCAACGTCCCTGGTCCTTCCGAAGGCTCATTTATGCGCACAGCAGATGTGGTAGAACCTACCTTTGAGAAAGTCATCATCAATAAAAATTATGTGTATGAGATGCGTGGTTTGTGGGAAACCTCGGTTGATTTTATGGGCGGTCCTTTTATCAGTTATGCTTACCAAGATACTGTTAATCAGCAAGTGAAAGTGCTTGAGGGTTTTATCTATGCTCCTCACGAGGACAAACGTAACCTCTTGCGTCGTATCGAAGCCGTAGCTTATTCTTGGAAAGCCGACAAATAACGTGGCATAGTATCACCTCTGTGGTGGAGACGAATACTATTATTTTTGTAACAATAAAAACATCGGTTATGCAAGTAGCTGATGGCTTATCATTATACTAATGTCTTCTATATTTACTAAAATCGTACAAGGCGATATCCCCTCATATAAGATCTATGAGGACGATAAATTCTTGGTTTTCTTGGATGCTTTTCCTTTGGCAAAAGGGCATACCTTAGTTATTCCTAAGCAGGAAATTGATTACCTCTTCGATTTGCCCGATGAACTTTATGTTGCTATGACTTTGTTGTCCAAAAAGATAGCTGTGGCTTTGCAAAAGGCGATTCCGTGCAAACGCATAGGCGTGGCCGTCTTAGGCCTCGAAGTACCCCATGCACATATTCATCTGGTACCTATGAATTCCGAAGCCGATGTCAACTTTCAAAACCCTAAATTAAGCTTTACGCCGCAAGAATTTAAAGCTATTGCAGCGGCCATCAGCCAACAAATCGTTTGAGAGCATCATCCTCCACGGTGAATGAAGAACATCCTTCATCAGTTTTAGCCTAGTTCCCGTAACATCACAGTTAGAAATAAACATCCCAATAAAAATAATATTTTGGGCGGTCGAGCGGGTCTCCGGCTATACCTTAGTTGTAGCTGCCTCATTTTGCTAAAAGAGCGATGTAGCTTCCTTTGGTCCGCTCCATCCCTCTTAGCAAAAATGGGCATCTACTGCCAGCGGTGCCGCCTACACCCCTACCGCAAAAAGAATACTCCCACAGCATCGCCATATTTTACATGTTATAGTTACTTCTGCAGCATCGCTATATGTTACTGATCATTTTACAGCTAGTAATAATTTGTAATTGTTTACAGCTAACAATAATTCGTAATTCATAATTAAAAAATTCGTAATTGTTTACTTCCACAGCATCATCATATTTCACACGTTGAACGTTATTCCTTGTATATTAACGCTGTCAGCTTGAAGAAAGCTAACAGGTTAGAAAGTCCCACAGCACCGCCATATTTCACACGTTATGCATTTCGTTTTTTTTATCAAAATTTAATGAGGTGATAAACTCTGTAATTATTGCTAAATAGTCTGGATTTCAGAACAAAACACCCTGAAAGGGTATTTCAATTCAGCCCAGGGCAAAGAACCCCGCAACGCTAGTGGAGGCGTTCGTCACCCTGGGTTTTGTATGACGAATAACAGGCAAATGCGAACCGAGAATTTAAGGGGGTAATACATAATAGAGCATTTGAAGATAAAATTCTATTGTGGTGATATATGACCACGAACGGAATTTTTTGTGTTTTGCAAGTCAGGAGACTTGCTTTTAACTGCAACGAAGCGAAAGACGCTACGCCGAACGGTAGTATATATTGTTGTTTCTTGTATGACTTTTCTGAAAATTCAGTGTACCGAAAATTACATAATGTTAAACGTAATTGCTTGTTGCACAAAACAAAGTACCCCAGAGGGGTACTATTATGGTAGCCACGGGTGAAGCCCGTGGTTAATTGTGACGAATGAAAGGAAATGCGAACCACAAACATTTAGAAGTAAATCATTTGAGAGCATTTGAAGATAAAACACAGTTTCCTGTCAGTATCAAGATAAAATGAATAAAGGGCATCACAGATGCTAT
>CBFIII010000125.1:0-4121 GCA_965662645.1 Bacteroidales bacterium
TATTTTGGTGAAAAGCTTTTTGACAGGCTCGTGATTGCTAGTATTACGGGATTATGATGGATTACGGATAAGCATAATCAATTTTTCTTCAAGCGGTATTTCCAACACCTATACCCAAAAATTTAAAACAAATTTATCAATTTTGGAAGAATGCTTGAGAGATATCGGAGGTGAGAATGAATATTATCCTATAAGCCCATTAAACTTAAAGGTGCATAATGCTAATGATTCCAAATATGTATTACTTGAATGTGAATATAACCCTGACTATGATTTTATTTATGGTGATATTGGATACTCTAAAAGTATAATAAACCCAGACCTTGATAATAAATTAAAGATTAACATTGAAGATATTGGCATAGATTTTTATATTAACACCAATAAGATTGCTAATATTATTTCAGCTTTGTCTTATTATATTAATAAAGTATCAGAAATAAATTCATATTCAAACGATGAGCGATTATATGATTTTTTATTGGTTGTTCGCTTAAAGAAGAAAAATGGAGACTATGCTGATTTCTATGGTTCAATCTTCTTCAATAGAGGTATTACAACTATAGTTGGTCAAAAGGTTTATTCAACAAATATAGAATATAATTTTATTGACATCCTAGATTTAAAGTATTCAGGACAAATGTATAAATCTATATATTTAAAATATTTTCTATCTCTATATCCATATAATCTTTGTACAAATAAGCATCAAACACTCGATTTAAATAACAGAAAAACTTCTTCATATTATCTTCAAGCATTCTTTACACCTAATTCTAATAGAGTTAAAGAATTAAAAAAAATAGTATTAATAAAAAAGGAAAAACAAGCCAAGCAGCAAAAGAAGAATGAACTAAGCAAAACTGAAGAAACAGAAGAAGAAGCAATTACAACCAGAGTATATAACCTAAAAGAAATAGATATTACTTCATATAATATTATTCTTAAAAATGTCACAAAAGAACTTTTTGAAACAGTAAAAAGAAAATTTAAAACATCTGAACAAGTAGATATTGATTCTAAAATTGACATATATGCATACAAGAAAATAAATGACCCGTATTCTTCTATGTTTGATGATATAGATCAAATAATTCCTAAATTAGCCTATAAAACTGGAGACATCATTGACATTGACCATTTGAATAGAATGACTACACCTAAGAGTTACGTAAAAGGTTATGAAGTCTCAACCTTTTTTGAAGTAAAGGATGTTGATATTAAATGTCAAAAAGGAACTATATTTTTTAAAATAAATAGAAAAGGAGAATATTCATTTTTTAAAGGAGAACAGTTATACGGAGATGAATTTAAATTCACAACTAAAACAGATATTGAATATTACAATACCAAGTGTCATCCTAAAATCATGAAAAAGTTAAAAGAAAATTATGGTTTGTCTAAGGGCATATATATAGTCAAATATGAATATATCAAAGTCTTAAAAAATGAGATTGTAAATTTAACAAGACAATAGAAAGTATTTGCCCCCCCACTGACGCAAGCATAACAAGTAAAATATAGCATATCCTAGTTCAAGCCTATGCCTTAACCTAAAAAGAGAGGAAGCTTGCAGCTTCGAAGAATAGCTTGGTGTGAGTGTAGGATATGATGATTCAAAGATAAGCGATACGCTTGAAGTGTTTTAGGGTTCAATCTCTTAAAGATTTAATCAGAAGAAGACAAAACTAATAACAAGAGTTTTTGTGAGGATGTGAGTATAGGTAATATTCAGGATAGTTCCCCAAATAATGATGCACTTTCTCCAAAATTAGACCCTATATAGTATCAGAACAGGAAAATTGAATTCTCCAAACAGAAGAGTAAATTCTCCAAAGCAGAATCACAATAAGACATTATCATCACACTATCAGACAATTGCGATTATTAATAAATTCTCTAAAATGCACATGAAATTCTCCAAAGACAGAAAAAATAGCTTCAGTCTCAATTCTCTATATTAAGATACTAGTTCTCCAAAAATCAATAAATAATGGATACCCCAAGTTTCAAAGAAATCCATATCAGTCAGATACCAGTAGGTTTAAATCAACAACATCGAATCATTTAATCACAGCCAGCATTGAGATTACCCAACCCCCTCAAAAAACAAAAGACGGCCTTGTAAAAATACAATCAGCAAGATCATTAAGAACCAATCCCCCCCAACCATCACCCAAGTCAGCTACGAATAAGCGGAATTGATATCAGCTAATGCTTCCTTTTACAAAAGAAACTTCTATTTTTGTAAATAAAGTTGAGAATAACACACAACGCGCCTATTTGAAACGATCACACATCGATAAGGAACAAAGGACAGATCATAGACCATGAGCAAAATAACGTTCCACAAAAGCACAAAAACGCCTATTCAATGAAAATACTTCACACCGCCGACTGGCATTTAGGTCACCGATTGCACGAACAATCGCAGATAGAGGAACAAACGTTATTTTTGAGTTGGATAGAGCACTACATCATCGACCACGCCATTGATGTCTTATTAATAGCGGGTGATATCTTTGATACAGGAACACCGTCCAATCAAAGTTTAGAGATGTACTACAGCTTTTTGGTGAAGTTAAAAGCCACGTCGTGTCAATCCATTATAATCACGGGGGGCAATCACGACTCGCCAGGCACCTTGAATGCGCCCAAACACATCCTAGATGCCTTATCCATAAAAGTGGTTGGAAAAGCGACAGAAGACCTAAAAGATGAGGTTTTTGAAATTGATGTTAAGGACGAAAAGGTCATTATTGCAGCCGTCCCCTATCTCCGTGATGGCGATATCAGACGCGCTGTGGCGGGGGAATCATTCGAAGAGTTAACCGATAAATACAAGACCGCATTAATCAATCATTATCAATCATCGGCCGAGCAATGTCAGTTAATAAATACCACGCATGCGCCTGTCATTGCCATGGGCCATTTATTTGCCATAGGCGGCACCATTTCGGACAGTGAACAGAACATCTATGTGGGTTCATTAGGGCATATTGGCGCTGACGACTTCCCTACTTATTACGATTATATCGCTTTAGGCCATTTGCACCGACCTCAAATCATAGGTAAGAATGATAAAATTAGGTATTCGGGTTCACCCTACATCTTAAGTTTTAGTGAGACTAACTACACCAAAAAGGTCAATATAATTAACATCGAAAACCATAAAATCAGTCAGGTACAAGAGGTAGAAGTACCACGTTTCAGAGCATTTCACCGACTCACAGGCACCATGAACGCATGTATGGCTGCCTTTCCAACCATCACGTCTAATACTTATGGTCTAACCCCTTGGGTGGAAATCATATTAGATGAAGACCATACCATAAACACAAAAGGCTTAAAAGATGCAGCCGAAAAATATCCCTTTGACATATTAAAGACCTCCTTAAAACAACAACGTAAAATCAAAGGCATTGAAGAGTTATTAGAAAATGCCAAATCGATAAAAGAACTGCTGCCTACGGAAGTATTTAAACTGAAATGTAAGGAGATGGGTTTTGATTTAAAGGGAAATCCAAAGGTATGGGATGCTTTCAATGAGATATTACAAGACGTTAAAGAACAATAAGAGACGATAGATATGAAAATTTCAAAGATAGAATTGCAAAATATAAATTCATTAAAATCGGAGACGCCTCTTATTATAGATTTTGAAAACGAGCGATTTAGAGATGTGGGATTATACGCCATCACGGGCTCTACAGGTGCAGGCAAAACGACCATACTCGATGCCATAACCATTGCGCTCTACAACAGCGTTCCCCGTTTTAATGGAACCAAAGGCACATTGATCGATGTGGTGAGTTATGGTGCTACCGAAGCTTTTAGTCGCGTCACTTTCAAAAATAATTCTGGATTCTACGAAGCCTATTGGGGCATCAGATTGGCCACAAAAGCGGGAAAGGCACTCAAGAATCCTCAGGAAGAAGTCCGACTAATCGACCTAAACAATGGCGTTACTTTGGCAGAATCAAAAACCACTGTTTTAGAAAAGATCATTGAGGTCACGCAATTAGATTACAAACAATTCTTAAGATCTGTCATGTTAGCTCAAGGAGAATTTGCTTCATTCCTAAGCGCTAAAGGCCCTGAGAAAGGAAGATTACTAGAAC
>CBFIII010000126.1:0-4018 GCA_965662645.1 Bacteroidales bacterium
TGTCACGTTCTCAAATAGGGACTATTCCATTTCAACCTAATAATTACTGTTTTGAGCCCTTAGTCAATGATATTCAAGAGCTATTTACTGAACAATTTAATAATAAAAAAATTAGTTTTACTAAAAAATTTAATACTAATTATAAGCTATATTGCGATGAGAATATGGTGAAAACAATTCTACGAAATTTGATTTCAAATGCTATAAAATTCACACCCGAAAATGGACATATATCAATAAATGCCAATCGAAACGGCAGTTTTATTGAAATATCTGTTTGTGATACAGGGGTAGGAATACCAGAAGAAATTCAAGATACTCTTTTTTGTATTGAAACAAACACCTCAACTAGAGGTACCAATAATGAACCTGGAACTGGGCTAGGTTTAATCTTATGTAAAGAGTTTGTGGTCAAACACCAGGGGAAAATTTGGATAGAAAGTGAAGCCGGTATAGGTAGTAAGTTTATATTTACAATTCCGGAAAGTAATTAATGTTGATCCTTTTTAGCCTGTTGTTCATCATCAGCATTTCTTTTGGCTTTGGTTTAATACTTTTTATCTTTAGTTTAGTGAAAGCGCATGATGTGTAGGTGATTAGATTGGTTGCGGGAGTTTGATTACGCGTGTTTTTTTATAGGTGTTTCCCGAAAAAAGTCGCGACAGACTGTGATTGTGTGTCATAATTGTACAACACAAGTTCCAATGTGTTGAGTATGCATTTGTGCTGAGCACATTCGACAGGTTCAGTAACTTTGAAGTCGAAGTATTTGTACTGAGCGCTAGTCAAAGCAAGCCACTCCACCTGGGGAGCTAATTGTTAGCTGCCGTAATTATTCATTTACTTCTTTAAAAAAAGCATTTAGACCATATGTGTAATTAGTCACAATATGAGTAATTGTTATTGAGTCACTTTCCTCGGTAAACTTCCATTTAAGATTATCAGGAGAATCAGATTTAAGTTTACTCAAAAAATTCCTTATTCCAATTGGCTTATCCGCCAACGCTGTCCAGGATATTTGATAAAACACTTTATTATTGCTCATATTTTTAAAACAGTTTTCTTGTCCTATTTCTTCTTTTAAAAAGTTTAACTGTGGTATATCTGAAATGTATCCATCAAACAAATCGGGATTTGTAAGCAAAATGAATGTTGTAAACATGCCCGAGTAATTTTGTCCCCAAATAAGTTTTTTTGAAATTTTATATTTTGATTCTAAAAACGGTATTAGTTCTTTTTCAAAAAAGGCCATTGTTTTTCCTCCATTTATAGTTTCTGAAGTATCATTTATTATTGGGGAATAATCAACTCGAACATTGGTTGTAACAGGACACACGACAATGCATTGAGGAATAGTCTTATTATATGCCATAATCTCAGTAATGCTAGATAATGGTTTAAATGCCATAAAGTCTGACAGTACAACTAAGGGATATTCTTTGTTAGAGTCAAATTTTAATGGAAGATGTACATAAACTCTTTTTGTCTGGTTTAATATTTTTGATTCAATCTGAATTGAATGTCCAATTATAGTAAAAGTAGAATCCATTCTATTTTGTCCAAAGGATATGTTTAATCCAATAACTAAAATTGTAATAATTAGGCATATTTTTTTCATAATCGTTTATTGTTTTACGTGATAGGTGGTCTGTCGTTTTTATGGTAGCTAACACTTATACCCACCTCATATGGCGTATATATTTCATTTATCAGAAGAAGAATTTTATTCCGTTTATTGAAAAAATTGACAGGAAAGTTTCCATAGTTGCCTAATTCTATTGATCAATACATATATAGTGAATACTCTCATTGCCAAAAGTATAAATAAAACAGAAGAATACAAGGTGTTTCATTTTATAAAATGATGAAAGGGTGGGGCTGTTTTTGAAGTGTGTTTTGATAACAAGACCTGAAGTTTGATTTTAGTACAACGTTGTAATAAATGCGATGTTGAGTGCATAGCTTACTAGATATTGCCCTTTGGCTAGTTAGCCTAAGAAGATAAACGATGTGGACTGTACGTTGGTGTGAGAGGTGCACTGACGGTGATATGACCGTCAGCTGTTTACTCGGCTATGCGTAGTACACTTTATCTTAGTTGATATAATAATTTTTTATATACTCGCTGTAGTCTAAATGACCATATGCGTAAGATTCCATATTTTTTAGAGTCTATAAGAGATTTTATTGAGCCATCTAATGAACCTTGTACAGCAATAGCAGGATGGTTCCAAAACATGTTTATTACTTCATTATGAACGCATAAATTATGAAACCAATCTATCGGAAGGTTTGTTTTTTCTTTTTTTATGTACGCAAGTATATTTTTAGCACCTTCTTTATCTATCAAATAGGCTCCTGCCAATCTCCCTTCTTTTCTTGGATATACCATTACTTCTTTAGTTCGTTCACTCTTGGGTATATATTTCAAATTAGAATCTTCTAACGAGAGTATGAAATTTTTAATTTTTCGTTCTTTAAGTTCTTTTATTATCCCATTAATTATAAAGTAATTAGAATAAAATAGAATATCATCTTCAAGTACCAATGCCAAATCATCCTTTCCTTCTGATATCTTTTTATATGCCATGATATGTTTATAAGCACAAGAAGTTGCACTTTTTAACGATGCCATATTATCAATAAAGTACTCATTTATAAGTGAAGTATTCAATTCTTTTATATCTCCTTCGTTTATAAAATTAATTTCAAGTCCTTTATTTTTTAGTTGTTTTTGCATGTGATTTTCTCTGTCATATGCATCACTCACATGAATTATATAAGTTTTCATTTATTACTATTTAAGTTACCTATAACGATTATTGTTGAGTAGGCAAAGGGGAAGCTCCCTAAGTCTCTCACGGAATATTTTAACAGACTTAGCGTGATAGTCACCTGTCAGTTTTGCTGAGTTCTGTCGAAGTTTACGATTCTTATGATAAGAATCAAAGCTACAAAGCTATTAATAATAAATCACTTGCCAATGACAAAACAGCGTAGGATATTGTTTTCTTATTCTGTATAGACAAGTGTAGGCTTTGTTTAAGTTGTATCTGTCGCGTTAATGCTTTCTTGTGCTTGTCGTCCTGTTAGTCCAAGTCATATACAAGAGTACGGCATATTATTTTAACTTTTTGTGTTTCATTTTTTTCATTAAAACACGAACATTGGTGTTGGCTAATTATTGGCAAAGACTCTTACCGTTTTGGCACGACTCGAGGTGATGATAACCTGTCCTACACTAAGGCGCTTTTCCTTTTTAACATTTTTGGCTTCCGTATAGGTCACATCTATTTTTCCTTTACCTTTGGAGTGTTTTGCTGCTAGCTTGGCAGCTTCTTTAATGGTTTCTTTTTTAGGAGGCGTATCCACTACTCTGATGACGACATGTGAGCCAGGAATGCCAGAGGCGTGCATCCAGATGTCGTTGGGTTGCGCTATGCGTGTGGTGAGGATGTCATTCATTGCTGCGCTACGACCTATGTAAACCGTATAGCCATCTATTTCGGTGACGCTGGCTACCTTGCTGATGTCTATATCTTCTTTTCTTCTATCCACTTATTGTCTTTTTTATTTGGGTTGCAAATTTAGTTTGTTTTAAAGGATAATCATAACTCTTTTTTCTTGAGGTACGATTTAATAGGGCGGAGAGCCTTAGGTTTTGTGTGGTCTGTTTACAATCTAAATTTTATTCTTACAGCTAAATTACCTGAGGGAGATTTCGTTCATCCCAAACTTCCCTAAAATTATTTATCTGACTGTAGTTCTACCTCGAGGTGTTGATTGTAAAAGTAAAAGGTTTTTTTATAGTTGTTTCCTAAAATAAATTGAGACAAGCAGTGATTAGGTTTGTTTTATTGTTCAATACAAAATCCAATATATTTGTTAAGCACGAATTTGAATTGATCAACATGACTTGGGGAGTTAATTGTTGATCTTTTGTGCTTTACTTTTTAAGCTCTTGTATTCTAAATGAGTTATATAATTTTTTATCATACGGATAATCCCAACACCCCAT
>CBFIII010000127.1:0-3730 GCA_965662645.1 Bacteroidales bacterium
CAAAGGCCTCTCTCTCTTCTGTGCCAATTTCACCAATATGAACATTTACCATTTCATCAAGGCTTACTTTTTTAAATTCTTTATTGTTTTTCATTTTTCCTAGATTTTTGAGTAAAGTATTCTTTCTTAATTTTTTCCGCTCGTTCTATTTCAGCTTTTGGAGTTTTCTGTGTTTTTTTGATGAACCCGTTTGTTGCAATGACTAAAGTATCTTCTTTACTAGTCTTGTCCCAAAACGCTAAAAGTCTGTAATAGTTTCGTCTATACTTTGTTCTAAATTCCCATATTGAGTCATTGAGTTTTTTGAATAATTCAGGGTCATTTACGATTTGCGCTTTTCTAGCATTGTATAGAATTTTTTCTCGTTCTTTTGAGTCGAGAGATTCTATAAAATCAATTGCTTCATTAAGAAATTCAACTTCAAAATTTTTCCTCATACATATTATATTTAATACAAAGATAGGTGTTTCCTAATAAAGAAACAATGCGTTTGTCGTGTAACATTTTTTTTCGCTGGCACATAACGATTGCTAGATGGATAGTATGGCATTAGAAACCAATTTCTCTTGGGATTCCCCACAGAGCCAAATCAGAGATTTTACTGAGAAATTCAAAGTTCAGACTCTGTCAATTAGTAATTGGCGGAGCTGCTAGAAACCAACGAAAGTCTTGTAACAGCCTCAGCGTCATATTATCTATGCTAGCTTGTTGGCATTTCGTTGTTTATCTTTTTAATATTTTATTCCTGTGATAATCTAAATAGGCTTCTCTGCCTTCTATAGGTAGTAGATTAAATGTCTTGCCATCAGAAATACCAATCTTTGAGTAGGTCATATTTGATAAGAAAGGAGATAAAATTGTCTTCTTATCATCTGTGAAAGATAAGAAACCTCTATCAAACAAGAAGTCAAAAGTGGGAGTGAGCATAAAGCCATTTAGAGGGTCTATTTTTTCAACTTCATTAGATTTTGCCCAAGGTTTTATGTGACTAGCAATTAATAATCTGTCATCAGAAACCATTGTGATTGGACAGTATGGGCAAAGCTTTAATAACTCTTCTCGATACTTTCCTTGCCCAACTCTAGCTCTAGAGTGTTGTTTCTTTTCTTCAGTATCTTGAATGTCATCAATCTGTTCTTTTTCTTTTTCTATTGTATATGGATGTTCAACGTCTCCAAAATAATCAGCAAACAATCTGTAATAGTAACATATTTGACCATTCTCATCAAGTAGTTTAACTACTGAAATATAAGTGATGTTTGGCAGGGATAATTCGCGAATTAGTTTATAAGCCGTATCATTTGATTTAACATAGATTCTTGGCCCAGCTATCTGTGTTTGTTCAACAACTTCAAATTCAATTTTATCAGGCAGTGCTTCAATTTTTCTTTTTCTTTCAGCCCATAAATCTGGAAGTGATGATTTGTTAACGTAGGGTTGTTCTGGTTTAAGGTATTCAACTTGAGTTTCATCTAAATAACTCAGCAAGTCTTTTTTTAATAAAAAGCATCTAATCGCAAATCCAGAATTTCCGAAAAAACTTCTTGTTGTATCATTTTCGTTTCCAACATAAAGTTTAGCTTCTCCATTTCCACCTCCAATTTTATTTTGTCTAACTACAAATGAATCTGCAATGGTAATTTTCTCCTTAGTATCTTTAACCTCAAAGTTTTGGTTTAATAATTCAATATTCATAGTTAGTCTTTAGTAAATTTAGTAATATCCATTTGTTTTAAGAGCGCAATCAACACATCAACAACAATGCTGTTACCTGCTTGTCGATACATCTGTGTGTCACTTACCACTTGTTTAAAATCATCTCTAAACCCCATCAAACGTAAGCATTCTTTTGGTGTTAATTTTCGTATTCTTCCCTTGTTGTGGGTTACATAATTGTCTACTCCAGCACGATGCATTTTATGCATTGATTGTAACAGTGGACGTGCTACATCTAAATCGGTTTTTATTGTAGTTTTAAAATTCTTTGTACCAGGCGACAAAACGTAATCTTTAACTTTATCAGATAAATAATATTTTTCTTCTACCTTATTGACATCAAAGATAAACTCATTGAATTGCCTCTCTTCTTTGCTTTCAAATACAAAATCTCCGTGCCAGTTAAATTGTTGATTTGCTTTTTGGCACAACGCAATATCTCCATTTATCTGAGTGTATCTTTTTTGTCTATTTTTCGAGCTTGTAACAAACTTAACCCCTTTCTCTTTGAGGTAATATTTACTGTCTGTAAAGTCTTCCAAAAAGTCTTGCATTCGGTGCTCTAAATCAATTGGTTCAGGGAATTCAAAGTCAACAGTTTTGTCTTTGAAGCCTACAACAAAAATGCGCTCTCGATGCTGAGGTATACCATAGTTTTTAGCATTTAATACTTGATAATAGTATTTGTAGCCTAATTCATCAAAAGTTGCTTTTATTGTTTCAAAGGTATTTCCCTTATCGTGATTTATTAAACCTTTTACATTTTCAAAAATAAAAACATTAGGTTGGGATTCCTTTACTATACGAGCAAATTCATAAAAGAGTGTACCACGAATGTCTTCAAAACCTTTCCTTTTTCCTACCATTGAAAATGATTGACAAGGACTTCCTCCAACTAAAAAGTCAATTTTTCCTTTGTATTTTTTTCCATCAACATTTTGTACGTCGTCGTACCAGTTTTCCTCCTTAATCTTATAATTGGCGAAATAACTTTGTTTTGCAAATTTGTCAATATCACTAGCAAATACAATTTCAGTATTAAGTTTTAATCGTTTAAAAGCATACTCGATAGCCCCAATTCCAGAGAAAAGTGTGCCAACTCTAATCGTGTTTTTAGGATTTGAGAATTGCTTATGTACCCAAGATTCTTGAAATGATAAACGCGTTTGATTAGAATAGTAGTATGCTAATTTCTCATTAACAATATCTAATACGTCTTTGTAATTCGGATAATGCTTAAGTTCTCGAATTAGTTTTGATGAATAATAGGAATTAAGCAATTCACTACCATCAGTTTCAAGTATCTCCGCTAAAATAGGTATGTGTTCTATAGTTATATTTCTCTCTTCTCGTTCGATTTTACCTAGCGTAGAAGTGTCTATATTTAAATGAGATGCGACTTTTCTTAAAGGAAATCCTAATTCTGTTCTCCTTTGCTTTATATATTCTCCAAATGTAACTTCCATATTTTCCGACAATTTATTTTGGACAAAAATAGTCCTAAAATATGGAATATAAAATATTAGTCTTCATAACTTTTCAACAGTTGTCTATAACGTGTCGCTTTTTCAATGACCGCCAACATGTCTATACCCGCAATCTTGCTGGTATAGTCCATTTAGCAGAAGGCGACTTTTATTGCGGTTATTGAAGAAAAAGACAAGAAAGTCCCCATCATTGCTAAGTTTTATTGATCTATTCATATTAGTGAATATTTTCATTGCCAAAGGTATAAATAAAACAGAAGAATGCAAGGTGTTTTTTTATACATTAAGAAAAGGGGTGGGCTAGTTCTTTTGTTATAACGTGGGGGACTTTTGAGGTAAAGCTTGAAAAAAGTTCATTTTGTTTGGGATCTGATGTTTTGATTGTTTTGTTCGTCTGGAGACTAATGGAAAGTCAGAGTGGGTAGCATTAGTTCGAAAAACAAAAACCTTCAAGCTTAAAAATTAAGACTTGAAGGTTTTGTAAAAGAGAATCGCGCCGCATTGTGTGAGCTTCTATAGATCAGTAT
>CBFIII010000128.1:0-3615 GCA_965662645.1 Bacteroidales bacterium
AGATTACCTACCCAAAGGGTAAACAAAACAAGTAGTATTCCCCATATAATAAATTTACGCCATCCTTTCGAAGTACCGTTTTCAGCAATTTGTTCTTTTAATGCAATCATTTAAATTGTCTTTTTTAACTATTAGTCGTCCTGACAAAAAGGGAATTACTTACCAGAATAACACTTTATTCAATGGACTATTAGCTGTCATATTAAAACTTGTTACATCACTACTATAACTATATACCAACTAAAATTTTAACATATCCTGCATTCCTAAGAAGCCTTTATGCTTAGCGGTAAATTCAGCAGACAAAACAGCACCTAAAGCAAACCCTTTACGACTATAAGCACTATGTTCTATCTTAATAAAATCTTCGGGAGAATCATATTTAACAGAATGATCACCAGGCACTTCTCCACGACGAAAAGACTCAATCAAAAGTTCATCAGGCTGTCCCTCACGGGCTTCTTTCCAAGACGTTTTGCGGTCAAGGTTTTCAATCACACCCTCGGCTATCGTCAAAGCAGTACCACTAGGAGAATCTAACTTATGAATATGATGTGTTTCTTCCATTGAGACATCATACCCTTCAAACCCATTCATTATTTTTGCTAAATACTTATTTAAAGCAAAGAAAATATTAACCCCTAAACTAAAATTAGAGGCATAAAAAAAGGTCTGTCCTTTTTCACAAGCTCCCTTTATCTCATCAATTCTATCCAGCCATCCAGTGGTACCCGAAACCACCTTAACCCCCGCAGCAAAGCAAGCTTGATAATTAGCAAAAGCTGCTGTTGGACTTGTAAATTCAATAGCAACATCGGAAGACTTAAAAGCTTCTGAATTAAAATCCTCTTTATTGTCCACATCAATAATGGAAGAAATAGTATGACCTCGCTCTATAGCAATGGCTTCAATTTCCTTTCCCATTTTTCCATACCCAACAAGTGCAATCTTCATATTTATCGTATTTAATATTTCTTATTTCAATGATTAGCGTTTATCGCTCACCAATATTTTATATTTTTTATGAGAAGCATTATTCAAATGATTCTCCAAAAACCACGGATTTAACAGTTTCAAGGTCTTATAATTCATCTTTTGCTCTACTGCAAAATCAGCCAAATGTTCAATAGGATAATCCACTAAAACCGTATCAACATCGAGCACCTTAAATTGATCATCTTTGTCAATATTAAACCCATAGCGTTCTGGATGCGTTAATATTAATTTAAATGCAAGAATGCGATACACATACCGTGCCGTTTCTGTATTCATATACAAATCATAGTAGTTATCTTGCTTTTGATAAGCCATTGTACGATCGAGAGCACGACGTCCCATATTATAAGATGCAGCCACTAAAGTCCAATTTCCAAATTTCTCATAAGACGCCAATAAAAACTGGCATGCCGCCTCGGTAGCTAACTCCAAATTATAACGCTCATCCACATTATCATTAACCTCTAAACCTAATTCCTGTGCTGTACTTTCCATCAATTGCCACACCCCTGCTGCCCCTACGGGAGATTTGGCTTTATTAAATAGAATACTTTCCGCCACAGCGAGATACTTAAAATCCTCAGGAATTCCATTCTTTTTTAAAATACGTTCTATGGTAGGGAAAAAACGATTTGTCTTTTTTAACAAAAAAATCGTTTGTGAATGAAAATAAGTGTTAGATATCAGTTCTCGCTCTAAGCTCTCCTGCACATCATGAAAAGCCACAGGAACCGATTCGCCAGCAAAACTAAGATTGCGTGGCGCCTTAATAATGATGGACTCATGCCTATCATTAGTTTTATCACTTTCTGAAAATGAAGCATCACTCGCAGACAAAAACAACACAAATACTAAAACAAAACCTATCACAACGGCCCAAAATCCCTTTTTATTCACCTTCTATCTTTAATTTTAAAATTGAAGACAAAGATACATAATTATCTAAGTGCAAAAAACCAATAATGTCCTAAACGTTTTTACTAATTTATCAACTTACACAATTAAAGAAGCTTTTCTTATAGTTAATGTTACTATTCTGGAAAATCCTCTTAAATTGGTTGTTTAATATTTACTAAGTAAAATTACACAAAAGAAATAGCGTTGTAAGATTCTTTGTTTTTTGAAAAAATAAAAAAACTTAACCTCCATTTAAAAAAATATGATCACATCTTGAACTATACAATTGTCGTAACCTTGGACGAGAGATGGGGCAAAAAAAACAAAAGTAAAATCAAGACTATTTTCAACTCATATCGCTCATTTTTGATTAAAAGATATTGGCACATGGTATTCAACTACAACTTTTTCACCATCCACTTCACCTGGTTTCCACTTGGGCATTGCTTTTATTACTCTTATGGCCTCAGCATCAAGTAATCGGTGAGCTTTTTCAAGAACTCTTACGTCAGTAATTTCACCATCCTTCTGAATTTTAAAATTCACAACCACCTTACCTGTAATTCCCCTATTATAAGCCTCTCTTGGATATTTTACATTCCTGAAAAGATACTTCATTAATTCAACATCACCACCTGGAAACTCAGGAAGAATTTTGACAACATCAGGAACGTTTTCATCCTTAACAGGAACGTTTTCATCCTTGGCAGAGATCGTTTTGTGCTTGTCTTTCTTTCTTTTTTTTATTCGCTCTTTTTTTTCTTTCTTTTCAAGAGAAGTGTTTGTAAACTCTGAAGCATTACAAATACAAGGTACATTTGCTAGCATAAGTAATAAAAACAAAGACTTCACAATTCGGGTAACATAATTCAAACTTTTCATCATCATTTTTTTTTATAAATTTAACTTTATAATTGCGTAAACTAATACATCTTGTTTATCTCGTTGAAAAATCAAAGCTCTGCTTTATACAAGTCTGAGACTTGTTATTAACAAGACGTAGTCTGGAGACTACGCCCAACCACAGTAAAAGAATCGACATAAAGAGCCATAGCACTATCGCACCACAATCGTACTAGAGACTTCAGTTCCACTATAATACTCCCCATAAATTGGACCACCCGCTAAGACAAATATTAATATCTTAAATTTGTATTTATTATGGGACTAACACGAAAAAAACACAGCAGTAGTTTCAAGGCCAAAGTAGCATTAGAAGCTATAAAAGAAAGAGAAAGTTTACGAGAGTTATCACAACGTTTTGAGGTAAGTCAAAGTCAGATTAGCAAGTGGAAAAGTTCATTTTTGGATCGTAGCTCCTCAGTATTCGAGAGTAAAGTATCCTCTAGTGAGTTGAATCAAGATTCGACAGATCTTTATACTAAGATTGGAGAATTGGAGATGGAAAATGACTTTCTAAAAAAAAACTTAAAGAAATGGGGGATATAGATTACAAGTCGCTCATTGATAAAGATTTTTCAGGTTCTTCGCCAAAAACAGTGGAATTGATATTTTTATTAATTCCCGAGGAAGTATACCATTGCTATAAAATTCTTTGGATTCCGATATCCTCTAGCCCTAGACCTTGCTAATTGCATTACACTATTTAGACCTTCTGACACAGCATTTGTTATTCCTGTTTTCATTGATATTACGATTCCATCGTAATGCTCTATAATTGTATTAACAAATTTCGTTAACGGTTTTAATACTAACGACGAA
>CBFIII010000129.1:0-3581 GCA_965662645.1 Bacteroidales bacterium
TTTGAAGATAGAATTGTTGATCTGAATACTGAACTGGAAAAATAATCTCACTATGCCACACCTCAACGAAGACACCATAGAGCAATCCTTTATTGCTCAGCTCTAAAACCATAGTTATATAGTTTACGCTGCTGTGGACAATGTGCCTTATAGTGAGACATTGCAGCGAGAGAGTTTTTCTTCGGTAGTGCTAAAGGCACATTTTCTTACACAAATGACTTTGAAAAAATCAACCCTAAATAGTTGTCTATTTTGGATATCAGCACGAATGATGTAAATATGTAAAATAAGACTTGATTATTTCCTCTTCTCTTTGTTTCTTTGTTATTCCAAAAAAAAGAAATAACGATGTTACATTCATTAAGTATTACGAATTTCCTTTCGTTTAGAGAAAAACAGACGATAAGTTTTGAGGCTGCTAATGCTATAAAGGATTATGAAGATTTCCATATAGTAAGCTTGCCTGATGGTACACGATTGCGAAAGCTTGGCATTGTGTATGGAGCTAATGCTTCGGGTAAATCGAACTTAATAGAGGCTTTTTCTTTTCTTCGGGATTTCTGGTTTAGAATTCCAAAGAGCAAATCTGAGATAACGGGTATTATTCCATTTTTGTTAGATAATAACAGTAATAGTCATCCAAGTGATTTTGAAATTATTTTTTATGCAGCAATGCAAAAGTATAAATATACTTTATCTATAAACAGTACTGAAGTTATAAGTGAGCGACTGGATTATTACCCAGGCACACAGCCCGCTTTGATATTTAATCGCACTTTAGGAGATGGTGTCTCAAAAATTAAGTATGGTAGCTTAATCAAGATTTCTTCAGCAGCCAAAGATAAGTTGGAGCTTAATTGTTTGCAAAACATGTCTTTTATTGCAGCTTATAATACTGTAAATATTGATATTCCTGAAATCTTTAATGCTATCGTTTGGATGGAAAACGGACTGTTACATCCAGTACATCCATCGACCAACCTCAAAGTTTATGTGGAAAACATGCTTCTAAAAGAACCTGATTGTAAGTCTAATATTGTCAAATTTTTACAAGAGGCAGATTTTAATATTAATGATATAATGTCTAGCGAAGTAGTTGAAACAGTAAGTGATGATTTTGTAACATCATTAAAAGAACAAGGAATTTCACAATCTATTATTGATCAAGTAGTAAAAGATAAAACCATTAAACTTCCACGTACAGATATTATGCACAATGTGAAAGTTGATGATGAGTACAAGGTGATAACACTTTCACTCGAAATGCAAAGTGAAGGAACAAAACGTATGTTAGGCTTATCTGGTGCAATCTTTAAGGCATTGAAGAATGAGGCTCTCTTATGCATTGATGAGTTAGAGGCGAAATTGCACCCAAGTATGATTGTTTATGTTATTGAGAATTTCTTACGTAGTTCTAATGAAGCACAGCTTTTGTTGACTACGCATTATGATAACCTTTTTGATGAAGATGATCTGCTACGTAAGGATAATTTCTGGTTTACGGAGAAGCAGGAAGATGCTTCTACGGCACTTTATTCCTTGACCGAATTTAAAGATCTAAGTCGTATAAGTTCATTACAGAAAGCTTATCGTTTTGGTCGTTTTGGTGCTGTTCCTGAAATAGATTAAGATATGGTGCGTAAAAGAAATAATATTGGCATCGTTGGTGAAGGACTTACCGAGAAGTGGTATTTTACTCACTTAAAAAGACTAAAGGGCTATTCGTGTGTGATAAAGCCAAAACATTTCTTCACCAGAGGAAATGTGCTTTATATTGAAAAACGCACCAAAGAGTTTCTTGCGGCGGGTATGATTGTTATTTGTGTTTTCGATACAGACTTGGCAGAAAGGAGTGATGCTGAAAAAAAGAAGGTACAAGCATTCAAAACTAGATATGGAAGAAAAAAAGATGTCATTATTTGTGATAGTCTTCCTTCCATTGAATTTTGGTTTCTAATCCATTACAAAAAGACTAATCGTCAATTTACTTCTTATAATCAGATAAGACAGGAATTGCTTAAAGATTTGCCCGGCTATGAGAAAACAGAAAAGTACTTGCAGCAAGATACTTGGGTGCGCTGTTTGATCGAAAAACAAGAGGAAGCTATCGCAAATGCACAATCTTTAGCTTCAGGTGGCTCTTATTCTAACATCTATAAGGCTATAGAATTATTGGAAAAGTCTTAAATATCTTTGGTGATTAAACTCAAATGGTAGCCTTGATATATTATTGTAGTTAGTGTTTGTTATTTTGATAAGCATAGCCTTTTTAAAATGAGATAATTATATATCTTTGTGGTATAGACGCTATACATTATGCCACACCTACACGAAGATACAATAGAGCTCTCCCTCATAGCTCAACTCCAAAATCAAGGTTATACTTACTACGCTGGTGCTGAAATAGCCCCTTATAGTGATAAACCTCAGCGCGATAGTTTTGCCTCCGTAGTGCTAGAAGCGCATTTTCGAGAAAGTCTTCAGCGCTTAAACCCAAGCTTAAATGAATCTGCTATTAGCGAAGCCTACCAGCAAGTACTCAATCTAGGTACAGAAGATATTATGGCTAACAATGAGCGTTTTCATAGCTTATTGACCAATGGTGTGACGGTAGAGTATAATGTAGATGGTAAGGCCAAAGGGATTATTGCGCGCTTGATAGATGTGGAGAAACCCGAGAACAATACGTTTTGGGTTGTGAATCAGTTGGTGGTGAAGGAGAATAATGTGGAGAAGCGTTTTGATGTGGTTATTTTTATTAATGGTTTGCCTTTGGTCTTTGTGGAACTGAAAAATGCGACTGATGAGAATGCGACTATTCATAAAGCTTTCACCCAAATACAGAACTATAAAAAAGCTGTTCCTAGTGTGTTTTATTACAATGCGTTGTGCATCATATCTGATGGTATAGACGCTAAAGTATCTAGTGTGTCAGCACCATTTTCGCGCTACTTATCGTGGGATGCTCCAAAAGATAGTGTGAGTTCTATCCATCAAGAAAAGGAATTGCCTATAGCTGCAGAGTCGTATTCGCCCTATGGCATGACTGATCTTCAGACATTGGCGAAGTATATGCTGGATAAGCGTACTTTGATTAACTTAATCCGTTATTGTACAGTTTTTGAACAAGAAGAGAAGAAAGACGAGCGCACGGGTATTATTTCCCAAGTAAAAATAAAGAAAGTAGCCGCCTATCATCAATATTATGCGGTACAGAAGGCCGTAGAGCAAACCATACGTGCCACACGTCAGGACAAAGGAAACCGCAAGGTTGGGGTGGTGTGGCATACGCAAGGATCAGGTAAGTCCCTTTCTATGCTTTTTTATAGCGGGCAAGTGATTACGCATCCGCAAATGAAGAATCCTACCATAGTCGTACTGACCGATCGCAATGATTTGGATGATCAGCTTTTTGGTACGTTTGCTTCTTGCGTAGAGCTCTTGCGCCAAACACCTGTACAAGCGCAAAGCCGCGATCACATTAAAGAATTACTAAAAGTAACAGGTGGTGGTGTCGTGTTCACCACTATTCAGAAGTTTGCACCAGCTGAAGGTAATGTGTATGATACACTATCGGCGCG
>CBFIII010000130.1:0-3516 GCA_965662645.1 Bacteroidales bacterium
AAGCCATGATTAACAATTTGTGCCGGTTTTCCAAGGTGCCATTTACCCGTCATACCGGTAGCATATCCTGCCCCTTTTAACCTGTCGGCAATGGTGGTTTCATTGTTAAAGCCAGTTAAGGGATCTGAATTGAGCTCCAATCCAAACTTAGACTGATGACGCCCAACCATTACTCCACCCCTCGAAGGGACGCACTGAGGAGCGGTAGAATAACCACTTTCCATACGCACACCATTCATTGCCAGTTTGTCGATATTAGGAGTGCGAACATCATCTTGCACCCCCTGACATGACAGATCTGAATAGCCATGATCATCGGTGTAGATAAGGATGAAATTCACCTTACCCTCTGTAGTGCTAACTTTTTTTTCCTTTGTCTTTTCTGCTGAAAAGGCTTCTCCGATATTTAAGAATAATACCGCAGCAATTGCTATTAGTTTTAACAATTTCATTTTAGTTTTTTTTGAGCCCTGAATTGGGCTGGTCAATAATAATGAAGTTATTTAAAGTCCTAGGGGAATTTCGAGAGGACTTTAAACAGCTTCATTATTTACTTTTAGTTGCCAGATGCAACTCTTACGAAATTCCAATAGAACCTTAAAACAACTTCTATTACAAGCTGTTATTATGATTATTCAACGACCAATTTTTGGCGGTATATTTTATCATCAGCATCGGTAAGCATCACAATGTATACGCCCTGAGATAGAGTAATTGCTTTGCCATCGTATGCTTTACTAAAGATCATCTGCCCACTCAAGTTGTAAACTTGCACTAGAGCTTCGTCTATACCACTTAGGTCAATATTAAAACTCGAATTTGTAGGATTAGGATAAATATCAAAGCCCTGATTATCGTAATACTTAGTCCACACACCCGATACATCATTAAATATAAATGCTATTTCATTAATGCTTATCCAAGTACTAGAATACGCATCGCATCCCGTAACCGTTAATTTTGCATACCGTGCCTTTACCACCTCAAAATCATCAGAAATAGGCTGTATTACAGATTTATTAGACGTTTTATCAACCACCTGTACAAAACCATCAGTCGCCGAATTAGAGAACTCAACAGTATATTGATAGGCACGGTCTTGATACATAAAAACGCGAGTTCCAATGATTTCTCTTTCACTTCCCAAATCAATCACAATGGATTTTGGAAAACCATTAGCACTCCATCGGTTATCATCATCAACCTTGCCATCAAACAGGTTTGTGCCTACATTAGGCGCTTGCTCACCGTCAGAAGATACCACAGTATAATCGTACTTCTTAACATAGCTTGGCACCGTAGTACCACCGCCACCAGTACCACCACCTGTACCAGGATCTACAGTACCACCACTGTTAGAGGTTATTTTCATCCAATCGAAGTTATAACCTCCAGAAATACCAACGACTTTAAGCGTTTGTACCCCTTTCTTTAAATCCACATTTACTTTAGTCGTTTTAAAGTTGGTTAAGCTGGGTGTTTGAGTTAGTGTTGCAGTGGCTAAAGTTGTTGTTCCACTTACAATTTTAAGCTTTCTATTGGCAGATGGAACTCCCGCATTGATTTCCACCTCATACACCCCATCGTTAGGCACATCTATAGTGTACTCTGCAACGTCATCTGTGTTCCAAGCGTTTAGATAAAACACTTTATTGCTCCAACGAGCAACATTAACCCCGCTCTTTTTAGAACAATACTCGGCTTCTATTTGTCCAGGTATTTTATGCACTTTAGGTTCTACCGTAATGGTTTGTTGCACTTCTGCAGGCAGAAAGTAATCATCCCCAGCATCAGAAACAGTGATGGTAGAGCTACCAGCTGCTAAGCACTCTCTCACATGTTTATCCCATACAATGGCCACTTGATTACTAGGGCACACGTACCTTAATGTCGCATTAGGATTATTACTAGTAGCTACTATGGTATAGTCTTTATCACCAGACGTAAATTTAGGTAATGCATTAAATGTAATGACTTGTTTACGTTTGGGCACATTTAGTTCGTAGGCTACAACAGGTGCTGCATTATACGTATCATTACCCATTTGGAGGGCAGATATAGTAGTTTTACCTGCACGTTTTACAACAAGCTTACCGTTTTCTACCACGGCTACCTCTTCATCCGAACTTTCAAAGCTAACAGGCAAACTAGAGCTTGCAGTGGCAGACAATGTAATATCTCCAGCATCCCACACATAATTTGAAACGCCTAGCGTAAAGTTAATGGTTTGGTTAGCTTTAGACGTATTGGCTTTTACTGTCAAACTCTTTTTCACTTCTGGAGCATTGTCAAACTCACCGTTTCCTGCTTGGTTGGCAATGATATCACAAGAACCTGCTCCCATTATTTGCACTTTATTCCCCTCTACAATGCGTGCAATTTTCGGATTTGAACTAGAATAAACAACGGGAAGGTTTGATGTAGCTGTTGCGTCAAGCGTAAAGTTAGCATCACCTTCTGTTTTATCGAGCAAGTCAGCCATTGTAATGGTTTGTGGCGTGTACTCCGATTTTTCCACTTTAAATACATAGCAGTGAATGGGTACAGTAGCACTATTTACCTCTTCGCGATATACAGCAGCAATGTAACCATCTTGCATAATAATTCTACTCTTATCGGATTTGATACCAATATTTAGTTTGTATTCAGTTTTCCAATCAAAGGTACCCGCTAAACAACTTTGCACTTCTAAAAAACCACCCGACTCCACAAACTTATACATGCGGTTCCCATAGAATTTCCCTAAAGACCCTTTATTACGGTACTCTTTAAATTCGGTTTCGCCAGCTTTACGCAAATAGCTATACGATTCTGTGTTTTTAGGGGAGATTTTTAAATAGATATCACCCTTTGGGGAAATGGTAAAATCAGGTCCACCAGCCCATCCGTAATGATCGGGTACACTGCGTGGATCCGCAATGAAAAAAGGTTCATGCTTAAGAACTGGAAAGTCGTATTCCTTACCATCTACATTAACCGCTTTTTCGTCCATCGTCTTACCACAATCCATCAAGTAAACACCTTCACCTAAGATTGTTGGCGACTCTGCCCAACGCGGAGAATAGGTATAATAGATTTTACCATTGGCTGGCACTGGCTGACCGTAACAAAAGTTACGTTCTCCCTGAGATATGCCATTTCGACCATTGATAATTGATTTTTCAGGCGACCATTCTTCTCCATTGTAATACGTAATTACAATTTCACCACCTACAGCAGAGCCCAAACGACGCTCAAAAAACATATCGCCTGCATCGTTATTAAACATATTTGGATAGCTTACCCCGGTTACTTTTTTACCTGGAATTAAATAATTTTGCTGCGGCAGGAAATTCGCTTTAGAGAATTCCTCATCCGAACCAAAGGCTATGCCTTTTTTTGAACGTATATAATTCAACTCTTCGTTGTGATGATCGTACATAATATGAACGGTACCATCTATTGGGCAGATACCTACATTGGCAGTAAGGTGGGTATCTCCCTTGCCTCCAACCAATGATAGTTGCCCTTGCACTT
>CBFIII010000131.1:0-3411 GCA_965662645.1 Bacteroidales bacterium
AAGCACCATAAATTCCTTGAATACGGTTATCTCCAATTCTTTTTTCCATACCTAAGTTTAACATTATATCCACTGTTGAAGTTTTGAAAGCTTCTTTCTGATCAGCCTCAGAAGTAGGGTCACTCGGTAGTGAAATAAAGTTATTGTTAGATGTACTTGCCATGTTGAATCGAACACTTCCTCGATAAGCTGTCTTGCTTGTAATGAATTTTTTACCATAAACAGTAAAACCATTAGGTGTGTTGAAGGTTGGAGCAGTGGCACCAGCATTACTTAGAAATCCACCAAAATAGGTTAAGAATGGAGTGGCGTCTATACCTATAGCCCAATCTCCTGCTTGAGGTAGTATGACTTTGCCATTTTTGTTTGTCAATGCATCACTTTCTTCTTGAGCGAAGATACTTGTAAAGCTAATTGATACTATTAGCAACAATGTTAAGGTTAATTTTTTCATCTTTTTTTGATTATTTAATTGATAATGTATGATTTGAGGGCAAATGTAATAAAAATAACGTGATTTTATATTTTTATCTATGTTTCTTTGTTTTACTGTTTTAGTCGTAAGGCCGCTTTAGGTACAGGCTGTGGCTTATTAAGCGTGTTTGTTTCTTTTGGTGTTGCTAACCTTTCGTTATTTAGTAATTTATACATTTCTCGTTCATTATTGGCTATAATATGATTTGAAGCTGCACCTACTAGATCTCAAATTGACCTGCTTCTACTCTCCAATCTTCCGTTTCTGCATCTCAAAATGTAAAATGGCTGTCGGTTCATGTAAAATTAACGTTTTGTTTATTTCCAGCAGTTATATTCCCCTTTTTAAATTTTTTTAACTCATTTAAAGGACGTTTAACCGATGATTAAATATCGCGTGCATATACATGAACAACTTATTTACCATCAACTGCTCCAGTGATTTCTATATCGATTTTTAGGTGGTGTCTTCTGAAATAGAAATGTTTAACGTCTAATGTAACTTGTTTTTAATGCCTCAATGTGATGGATGTTTTTTTTAATAATAAGTTGTTTTTTGAAATTATAACAACTCATATACAGCATTAGTATTGCTTCTTTCTGGTTGATATACACAAACCACATCCTTCGTATGTGGTTTCTTTTTTTTAATTGATCCATTAGGACTATTTTTGCACAAAAATTATAATGACCTATTCTAAATCAACAATGGAAGAAAGGAAAGACGCTTTTTGTCGTTTGTTAGAAATAATGGAACGATTAAGAGTTGAATGCCCTTGGGATAAAAAGCAAACGCTTGAAAGCTTACGTCATTTAACGATAGAAGAAACCTATGAATTGGCTGATGCTATTGTTAAAAATGATTTGCAGGATATCAAGAAAGAGTTAGGTGATATCTTACTTCATATTGTGTTTTATGCTAAGATAGGTGAAGAACAAGAAGCTTTTGATATCAAAGATGTCTTAGATGCCATCTGTGAGAAATTGATTTATCGTCATCCTCATATTTTTAGTGATACGGAGGCTAACGATGCTGAAACGGTAGCGAAGAACTGGGAACAGTTGAAATTAAAGGAAAAAGGGGGCAACAAACGTGTGTTGCAGGGTGTTCCTGATGCTTTGCCTCCTATGATAAAGGCACACCGCATTCAAGAAAAAGCTCGTGGCGTTGGTTTCGACTGGGAAGAGAAATCACAAGTGTGGGATAAGGTGAAGGAAGAAGTTGCTGAATTGGAAGTGGAAATAAAGAAAGGGGATAAGAATAAGATGGAGGATGAGTTTGGTGATGTGTTTTTTAGTTTGATAAATGCAGCACGCTTATATGGTATAGATCCTGAAATGGCGCTTGCTCGTACCAACAAAAAATTCATTCAACGCTTTAATTATTTGGAAGAAGAAACCATAGTGAAAGGCAAAAGTCTGCACGATATGAGCTTAGATCAGATGAATGCTATCTGGGATGAAGCTAAGGTAAAGAAAGGTTAAGAGAAAATAGATGTGAGTTTACATCTTAAAAGTGTCAGTAGCTAATAGCTAACGACCTATTAATAAGCAATAAATATAATTAAATACAATGGCATTAAAATGCGGAATCGTAGGTTTGCCCAATGTTGGTAAATCTACCCTTTTTAACTGTTTGTCGAATGCGAAAGCACAGTCGGCAAACTTTCCTTTTTGTACTATTGAACCTAATTTAGGTGTCATTACAGTACCAGATGATCGTTTGACAAAACTAGAAGAGTTAGTCAATCCAGAACGTGTACAACCTGCAACAGTGGAGATTGTAGATATTGCAGGACTTGTAAAAGGTGCGAGTAAAGGCGAAGGTTTGGGTAATAAATTCTTAGGTAACATTCGTGAGACCGATGCTATCTTGCATGTGATACGTTGTTTCGAGGATGAAAATGTGGTTCATGTAGATGGTAGTGTAGATCCTGTACGTGACAAAGAAGTTATCGATTTTGAGTTGCAGTTGAAAGACTTAGAAACGGTTGAAAATAATATTACGCGTTTGCAGAAAGCGTGTAAAGGGGGCCAAAACAAACAAGCTGCAAAGGCTGTAGTGATTGCAGAACGTTATAAGGCAGCGCTCGAAAGTGGAAAATCAGCCCGTACAGTAGAGTTGTCAGAGGATGATTTCGATTTGGTTAAAGACTTTCAGTTATTAACGAATAAACCTGTTATGTATGTGTGTAATGTGGATGAAGCCTCTGCTGTAGGTGGTAATGCGCATGTAGAAGCATTGAGAGAAGCGGTAAAGGATGAGAAGGCTGGACTTATAATCGTTGCTGCTGCTACCGAAGCTGATATTGCAGAGCTAGAGACTTATGATGAAAAGCAAATGTTCCTTGAGGATATGGGCTTGAAAGAACCTGGTGTTAATAAGTTGATTCGTGAGGCTTATGCTATGCTTAATTTGGAAACTTATTTCACAGCAGGTGTAAAAGAAGTGCGTGCTTGGACCTATCATAAAGGTGCTACTGCTCCTCAGGCTGCTGCCGTTATTCATACTGATTTTGAAAAGGGTTTTATTAGAGCAGAAGTTATCAAATACGAAGATTTTATTGCACTAGGATCAGAAGCAGCGTGTAAAGAAGCTGGTAAATTAAGTGTTGAAGGAAAGGAATATATTACTCAAGATGGTGATATTATGCATTTCCGTTTTAATGTATAGATTTAGTTTTATATAGAAGTTATTTAAAGTCCAAGACTTTTTATCTGCCCCTCGTTTATAACGGGGGGCTTTGTTTTTTAGGCATTTGCAATGCTAGTATAGAATATTTACATTTGCTGAATGTCATCAGAAAGTTACAAGGCAGGATCACGTTCAACAAGTTCTGTGACCACCTTGTTTATAACATAGACGTAGCGAAAGATGCTGCGACTAACGGGTATTGAGTTTGCATAAATAATCGGATTGAAAATCCTGATGCTTTA
>CBFIII010000132.1:0-3400 GCA_965662645.1 Bacteroidales bacterium
CAATGTTTTATTTTTGGAGTTGCTGTCATTCCGTACATTTCTTTCCATTTAGCATTTTTAATAACAGAAGTTATTTTATCTCTCAAACTATCATTATTAATCGTAATGTATGTTTGTTGGCAGTATTGTCCTTCTTTTTCTGCGACCTTACCACAACTTGAACCAAAAGCACAAATACTAAAATCGTATTTTTCAGGAACTTTATCGTTTCTACTTTTACCAGTAGCTACACCTTTTAACGTAACGTCTTTTAAATCAAAGTTTGGTTTTTTATTAAGTTATTTTTTTTTAATCACGCAACTAATCTTATCTGCGGTACGTTGTGCGTAATTATCGCTTACATAAACTTTTTAGTTCTTTTATTTCGTAGCTACTACCACCAGAACTCCAAGAAGCAACTTCTTTTAAATAGTTTCCGTCAATATGTGGTGCACCACGTCTTAATATTTTAGATTTTTACAAATTTTCCGTGTACAGTTAAAAAGCTTCACCTATTTTATTAGGTAGGTTTTTAATCATTTGTCTTGCGGTCTATCTAAATTCTATTGGTAAAGTAGTTAAGTCGCTTAAATCAAATGGTAACATACTTACTTCGCCTTTAAATAAAGGTATTTTAATTTCGTTTAATTCTTTTGATATACTTGTAATCATAGTTTCTATTATTTATGTTGCAAACATACAAACTATTATTAAATAAAAACCTTAAAAAATTGTTAAATCCTCTTAAACCCTTAAAACATTAGTCAAGAGGGGTAAAAGTTACATCAACAAAGTGGACGTACACTTATAGGTATTTACATTGATGGTAGGGTTATCTTTTAGCCACCCAATAAAGTCAAAATCCATTTCAATAGCTTTAGATGTCGGTTTAGTTAATTGCCTAGTATAAGGTTCCATAGTAGCTATATCCTCCATCATAAGCCACCCTAAATGCCAAAACTGTCCTTTTTTAAGATAACCGTACTTACTTCTAAAATTAAATTCTCCTAAACTCACACGTTCTAATTTTTTAAAACGTCTATAAGATTTCAACCAACCTCTTTTGATTAATTGTTTCTTGTAATAACCGCCTTTTGATTTATTATCAGAATCATTTTTCAATAATTTAGAATAACCTTGATTAGATAAAACAGATTTATCAGTAATATCTTGAATACCGATTCCCGACTTTTGTAACCTTTTGTAAAGCTTAAGTTGAGAAGGAGTACTTAGATTTCCACTTTGTATTTCGTTCTGATTCGTTTTTTTTCTAATCTGGTATTGCTGATTATTTCTTTTTGCGTGCAATAGTATATTCATTACTGAATACTGAGTGTCTATAAATCTGTTTCCCACAGTAACAGGAAGCAACTTTAAGGAAGGAAAATATTTCTTAATTTTATTATTACCTAGTATGCAAACGTCTCCGTTCACCTCACGCCAAATTAACCCAAGGTTATAATAGATTCTCAGGTACTTAGATAATATGTGTTTTGAAAGACTTGTTTTTGAAGCGAGTAAACTGACAGTATTTAGTCGTTTGTTGTTTTTTGCTTTTTCAGCGAAGTATTTAATTTTACCGTTACGCTCCTTTTTAAGGTGGGCAAAGATAGCCACAGCCTTATTAGGCTCTAGTTTTAGAGCGGTTGCTTCGTTGCGAATAGCAACAAATAACTTAGAATTAAAACGGTAAATTGATTCCAAAGAAAAAGTCTTGAGTTATTATTAGTTTGAACAACACAACTTAAACAAGCAGAGTTTATAATAATAATCAAGACTTCCAGTTTCTTAGTATTTTAGTTCTGGTTGTTTATATTGTATTGTTCAGGTAAACAAATATATATATAAATAACCAATCTACCAAATATATTAAAATTTTTCTATTAAAAAATCAAAAAGAGCCTCCGAAGTAGACAAATCTATTTCAGACCCATCTTTTCTGGTTGCACATTTATTACAATTTTTGCCGAAATTTATCTCCCAACAAAAGTAATCAATCCAACTATCTTTATGATTATCCTTGAACTCTAACTTTAAAAATTCCAACACAGTGTCGATTAAATTATGATTGTTGTAAGATTCAACATTACTATTAAACAACTCAGACAATTTATCTGCATGCCTACGATCAAAAGTTATTTGGACTTCGATTGCATTTACCAATTTTACAAAATTTTGTTTATCCATTTTTCACTAAAAAATAAGATTATTCATTTCTAAAAAAGTTTCGTACAATGAAGATATTTCTTCTGCTGTTCTATCCATTGATTTTAATAACTTATCAACTCTTTCTTTTGTATAAGGTGTTTCAACATCTATAATGTCACCTGATAAATGTAGTATAGGTTCCTCAAATGTACCCTCAAAAGTCCTATCTATAAAAACTACACCACAGTATCCTGGGGTTTCACCTTCTTCTTCTAACGCTACCATATATAAATTAGTTTGCCCATACTCATCAGAAGCATAAAATTGAGGGTTTTTACCACTCTTGCTGTTTTTACCTCCTGTTTTTGCATCTATTACAGAAACTCCAACACCTTCGTTTTCAGGTAAATATACATCAATATAGCCTTGTGTTACATATGACCCTCTGTCTAGTACTACCTCCCTTTCATATTTAGCGTTGTCGGGGAACATATTGTTTACTTTATGAAGAGTTTCAATATCTTTTTTATTAAAATGTTCTGTGGCTTTATCTAGTAATTTTTTATCTTTGCCCTCAGCCTTACTGAAATCCATTCTGTATTCAATAGCTGTTCCCACTTGAGAGCCGAATAAGCTCCAGTTATTTCCAGGCTGAGGTATATTGAACATATAACCTAAAATATAACTGTTTTTATATTGCTCTGAGTTAAATGAGGTATATTGACTGTAGGACAATTTTGGCTTACCATTATGCTTTTCAAATTTTTTGTCTGTAGTTGCGTAGACTTTGGGTAAAGTTAATTTTTTACTTTTTTTCATTTACTTTTTTTTTCTTATTAGATTTATGTAAATATACAAATTTTAAGTAGATTAAAAAGTTGTATTTTTAAATTTTAATTGTGCCATTGCTAAAAGGACAATATTCAACTTCTTTTTTATCTAATTCTATACTACTATCTAATTTAGATTTTACTAAAAAATTTTTATTATCTAGCCATATACCGATAGACCCACCGTTAGTAGTTATTTTCTTTTTTCTGTTAGTTAAAGAATTATAACACATTCTGTTAGCTGTTAACTTTATATGTGGATGGCTAATAACTCGCCATTTAGGTATTAATTTTAAATCCATAATCAAAGGTTAATTTGTTAGTTTGCAGTTGCTTAGTCTTTGGCAAAGTTCCGCATAGCCTGTAGTTGGGGTTAATTTTAATCAACATCTATTCCCATTCTACAAAGTATATCTTTTAAATCCCACAGAACTAAATTTTGT
>CBFIII010000133.1:0-3366 GCA_965662645.1 Bacteroidales bacterium
CTAAGCTCTAGAATTAAAAGATATAAATATGGAACCTATAGTAAATATTCCTATTCGAGTCTTAATTATTGAAGACACCGACGATGATAAAGAACTTGTTCTGCGTCATTTAAAAAAAGGCGGTTACATTCCTGAATATGAATGCATTCAAACCCGGGAAGAATTAATTTACACTTTGGATAATCAAAATTGGGACCTCATACTTTGCGATTACAGCATGCCTAAATTCGACGGGCTTACTGCATTACGCATAGTAAAACAAAAAGCAAAAGATATTCCATTTATTCTTATTTCAGGAACTGTGGGAGAAGAAATCGCTGTTGAAGCCATGAAAGCGGGTGCTCAGGATTATTTGATGAAAGACAATTTAATACGTCTTATCCCTTTAATAAAAAGAGAATTAGAAGAATTTAAAATTCACAAAGAGAAAAAAATAGCCGATGAAGAAATTCGAAATCAAAATGTAGTTCTAGATGCAATCATAAACAATTCACATTCCATCATTATATTTATGATCGATAATGAATATCGCTATGTTAGCTTCAATGAAAATCACCGGAAAGAGATGAAGTTATTGTATAATGTTGATATTGAACTGGGAATGAATATGCTGAATAATATTACTATTCCCGAAATTAAAAAGAAAGCAAAAGCAACCATCGACAAGGTACTATCGGGTGAATCATTTATTCAAACAGAAGTTCAACCAAATATCAATATATACTACGAAATGCATTGGAATGCTGTACGAAAAGACGAACAGATAATTGGTGCTTCTTGTTTTGTTGTGAACATAACTGAACGAAAAAAGTCTGAACTGGAATTAATCGCTGCCAAAGAAAAAGCAGAAGAAAGCGATCGTCTGAAATCAGCATTTCTAGCCAATATGAGTCACGAAATCCGTACGCCTATGAATGGCATTCTAGGCTTCTCGAACCTCTTAAAAGAACCAAAACTTACGGGGGAACAACAACAAAAATACATTGGCATCATCGAAAAATCCGGAGCACGCATGCTCAACATCATCAACGATATTGTTGATATTTCAAAAATAGAAGCTGGACTGACAACAATGGATATTACAGAATCGGATATAAACGAACAACTCGAATACATTTATACCTTTTTCAGACCCGAAGTGGAAGCCAAAGGAATGAAGCTTTCCTTAAAAAACACCTTACCGTCAAAAGAAGCAATCATAAAAACCGACCGCGAGAAGGTTTTTGCAATTTTAACAAATCTTGTTAAAAATGCCATTAAATATTCCAACAAAGGGTTCATAGAATTTGGCTATAACCTTAAGGGTAATGCTCTTCATTTTTTTGTAAAAGACACAGGAATTGGCATCCCCAAAAACAGACAAGAAAATATTTTTGAACGTTTTATTCAAGCTGATATAGAAGATAAAATGGCACGTCAAGGAGCCGGATTGGGCTTGACGATTACCAAGGCCTATGTAGAAATGCTGGGCGGTAGCATATGGGTTGAAAGCCAAGAAGAGGACTTGGCTACCGGCAAGGTTGGAGGTTCCACCTTTTATTTTACCCTTCCTTATAATCCATCTTATAAACAAGGGATTTCCAGTGAAAATATGGGTGAAAGCAGTCTTAATTTCCTCAACAAAAACTTAAAAATACTTATTGTGGAAGATGATGAATCATCGGAAATGCTTTTAGAAATAATGGTCGAAAACATCACTAAAAAAATCATTAAAGCAAAGACAGGTCTTGAAGCCATGGAAGCTTACAAAAACAATCCCGATATTGACCTGATAATGATGGATATTCAACTACCGAAAATGAACGGATATGAAGTCACCCGACAAATCCGAAAATTAAATAAAGAAGTAATTATAATAGCCCAAACTGCTTATGGTTTTAGCGACGATAAAGAAAAAGCAATAAAAGCGGGTTGCAACGATTATATCTCAAAACCGATTAAACAAGATGATTTATTTGTATTAATACAAAAGTATTTCAATAAATAATAAAGGCGGACAAACAACAATAAGGCTAAGTCAAGACATAGAGTAATAGGAAACATTAAATGTTGTATTTTAAATAATCCAAAGTTTGATTTTTACCAAGGTCATCAAAAAGGTAAACTAGTATATAAATTTGCGTTAATTTATTTGCCATAATATCCTTCTTTTTCACTTCGCTCCGCTGGAGCTTCAATTTGATAATTAAACATTGCTATAAACACTATGCTCCGCTGGAGCAAGTTTACAATTCATTCTAATAATTACACTCTTATAATTCTGCATTTATTCCTTTGGAATTCTACTTAACTGAAATAATGCATTATCCCTTTTAAGTAATAGGAATCATTAAATGTCATATTTAAAGTTAGCTATCGACTATAAATTAATGACTATTAACGGATAACTCCGTATGGTATAAATAAGCAGTCTCAAAAAAATGATGCATTATTTATTTCCTACTACTTAGTGTAAAGTCTAATCTTTAACTTTTGTAAACGTTTTACCTTTACGTGCAAAAACAAAGAAAATAATAAAACAGGAACTCTTAATACTTATATTGATCCTAATCGAAAGCAATTGCTTTTCTCTGGTCAAGAATCAAGTCAACAACCTCGGGGCATTTAGTTGAAGAACATTTTATTATTCGCAGCAAGCTACGGAGAATTAAACCCACAATGTGGGATTAAATGAGAATCTCAGGTTTAAAATTGGCGGTAGCTATACCTACAACTCCTATAATAATGAAATGAAAAATTGAATTGGATTGAAAATCATAGTACTAAAGTGGTTATTTAGCTCACACAAAAGAGAATCGATTTCTAATGCTGTATAATTCACAAACTATTGCTCTTAATGTTAAATATTATTATTTTTAGACAAACTTTCAAATTATGAGTAACGTTAAAGAACTTTTCGATTCCATCAAAGCTCCCATTGCTTTAATTAACAAAAACTATGAATTTGAATATGTTAACGAATCGTTTAGCAACTTCTCCAACCTTAAGGTAAATGAGTTATTAGGAAGTGACGTATTTGGCACTACTAAAGATTTATGGCCTCAGGATTTTAAATCTAAACTAAACGCTTGTTTGAAAGGTCAAAAACAAGAACTTGAAGTGGTCTTACCTAAAAGAAAACCTTTTTTAATACAGCTTAGACCCCATACCTCCGAACAGAATGATAATACTGTTGCTTTCCTGACTATAGATATTATGGAACACAACAGTGTGTCTAAAGTTAGCGACTATCTGGAAGGAGAAATAGAAGGGCATGAAACCGTTTATAAAGGCGAAAAAGTACGATTGGCAACCTTAAAGAATGTTACTGAAAGGATTAAAACACAAGAAACCATTCGATTATCTGAAAAAAAATTCAGGGAACTT
>CBFIII010000134.1:0-3232 GCA_965662645.1 Bacteroidales bacterium
AATTTTCTAAACTTCATTTAATATCATTCCTTTTAATAATAAAAAAAAGGAGACTTTATTTTGAACTAGTAATGACTGTTTACTGTGGCGTAAACAGTCATTATAATTTTACATCTAGTAGGTTAAAAAAAAAGAAAAAACTATTTCAATAGCTTTTGGCTATAAACATCATTGCCCGCCTTTACTCTTACAACGTAAAGATTGTTTTCGATTAAAGCAGTGGACAAGTCCACCTTATTGTTTCCATTAAATAGATCTAGTGTTCTTTTTGCCACTAAAGCCCCAGATATACTGTACACTTCAACAGTAGCTTGTACCTCTCTATCGCTAGAGATCATTAGGTCATCATTACTGAGAAATGCATTGAAAGACTTTAATGTCTTTGAAGACGAAATAGCTGTAGCCGTAGCATCACTTCCATACACTTCGAACTCAGAACAGTTACCTCGAGCACCAGCATCAAAGAATATTAATATATAGCGATAAGCTGTTTCAGTATTTAGTTGAAGGTCAATATTCGCAAATTTATTGTATTCGATGGTGTCTAAAGCTGCCCGAGGAAGGATGTACAATAAATTACCCAAAGTATCGGCAGACATAGCATTTAATGTAGTATCAGGAACAGTAAGTGTATTAGCTCCATAAACCTTGGCTCCAGCGAGTCGATCTCTCATCAATTCAAGGTTAGGGTTAGAAGGAATTCTAAGTGCAAAACCTATTTTGTCAAAATTCTTTTGAGCACCTTCCCCAAAATCAAGACCAGCCCAAGAATCATTAGTCACTGCAGATGTTCCATCCATAGCAGTTTCAAAGTCTCCATCAAATATTTCTTTGGTTGTTTTGTCCGCAAAACACAAACCATCAGGTGTTCCAACAACAGTTCCAGACAGTTTAGTTTGTCCATAACTTAGCATAGTCACTAGCATTACTGCTACAATAGTAAAAATTGATCTTTTCATAATAATAAAAATTAAATGTTAATAAAAAATGAATTGGTACTTATTTGATTTATAATAAATCCACATTAATACACAACACCAATAATAATCATCATCAACTCCTCCCCAATGCCATCCCTATCAAAAAACGGCTATAAATTGATCGGCGCTATATCACTCACTCGTAATAATTAATCTATCCTGTACACCTATTTCTACAATACAAAGTCTCCTCTAAACCTTTCATCCAAGCACACAGCATATCACGGGTATCATTTTATGGGTACTTTAAAGGCGCTTTATTGCACCACAAAACGCCCCATAGAAACACGCCCTTTATCATCCCTTACTTGAAGCAAGTACATGCCACTCTTCAGCATAGACACATCCACTTGATTATGGGCCACATCATATTCTTTCATCAACTGTCCTGATAAAGTATAAACCTTAGCCTGTATCACACTTGCTCCATCTAAGAAGACAAGGCCTTTTGCTGGGTTAGGATATATTCTTAAACCAGCTTGTGGCATTGACAACTCTTTATTACTTGATACAATATCCCCAATTTTGGTAACCTGCCACTGATAATTTGGCAAACCTGAAGTACCACGCCCTATGTCGTCGCCACCAGACTTCACATTCAGTTTATAATCGGCACCACTGCTTATGAAATACAATTCAGAGCCAGATTCGGTTTCAGTAAAACTAAAAAGCGCATCGCTAGAAGCTAGCACTTCGGATGTAGGCGTTGCCAGCTTTGAGGTAAACCCACTAGCAGCATCGATGACAACCACTTTTTGATTATCGCCAGTATAGATATTAAACTTATCGTCATTGGCTACTACATTAAACTTATTAATATCAGCCTCTCCGGCATCCGTTACTAGCGCATCATCTGTCGCCACATCATAGCCCATCCATTTTGTTTTGCTAGGATTATAAAATGAATACTGTCCTTCTCCTGTAAAAGCATTGACAGAAAGCACCTTTATTGTTATTGTCACCGTTCGTTCAACTTCTACATTGCTCGAATCTTTCGCTATCAATTTAAAGGTGTAAGATGCCTCATTCATATCTGTTAGAATAGAATGCCCTGACCATACATAAGGTGCGCTCGTTAGTGTGCCCAAACTAGTGGTCCCTGACCATAATGTTACCTCTTTGAAAGCACTACCCACACTAGCCTCAACATCAAGGTTGGATCCTGGTTCAAACTCTGTGCTGTTATTCATATTTTTAAATGACAAGAATCTAGACTCATCAACTTTCGTAGTATCGATATCCAAATCAAACACCTGCAAATAGGTGCTTCGCTTAGCCCCAGTACCTGCTATTTCTTTCAAATAATAGTATAGTTTCCCCTCACTAATATAGACAATACCTTTATCAAAGGTGGGTCCGGTAGTCTGCTGATATATCTGCATAAAATTACTCGTTCCACCTTCGGTTTTTACAATATTTACCCGTCCATCTTTAAGACCTATAACGTAGATATCGTTACCAGCAGCGTACAATTCGCTACCAGCATTGTACTCTTCTGTTGTAAATTCACTATCGCCTGCTCTACGGTAGGTATGGAGCAGCTTTTGCACATTATTCTCTTTATCTGTCACTTTAGAAACAATGTGTTCATCGCCACGATCGGTCACTTCAAAATCGAAACCATCCACAATATGTACCATATCTTTCTGTGTGGTTTGCACATAATCGCCTGGTTCCATAATGAGCACTTCGCCTGCTTTCACAAGGGGGAAGGTCATAGGCTCACCTTTGTAATTTTTCCACAGAGAAGCTCCTGTAGGATCATCACAATAGGCATAATACACCCCATTCTGATAAACATATTTATCACTACCATTGTGTAATCTGCGTTGAAAACCAAGTCTCATCTTTCCTGCTGAGAACTTCATATTACCATAAATACTCCAGTCGTCGGTTTCGCCCTTGCTTTGGGCTCCCAAAGCCGTCACATCTTTAAAACTACCCCATTTAGATGCCGTTTCATCGTATTTAATAAATACCATATTGCCATCATGTGAAGTGCCGCGGCGCATACAGAGGAACAGTTCCCCATCATTGTTTAAGAAAAACTTAGGATAACTTAGTCTTGAGAAATTACCCACATTGCGCACTCCATTCATGGTACAATGCTTGTAATCCCCATCCAATGGATCCTTGACAAATTTATCTAAGGTAAATTCATCGTCTGTCATATCCGCAAGGTTACTTACAGAGTATGAGTAACGCAAATAATCATTTGTAAAAGCACCTGCATTGCCATACGCATGCATATC
>CBFIII010000135.1:0-2933 GCA_965662645.1 Bacteroidales bacterium
CTGATTCTATTTCAATAAGCTTATCAAGTACTTTATCTCTATTCGCTGTATGCCAGTTAGCAATAGCAGCATTAATCATCTCTAAGAATTGCTTAGGATTTTGAACGTGAGATATAGATTTAGGATTAGCTGTAATGTATCGGGAAGTACGCTTAAGGTAATTTAATGTAGCGTCATCGGCACTACCTAGACCACTAATGGCGTTATCAAAGTCAATGCCTGATATAATCCCCATAAGGTCATCGTTAGTATCATCAACGCCTGATAACATCATTATTGGCATACCTAAACCTGTAGTCCCCGAAAGGTCATATCCACTCAGCCCTGCCATGGCAATAGGTTTCATGTTAAAATCTGACTTTTCAGCGGAATAAGGTTTTTGATAATCGAATTTTGAAAGTACAGGGTCAATAACAATTTCTCCCTCACTATCTTCTGGACAAGGAACTATCACATAAATGTGTTGGTAATATCCTTTATTATCATATTCAGAAATCCTGAATTTAAAAGGAATATTCATACATTTAAGTAGGCTACCTACAAACATTGAGAAGTCGTCACAGTCTATGCCTGCGTCAGAAATACCTTGTTGTTTGAAGCGTATTTGCCCATCGTACCAACTACGAGCTGGTGTACGTAATTGTTCTACCCCTTGCTTATCATTTTTGTACTGTAAATAAGGATAAGCAAAGTTGAAAATATTAGCACAAGACTCTTTTTTATTACTCCCTATGAGCGTTTTTGCTAAGTCTTCTACCTCATTATAATGTTGTGAAACAATATCAATACAAGCTTCAACTGTTTCATTAACACCACCATTTTTAATAAAAAGATCTTTACCTCTCACCTTTTTAATCAAGTGATTGAACTCACGTCCATCTTTTGTGTTTCTAGGTCCTGACACTAAGCCCAATTGTCCTAATCCTGCCATATTTTCGTTTGATAAAGTTTGCGTGGTGTGTAGCTCTTCTCCATTTACTGATAGGTTGATAGCAAAGGATAAATTAGCTTTGAATTGTTCAGTGTTATTTATAACACTGAGTAACCCCTTGTTTAATAAGGAGAGGTAAGGAGCTTCAAACATTATTTCAATGTTCTGTGCATTCCCTGCGGGTATTGTTATTCCTTGAATGTTTGGTATGGAATTGGCAATGGCTGAAGCTTGATACATTGCTGTAATGCCATTAATTGCAATGTTTGTATCTGAACTTGTAGGATTATAACAACGGAGTGTTACCGAAAATCTCAATAATTGAACATCAAACTTGTGTATTTTGAAGCCGATCAATGCAAATTTCATTTTTGCAGAAGAAAGCAGCTTTGTCCCTTTATATAGGGCAAAGCCACCTGCAACTACTGCAAACACGCCAAGTGTTCTACCAATTTTTTTTAGATTGTCTCCCATAAGCGGAAGCAAAAGTGAAAAACACTAGATGCGTCCTTTTCTCTTTTGTAAGCCTTTGACGTTATTTTTTCGCTTTTGATGTTATTTGTAACGTTTTGATGCTATTTGTAACGTTTTGATGTTATTTTTTCGCTTTTGAGAACACGAAAAAAGGGGTAAAACTTCGCTTTATGCGTCATTTTACCCCTTTCTTATTAAGATTTTTTTGTATCTAAAATAAAACTAATTGAACATTTTTGGTGTACTCAATGTTATCAAGAAAAACAATTAATAGTATATTTCATATCGGAAATAGAATATTTTGTTTACTTTTGTACTCGAATTAACACATAAAAATAATAACTATTTACCTATGAAAGTGTCAAATTCAATTCAAAAAAAAACAAAAACAAGTAAACTTGTTTCTAAGCTAAAAAATAATCGAGGTGCTTCTGTAGTACATGATTTTAGAGTTATGTCTATTGATGATATTAATAGCAATAGATCTAGTGCTTATTCTTATCTTTCCTTTTAATATATTTATCGCTACTCACTATCCAATTTACCATAAAGCGAATAGCCGTCATCCCAGCTTGCGTCTGTTCTCCATTTCCAAAATTCCGCTTGATTACATTTCACACCATCTTCTAACAGCATATTGCCGTCTTGTATTGTCATCCATTCTTCTGGGCTAAAGTGTCTGTGTGTTATCTTTTTGCCTTTTCGCATTAATTGTATTGCTTCGTATTTTTTCATCTTATTAAAATTACGGTGGGTAACAAAGTATAAATAATAAAACCCCTGGACCTCGCACGCATTAATTTATAATCCGTCTTTTCCATAAGTTACATTTCATCATCTTCATAATAAATATACTCAATAGCTCTGTCTGCTATTCTCTCAGCTCTACGACTTACAAGAGACGGTAACAAACACCCCTTAGCACTACCTTTAAGGATAGATACTAATAACTCTTTTCTTGTGTCTTCTATTTTCAACTCTAAATCCATCTCAGGATCAATAAGTTGTTGTTCTTGTATTTCCATATCTTATTTTTTACTTGACTTTTTATATATCTTTTGTATATTTGCATTAGTGATTTTGGAGACGTTTTAAGGACGTAAGGGGTTGGTGCAATAAGCAAATTCCTACCAAAATACTTTTAAAAACGTCAACCTTTAGGTTGGCGTTTTTTGCGTTTATACAACGTTTTAATTGCTAACTTACGCCTACCTGAACGCACTTCTTCCACATAAAAATAAACATCATTAATAAGCTTCTTATAAACTATAGTATTCGGCTTCTTTCCTTCGCCTACAACATCATAATGATTAACAATAAAAGGAATAAGTAAAAAGTCTATTACTTCAATATTTTTATGCTTTAGAGCGTGTATAACGCCACTATCATCAAATGTACGCACATAGTCAGTCAGGTCTTTATTAACAACATCGGATAACACTTGTACTTCTTTCTTATTAAGCTTTCCAAAATCTAAATAATACTGACCAGTAGCAGGACGATCATCAATGACTTTTTCAACAAAATC
>CBFIII010000136.1:0-2924 GCA_965662645.1 Bacteroidales bacterium
CACGAACATATGCTTGCATTATGTTGGTCGTATGGCACGGATGAATATTTATGCCAGCGGAGGGATAAAGGGCATCAAAGATGCTATAACCAAATACCCCGAGTTGCAAACTCGGGGCAGTGCGTGGGGAGCAAAATTCTATCTCTCCAATAATCATAAAAATTAACATGTAATAAATTGGAGCACAAAACAAAGTGCCCCAGAGGGGTACTATTATGGTAGCCACGGGTGAAGCCCGTGGTTAATTATGACGAATAAACGTAAATGCGAACCTCAAACATTTGGAAGCAACACATTAGTAGAGCATTTGAAGACGAAATTTGATTGTGTTGATATATGACCACGAACATATGCTTGCATTATGTTGGTCGTATGGCACGGATGAATATTTATGCCAGCGGAGGGATAAAGGGCATCAAAGATGCTATGACCAAATACCCCGAGTTGCAAATTCTGGGCAGTGCGGAGGCACTGTAAAGTAGTTCCATAAATAGTGGAAATTAAGTATAAAAACATGGGTGTTATAATTTTTGATAATCAAACTGTTACAAGGGCTGTAAAAATGATACGTATCAAATTGCAAAATCAACCGTATCTTTTGTAAATTTCAACCGTATCTTTTTCTTAAGAGATACGGTTCATTTTTTTGTTTGCTATAGTACTTCCCTAATAATAGTTAAAAAACTTGTCTTTTTTTTCTTTTTTGCCGCATTACAAAGTGAGAAAATAGACCATAATTTGGCAGAAAAAGAACAACCCAATAATTTCTTTTTCTCATCACTAAAAATAGAACAAAATTCTATCTCTCCAATAATCATAAAAATTAACATGTAATAAATTGGAGCACAAAACAAAGTGCCCCAGAGGGGTATTATTATGGTAGCCACGGGTGAAGCCCGTGGTTAATTGTGACGAATAAACGGAAATGCGAACCACAAATTTAATGGAGTAATCTGTAGTAGAGTATTTGAAAATGATGTTTGATTGTGGTAATGTATGATCACGAACAGAATAGTTTGTTTTTTGCAAGTCTAGAGCACATTCGGCAGGCTCAGTGACCAACTTGCTTTTAGCTCAGACGTAGCGAAAGACGCTACGCCGAATGGGGCTATCTTGAGGGAGTAATTATCCCAAATTGACGTGTTTTTTCATCCTTAGTTTGTAATTTGTGATAACTTTCTCACTAAGATATACTAATACTGCTTTTAGTTTTGTTATTTTTGTAGTGTTTTTGGAATCATCAAATTCTAAGTAGAACCGCATAAAAAAGCGTTTTAGACTAACTTTTTATTCAGCCTTTAAGAATTGAAAATCATCAATAATATAAAATTACCTCGTAACTATACGGCACTACTCCAATGGGAGAGTTATCTATGGGCGGGAATAATAAAATGTTTTTCAACAAGATGCCTTGTGGACTTGCCCCGAGGTAGTTGACTTATTTTTTTTCTTTATGAATGAAATAATACTATATCAAGCACAAGAAATACAACTTCAACTCAAAGTAAGGGTTGAGAAAGAATCGGTATGGTTGAGTCTTAATCAGCTCTCTGAACTTTTCAAGAGAGATAAATCAGTTATATCAAGACATATAAGAAATGTATTTAAGGAAAAGGAACTTATAAAAGATGAAACTGTTGCAAAAAATGCAACAGTTCAGATTGAAGGCGAGAAAGAGGTGCTTAGACAAATTGAGTATTATAACCTTGATGTTATTATATCAGTGGGATACAGAGTCAAGTCTTTGCAAGGAACTCAGTTCCGGATTTGGGCTACTCGCATACTTAAAGAGTATATGCTCAGAGGGTATTCTGTCCAAGGAAAAATTGATAGTATAGAAGAAAAACTAAATGAACACGATAAAAAATTTGATCTTATTCTAAATACAAACATTCAAGCTAAGCAAGGCATTTTCTACGATGGTCAGATTTATGATGCTTATGCTTTTGTTATTGGTATTATTAGAGATGCAAAGTTGAAAATTGTTATTATCGACAACTATATTGATGACACCGTTTTATCTATGCTTACAAAACGCCAAAAGAATGTAGAAGTGGATATTTACACTAAAAACATAAACAAAACTTTACAACTAGACATCAGTAAACATAACGAGCAATATCCCGGATTAAAAGTTTACAACTTTAATCTTGCTCACGATCGTTTTATGATAATTGATAATACCTCGGTTTTTCATATTGGTGCATCTTTAAAGGATCTGGGAAAGAAATGGTTTGCTTTTTCCAAGATCGAACTTGATGCGAAAGAGATGATTAAAAAACTTGACCTTAAGAAATAGGAATAAAGCGACTTGAGAGAACTTAGATAAATAAGCAAACAATGCGCAAAATAAAGAATATCATAATTTTGAATTAATATCTTTGAATAAACTTAAAAATATAAAACTACCTAAAACTATTGTGAGGATGGGTCAAAGCTATCTAAGCCGATGTGAAAAATCGTTAATTTCAATCCTAAAACTATTGTGAGGATGTGTCAAAACCCCCTGAAAGGGGGGAGCATAATTCAGCCCAGGGCAAGCGTAGCGACACCCTGGGTTAATTATGACGAATGAACGGAAATGCGAACCACAAATTTAATGGAGTAATATGTAGTAGAGCATTTGAAAATGATGTTTGATTGTGGTAATGTATGATCACGAACATATGCTTGCATTATGTTGGTCGTATGGCACGGATGAATATTTATGCCAGCGGAGGGATAAAGGGCATCAAAGATGCTATGACCAGATACCCCGAGTTGCAAACTCGGGGCAGTGCGTGGGGAGCAAAATTCTATCTCTCCAATAATCATAAAAATTAACATGTAATTAATTGGAGCACAAATCAAAGTGCCCCAGAGGGGTACTATTATGGTAGCCACGGGTGAAGCCCGTGGTTAATTATGACGAATAAACGTAAATG
>CBFIII010000137.1:0-2777 GCA_965662645.1 Bacteroidales bacterium
TTTTTATATCTTCGAAACACATGACGATAGCTTCACATTCTTGATCATAAAAGATCAATGTTTGTTGAAGTTGGTTAGAGTTAAGAATAGGATCGGTATAATGGGTGTAATAACCTTCTTTCATGCCGCTTTCTGTTATGTCTTTTCCTACCCAGCTATTAGCCATTAAAAATCCTCCTATGCTTGTGCCAGTAGGATAGGTGCCTATTGATTCAATGGTTGAACCAGATACTAAAGTGCCACCTGCACCTAGTTTTGATGCATTAGGATATATTATTTGTTTGTTAGATATATCAGCTATTGTTGTTGGGGCATTATTGATATCGTATGTGTAAGTTCCAAATGAGTTTTTGAAGCTTGCTCCTTCGTCAATGAAAGAAACCGAAACTGTGGCATTTTCATTTAATACAATAGTTTTAGCAGAAGCAAAGTAACCAGGGTTTGCTATCAGTTGATTCTTGTATTCAGGTAATACTACTGCAAGATGAGCTTTTAAGCTGCTACAGATTTCAATGACTTCTACTGATTCTGGTACACCATCTTCATCCACTTCATCTACCACTTCGTCTTCACTTTCAGTAACGCGACGAAGTATTTTTAATCCATTACGTCCATTCGCAATGTAGATAAGATTATTTTCTACGGTGATAGCGTTAGCTGAAGCACCATAATTGTAAGTGTCTAAGACGTTAAGTTCTTTTTGTCCTTCAATAGCTTCGCAGATGGCCATTCCTCCAGCACCATTAGCTAAATAAATGAAATCATCATCAAGAGCAACACCATTACATACTGATGGCGATTCAACAGAAAGAAAATGTACTAAATCTCCTGAAGTAAGATCAAAAGCTTTAAGTCCTGCATATCCCATTGGTACCCAGCAGATGTTATCTTTAATAAAGATGCCTGATTTTCCCGATTCTGGTTGAATTGAACCAAGATCAATGGTTTTTAATAGGGTGTGGTCTTCGTTAATTGCATAAACTATGAGTTGTGCACTGTCTCCACTTGTAAGTACGACTTGTTTATCACCATCTTCTGTTATAGCAACATATTTTGCATTAGAGAACGAATCTGTTAGTATTAATTCATTAGCAGTGGCATCAAAGATGTAGTTGCCTCCTTTGGTTCTACCACCAGTAGCAAATAAATAATCAGTTGTGGAAGCGACACCATTAACTGAATATGATCCAGTTGCTTTGTGACGAATTAGGGTATCACCATCAAATAGTTCATTGTTTGATAGATTTAACTCATAAACGACACCACCTACGTTATAATCGGTAGCTCCTATCCATAATTTTTGTTGTGCATCAGTGCTATTGATATCAAAACACATGGTGTTGAAATCTGCAACATCAGTCATTGCTGCTGATTTAATGATGGGGGTAGTAGGATCGGTTACATCTAAAATCTCTATTTGTCCTTCATAAAGATCTTTAGACATTGGTGCATCGTTCGGTTCATTGTAATGATAACTAACGTACGCATAATTATTATTTAAGCAGACTTGTGTTGCACTAAGTGTACGGTCATCACTTCTTACGGGAGCATCAACATCTGCAATATGAACAAACATTTCGCCACGTTCTAATAATGTAGGAAAATCGCTAGTTTCTTTTGCAGAAGCGGATTTGCTTGAAATGTTATTATATGCTAAATCATATTCAGCATTAAATAACGGTTGATTACTGTATGCTATGCGGTTTGTTATATCCGCACTTTGCATTGTTATATTTGCATTTTGCATTGTAATTTCCCCATCCTTAATTATAGATGAAGAATTGTTGCTTTTTTCACAGCTTATGAATGCTGTAAATAATAAAGCAAAAGCTAAGATTCGGTTTAGGTTTTTCATGTTTAGTGTTTGTTTTCAGTTATATTTTTAAAACATAGAAGGGACAAAGGTAGTTATATGTTATATATTTATCAAGTGCTATGTGTTTTTTTTTTTTATTCGGCTGTTTTTATGTTAATATTGTTTGCGATAATGGCATTGGGTGGTCATGTAAGAACTTGTCTTTTATTTATGATTCCAATTTTGTAATAGGGTGTAATGGATGTTAGGTTTATTCTTAATGGGGGGCGTGTGTTTTTTAATTTTATTAAACCATAAGTATGGTTACTGATTCTCCAGTTTGATTGTTTTGATTGTAATTTTTTAGAATTTATTCCTATCACATATAACAATAATTTTGTGTTTGAAGGTAGATTTGTTACTAATTGTAATGTTTGAATTAAACCTTAATCTTTAGATGTCATCTATTTTAAAAATAATTTTTAGCTCAAAAGTTAATTGTAGAAGTTAGATGCTTCTGCTTATTTTATAAAATATGTTTTAGTTTTTATCCTTTTTGGATTTTTCTTTTAAATTCCTTTCCTTTTCTATTTCATATTTAATTCTTTTTGGTGGTTCATTTGAATATTCAAGCTGTTTAGATTTTAAATTTTCTACATTTTCAGGTACAAACTCTTCCCCAAACACTGTAGAAATGTATTCTTCAGCTAATTTTTCAATGTTTTCCTTTTGCTCTTTACTTGTCCCTGAATTCTTATCCTCTTTACTTATTCCTGCTAAGGAATCATACGTAAATCTATTTTTTTTCATATCTATAATTTTAGAACCAATTCTAATTTTTATCTGTTTTTTTTTAGGTGTATTGTATTTCCAAATTTTATCAAACCACAACAAAATGATGATAATGCAAGCAAAGGCATTCGGTGTATTGTATTTCCAAATTTTATCAAACCACAACCTTCGTAGCGTTCAACTCAGGAGA
>CBFIII010000138.1:0-2668 GCA_965662645.1 Bacteroidales bacterium
GTAGTACTGCTTACTATCGTTTGTCTATTCCCTTTGGTATCCTCTAGCTCTAGTTGGCAAATAAGCTGTGGAGCTACAAGTACGGTATCCCACCTTCTTTTAGGGCCAAAACGACCAGCATACCAACCTTCGGCAAGCACTATACCTATGGGGGTATTATTTTCTTGTAAGAGCTCTTTAACATCATATGTTATCGTCTCTATTCTTTTTTGGTAAGGTGTCCAACCAGGTGTAAGTACATCCGTCCCCACCTTTTTACCATTTATGGAAGCTTCAAATACCCCTTTTGCGGTGATGTACAATCGAGCATTTTTTATTTCGCCATCTATCGCAAAATCCTTCCTCAAGTATTGAGGTCTGAACAAGCGAGTATCATATTGAGTGGTTTCCCATAGCTCGGGATCTGGAATTTTTATCCATTCTGCTTGCCAATCAGCATTGGAGAGCAACCCAAGTTCAAAATGAGCGACTTCACTCCAGTCTGATTCTTTTCCATTTTCATCCCAAATCTGCACCTGCCAATATACTTTTTGTCTGGATGATAATGCTGTCCCCTTATAGTTAAGGTCTAACGATTGGTCAGATTCTACTTTGCCAGAATTCCAAACATCGGCCTTATTGGGGAGTAAATCAGGACTAGTTGCCGCCACAATTCTATAAGCCGTTTGCGATGTCACACCACTCTGTAACTGCCACGAAAAAGAGGGTGTAGCATCGTAAAAGCCTATAGGATTTTCAAACTGCTCGCTGACGATTAGGGCCACTGGCTGCATAGCATTGGGCGTACACCCACTAATAAGTAGGCCTAAAAGTAAAGAAAGCAGTAAGAAGTTGCCTAACGATTTAAACATTATTGTTTTGTATCTTTTCAATTCAAAAAACTATTGTTTAGCTTTTATGCTATCATTACTGTCCCAATGATAACCCCATTGTTTCATATATTCTTCTCCTGGTAAAAATTCATCCCCATTCTTGTCTAGTATCGCTTGCAACTGAGCTTCCAAATCGGCCTGTATGGCTTTAAAATCAGGCTGATCAACTACATTATTTATTTGATAAGGATCATTCACATTATCGTACAATAACCAAGGGCCATCGAGGTCGCGCACATAGGTGTATTTTTCTGTTCTTACTCCCCTGTATTCACGTCCACCAAGCTTATACTTCCATTGGTGAAAAGGAACAGGACAAGTAATTAATGCAGCCTCCACATCCAATTCTTCAGTACCCAATAGTTGCCCCGTATAATCCAAGCCTTGTACCGTTTCTGGGATAGGCAAATTACACATACCCAATAATGTGGGCATAATATCAGGAAAGGAAAACATTTTGGTCATTTGCATTCCTGCTTTTAATTTGGCAGGATATTTTAACATAAAAGGGATGTGTATGGACTCTTCCCAAGGCTTCTGCTTCTTTGTTTGTGAGTGAGAATAAAGCATGTCGCCATGGTCTGAGGTGAAAACAAAAATCGTATTTTCATCAAGACCTAAATTTTTAATTTCTTGTTGCAATTCAGCGACACAGTCATCGAGTGCAGTGATATGAGCATAATAACCTCTGATATCTTCTTTGGCTTTTGCGGCTCTTTCTTCAGGTACATTAGGACGCAATTGAATGTCCATATCTTTATACATATCCTTATACTTTTGAGGAGCTGTTTGATAAGGTGCATGCGGAGGACCATAGGACACAAATAACACAAATGGATTATCCTTATTGGTCTGCATGTATTGTATGGCATCTTTAGTTTGCGCAATAGCATCATAACCTTCCCATATGTGCTTCACGTCGTTTTCGTCGTAATAAATGGAATTATTGTAATTGTGTGTGCATTCGTGAACCTTCCAATAATCGAATCCTTGACGACGATCTGCAGTCACAGGTAGGTTGCGGCCTGCGCTATTCTTCATTCCTTGGGGATGACCATTGATGTGCCATTTACCGATATAACCCGTTTGGTAACCATTTTCCTTATACACTTCGGCAATACAATACTCTTCAGATCTCAGCGGTTTATCATTGTAAAAAAGACCGTGACTAAGCGGGTATTTCCCTGTCATTAACGATGCACGAGCTGGTGTACAAACAGAAATATTAGAGATGGCATTGGTAAATACAACAGCTTCTTTTGACAATTCATCAATAGCAGGTGTAATCACCTGTTCATTTCCTACAAAACCAAGGTCCTGCGCTCTCCATTGGTCAGCAAACACAAATACCACATTAGGTTTAATTTCTTCTTTTTTTGATTGGCAGGATACCATTAGAAGTATCGCTGCAAAAAATAATAGATTTTTCATTTTATTTTCTTATTTAATTTGTACTAATTAATCGTTTCAATAACTACAGGCCCTAATAAACCAGACGATTGCACAGCACTTTCTGGTGTAATCTTATCAATCACTATCCATGTGTACTTTTCATCTTCAGGGCGTGACTTGTCTCTAATCAATTGGTTTCTCCAAAGGTTCACCACTTCGATTTCAAGAGTATTTTCACCCGCTTTTAAGGCCTCTGTAATATTTAATCGGTAAGGTGCCATCCACACACCACCAACAGATTGACCATTCAATTTCACTTTTGCCATAACCGAAACTTTTCCGAGGTTAAGGAACATATCCTGACTTTGCGGAAGTTCATCCATATTGAAACTGGTAGTATAAAT
>CBFIII010000139.1:0-2628 GCA_965662645.1 Bacteroidales bacterium
TGGCTATTTCGGTCAGACCGTGCCACCCTTTTCGGTCAAAACGTGCCACTTTGAAAGAAGTTGCAATGATACAAAAAATTACTTATTCGTTTTTCAATATTCCTTTTCTTAATGACTCACCTTTGAGATCTATTCTGTGAGATGAATTTACAATTCTATCTAAAATAGCATCTGCAATAGTACCTTCTCCAATGATATCATACCATACAGAAACAGGTATTTGAGAAGTTATTATTGTTGACATTTTATTGTATCTATCATCGATAATATCCATCAAGATTTCTCTAGCGCTATTATCAAAAGCCTGCAATCCAAAATCATCTAAAATAAGCAAGTTCACTTTTTGTAGCTTTTGTAGTTCTTTGATATATGTACCGTCAGCTTTTGAAAGTTTCATTCTTGCAAACAAACGTGCAGTGTTAGAATAAATAACTTTGTATCCATTAAAACACGCCTGATATCCCAAAGCTTGTGCAATATAACTTTTACCAACGCCTGAAGCTCCAGTGATGATAATGTTCTCTTTTCGTGTGATAAAACTAAGTGTTGCAAGACGATTAAACATGTTTTTATCCAAGTTTCGCGTGACATCAAAAGTGATATTTTCAAGGTCTGCCTGTTGGCTAAATTTAGCTTGTTTAATTAGACGATTTATTTTTAAGTTTTGTCTATTTTCCCATTCATAGTCGGTAAGTAATGCTAAATACTCATCTGGAGTGCATTCACTTATTTGATTGCTCTTTACATTTTGTAAATGCAGCTCGGCCATTGCACCTAGCCGCATTTGCTTTAACTTTTCTACTGTCTGATTGTTGTTCATACCTTATCGTTTTTTAGGTTAAAAATAATTTGAAGCCCCTCTAATATTTTCATGCATAGGAATGTGAGGGACTGGTTCTGATTCCTGTACAAGATCTTCTTTATCTTTACTATTTTTTAAGATGTTGTTGACATGCTTGTAAGATATTGCTCCTGCATATAAAGCCCTCTCGCAGGCCTTATCTAATCTTTCTGAGCCATATGTCCTATGAAGTTGAATAATGCCCATAGCACGTTTATAGGCCGTTTCTGGATAATCACAGCTAGAGATTATCTTATCAATAATGCACATTACATTATTTCCATGTTTTGAGGCTTTTTGTTTGAAGAAGTCTGGACTCCACTCACTGTAAGCTTTGTGCGAGCTGCTGAGATGTTCTTTATTGGTATTATACCTTCCCATCGCCTGGTTACGCTTATGAAAAGCGATTCGTTGGTGATTGTAATACACTTCAATAGTAGATTTTGTATAATGTATTAGTGTGTTCTTTCCAATGAAACGATAAGGCACGCTGTAATAGTTTTTATCAGGGGAGAAGTAAACGTAGCCAATCTTTTGCACCTTAGCTCTTCTATAATCTTTCATCTCATAGAGCTCAGTTGGAAGAGGTTTTAAATAGCTGCGTTCAACCGATTGAAATAGTTCTTTGCGGCTCGCTTGTTTGCGCTGAAAGAGTAAATTGTTGTAGGTTACTAATCGCTTTTTAATCTCGTGATTAAGGTCTTCAAGAGTAAAGAAAACCATATCTCTTAGAGGATAATATATGCGTTGGTAAGATAATTGAACGGCATTCTCAACTAAGGCTTTATCTTGTGGTGAGTAGCTTCGTGTTGGATTAATGACGCAGTTGTAATGTCTTGCAAAATCTTTAAATGTGCGATTAATCTCTGGTTCGTATTTACTAGCTCTTGTGACTGCGGATTTTAAGTTGTCGGATACTATTGCTTTGGGAACTCCGCCAAAATAAGAGAGTGCATTACCCATACTCACAAGCATATCCTCACGCTTTTGGCTCCAACTAGCTTCTACATAGGTGTATTGACTATTAGGAAGTAAAGCAATAAAAACTTCTACGGGTATAAGTTCTCCTGTTTCTTTATCTACAATGTGTAGTTTTTTACCTGCGTAGTCAATATAGACCTCTTTTCCGGCCTCATGTTCGAGTTTCATTGACCCTCTGATTGAAGCGTGCTTGCGCTTGTAATGCTCCATAAACTGAGTGTAACTGTAGGGATTATCTACCTCTTCTTTGTACTCATTATAATGATAATGGAAGGTAAAGCCTGGATGATTGCGGCTCTCATTGACTTTGTCAAAGTACAGCATCAACGTCTCATATCTTGAATTGTTGATCGTTGTATGAGAGGTGAAAAGCTCCTCGAGTTGAGCATTTTCCATGTCTAGAAGTTCTTCAAAGCTATAGTCACAAGCGTTGAAAAGTTTCATATAACTATTGACTGTATTGCGAGATAGATCCAGCAAAGCGCCAATTTTACGGTTGCTCAAACCGTCTTGATGTGATGTAATAATCTGTTTTAAATCCATAGGATCAAGTGTATTTGCCATATCGCCTTTTTTTATGGCGATATAAGAGTTTTACTTGATCTTTCAAAGTGGCACGATAAAGTGACCGATAAGTGGCACAAAACGAACCGCACAATAGGAGAAAAAATCCAAAAGTGGCACAAATTGAACCGTGAAGTTCTGCCAATTTTTATTATCCATACCTAAATAGTGGCACAGTTTGAACCGAAATCACTGGCACAGACTGACCGAAATCACTGGCACAAAACGATCCGAAATAGCCA
>CBFIII010000140.1:0-2607 GCA_965662645.1 Bacteroidales bacterium
AAGATAACTGGATGTCGTACGAACAGGATATAACAAACGAATATTTCTCCATACTTGTAGAGGATTTTGTATCGAAGAGGAGTGATGAAAATGGCAACTACACAGCCTATCATTATTCCATCAGCGTAGAGTCTAGTAACTATACCTTTGGAAAAGCAAGCATCGGTAAGTTTTACGGCGATAAAGGATTTGATGATCCTGATAGGATTACCTTTGATTATGCTTTGACTAATGCCTCTTCAAGTGGGGATACTTATGACGGGAATAATATTTGGTTTAAAACATGGGCTCGATATACATCAGGAAATACTAATTCTCTTACTGTTCCAACATCATCATTAGACTTTAGTTTTGTTTCTAAAAAACATCTTAAGCCCTCATCCGAGCATAATGTTTACACTGTAGACTTATTTTCCATTAAGAAACTTAGTCAAACATCATTAGCTTTGGGGAAAGTTTCATTAACGAGTGTTGGCAATAATAACTATATGATTAATCCTGATCTTTATGATTTTAACATTGAGTGGAATGATGGTTTTAGTAGTAGAAATATTGGAACAGCTGCTGCTGGTTTTATTCATGGTGGTGTTTTTGATAATCGTAGAGCCTATGTACCTTTTCGAACTCCTTCCTATATCAAAGGGTTTGATATTTACTTTACTGGAACTGTTTATATAAAACCATAAGATGAAAAATATCATATATATTATTCTAATTTCACTAGTTTCTTGTACTCAAAATGATTCTTGCAATAAATTTTTAGTCACCTCCGACACCGAGTATGGTAAAACCTTAGTATTAGATTATTCAGATACTATTGGTAATCATGTGTGGGAAGATGGTACTATTACTCAACATCAAGGAGTATATTTAATATTTCATGATAATGAAGAATTTGATACTCTTTTTGTTGTGGAAGGAGCAAACGTTATTAAATCAGACATTTACAATATTAAGTCAAATGATAGTTTTATTATTGTTGACCAAAAACCTTTAGACTTAATCTTTGGTATGATAACATCAACAGATACATCTCCATATCGACCACATAAACCAAAAGATTCTTGGGAAACAGAGAGGATTATGAACCAAACACAGATGCATCGATATTGGATAATTTCTAAAGCCACTAAGAATATTTATGGAGGATATTCAAAAGAGAAATTCTCTGCACAATGTGAAGAATTAGGACTCCCAGATAATATGTCATTTGAAGATTAAAAAACATTCTTTATAGAATACTATAACTGCATTGTATTAGATTGGTTGCCTCTTCTGGTGGGGATAAGCCAGATGCTTTTTTTGCTAAAAATGACGAGGTGGCTACTGTGGCTGGCGGTGTAGCTGTATACAATAATATGTTGGATGGTGCGTTTGCTGTTGCGAAAAATTCTAAAAATGTCGTCTCTGCTGTTTCTAAAGGAGCAAGGTTTCTTACTCGTTCTTCTTATATGCTCGTAGGCGCTTCGATTGGTTATGATTTTGCAACAGGAACAGCAAATACATCAACGCTTGTAAATACAGGAATTGCTATTGTTGGTGGAGGAGTGGTGTTGATAGTAGGAGCTGCAGCTGCTCCATGGGTTGCTCTTGGTGGAGCAGTATATGGAGTTGTATCCCTTTCAGGAGGTGATGACTGGCTTAATTCAACATGGGATAATTCACAGATTAATTTTGTTAAACCCTAAAGGAGAATGGTAATGAGTATAGTAGACAGAGTATATATTCTTTTCTTATCTATTGTAAGAGAAGATGTTTCAGGGGACAGACATAAAAGAGCTGCTATTTTTTTAGAGATGATTAGTACTTTTTTTGTTGGAGCTATAATAATGGTTTTATTAGGCTTATTTCGGATACAATTATCAAGCCCATTTTATTGGGGGATGTTAATGGTTTCCATTGGGGTATTAAGCTATTATCTACTAAATAGGTATTTGATTATATCGGAAAGGTATCTCAGGTTATTGGAGTACGTTGATAGATTTTCGATTGCAAAAAAAGCTATATTTTCATTAATATCTGTAATAATTGTTCTTTTATCGTTTACTGTCTTGATATTTGGAGGTGTAGCTATGAGCTATCTTTTAGCAAGATAAGTTATCCCCCGCTTGGCGCAAACCTACAACAAACGTTTAGTTCAAGGTTATTTAGCTTGGACTCATAATAGAAGAAAGCCTATGGCTTGGCAGCGTTGGCTCGTGTGAATATAAGGAAATAAGAAAGAAATGAAAGCTCGGCAAGTCCGGGCTTTTGTTTTTATAATGCAGCAATAAATTTAAGTCTCACCGATTTAATAAATCCGTCCAGGACTTTAAGAATACTTCCCGCGTACCCTCGGATATGCACTGCCCTCGTTGGAGGGAATTGCATTCCCGACTTTTTGAGAATCAGGATTTTCAATCCGATTAAATATATTTTTATATTTGTGCAATGAACAGTATTCAAAACGGAATAAAAGGCGAAGTGTTTTTTGTTACAACAACTGTAATAGATTGGATTGATATTTTTACACGTCCCCATTATAAGCATATTATCATAGATTCATTGCGACATTGTCAGAAAGAAAAAGGATTGATTATATATGCATGGGTTTTCCGATAGCTATCG
>CBFIII010000141.1:0-2599 GCA_965662645.1 Bacteroidales bacterium
GTTTTTATCAACGTATAAGGTGTTTAGGTATTTAGAATCGAAGCCTGTGAGTAACATATCGACCACTATCAGCACATCTATTTTATTCTTGTGCGGATAATCGACATTGGTATATTTTTGGTCTTTTATGCGTTGCTGAACATCTTGATAGTATAAATCGAATTCGTTTATACTATGGTTAGTTCCGTATTGCTTATTGTAGTCTGTAATAATGGTGGTTAATGCTTCTTTCTTTTTGTTTGGTTCAATTTCATTATCTGCCTTTTCTTGGGGTAAATCTTCTTGTAATTGCTTTACATCTTTATTGCCCTCGGCAGGTGGCGAGAATACACAAGCTATATTTAGCGGTTTGTAGTCTTCATTAATTTCAGCAAATTCTCTTTGATTTTGCTTGAATAGATGATAGTACTCTATGGCATCAACAATAGAAGAAGTTGCTAGAACAGCATTGAACCTTCTGTAATGCGTTGCATTGTCGTGCTTTTTTAAAATGGTATCAATAACCGCCATTTTATGACTCAAGCTATTTAGGTCTGGCTTTCCTTTGATTTTAAAGTAGTCGATATGAAACTTTAATACATTATCATCATCTATGGCATTGGTAATGGTATAGGCGTGTAATTCTTTTTGAAAAACATCGGCTGTTGTTTTGTAAGAAGCTTGTGTACCTTCGACAGTGCGATACGTTGCATTTTCTTCGAAAATGGGTGTTCCCGTAAAACCGAATAGTTGAGCTTTTGGAAAAAATTCTTTGATAGCATCGTGATTATCGCCAAACTGTGAACGGTGACACTCATCAAAAATAAATACCACACGCTTATCTTTTAAAGTTTCCAATCTATCGTAATAGCTTGGTTTATTGTCTTCTTTTTGCTGTACGTTACGTTTACTATTCTGATTAAGGGCTAAGCCTAGTTTTTGAATGGTGGTTACAATGACCTTGTCGGCATAATCGGTAGATAGCATTCTTCTTACCAAGGTCTCGGTATTGGTATTTTCTTCTACACTCCCTTCTTGAAATTTATTAAACTCTTCCCTTGTCTGACGATCTAAGTCTTTTCTATCGACCACAAATAGACATTTCTCAATATCATCATTGTCTTTTAACAGTGTAGAAGCCTTAAACGAGGTGAGTGTTTTTCCACTTCCTGTGGTATGCCAGATGTATCCGTTTCCTCTATCTTGTTCTATGCAATCGACAATGGCCTTTACTGCATATATTTGATATGGGCGCATGACCAATATCTTTTGCTCGGTTTCGACCAATACCATATAGCGACTAATCATTTCGCCTAAGGTGCATTTAGCTAAAAAGATGTCGGAAAAATCGTATAAGTTGTTAATTTTAGAATTGTCTTTTCGGGCTAAGGTATAAACGGGTAAAAACTGCTCGTCGGCATTAAAAGCAAAATGTTTGTTGTTATTATTGGAGAAGTAAAAGGTCCTGGATTGATTACTCACAATAAACAACTGCATAAAACACATCAAGGAATTGGTGTATCCATTTCCTGCATCATTTTTATAGTCAACTATTTGTTGCATTGCACGGTTAGGACTAATCTCTAAGGTTTTAAGCTCAATCTGTACCACAGGCACTCCGTTGATCAATAAAATAACATCGTATCTATGATTGCTATTTTGCGTATTCATACGCAGCTGATTGATGACCTCAAAATCATTTTTACACCAATTCTTTATATTTACTAAAGTGTAGTGTAAAGGCGTATCATCTTCCCTTATAAAGGTGTTTCTTTTTCTTAAGAGGTTAGAAGCTTTAAATACATCGGGGTTTATAATTTCGGTTAATAGTTTATCGAATTCAGCATCGGTTAGTTTAACTCTATTCAATGCTTCAAACTTTTGTCTGAAATTTAACTCTAGTGCCTTTCTATCTCTTATATCTTCACGATACGTGTATTTTAAATCTTGTAATTTTCCTACAAAGCCATATTCTATGTCTGCTTCTTTTACACTATCCATTTGCTGCTTTTTTATCAAAATTCTTTTACCAATGCTTTTATTTGATTCCTTATTAAAACCAATCCACTAAAGTACAAGTATTCGTTTAATATAACACTTTATGAGTGTTAAAAATTACTTCTTTATGATAGTTCTTTTTTTCACATCAATGGATTTGGTTTATTGATAAGAAAAGTAAAAGAATAAACTTTATGACTGTCATCCTACTTCTCTTGCTTATGCTGGATGTGTGTTTACAAAGGGGGTATTGATTATTAGTCGTTCTTTAAAATAATTTTTACCAAAGTATCTACCATTTTTCATTCGGTTATCATCAAGATTAAAGTATTCTACACTTCGTTTTACTTGCCTCGTTCCTTCTTCCTGAACTGTTTCCAAAATGGAAACAGTTGCCTCTTTGTCCAATTCGCCACTTTCGTATATATTGCCAAGATGTCTGCCCCTCGTTTGTAACGAGGGGTTTACGGTCTTTCGTTTGTAACGAAGCTAACCATCAACCCCACTCTATTTTCACCAAACCTTTTTCGCCAGCATAATCACATGCTGATGAAAACAAATATTCTTCTGCATTTGCTACAATCATTCATCGAACAGGATTCTGATGTTGTAACTTTCTTAT
>CBFIII010000142.1:0-2540 GCA_965662645.1 Bacteroidales bacterium
GAATACGTATTACTGGGGAGTCCTGCTGAAGAATCTGGAATAAAACGCGGCGACATCTTTACGCAGATCAATGAAACTACCTTAAACTACGACAACTACTACGATCTGCTTACCATGGGAGGTAAATATTCGATGACCTTAGCAAAAGTAGAAGATAAAACATTGTTTAATGTAAAAACCGTCAGCATTACTGAAGTAGAAAATTTCCAAGAAAACCCGATACTTATAGACACTGTTTTCACGATTAACGGCAAAAAAATTGGCTACTTAATGTACACCAGCTATTTGGCTGACTATATAGATGAAGTGGATAATGTCTTTGCCCAATTCAAAGCTGAAGGTATCACTGATTTAATAATGGATCTGAGGTACAACTCAGGAGGAAGCGTAGCCGCAGAAGTAGCGATGGCCAATTTGATAGCGCCCACCTCAGCCATCGGTGAAATATTTCAAAAATCTATTTATAATGACTCTTACAATACATATTTCACAAACAAATATGGTAGCGATTACCTCAACACTTTATTTATAGAATCTGCAAACAACATTAACCTAAGTGGTCAACTCATAGGATTGACAGGTCCTTACACCGCCTCGGCAAGTGAAGGCCTCCTCAACGGATTAGATCCTGTAACTGATATGACTTTGATAGGTGACACCACCTATGGCAAATATACAGCTATGATAGTCTTACCTGACGACGAAGACAACCCAGAATGGGCTATTATCCCTATTGTTTCTAAAACGACCAACAAGGATAACGTTTCGGTAAAGGGCGGAATGCTACCCGACATTTTACTCTCAGACGATCCTCTTGATGGATACCAGCTAGGCGATATCAATGAGACTTTTTTAGCAAAAGCCATAGAACTAATTACTGGAGAAGTGTCCACAAAAAGTGCAACGGTACGACCTGATTTTATGGGTAAAAAGATAGCGAGTATTAAAGATGGCAAGAGAATAAAACCTTATCCTCAGATTGCAGGATGGGGAAAGGACTTCCTTATAAAGTAATAAAAAAAAGCTCTATGTCATATATATGGTAATCATGTATGTTTTTCGTTTGGGGCTTATGCAGCCCCATACCCTGCACCTACTTTTTGCTACAGCGCAAAAAGTAAGCAAAAACGCCGCCGCTTGAGAAAATATGCTAAAAATTGTCTTCTTTTCGCTAAATTTTTGGAAACTCGGACTAAGGTCCTCAAACAACCAAAAATTTTTAACGCTCCATTACGTCAATTTTTTTAACGCCTATTTTCAAAGGCGGTATAAATAGTTCCAGCAACGTAATATTCTGTTATCTGTAAACTTGAGTATAGTTATATTATTTACCAAAACAAAACAACATAACACCCTTCGTTATGTTACAATATAGCTTGAAAGTAAAACCTAAATTTGGAGACAACATCACCTATAATGATGTACCTTTATCTTTTGTAAAATAATAAAATTGCATTTTAATAGAGCATATTTAAAGTTGGCCACAAAAGAAAATTTTAATTCGCTCACCCTTCACTTACCTAAAAGGGACAGCCTCACCACGTGTAAGATCCCTTTAGAAAATAGAAGAATAAACGATGACAGAAAATAATATTTTAAACAACTTCAATTTAAAAAATTATCACCATCTTAAAAATCAGACATTCTTAAACTTACCTTTTAAATTATGAATATAGCCCTCATATTAGATTTCTTAAAACAACTACAAACCAACAACAACCGTGAATGGTTTAATGAGCATAAAGCTCTTTTTCTGGAAGCCAAAGCAGAATTTGAGATAATAACACAAAACCTGATAAACCATTTAGCACTAGAAGACCATAGTATAAAAACGCAAAAAGCCAAAGACTGCATCTTTCGGATATATCGGGATGTCCGTTTCTCAAAAGATAAAAAGCCGTACAAAACACACTTTGGAGCTTACATAAACCAAGGAGGACGAAAGAGCGAAACATGTGGCTATTATTTTCACTTAGAGCCCGAAGGCACTTTTCTTGCAGGAGGAGTGCATGACGCATCATCCGCCATCTTATATGAAATAAGAGATGCCATCTATGCCGACACTGAGGATTTTAAAGCCATTATTGAAGCACCCGCATTTGTGAATTATTTTGGAACGATGCAAGGCGACAAATTAAAACGTGCTCCTAAAGGATTTCCAAAAGAATTTGAAGATATTGAATTATTGAAACACAAAAGATTCCTTGCCATTCATCATGTGGACGATAATCACGTGATACAAGAAGATTTTTTGGAGAAATCGCTCCTTGTTTATAAAGCCATGCAACCCTTCAATGCTTTTTTTAATCGAGCTATTCTTATGATAGAATAAGGATATACAGCCACTTACAAATAGCATAAAAGACACAAAACAGCAATTTAAGATATTGGTGTTTTTCAACTTTTATCTATGGCATAATTTTGCGTTATTTGCATTTTAAAACATACTCCAAAAAAATCATCCCATGAAGGACATTTTAACTAACGCTGATGTGACGTTATTAGTCGATACCTTTTACGCTAAAGCGCGTAAAAACACG
>CBFIII010000143.1:0-2489 GCA_965662645.1 Bacteroidales bacterium
AAGGATACTTCTGATGTGCATAGTGATAAGGAAGAAGTCTTAGATGTGGTTACTCCAGCATTGTGGAAACGGTATGGTTACTTATTCTTAATATTGTTGCTTCTTTTAATTGCTTTGGGTGTTAGACGCTCTTTTAAACGTAAGTCTTGATTATAAGAATGTACTGTTTTGTATTTGTCATCTTGGAAAAATGACTATTGATTTTACTAAAATAATGGATTACACGAAATGAAAACTATATTCCATATCATAGCTTTTTTCTTTAAAAATATTATTTTTAAAGATGATAGGAAAATAATGCTTTCACATTCAATTCTAAAAAAAGGATTGAGTCGTGTGTTGTTCTTGTTGGTGCTTATCATACCCGAATTTGTTTTTGGACAAGCAGCTAGCAGCAACTATGACACAAAAACGGGTTCGTTGGGTACTACTTACAGTTGGATCGATTGTTCTTCTGGTACAACCATAGTTTCGGGCGATGATTCTGAGGCTTCATTTTCATGGCCTTTCCAATTTAGTTTTTACGATAATACCTACACCACTTCTAATACCTTAAGTGTTTGTACAAATGGTTTTATCCGTCTCGATGGAACGGCCAGTACTTCATATAGTAGTGCTAGCGACTATACTTTATCTAGTAGTTCTACTGAGCTGGGGCAAATTATAGCTATGGCTGTTTATGATAGCAAGGTAGGAGATAATAGCGGATGGGTGAAATATTTAGTTACAGGTACTACTCCAAACCAGATCTTTACGATTGAATATAATAATTTGGAAGTAGCTTATAGTGATAGCAAATATGTAGATGTGCAGGTGAGTTTTTATGAATCTACCAATAAAATAGTAGTAAAGTTGGGGGAGGATGATATTACAGTTTCTGATGTTAATATAGGTATTCATAGTGGTGTTTCGGGGTATTACAATAACTGGCAGAACGTATTGAGTGGTACCAATGATACCTGGATTGAATACACCCGAACTTCAGATCCTCTTCCGCCTACAGGACCTCAAGCCAGTTGGAATTATGGCACACAAACAGGAACTATAGGTTCTACTTACAGTTGGATTGATTGTTCTTCGGGTAATTCTATTGTAAGTGGTGATGATGAGCAGGCTCAAATAGATTGGCCTTTTGACTTTAGTTGTTACGATAATAACTATACGACATTAGATCAATTAAGTGTGGCGACAAATGGATTTATTCGTTTGGATGGAAACGCCAGTACTTCATATTCTGTAGCAAGTGCTTACGATCTAACATCCACAGCTACTGGCCTTGGTCAGATTATCGCAATGGGGGTTTATGATGGTAAGGTAGAAGACAATAGCGGATGGGTAAAATCTTTAGTGACAGGTACTGCTCCAAACCAGATCTTTACGATTGAATATAATAATTTGGAAGTCGCTTATAGTGATGGTACATATGTTGATGTGCAGGTGAGTTTTTATGAATCTACCAACAAAATAGTACTAAAATTGGGGGCGGATGATATTTATCGTTCTAGTGTTGATATGGGTCTTCATAGTGGGGTTAGTACTTATTTTAACAAATGGCAGGAAGTGGAGAGTGGAAGTAATACGACTTGGATTGAATATACACCGCAATACATAGAAGTTGATGCTACCATTGGTACAGCTACGGCTTTTTATGCTACACTGGAAGCTGCTTTTGATGAAATAAATGATGGTACACATCAGGGAGATATTACGGTAAAAGTAAATCATAGCACCACAGAAACAGCATCTGCAATGCTTAATGCCAGCGGTTCCGGTAGTGCTAATTATACTTCTGTAAATATGTATCCTACTGCAGCCGATCTTTCAATAAGTGGAGATTTGGGAAGTCCCCTCATTGATTTATATGGTGCCGACAATGTGACTATCGACGGTAGGGTAAATTTGGAAGGAAGCGTTGCAAGTTTAACAATTACTAATACGAATACCTATAAATATGCCTACGCTATTCGGTTAAGGCAATCAGCAGAGAATAATACGATAAGATATTCCTATTTAAAAGCATCGAGTTTAGGTTACGGTGTGGTTAGGTTCGAAGGGTCTTGGTCTGGCGATGGCTGCGACAACAATATTATTGAATATTGTAACATTACAAATTCTGGTAACCCTCTGGTAAGAGCAATATACTCTTCGGGTTCCGATGGTCGCGAGAACAGTGGCAATATTATACGGTACAATAATATCTATGATTTTTTTAACCCAGGTTCTACATCTTATGGGATAAGTCTAGGATGGAAATCAACAGGCTGGACTATAACAGGAAATAGTTTTTATCAAACTGCCACTGTTGTTCCGACTGGAGCATATAGATACTATGTGTTGGATGTCAGTAATGGGGATGACAATATTATAAGTGATAATTATATTGGAGGAAGTGCCCCACAATGCGGGGGATCAACGCCGTTTACTATTGAAGCAATGGTTCCTTATTATTTTTGCGGAATTTATATAAATGGAGGTACTGCTGGGTATAT
>CBFIII010000144.1:0-2466 GCA_965662645.1 Bacteroidales bacterium
GCTCTCCCGCTGGGGCGGGAGTTTAGTTCAACACACTAGAATAGATAATATGGCAATGAGGCTATTACACGGCTTTCGGTGGTTTCTAGCAGCTCCGCCAAATCGTAGATTTGACAGAGTCTGAATTTAAAATATACTCAGTAAAATCTACGATTTGGCTCTGTGGGGAATCCGAAGAGAATTTGGTTTCTAATGCCATACTATCCATCTAGCAATCGTTGTGCATTATTAAAAAACACCTTCACCTCTTAAATAAAACTATATAAAATGGAAAACAAAAAAACTTTTTTCTCTCAGAACTCGATTTCAATTGCTACATATTTCGGAGGTCCTCTTGCAGCTGGTTATTTAATTAAACGAAACTATGAAGAACTCAATGAAGAGGATAAAGGAAAGAAGTCCTTAATCATAGGTATAATATCAACATTTATAATTTTTGCAGGAATATTCGTTGTTCCTGAATATATAATGGAGAAAATCCCTAATGCCCTTATTCCAGCTATCTATACAGGAATCATCTACCTAATTGTAAATAGAATACAAGGAAAAGAGCTTAAAAAACATAAAGAGTTAGGTCTTGATTTTCATAGCGGATGGAAATCAGCAGGAATTGGTGCAATATTTATGGTAATACTGATGATATTAATTGCTGGAACAGCTTTTATTGCAGGTGACCTTTCTAATTCAAATTTTGACACAGACACTTATGATACTGAATTAGCAAATTTCACAAATAATGAATCTGAGTCACTTAAAGTATTCGGTGAGTTCGAAACTAAATCCCCGAGATATTTGATTACGAAGTTAACTTCAGGAGTTGAACTTTGGAAAGAAAATATAAAAACCGTCAAGAGGTTAAATGCCATTGAAAATTTACCCGAAGAATTTATTCAACAAAATACAATACTATTAGAATACTGTAATTTAAGAATTAAACATTTCAATTTAATAATTAAAGCGCTAAATGAAGAAACTGATAAATATGCGGATGAGATTCAAAATATTGGTTTATCTATCGAAAAAAAATTAAAAGAATTATAATAACAATGCACAACAGGCTAGAATAGATAATATGGCGCTGAGGCTCTTACACGAGCTTCAGCAGTTTCTAGCAGCACGCCAAATCATAGATTTGACAGTGTCTGAAATGGAAAGTTCACAGTAAAATCTATGATGTGGCTAAGCGATGGTCAGAACGATTTTTGATTTCTACATGCCATACTATCCATCTAGCAATCGTTAGCGGTCATTTAACAAAAACAAGACACAAGTATGACAAAAAGCAATCAGAGTTTTTCAATTTTGAACCGAATAAAGAGCTTCAAATATGCTTTTGCAGGATTGAAAACATTGTTAAAAGAAGAACACAACTCTAGGATACATCTTTTAGCAACTGTTTGTGTTATCTCAGCAGGTTTTTTCTTTAAGACTTCACCTGACGAATGGATCTATATAATTATCGCAATAGGATTTGTTGTTGTCTCCGAGATCTTCAATTCAGCAATTGAAAATATTGCAGACTTTATCTCACCCAAGAAAGATGAGAGAATAAAGAAAATCAAAGATCTATCAGCTGCTGCAGTTTTAATCTCAGCAATTACAGCTTTAATCATAGGATTAATAATTTTTCTACCAAAGTTCAAAACGATCTTATGATAACGTCCTCGATTATAAAAAGCAAACTAAGGAAGAGACCTCTCATTTGGAATTCTGCAGTTCTGTTTTATGAATTAGCATTATGCATTATTGTTATGGGAGTTCTTGTAAATGGGATTATTGAGTGGGAAAAAGCATTTTGGATTTTAGCTTTATTTATACTTATCCAACCATTACTATCACTTGGTGTAATCTATATAACAGTTAAATCCTTAAGAATTTGGAAAACGATAATCTTAATTATAATTGGAGTTATTAACTTAGTAATAATATTTTTCACCACTATAGTCTGGATTGACTTATTTGATGGAAGCACAAACGTATTATTTTAATAAAAAAGGATAAAAACGCCCGCTAACAATTAGCTTTCAATGTTGAGTTGCTTGCATACTCAACACATTGAAGCTAGTGTTGAACAAACTCCCGCTACCAGATAACCGTCTAACCTTCAAGAATTTTTACTATAGTGTTTTCAATCGCTTTTTTGTGAGCCCTTATCGATATTGAGATCACGTATTTTGCTCATTTAGGGCTTTATTTTTGTACTCAGGCACCAATTCTCCTGCTTGCAATAAATAAGATTTTTTACTCATAATAGTGTGTTTAAAACATTTATGAGCAAAAATGAGAATTTAAGAAGTTAAAACATTAATTTGAAGGCATTAAAATGAATTTTCCCGCTCAGCGAGAGTTTAGTTCAACATATTTATCGTCACAACACACCCCTTGTATTCCCCTTACTTCGACTTACGCTCAGCACACCGCTCGAGAGGGGAGCTTCATTCGTCATATTCTTAATACGTCTTATTC
>CBFIII010000145.1:0-2424 GCA_965662645.1 Bacteroidales bacterium
ATGTGCTGATAGTGGTCGATATGTTACTCACAGGCTTCGATTCTAAATACCTAAACACCTTATACGTTGATAAAAACCTAAAGTATCACGGTTTAATACAAGCCTATTCGCGTACCAATAGAGTCATAAACGACACCAAACCTTACGGTAACATCCTAGTCTTTAGAGAACAGGAAGAAGATGTAAATAAAGCAATGATTCGTTTCTCTGGAGCTAAAATTGAGAAAGCAAAAGAAATTTGGTTGGTCGATCCTGCTCCTAAAGTCATCGAGAAATACAAAGAGGCGGTAACACAATTAAACCAATTTATGGAGGCGAAAGGTCTGGACTGTTCTCCTTCTGAAGTGAGTAACCTAAAAGGTGATGAAGCACGTGCTGGTTTTATCAATGTCTTTAAAGAAGTACAACGCTACAAAACACAACTAGACCAATACACCGACCTGGAAGAGACACAAGCCGAAACCATTGAAAACTTATTACCTTCCGACGATTTGCGTTCGTTTAAATCGGTGTATTTAGATACGGCTAAACGTTTACATGCAGAACAAAACAAGAAAGATACACCCAAAGATGTACAACAATTAGATTTTGAATTTGTACTCTTTTCTTCTGCGGTGATTGATTACGATTATATCATTGGCTTGATAGCAAAATACACCCAAGACAAACCATCCAAACATAAAATGACACGCGAAGAGCTCATAAACTTATTAAGCTCTAGTGCCAATTTAATGGACGAACACGACGACATTATTGCCTACATAAACACCTTAAAAGTAGGTTTGGCTTTAAATGAAGAGGATATAAACAAGGGCTACCAAAAATTTAAAGACGATAAAGCAGCTAAAGAAATTCAAGCTTTGGCAGAAAAGAACGGTATCACAGCAGAAAGCTTAAATGCTTTTATTGATGAAATTATGAACCGTATGATCTTTGATGGCGAAAAACTAACCGACTTACTAGAACCCCTCGACTTAGGTTGGAAAGACCGTAGCCTAAAAGAAAAAGAGTTAATGGTGGATTTAGTGCCTTTACTTAATAAATTAGCCCAAGGGCGTGACATTGCAGGATTAAATGCTTATGAATAAAGAAAATAACTATTTGGGCGTGCCCCAAGGGTCGGGCTATCCGCTATATCTTTTTTGTGAAAAAACAAAAAAGGATGCCGCTGCTATCCCTCACGCAAAAAAAGATAAGCATGAATAAAGAAAAACAAAAACTAGTTCCTGAATTACGTTTTCCTGAGTTTGAAAATGAGGGGGAATGGGATATTAAACCTTTGAAAAAAGTTTTTTCAATTTTTCAAGGTTATGCCTTTTCTAGTAGGGATAGTGTTGAAAAAGGAACTCGTTGGTTGAAGATTGCTGATGTTAGCATCCAAAAGATGAATCATAATAATCCATCTTTTTTACCTGACGATTATATCAATATTTATAAGAGCTTTTTAATAAAAAAAGGAGATTATGTTCTAGCTTTAACAAGACCTATTCTAAATGGTAAGTTGAAAATCTCTACTGTTGATGAGATACTTCATAATTCATTATTAAACCAGAGAGTTGGAAAGTTGGTGTCAAATGAAAATTTATCACTTGTTTATTATTTACTTCAAACCCATTATTTAATAAATGAAATAGAAAAAAGTATTGCAGGTAGTGAACCACCAAATCTATCTATGAAGCAAATTGAAGATATTGCAATTCCTTTGTCTTCAAATCCTACCGAACAACAAAAAATAGCCAATTGCCTATCCTCATTAGACAATCTAATAACAGCAGAAACCGAAAAACTAGACCAACTAAAAGACCACAAAAAAGGTTTATTACAACAACTATTTCCTGCTAAAGGCGAAACCAAACCGCAATTTCGTTTTCCTGAGTTTGTGGGTGATGGGGATTGGGAAATACCTCTTTTTTCAAAATATATAAAATTGTATAGAGGAAGCTCACCGAGACCTATTAATCAATTTTTAACTAATGACGAAGATGGAGTTAATTGGATAAAAATAGGAGATACAAAAAATGCAGTCAATCACAGGATATATAGTGTAGAACAAAAAATTACAATTAAAGGCTCAAAAAAGTCCAGAATAGTAATGAAAGGCGAATTGATTTTGGCTAATTCTATGAGTTATGGAGCTACTTATGAATTAGAATTAGAGGGGTGTATTTATGATGGTTGGTTTGTTTTACGTGAATATGAGAAAAGTTTTGACAAACAATATTTACTTCAATTATTAAATTCAGATATTCTACAAGAGCAATACAAAAGACTTGCTGCTGGTGGTATTGTTCAGAATATTAGTAGTGAGATTGTTTATAATACAACCTTACCAAAACCTTCAAAAGGTGAACAACAAAAAATAGCCAATTGTTTATCCAGTGCCGATGATTTAATACAATCACAAACAACAAAAATAAAAACATT
>CBFIII010000146.1:0-2293 GCA_965662645.1 Bacteroidales bacterium
TATGCCATTGCCACATCAGGAATAGCTGGCCCTACGGGTGGCACAGAAGAAAAACCTGTGGGAACCGTATGGATAGCAGTAGCTTCGGCTCATCAAACTATCGCAAAAAAATACGATTTAGGCGACTACCGCCAACAGATTATTGAACGCAGCGCCTCAGTAGGAATGAAAATGTTACGTGAACTGATCATTAGCGAGTAACACGAATAGCACCATTAATAAAACAAGGATAAGGTCTTCAATATGAGATCTTATCCTTTTTTTTTGTGATAAAAATAGACTGGGATGCCTTTTTTGGGGTCGTTTCTTGGGCTACTTGGTGATAGAATTTATGCTCCTCCTTTCTTTATTTAATAGAATGAATCTTCTTGCTTTTTTCTTCTTTATTTATACCTTTGGCAATGAGGGGATTTACTATGAGGAGTTGATCAATAAAACTTAGTAATTATGGGGGCTTTCTTGTTTGCTTCTTTGATTAATGCAATGAAGTTCTTTACGGATAAATGAGATATATACGTTATATTGGAGGGAGATAAATGCTACCACTAAGTAAACAAAATCAGCACAACAAACAGCTTTCGCATGAAACTAAAAATAGAAAACTAACGCACAAACCGCACATTTGCAATTCACCTGAACAAGCACACAGCCCAAATTGCAAAAAACAGTTTCTTGCCAACGCTTCTACGCGAATTTAGCACTTTTGATTATTGAATATAACAAGTGAATATGTCGGAAACAAATCGAATAGAGTATAAAAGAGAGCTTACCCCAAAAGTTGATATTGAGAAGGAAGTTGTAGCTTTTCTTAACTATCACGAAGGAGGAATGATCTATATTGGCATTGATAAAGATGGAAAGACCTTAGGTGTTTCTGATATCGATAGTGATATGCTAAAAATCAAAGACCGCTTAAAACACAATATCTCCCCCTCCGCAATGGGTTTATTTGATGTGGTTACCGACAATAAAGATGACATAGAACTAATCAAGATTATTATTGCTGGAGGCACTGAAAAACCTTATTTCAAAAAGAAATATGGGATGACAGAAAAGGGGTGCTTTATACGTATAGGAACAGCAGCTGAACCAATGCAACAAGCAATGATTGATAGGATGTTTTCTTCGCGTACACGCAACTCTCTCGGAAAAATAAGATCACACCGTCAAGATTTAACTTTCGAGCAACTTAAAATCTATTACGAAGAAATAGGACTTAAACTCACCAAACACTTCAAGAAAAACCTTGAATTATTAACAGAAGATGAAAAGTTAAATTATGTAGCATACCTTTTAGCAGATGAAAACGGAACGTCTATAAAAGTTGCGAAATATTCAGGAACAGATAGAGTTATATTGATTGAGAACAATGAATACGGCTATTGCTCCCTGATAAAAGCTACTAAGAGAGTTCTAGATAAACTTGACCTTGAAAATAGAACCATTTCAAAAATCACATCGAAAGAACGCATAGACAAAAGACTGTGGAATGCCGTAGCATTGCGTGAAGCAATTGTCAATGCCATTATTCACAATGATTACACTCGAGAAGTTCCACCAAAGTTTGAAATTTTCTCTGACAGATTGGAAATCAACAGTTACGGAGGATTGTTTGAAGGAATGACGCAAATAGACTTTTTTGAAGGGTTATCACTGCCACGAAACAAAGAACTAATGCGTGTATATAAAGACTTAGGAATGGTTGAACAATTAGGTTCTGGCGTTCCTCGCATTTTGCAGATTTACAATAAAGATTGTTTTAAGTTTTCAGAGAATTTCCTACGTATAACTTTACCTGCATCTGAACAAGTTACCATGCAAGTCGCCACGCAAGTCACCACGCAAGTTAGCACGCAAGTTGAAGATTTGATAAAAGCATTTACAGGCGAGCATACACGACAGGATTTACAAGATATACTAGGCTTAGCAAACAGAGAGAACTTTAGAAAAAATTATCTACAGCCAGCACTGAACAGCCACTTGATAGAATTAACAATTCCAGATAAACCTAAAAGCAGCAAGCAAAAATACAGATTGACAGAAGAAGGTGTTTTAATGAGAAATAAATGATATCCAACGCGGACATCACCACCTTACCCAACAAAGTAGGAACAGCGCGCGGTTTGTGGTTCGAGAAAGACGACCTCGTGGTGATTTCGCTCCCTGGTGTACCTCACGAAATGGTTTACCTTATGGAAAAGGAAGTGATGCCGCGCCTCATTAAAAAGTACAACACGCGACCTTTAATGTATCGCACCATTATGACCATAGGCATAGGCGAATCTTTCTTGTC
>CBFIII010000147.1:0-2268 GCA_965662645.1 Bacteroidales bacterium
ATTCGTGATAAATATGAATTAAAATCAAGTACAGGTTCCCAACTTCATTGCTGAATATAGGAGTAGCTTAAAGCCATATTTAAATTATTTATCTTATAAGAAGCATCAGCTTCGAAACCTGCAGTTTCAAAAGTTCCTACCAATCCAGAGCCTCCATCATCAATCCATGCCATTTGGTCCACGGTTTGATAAAATAGGGATGCATTAAGCGTGAAATATTGACTTTGAATACGCGAATAGATCAATTCGACACCTCTTAATTTTTCTGGAGCAGGAGAATTTCCTGAAGCATAATCAATGGCATATAGTTCATGAAGACCAGGTAAGCGAACAGACTGTTGTGTAATCAGCTTCACGAAATTGTTATCATTTAATTGTTGAATAACTGCAAGTCTTGGCGAAAATGCTATCTCCGCAAGATTGTGTTTATCCAATCTGCCAGATAATAAAATAGTTGTGTTCTCAATTGGCTGATAATTGACTTCAAAAAAAGTTGAAAATTGATGTGCTGCAATGGTTTTATCGATAAGGGTTACAATACCATTCGGATTGTATTGTGTGTAAAATCCAGAGGAACTATCCATTACGGCAAATTTTATGGGAGGAGGAAAATCCATAAGAAAGCTATTTTTTGCTTTTCCCCATTCTGGTTTATAATACCAATAGTTATACTCTGCTCCTAAAGCTAGTTTTAATTTGTCGGATGGTTGTATAGATAAAATGGATCGTGCATTTATTTTATTTTCGGAATACGAATTACGACGCTGTGTAATATCATTAAACGGTTTGTTGGCAACTTGATAAAGCGCAATGTCGCCATTGCTTTGCGATTGATAACTTATACTACTTCCCAATTGTATTTTTTCAGAAAATTGGTGTTTGTTTTTTAAGGCAGATACCAATTGTTGTCCGTAAATACCAGAAAAAGCAGGGCCTTCTTCTGAAATGCCCTGTTGTGCTTGTTTATTATAACTGAAGCTAGTATATCTAGCATTAAAACTAAATTCTTTTAAAAAATCGACAGTCAATTGGGCTTTTATTTCAGGGCGATTGTCAAAATCGGCATAAAAATTGGGAGCTGGAGTTCCTAAGCCCTTGTCACCAAACGTTTTTGACATGTAACCATAACCATAGTCATGCGCTCTATCGATATAATAAAATTCTGGGTTTTCAATACCGTCTGATTGTGTAAAACTCCCAAATAGGTAGGCGGAAAAATCTTTTTTCTTTACGGTGTAATTGCCATTTAAAGTGGAATAACGATAGGTGAAATCACGTTTTAACCCAACACTGGCCTTGTCGGCTGTTTTGGCATTTTTTGTGGTAATAGAAATGACACCTCCTATAGCTCCCGGACCATGAATGACAGAACCTGGTCCGCTCGTGATTTCAATTTTTTCAATATCCGATAGATCCTTATTCTGAATCTCGAATATTGCCCCGTTTTCTAATTGCATATTCATATTCTCGCCATCGACCAAAAGCAAGTAAGAATAGTTCTGATCGCTCATAACGCCACGAATGCCTGCTCGCGGGCCAAGCCAATGATTCACAAATGTGCCGCTGGGAACATAAACTTCTAATAAATCTAATAAATTGCGGTAGGGGGTAGTTTGAATTTCTTCTTTAGTTATGGTTGTAATGGAGCCCGGCGTTTTTATCTTTTCAATCCCTGTTAATGTGGCCGATTTAATTTCAACTCGCATCAAATCTTCAAAAGATAATTCGGTGAGGTCTTTTGCTTGTAAAACGGCCTCGTTTTCCTGTGAATAAGACATTATTGACATGAAAAACAAAAAACTTATAAGAATAAATGATCGTGATATTTGTTTTATTGTACCCATATTAATCTGTTTCGTTTTGAATAAATTCACCTTCGTTGTGAGAATCCATTTATACTTACTAAGCATGACCAAATATACGTTTTTTTAGTTTTATCTATGTTGCTTAATATACAGGACTGTAAATTAAAATACTACAATCACTTAGTCCTTTCTAAAAATTTATACTTGTCTGCTTCATTGTTTTTTTAGCAATATAATGAAGAGTAGGTCTTGCTTTATATAAAAAACTGACTCAAAGACGTTTAAGGAGCACATTTTAATGGCATCTGAGAGTCCATTCTTATTTTTCTTTAAGAATTTTAATTTCCTGTTTTAACTCTCTCATCTTTAATTCTCTCCCAACAAAAGCTTTGTTCATTTTTTCCAGCATTTTGTTTTTATTTTCTAATTCTTTGGTTCTTTCATCAACAAGCTCTTCGAGGTT
>CBFIII010000148.1:0-2125 GCA_965662645.1 Bacteroidales bacterium
TTATCAAGAGCTTTAAAGTATGTTTTGTTATCGAATTTATATTTTTCAGCTTGTTTTTTGAAGAAATTAAGATTGGGTTTTTCGAAAAAAAATTGACCGGAAAATAAGTTGGCAATATGTTCATCATTAATGATTATAGGCACAGCAACGTCTATCAATCCATTTAAACATTTATAGGCATGATATTTTTTGCCTGAAGCTATATTCACGGATAATTCGGTATCACTTATCGTGCATTTTTTTGACGTTTCCGGATGAACCCGATGAAATTCTGTGCAGATTTCTCTCCATCCCGATTTTGATAAAACATTTCCATCCAGGTCTATAATTGCAGTTACAAAACCTGTAGCATTATTGAAACCTTCCAACAAGACATTCACCTTTTCAAAATCAATAAGTTCTAGAGTTCTCATTTTCATATCCCTATTTCTTCAGTTCAATAATTTCTTCTAAAGTGCGTATTTTCTCTTTCAACTCAATCATGCGTAATTCGCGCCCCACAAATACTTGATTCATTGTTTCCAAATCTGAATTTTTCGATTGGAGTTCTTTGGTTCGCTCATTGACTAATTCTTCTAATTTATCTCTATGCTTCTTCAGTTCTTCTTCAGCCTCTTTAATGCTTGTTACATCAATGCAAATACCAATCATTGTAACAGGCTTTTCTTCTTTATCTTTTACAACCAAAGCTTTTGCCTTAATATATTTCACTTCTTTATTTTTCCAGATTACCCTATAGATGGTATCATATGGTGCACCCCCTTTAATGGCATCACTTATGGCATTTTTGGTGGGATTTATATCATCGGGGTGCAAACACGCTTTAAATGCTTCGTGAGTTTGATTAAATTCCCCCTTTGCCAAACCAAACATATGCTCCATTTTAGCATCCCAAATGGTGCGATCGCTTGCTAAATCCCATTCCCAAACACCTATTTCACCTCCTTGTAATGCTAACTCGAGCTTGTTTTGTGAATCCTGATAGTTTGCTTCAGCTTTATCCCTTTCTTTGCTACGTGTGAAAATCTGTTCTGTTAAATTATTAAACCCATCGTAGAGGCTTCCAATTTCATCATTGCTTTCTTTGATTATTTTCACTGAGAAGTCTTGATTCTCTGCTATGCGATCAAAGTGATCTTTTAACGCAATTATTGGTGAAGAAATATACCGTTGCATCATACCGGCTAATAGTATCACTAAAAGATCCAATATAATGCTTAACGATATTAGTGTAATTATAATACTTCGCTTCGCTTTTTTTAGTGGTTCTGAGTTTGCCTTAACCAAAACCTCTCCATAAGTATTACCTTGATAAACGACACTTTCCTTAACATAGAAGAATCCGTTCTCAAAGACATTATATTCTTGATTTTGAAATTCTAAAATAGAATTTTCACTGATTTTTTCAGGATAACTTGCAAAAAGGTTTCCCTGTTTATCGAATAAACAAGCTGTTTCGATAAAACTAATATTTTTCAGCTGGGACAATGCCTCTGTTGCTTGCTGTTTGTCATCAAATGTTAATGGGACAATACAGTTGTCAGCTACCAGCTTGGTGTTTAGAGATAAACCTGTTTGTATGTCTGATTTTATTCTATTTATATCCCATATAGTTATAAATGTAAATCCTATACTATGGATTAAAAAGGTGATGGATAGAATAATTAAAATGACTTTATTCTTTATCGACAGGTTTTGTATGAAGTTTAGTTTAATCATCGCTTTTTACAATTTTAGCTGAGGTTAATAAAAGGCTACTAACTTTCAATCCTGTTTTTTCGAGTGCTTCTTTATTTATTTCATACCTGATATTATTTCCATCTACGTACATATTAATGTAAGTGCCCATATGGCAAAATCCGTTGGTATCGCTAATAATGAGAATGGGTTTTTTACCTATTACCGAAAGAATTTCGTTTATCCTCTTTTTCTCTGATCCGGAAATAAAAATCAGGTTTGCTTGCGTTAAAACGTTTAAATTATTTGTGTAGATTATCTTAGTGTTTAGATTCTTGACTTTTATATTTGCAAAAACATCATCCAATGAGGTGTTAAACGTGTTTTCACCAATAAGCGCTATTATAAAAGTTTCATTTGTAAATTCTTCGGGCCATTCCACAAAACG
>CBFIII010000149.1:0-1999 GCA_965662645.1 Bacteroidales bacterium
TATTGTGGATAGTTCGGCGATTAGACCCGTTGTTACAGGAACACCTCCCGTGGTACAAATCTTAGTGGATAAAGAGGTGCGTATTGGTACTTATCGTGTCGATGCGTCAGCTTCTAAACTAACGATAATAAAAGGCTTTTACCCAAGGATGTTTGATGCTGCTGATATAGACAGTAAAGACGGAGCCATCGATATAGAAGAAGGCTCTCTGGAGGTTTTTCAGGAATAATCTAAATAACTTTTTTACATGATGATGTATGAGGATAAACATTTTATTATTAGTCACATTTATGTCTTTTGGGCTGAGTTATAGTAAAGCTCAGACTTGGGATTGTGATTGTGAATATCGAAAAGAAATCACCTTGACATACGCAGGGACTAATGATTTAATTAATTATCAAGTACGTGTAGATGTTGATTATGAACTGGCCATGGAGAATGATTATTCTAATCTTCGTTTTATTACATCTAATGGTATAACTATACCACATTGGGTCGAAGTTTATAACACTTCTCATGCTATTGTGTGGTTGAAAGTTCCCCTTATTTCGGCTCCTTTTACCATGGTTTATTTACTATATAGTGGTGTTAATTGTGTAGAGGATAATTGGACAGCTACTGATGTGTTCCTTTTTTATGATGATATGGAAACGGCTACTGGGTGGAATTCTATAGGTTCAAATGCTATTTCTTTTGGCACTTTTGATAGCCAATCAGTATTGATTAAACAGACGTTATGTGATCCTGATGGAGGATGGAAGTCAATTGGCATGGAGCTTGATGATTATCGTCTCATATCCAGAGAGCAACGTAATTCTGCAACATCTGCGAGTAGTTGTGGGAGTAATCGTTATGGTATTGCAAATAGTAGTTTTGATGGATATACATTGACCAGAACGGCACATAGTACATCAAGCGCCTCTTTTGGTTTTGAGTTGAGAACTGGGGGCTCTGCTTCCGATGCAAATTCAACTAATTTACTTCATCCAATGGATAGTTGGTATCGAACAGAATTGGGACATGCTCAGTCTGGAGATAATATGGCAGCTATTTATAATGATGATGGGAGTGTAATTGGTGCCGTTTCAGGATCTATTAGTACCAATTATACTGCTTTTGATAGAATTACCGTAAGAGGAGGTCGGGAATACTATTTTGATTTTATGGCTGTTGGACAATATGATAGTAATGATCCAACAGTTACCGTTGGTCCAGAAGAGAATGCGCCACTCCCTGCAATAGAGAATGTGAGAATTTGTAAAGGTGATGATGTCATATTGAAGGCTTCAAGGGCTTCATTATGTGATAAATATATATGGTACGATGCGGCCAGTGGAGGGAGTGTTTTAAAAACAAGTACTGATTATCAGGATAGTATTTACTCTACTCCAGTATTAGATGTTTCTACCGATTATTGGGTGAGTACAATGGACGGGTCAGGTAATGAGAGTGATAGGGCACAAGTAACAGTAGAAGTGGTGGAGAATGACACTGTTCATTATACCAAATCGAATGATACAATAATTCTCTTAGGCGGAAGCGCTGTTGTTGGAGTAACTCCTACGTATATGCATACTTCATGCTATTTTGATGGAACGGGTAATTCAAAAATAGGGATAGCAGATGATAATTTAATTAATCTTTCTGTTGTTACTAAGCGAACAGTCGCTTTTTGGTTCAAAATAGATGAGACGGCTACACGTCAGATCCTTTACGAAGAGGGAGGTAGTGTGAATGGCTTTTCTGTTTTTATTGAGAATGGTTCTTTATATTATCATGTTTGGGAAAGTAATAATACGTGGGGTGCTATCGATGTTGCTATCGATGAGAATGTCTGGTATTATGCTGCTTTCGTTTTTGATAGTAGTGAAGGGAGTGGTGAGTATTTTAAGGCTTATCTTGATGGCATTTATCAAGGGGGGATATCTAATGCAGATGGGAGCAATGGTATGAATGCGCATTCTGGAGATGTTAATATTGGTGCTTCAGATGGGGCTCT
>CBFIII010000150.1:0-1897 GCA_965662645.1 Bacteroidales bacterium
CACACAGGCAGCTAACACACATGCTTACCCTATGCCTCTGCCTACGCAGATGAGCCGCTGCTCATTTTAGCTTCCCATCGCACGGCATATGTCACAGCTTCTTCGCTAACACCACACGAGTAAATCTTAAAGAAATGAAACATATAAAATCACTCACACAAAAGACATAGTATTAAAATAATAGTTGTAATCTGTATTTTAATTTTTCGTTCTGGCTTAGTCTAGCGTTTAAAGGCTCTTGTTAAATGGATTAATATCCAGATGCAAGAATGTCAATTTTTTTGTGAAATAATACTTACAAGTAGTCCGACTTAATCCACTTCGGAAAATTTGATTTTAGTTATATCACACTTCTTGAAGTTCTGTATTCTTTTTCCCAAAGTCTTTATCAAATTTTAAAAATGGAATCAATAACAACCCAGGAATAGTACAAAACATGACCCAGATAAAAAAGTGAGCATAACCTATTTGTGACTGAATCCATCCACTAATCATCCCGGGAATCATCATGCCTAAAGCCATAATACCTGTGGCAAAAGCATAATGAGCTGTGCTGTGTTTTCCTTTGGCAAGGGATAAGAGATAAAGCATAAATGCTGTAATCCCAAAACCATAACCGAGTTGTTCTATGAATATAGCACTTTGTATGATGTGTATATTGTCGGGTTGATAATGAGCTAGGAGTACATAGGCTAAGTCGGGTAGTTTCATGGCTAATGCCATAGGCCAAATCCAGAATTTAAGTCCATGGCGTGAGGCTAAAAATCCGCCGCTGATCCCCCCTATGATAAGTCCTATGACGCCTATTGTGCCATAGGCAAATCCTATTTGTTCGTTATTGAGCCCCAGACCTCCTGCTTCTGCATTGTCGAGTAGAAAGGGGGCAGCCAATTTGCTCAACTGTGCTTCACCAAAACGGTAGAAAAGAATAAAAAGTACTGCCGTTACTATGCCTTTCTTTTGAAAAAATGTGGAAATAGTTTCAAGGTATGAGCTGAAGATATCTGAGTTTTTTATTTTTTCTTTTTCCTCTTTGGGATATGGTAAAATACGTTTATGTAAGAAGGATAGAAGGATAAATGCTAGGCCTAAACTGAGCATAGCATAGCGCCAGGATATTGCCATAGTTACTCCTGTTTCGCTCATATATCCCACCCAAGCTACGATGCCGCCTTGAGCTACTATCATTGCGACACGGTAAAATAAGCTGCGGAAACCCACATAAAAAGATTGTTGATGACTATCTAGTCCTTGGATGTAAAAGCCATCAGCTACGATGTCATGCGTGGCTGAAGAGAAAGCCATAAGCCACATCAGTATCAAACTCCATTTGAAAAAACCATCCAAAGGAAGAATTAAACCAATCAATCCAAAAAGAACGCCTATGGTTAGTTGAGCAATGACGATCCAATAACGGGTGGTTTTGATGTTGTCGATAAAAGGACTCCAAAAGGGCTTGATGACCCAAGGTAAGTAAAACCAAGCGGTGTAAAAGGCAATGTCTGTATTAGAAATCCCTAAATTCTTATACATAATGGTAGAGACCACGACGACCATCATATAGGGTAGCCCTTCGGCAAAATAAAGGCTAAAAAGCCAAGAGAGGGGATGCGGTTTTCTAATCATATCTTGATTCCTTTTTTGTGAAAATCAAAGATAATTATTTTTGTTAGAAATTTTTGGAGCTATGTCGTTTTGTGTTGGTAAATAATATAAATATACAGAAGTTTTCAGGTAACAGAATGTTACGTTGCTGGGACTATTTATACCGCCTTATGAAAGTAGGCGTTAACAATTAAGCGAAGCGTATCACGAATACCTTTGAAATAAACAATAATGAGTAAAATTGGCGTAATGGAGCGTTAAAAATTTTTGGTTGTTTGAGGACGAAGGACGA
>CBFIII010000151.1:0-1896 GCA_965662645.1 Bacteroidales bacterium
TGCTGGGGCGACGTGAGGATCTATAGCCCTTCTTACGAGGAGGCCCATCCCGTTATTCTGTAGACGATTGCTTTTTGGTTTTACCCCTAGGAAAGTCATTGGGTACAATACCACTGATGCTTTGTGGTAGAGGGCAAACCCAAAAACATTTTTGCCACAGAGGGACACAGAGAAAAACCTAAAAAGCAAACTGATTCCTTTCCGCGTAATCTGGTGCAATCTGCTTTAAGCTTTTGAATTAGAGTTGATCACTTTAAATATTACCATTTCGCCTAGCAATAACAGAAATGACCCATCGCCGTCATCCTTGTATAATGAATAGTGTAATAATCAATTCAAAGGTTTATAATAATAGTAGACGCTGTGGATTAGTACGTCATCCTACGGCAGAGTAATCTGACTGTTTTCTCAGGCTCTAACCACAGCACTATACTATTACTGTTAATAAGTTTGATAACGCATCGACGTTTTATATCTAGCAAGGTTACACAGTATAGTTGATTGTGGACACAGCGTACTAAAAAAGACAGGAGAATTGATATGTTGTATGTTGGAATTGATGTAGCTAAGAATAAGCATGATTGTTGTATTATTGATAGTGATGGAGTTATTTGTAAAGACCCCTTTATTATTCAAAACAATCGAATTGGATATGATCACTTAAAAGAGACGATAGAGTCTTTAAGTAAGAACGAGAAAAAAGTAGTAAAAATAGGACTCGAACCAACGGGACATTACAGTATTAACATTACAGAGTTTTTCGCAAATGAGGGATACAATATTATTAGTATTAACCCATTATTGACAAATCTTTACAGAAAAGCTCGAACGCTTAGAAAGACTAAAACCGATAAAACTGATGCAATGACAATAGCGCATATGTTAACAACCATTGATTACGAATCCTATGTATCTATATCATATCAGATGAAGAGCTTAAAGTCACTATCAAGATTTAAGCGTAGAACAGTCAATAGCATAGGAAAGCTCAAAGTGAGTATAAAACGCGTCCTAACCATCGTATTCCCTGAATTAGAGGGGATCTACAGCGTTCATACTAAGGGTGTTTATGCAATGTTAAAGGAATTTCCAGATGCAAAAGCAATTGGAGAAAGTCATATAGTAAAGTTAACAAACATATTAAAAACAGCATCTAGAGGAAGTTACGGAAAAAAAGACGCACTAGTAATTAGAGAAGCAGCCAGACAATCAGTGGGACAAATTAATTATGCATATATGTTAGAAATGCATCAAACAATTGCACAAGTAGAGTTTTTAGAAAATCAAGTTAAAGAAATCGAAAAAGAAATCAAAGATCTAATGACGATAATTGACTCAACAATAGAATCGATACCAGGAATAGGACCAACACTTGGTGCAATAATTATTTCGGAAATTGGTGATATCAAACGATTTTCAAGTGCATCAAAATTAGTTGCTTATGCCGGGCTAGATGCATCGACAACACAATCCGGAACTAGTGTGCACGGAAAAGGGAAGATGGTTAAAAGAGGCTCGACGCACTTAAGGTGGGCGGTAATGGAGGCTGCTAGATTAGCCGCAATTAACAACGATGAATTCAAAGAATATTTTAATAAAAAGTTGTCGGAAGGCAAGTTGTATCGTGTCGCATTAAGTCATGTTGCCAAGAAATTAATCCGAGTAATATATGCAATGTTAACTAAAAATGAAGTTTTTTCATATTAAAAAAACAATTTAAAATAATTGATAGTTTATTAATAATGCACAATTTTTGAATTGAAAACTTGAAAATTTAACTTGACTCAATATAGTTTGTCTGACCGGACGAGAAGGATCCAGGATAGAGCCAATACCTGACTCTTTTCACAATCCCTCCCTAAGATCATACATCTCTTGATTCGGCAACTGATCGAT
>CBFIII010000152.1:0-1807 GCA_965662645.1 Bacteroidales bacterium
ATTATTTAATCAGATTATCTTAATTTTGAAGGTGTTTAAGATAAGCTCTCCCGCTGGGGCGGGAGTTTAGTTCAACACACTAGAATAGATAATATGGCGTGCCGCTGTAATACGAGCTTCGACAGTTTCTAGCAGCACGCCAAATCATAGATTTGACAGTGTCTGAAATGGAAAGTTCACAGTAAAATCTATGATTTGGCTAAGTGATGGTCAGAACGATTTTTGATTTCTACATGCCATACTATCCATCTAGCAATCGTTACCACCCATTAAAACAAAAAAAATGAGACGACTACAAATTTTAATCTTTTTGACGTTAGCATTATCTGCGTGTACAACAGAAAAAGAAAATGTTTTCATTAAAGGAAAAATAATTGATAATGCAACTCCTAAGTTATTATACACCGCAATCCAAAATGACTTTTATAACGGTTGGTTCAAAGATTCTGTAATTATAGACTCTACAGGTTCTTTTCTTATTACTTTAAGTATTGATAAACCCGTGTTTATTGGTTTACAATCAAAGTCTAATTTCAAAAAAATGATTGTCGAACCAGATAAAACATATGAAATAGAGATTCGCGGTAAGCAAATTAATATAATTAATAATGATGATGCTCAGACGTTTTATGATGCTCTTCCAAAATTTCCCCCCAATGCAGCTAGAAATATTCCCAAAGATGTTTCAGATTATGAAAGCATACGTAGTTCATACGATGAAAAATTTGATAACGAACTCCAGGAATTAGCTAAAATTAACTGTTCGTCAGACCTCAGAGCTTTGATTACTTCTGAAAGACAAGTATATTACAACTTTGCGATTTCAACCATTGCTTCAATTAATTATAATACTGCATATCGAAACAATGTAACACCCGAAAATGCAGTAATACAAATGTGGAGTGATGCTGTTAATGATACTTTCATCACCGATGCAACAACAAAGAAGACTTATTATTATTATGATTTATTGAGAATGGCGTTTTGGTCTAATTTGTATACAAAGCTTGATTATGAATCAATAAAACTAATCAGAAAAGAGAAGAGAGAACAAGGACTTATCCACACCTACAATATAGAACTTGCGAAGCTCCTCTTGCCCGAAGACGTCATTGAGTATTATACTGCTACGTACATACAAGCGACAACAAGACAAAAGAAATTTGAAAAGGAATTGATAAACCTTCTCGAAGAGTTTAAAACTGATTATCCTGAAAGTAAGTATACAACTTACATCGCACCAAACATAAATGAGATAGAGTATTACTATGAAAAGGTTGCCCGTGAGGCAAATGAGAATTATAAGTTCGTAGATAATTATGAAAACATAACTTCCTTAGCAGAGGCTTTAGAGCCATTTAATGGTAAAAAGGTTTATGTCGATATATGGGCTACTAGTTGTGGATATTGTAAGGATGAATTTAAACATAATAAAAAACTAAAAGAAATTCTCAAAAGCTACGGAGTCGAGATTCTATATATTTCATTAGACAGTGATCGTCATAAAAACAGATGGAATGATATGATTAAGTTTTATGAACTTGAGGGTAATCATATTCGTGCAACTAAAGAGTTAGGTAATGACCTAAAAGAAGAACTTAAAGAATATTCTGGTATGCCTCACTACCTAATCATTGATAAGAAAGGAAATATTGTCAATGACAATGCAGCACGACCTTCAAATATTTCTGAATTAGAAAAACAATTAAAAATTTAATAACGGGTGGTAAAACAATTAGCTTTCAATGTTGAGTTGCTTGCATACTCAACACATTGAAGCTAGTGTTGAACAAACTCCCGCTACCAG
>CBFIII010000153.1:0-1672 GCA_965662645.1 Bacteroidales bacterium
GATCATGATGATGCCTGCTAATATCCAAATGTCCATTTGTTATTTATTGAGTTTTTTATACAGTTTGCCAGGCATTACAGCAGCCATTAATGGAGGATAACCACCAAGGATTATTTTTACATCCTTAAAACCTTTACTTTTTAAGTAAACAAAGATAATGGTGGCGCGTACTCCTGCAGAACAAAAGACGCCAATGGATTTATCTTTAGGTATTTCGTTTATTCTTTCGGGAATTTCATTTGTTGGTATTTCTAAAACTTTGCAATGATGTGTTAACGAAAGTTTTATGGTTTCCTGTTCTTCTTTGGCTCTCACATCTAAGAATACGGTATTTGATGCCGAAAGGAAATTTTCTACTTCTACTTTGTGTTCTCCATTTCCAAAGTACTTGAAATCCATTTTACTAATTACTTGTTCTAAATCATTCATATTGTATATTTTATAATTGGCCAATCAGTCAATCAGATTAATGTTTTTTTATTTTTTGTTGATTACTTTAATGGCACAATTCATAAAATCTAAGACGCAAGGAATAGTTAATCGGTAGTAAACGAAGTTTTTAACCTTTTCTCCTTCTATGATTTTTAGTCTTTTAAGAATGTCAAGATGTTTGGACATGGTCGAGATGTCTATATCAACCATTTCAGTCAATTCTTTTACCGAAAGCTTTTGATCTTTCACTGCATGAATGATAAATAAACGCGTGGGATGGGCTAAGGCTTTAAAGATCTCAGCTTCTCCTGAATATTTCTTTTCTATGTCTTTGTTCATAATCCTTGGATTTATTGACTTTTGATATTTTATGCATAACAGAAAACAACAAAAAACCATGATAGACGGTTTCTTTTGTTTGGTGTTTTTCTATTTGGCGAAATTACAAAATAGATTTCTATTTTTACTCTAAAATTGTGTGTTTTTTGAACTGTGGGAGGTGAATTTATGAATTGGCGTATAGCTAGAAATTACGAAGATTCTTCACTTTTTTAGACATCGCATTTTTTTGTTCGGTTGCAAATATAGCTTTATGTAAGCAGACAACTAAAAGCAATAGGATATAAAAAGAACCTAATCGTGAATTTACAGAGTATATGATATATTTAGACTCTGTCAACGATTCAATCATGAATATCTGTAAAAATAAACGATACGCTGTCAAATCTAGAATTTGGTGTGCTGCTAGGAATTACTAAGATTCGTGTAATAACGGCACCGTCACATTATCTATATTAGCGTTTTACATATAGCACTTATTCTTTTTCAAAATGTCTTTTAAGTTTTACATCTATTTCTTCTTCTATCATCAGGATATAAAAAGTTGATAATAATCGCCAATTTGTTGAATTAATATCAATGTTATCATAATAGTGCCCAAAACCTTGATATTGTGTTGCCGAAATGTCTCCAGCAGCTTCTAATAAAGAATGGAGTTCTTTAAAATCCTGATTTGACTTTCCTGTTTCATAGAGGTAGCTCATAAACTTTCCATTATATGAAAATTCTAAGTGTTTTACGCCACATAAATTAGTATAAATGGAATCTTGGTATTTTACTTTTGAATAGCAAGTGTCAAATACAAAGAATGATTCTAGTGTTTTCTTGTCAAGAGATTCTAAAAATGCGTATTTCTCATCATCTTTAAAAGGAGATTGCAAGTCTTCTGCGGCGTTCATTT
>CBFIII010000154.1:0-1605 GCA_965662645.1 Bacteroidales bacterium
AAGACTCTTGATAATCAATTTATGAACAGCATCATTAATGGATTAGGTTGCTCTCTTTTTGAAGGTAAAGCAGTTCTTAATACACTTCACGATGTTTACAAAGACTTTTTTGAACTCTCAGTTGAACCCAGTTTAGGAAGAGCTAAGTTTATTGTTATTTCTGCCGAGGATCGGCCTTCAAAAAAGCTAAAGGATGCTAATAAGGTTTGTGTCACTTTAACGCTTAATGATGACCGTGAAGATTTGAAAATTAAAAAAGAACAAGGTGTTGTTGTTTTAAGACAACACAGGCTTTGCCGTGTATGCAATGAAGCCTTTATTCAAGGAGGCCTGCTAACTGTTGAAGATATTGCTAATCGTATCTTTTGTTGTGGTGAAAGAACTATTGTTCGTGATCTAAAAAAATTAAGAGAACAGGATATCTTTGTTCCTCTTCGCTCTACAATTATAGATATGGGTAAAACACTTTCTCATCGTGCTCTAATTGTAAAACTATGGGTAAAAGGTGACGAGTATACAGAAATTGCTCGAAAAACAAACCATAGCATAAAAGCAGTTAGTAACTATGTAAATAAATTTAAACAGGTTGTAGCTTTAATGCAAGAAGGCTACGACGTACACACCATCGCTTTTCTCACTAAAATTTCTAATAAATTAGCAGAAGAATACATTGATATAAAGGCGCACTCAGAAATCGTTCCATCCCGCCAACAAGAGCTGGATGATTTATTAAAAAAAAGAATGTAGAACCTATTAATAAATTTGATATGTTACCTATCTCTTATAAAGAAAAACGTTATAAATCGGCTCATAAACGTTTCTTGAAACCAGCATTAGAAAACTTCTTTAAAACTGAGTTTCCGAAGGCTTTTGGTCCTGCAATACGTAGTTTGGTCGTAGATCAATTAATAATGATATTTGAAACTAACAATAGAGATATCAATACTATAAAACCAGGACAAGTGCTATGGAATGCTATACACAAAGATACCAGAGCTGATTCTTCTAAGATGAAGCTTGTTCCTGTTGTACTTACTCTAGTTAATAGTAAAGATATTGCCAAACTTGAAGGTGGATATAGAATATCTGAACACAAACAAGATGTTGTAGCTCGATTATTAAATGAAGCATATAGTCAAAATGCATTGTTGTCAATGCGTGATGTTAGTTTGCTGATGGCTATCAGTGATTCTAGTGCCTCTATGATTAGAAAACGCTATGAAGAAAAACATAATATTGAACTTCCTCATCCAGGTGTTTTACATGATATGGGATCTTGTTTGACGCATAAATATCAAATCATCTATAAATGTGTTGTCGAAAAAAAAGACCCAATGATTGTTGCTAGAGAAACAAATCATACAATGCAAGCTGTTGATCATTATCTTAAAGATTACAACAGAGTAAAAACATTATACCTTGACAACAAAGATGTGAATTACATACATTTGGTTACTCAAATGTCTAATGGTTTAATTACACAGTATATAAATATTATAGATCAATATGTCAAAGAACGAAATGCTGCTATTTAAGCAGGTTTAATATTTAGTATAAAAATTATGAATAATTACTTGTTTAGCCATATGGCTTTATCAGCGGAGC
>CBFIII010000155.1:0-1460 GCA_965662645.1 Bacteroidales bacterium
ATATTTTCAACACAAAAAACCCCAAGCACCATATAATGAAGACAAAAAATCAACCTTGTGAACAAATCACTATATGGTGACCTCTAAAATTTAAACATCTGAAGATTAGTGATATAGTAATATTTTGCGTATATTTGCACTAACGTAATACATTATGATACAGACATATAAAGAATTAGGTCATCGAGGGCTGTTTGGAGAGGATTTTCGCTTAGAAAAACTCAGCAAGCAAGGTGATCCACTAGAGAGGTTGAATTCCGTTATTTCATGGGAGATGTTTTTGCCAATATTAAAGAAGACAATCAACAAGAAGAAAAAGACAAACGCAGGTGCTCGTCCTTATTCTCCATTGTTGATGTTTAAGATTCTGATCCTGCAACGCTATTATAATTTGAGCGATGATCAAATTGAGTATCAGATTTTAGATCGCTTAAGTTTTTGTCGGTTTTTAGGACTTTCTTTGGATGACAAAGTTCCTGATTCAAAGACCGTATGGGACTTTCGAGAACGTCTGATGTCGCAAAATTTAGAATTGGAACTTTTCACATTGTTTAATGCTAAATTAGAAGCCAATGAGCTGATTGCTCACGAGGGTAAAATAATAGATGCCAGCTTTGTAGAGATGCCTCGCCAACGTAATAATCGAGAAGAAAACAAACACATAAAAGAGGAAGGTACAGCACCTGAGTCTTGGAATGAGACTCCGAACAAAAAACGTCAAAAAGATATTGATGCACGTTGGACCAAAAAAAATAATGAAAATCATTTTGGTTATAAAGACCATGCAAAGGTAGATAATAAGCACAAATTCATTGATAAATATACGGTTACAGACTCTTCTGTTCATGACTCTCAGGTTCTAGATGAGCTACTTGTAGAGGCTACAGATGCGGAACAAGACCTGTTTGCAGATAGCGCATATACGGGAAAGAAACAAGAGGAAACGATGAAGAAGTACAAGGTGAAAAATAAGGTGTGTGAAAAGGGCACACGCAATCATCCACTAACAGAAGAGCAGAAAAAACGCAACAAAGAGAAATCCAAAATAAGAGCCAGAGTAGAGCATGTGTTTGGTTTTATAGAGGGGAGTATGAATAAATTTGTCCTAAATTGTGTTGGAATAAAAAGAGCAACGGCAGCAATAGGACTTATAAATCTGACTTACAACCTATTTCGATATGAGCAATTAGTAAGACTGCATGGGATAACTATGTCCAATCACTAGTGATAAAAAACTTAAGCCATTGATAATATGTAAGTTAAGATCAGATGTAAAGATAGGACATTAACAAACCTCAATCTAGGTTTTCAAAAAAAGCTAGATGAGAATACTATGACTCAACGAAAACTGATTTTTAGAGGTTACCTATATGTACATTAAGTACTTTAGAAAAAAGCAAAAGTTAATAACACATGGCATCAAAAAATTTCATTCCACATTAACAAACATAAAACACCTT
>CBFIII010000156.1:0-1166 GCA_965662645.1 Bacteroidales bacterium
TATTATTTATTTTGGTTCGTGTATGGTAGCGACATTCGTGTCGTTACCACGCTACATTTCATACACAAGTAACGTTAGGCACAATTAACACCTAGCTCTATTAAGTCACTTTCTCTTGCATCCTCATAAAAAATTCTTTCTGGGGAATAAGAACCACCACCATTTCCATAACTTGGGTCGTCCCATTTACTGCTTTTCACTTCTACCATCACTTTGTATGTACTCAAAAAAGTTTTTTTAAGATACCACTTACCCGTTAATTGTCTTTGTTCCATAATTTCAAAAGTGCCTAACACAGTATATAAAATATAGCTGTTCAGGGCTTTATTAAAGGTTTATTTATTATTTATTATCGTTTTACTGGCTTCGGGCAAACGTTCATTTTTACGCTACATTTCATATACGTATTACGTTAGCAACTATAAATTGCTTTCAATTTCATCTAAATAATCTTCTATGCTAATACCTTGGTCTTTGTAATCTTGCCAACCGTATAGAGTAGCAATTAACAGTTCCCTTCGGTTGCTAACACCAGATAAAATTAATTGCTTGGCATGGTAATTTTCTGCAAACTGTATCCATGGCAAATCCTTATGTTCTGTTAAGTCTTTAACTTGTTTATCGCTAAAACCTTTGTCTTTTAGTCTTTCTTTATAAAAATCTAATGCTGTCATTATTTATTATTTTAATTGTTATTGAATCGCAACTAATCTTATCCGTAAAACGTTACAAACAATGCTCTTTTTTGGTCGCTAATTTACCAAGTCTAATAATCTCATTTGCTTCTTTGCCATTTACCTGTATAAATTCGGTGTTTCCTTTTTGTTTTCTAAGGTTGTGAAATTCTGTGAATACTTGCTGGTGCATAGTTTCAAGAATCGCACAATTTGTAACACCAGATATAAATAAATTTTTCAACTTACTTTCGTTAGTCTTTATCCACGCTTTCACAATTTTGTTATTATCCCATTGAGGTTTATTGTATGCTTGCCAATGTTCGTCTTTGTGGTTTAGCATTTCTGTAAAAATCTGTTCTAATTCGTTCATTTGTTTTTATTTAATCGTTAAAAAATCTATTCATATCTAAACACGTTACCTACAATAATTTTTAAAAACCGCCACTCACTCTTGCGTGTCCAATCTGTACGGCTTTTTCTGAAATATCG
>CBFIII010000157.1:0-1090 GCA_965662645.1 Bacteroidales bacterium
TTTCAGCCATTTTATGTTACGTTGTTTCTTATGCAGTTTTGATTAAAATATAACCAATACCTATTGCCTGCAAGGCATATGCAATTCAGCCCAAGGCAAGCGTTATTGTTAGAAAAATAATTTCACTACAAAAACGACAAATGTAATATATTTGTATAGTAGTAATATGAGTCTTTTAACGTAAAATATTTTGCCTGAAAGGCATACGCAATTCAGCCCAAGGCAAGCGCAGCGACACCTTGGGTATAGAATGTCGAAGTATAACCAGCGGGCTACAGGCCCAGCACAAATTATACCGTTTGTTGATGTCGAGTAGGTTAGTGTTTCGTTTAAAAGAAAACGATAAAAATTTAACCAACACCCATTGCCTGAAAGGCAAACCACAATTTAGCCCAAGGCAAGCGCAGCGTCACCTTGGGTATAGAATGTCGATGTATAATCAGCGGGCTACAGGCCCAGCACAAATTATACCGTTTGTAGATGTCGATTAGGTTAGTGTTTCGTTTAAAAGAAAATGATTAAAATTTAACGAATATTCATTGCCTGAAAGGCATACGCAATTCAGCCCAAGGCAAGCGCAGCGTCACCTTGGGTATAAGATATCGATGTATAACCAGCGGGTTGCAGGCCCAGCACAATCTATATCGATTGTTGATGTTTAATAGATTAATGTTTAATTAAAAAGAAAACGATAAAAATTTAACGAATATTCATTGCCTGCAAGGCAAACCACAATTTAGCCCAAGGTAAGTGTATTTACGCTTTGGTTGTTAAGTGTCTAAATGAATATGGGGTAGATTATGATGAACAATATATCTGGAAAGATTAATTGTGTTGCACTTTCAGTGCGCTAATTGCATTTCGTATTTTTACCCAAGGTGTCGTATTTCGCTACGGCTCAATACTTGCCTTGGGCTGAATTGCAATAGGCTTTCAGCCATTCTATGTTACGTTGTCTTTTATACAGTTTTGATTAAAATATAACCAATACCTATTGCCTGCAAGGCAAACCACAATTCAGCCCAAGGCAAGCGCAGCGACACCTTGGGTATAGAATATCGAAGTATAACCAGCGGGCTACAGGCCCAGC